>CALDGQ010000088.1 GCA_937941765.1 uncultured Saprospiraceae bacterium
TGCACAATTTTCTGAATTGGTTGCATCAGAGAAATTCAATTCAACAGAAGAACAATTGTCTGAGAACAATGGTGTATCGAAAGCAGGAGTTTCACCACAAGCGATTGTTTTGTTATCAGGAATTAGGTCGAATGTTGGTAATTGATTGTCTTCAACTATAATCGTTGCAGCAGCAGTTACTGTAATTCCACAAGCTTCAGCAGACCAAGTACGTGTTACTGCATAGCTTGCAGCACAAGTTCCTTCAACCGTTACATCTGTAAAAGTAATTACCGCTTCATCAGCACAATTTGTTTCCACTAAAGGAGAACTCCAAAGCATCTCATCGCTACAGTTGATCAATTGATCAGCCGGAACATTAGAGAATGCTAAAGTATTGTCTTCAGAAATGGTAATCGTTTGTGAAACTGAAACATCATTTCCACAAGCATCGATTGCTGTCCAGGTACGAGTAATAGTGTAACCTGTTGCGCAATCACCAGCTGAAGTAACATCTTCAAAAGTCATTTCAACTTGAGAGCAGTTGTCATTGACGGTTGGTGTTCCAAATGTAGGTGTACTGTTGCAATTAGTAACATAATCTTGAGGTACATTAGCAAAAACAGGTGCTTGATTATCCACTTGACGTGTGATTGTTTGCGTTGTTTCTGTTGTATTTCCACAAGCATCCGTAGCAGTCCAAACTCTAGTCACCGTGTAAGCAACTTCACATGTTTCAGTAGAAGATTGATCTTCAAAAGTTAATTCGAAAGAACCACTACATTGATCTGTTGCGGTTGGCGTATCAAAGTTGATTGCTTCACCACATGCTACTACTTTATCTTCTAGAGTAGTTTCAAATTCAGGACCTACTTCATCCACTACATCTACTTTTTGAGTAGCTGTGTTTGTGTTGCCACATGCATCCGTAATGGTCCAAGTACGTGTAATCGTGTAACTGTTTCCGCATTCCTGGATGATATTATCTTCCCAAGTTACATCAGAAACGTGATTACATTCATCTTCACAAATTGGCGTTCCGAAAGTAACTTCCGCTGAACAATTCACTTCTGAATCATCAGGAATGAAAGTGAAGTATGGAGGTGTATTATCAACAACGTTAATGGTTTGTTCACAAGTAGCCTCACTTTCACAATCATCGGAAGCTGTCCATTTTCTAGTAATGGAGTAGTTGCCACAAGTACCTTCTGTCATTGTATCTTCGAAATCAAGATTATATCCTTCACAAGTCGAAGTTCCAATAGGGGTTCCAAACAACATCTCTTCATTACAACCAATCGTCATATCAGTAGGAATATAAGAGAAGGCTATTGAACCACCAGTAGGGTATACCCAAGCTGTTTGAGTTGTAGTAGATGAATTTCCGCAACAATCAGTAGCCGTCCATGTACGAGTGATGTCATATCCTGACTGACAAGATCCTCCGTTTGGAACATCATTGAAGGTTATTGTGATATCATTACAGCCACCACAGTTATCTGAAGCAGTAGGTGTTTCCCAATCTGGTTCTTGATTACATTGCGCAACGATATCAGAAGCAATAGAGCTGAAAGTAGGACCTTCCGTATCTGCATCAATCCAAACTTGCTGTTCGAATGAGGAAGTATTACCACAAGCATCCGTTGCGGTCCAAGTACGAATCAGGTCATAACCTGTTCCACAAGTTCCACCGTTTGTTGAGTCTTCATGAGTTACGGTAACTTCTGAACAATTGTCCGAGACAGTTGGTGTTATGTATTGTGGGTCTTGTAAACATTCTCCAGTAATGACGGCAGGAGCACCTGTAAATATAGGCGCTTCATTATCGGTTACTGTAATTGTTTGAGTAGTAAAAATTGTATTATCACATGCATCTGAAAATAACCATTCACGTGTATGTATAGTTGAACAACCGTTTTCAGATACTGAGTCTGAAATAGTAACAGTTACATCAGAACAAGCATCTGTAGCGGAAGCATTACCCCATACAAGAGGTTGTGTACAAGAAATGGTTTCATCTGCAGGAACACTAGTCAATGTTGGGCTGGTAGTATCAACAACAGAAAAAGTTGCTGAAGTAGAAGCGGTATTTCCACATCCATCATCAGCTATAAAGGTCACTGTTACATATCTAACAATACCATTAGCACAACCATTTTCAATCCAGTTGTTAGGTGAATAATCGTTGGACCAATTGACCTCATTACATGCATCTGTTGCAGAAGCATTTCCGTTTGCTGCTAACCAAGCGTTTAATGCATCTCCTTCTCCATCACCACATTCTACTGACATATCATTCGCATCAGAGACTACTGGTGCTTCCTCATCTATTTCGGTAATAGTTTGAGAAGCTGTTGTCGTATTTCCGCAAGCATCGGTAGCTGTCCAAGTAATTTGGTGAACTGTTTCGCAGCCAAATGTGTTGGTCATTTCCTCAGCGCTAATACTAACTTCACTACATACATCCGTTGCTTCAGGTGTTCCAAATACAATGTCAGCACCACAAGGTACGGTCATGTTTTCAGGTACTGAAGTAAATGTAGGATTGTTGTTATCAGATATGCTGAATGTTCCCGAGGTAGTACTTACATTGCCGCATGCATCAGTTGCTGTAAAGGTCACTGTCACTGATGAAAATGCTCCTGTTTCAGCACAATCCGTATCTACCCAATTAGCCGGATCGTAATCATTAGACCAAGAAACATCGTTGCAGTCATCAGTAGCAGACGCACCTCCAAATGCATTTAACCATGCACTAAATTCGGCATCTGTTCCATCGGTAGAACAATTAACAACCGCATCTTGACCAGCAGTAATTTCTGGTGCTGTTGTATCGGATTGCGTAATGGTTTGTGAAGCAGTTGCAGAATTTCCACAACCATCAACAGCTAACCAAGTTCTAGTATAAGTATTGTTACAACCATCAACGTTTGAAGTTTCTGTCATTGAGATGGTGGCATCTGTGCAGTCATCTTCAGCGACTGGAACTCCAAATTCATATGGTTCATCGCATCCAATTGTTTCATCTTGTGGAACAAATGTCCAGAATGGATTTCCATTATCAATTAACGTAATCGTTTGAGAAACTTGATCTGTATTTCCACAATGGTCCGTTACGGTCCAAGTTCTTACAGTTACCAGATTTCCATTTTGGCAACCTAGAGCCATGTCATCTTCAAAAGTAATTATCAAATCTTCATCACAATTATCAATTGCAGTAGGCGGTGTCATATCCCAAGTATCTGTACAAGGAATCGTTACATCTTCAGGTTGAGAAGTGAAAGTAGGTGCTTCATCATCAGTAATATTGATAAAAATAGTCAAAGAACTTTCGTTTCCACAACCATCTGTTGCAATCCATTTACATTCTAATTTTTGTAAAAATCCATCTTCAGGACAATTTCCAACTTGATAAATTGGATCAATCATAAAGATGCTCACATCTTCACAACAATCTTCAACATCAATAGCTTGTGGTGTAAAGACCGTAATGTCATCACAAGGCATATTGATTTCATCTCCATCTACTAAACCATAAAGTAGTGGCCAGTTGACAGGATCATCAAATGAAAGTGAAGGTGGCGTATTGTCAATTGAAGTAATGGTTTGCGTATAAGAACTAGCTTGTCCACAACCATCTGTAGCCGTCCAAGTTCTAACAACAGATTTTGTTCCACAACATCCTTCTGTAACTACATCAGTGAAAGTTAAATCCACATTACTACAGTTGTCAGAAACAGTTGGTTCTGGAATAATGAATTCATCGCATGCATTATAAACGATGTTTGGATTATTCCCAAATACTGGAGCTTGATCATCAATCACGTTGAAATAAGCAGTTGTATTAGCCGAGTTTCCACAAGCATCTGTAGCAATAAACGTTACGTAAGTTGGGCCATCATTTGCGCAATCTGGTAAAGTTGGATTGGCAGGATCTGTGCTCCAAGTAACACCACAGTTATCAGCAGCTTCTGCACCACCATTGTTAGCAATCCAAATTCCAAAGTCAGAAAACGCGTCACCGTAGGCACAATTGAATGCCAAATTAGATGCATCTTCTGTAATTACTGGATCTTCATTATCTGTTATGGTGAAGGTAGCAGTTGCAGTAGAAGTTTTTCCACAACAGTCTTCAGACGTAACTTCAATTGTAAGCGAACGATTACATTCTCCAGAAAGATCTGCCAATGAAACACTAGCAGGTGAAACTGAAAGAATTGGATCTTCTGTACAACAAGCATCTGCAGTTACTGCGCCAGCATAGCTAGCAAACCAAGATTGCAATGCTGCTTCATTTGAAGCACCACCATTTGTGTTGTCACAATTGATTTCCATGTCCATCAAAGCTAAGTCAGGACCATAAAAGTCAAAGATAGTAATGGTACGTGTACAAGTTTGAGTGAATCCACAATCATCAGTTACTGTGAAAGTCACATCTTGAGAACCAGTTCCTCCACAATCTTCAAACGCATCAGGGTCGTAAGTGTTCGTAGTTGTAGATGGAATGTTACAAGCATTAATAGGCATTGCAACTGTATTTAACCAATCATCAACTTGCGCTTGGAAATCATCCGCACCACACAAGATTGAGATATCATCTCCACAAACTAATTGTAAACCTGGGTTATCAATCGTGTAAGTCAAGTCACAAGTTGCAGTTCCGCCACAATAATCCGTGACGGTATATGTGTAAACGAAAGTACTACCATCACAATCTAGATCATCAATGTTAGCTGCGTCAGCCAATGTAACGGTGTATCCTAATCCACATCCTGTTGTTACGACTAGGTCGTCAACTGAAGGAGGATTGATATCATCTTTACAAGATACTACTTGATCAGCTGGACATTGGATCGTAGGATCTGTATCGTTTTCCGCATAGGTAATTAGTTGAGTACAACTAGAAGCATTTCCGCAATCATCAGAAATTGTAAATGTTCTAGAAATTTCTCTTGCACCATCATTTGCACAAATGGTCAAACCATTCTCTGTATCCACGACTGAATCTAGATTAAATTCGGTTGAACAATTATCTGTAACTGCTGCACCTGCCGAATTAAGGAAATCATTGATGTTGTTAGGGGCAGTTGGTATATCAAATAGACAGTTTAAATCTGTAATATTTGTTGGGCAAGTAACTACTGGTGCTTCATCATCAATAATTGAAATTGTAGAAGAACAACCAACAGAAGGACATTGATCCATTGAAGAGAAATTCACTGTAATAACAATAGGATCCGGAAATGCTGGATCACAAGGATTGTAAAGTGAAGTAGGATTAAAGTCGTTATTAACAGTAGGGTTACAACCACCCGTTGCAGAAGCAGATGCCAACCACGCATCAATATCAGCGATGGTGTAGTTTCCACAAACAAGAGCAAGTGGAGCAGGACAAACTACCATAGGAGTAGTCACCTCAGCAATTGTAAATGTTTGAGAACAAGTAGCTTGATTTCCGCACTCATCAGCGATAAAATACGTTCTAACAATCGTCATTGGTCCATCTTCTGGACAAATTGAGTTGTTTGTTTCATCTTGTACATTTTCAAGTGTAAATGTTGTTGAGCAATTATCCATTGCACTACCACCTGCTGCTACGAAGCCTGCATAATCTGTTGGTTGAGCAGGAGGTAATTCATCGCATGCTAAAGATACAGCTGCTGGACAAGATGGAGTAGGTACTTCATCGTCTTGTATTACAATTGTTTGTGTACATGAAGTAGATAATCCGCAATCATCCGTAGCAGTATAAGTACGTAAAATTGTTGTTGGGTCAGCAATACAACCTCCACCGGAAGCTACATCCCCATCCCAAGTAATTGTTACGCCTGAGCAATCATCTGATGCAGTTGGTGCTGTTGTATCAGGTGCTGGAGCGTCTGCTGCAGAACAACCTGTACTCGTACTTGTTGTTGGGCAAGTAATCGTAGGTGCTCCCGTGTCTCTAATGATGATATTTCTCGTACAAGTAGGACCTGGGCCACAATTGTCTGTAACTGAAAAAATAACTGGTATCGTCACATCACCAGGACAAGGTGCTACTAAAGAAGCTGGATTAAAGTCTGTTGAAATAGTTGCACTACAACCTCCAGTAACGGATGCCGAAGCAATCCATATGTTTACGTCAATTACATTACCTGTACATTCGAAAACTAAATCTTCAGCAGGGCAAGTAAGTATTGGGTCTGGGTGACTGATTGTAAATACTTGTGTGCAAGAAGCAGTACCACCGCAATCGTCGGTAACCGTGTGTGTGTATGAATAAGTTGTTCCATTACAATCTTCTGGACCAGTAATTACAACTGGAGCAAGTGTGATGGATGCACCTATATTACATGCAATTGTTACATCAGCCATTGTTACAGGAACTACCTCAATATTAGCTGCGCAAGCTACCGTCACTGCAGCGGCTGGGCAATTGACAATTGGGTCTGGATGGCTAATTGTAAATACTTGCGTACAAGAAGCTGTACCTCCACAATCATCTGTAATATTGTGTGTATAAGAATAGGTGGTTCCATTGCAATCTGGGTCTCCAGAAATGACAGGGTCTTCCAACACTATATTTACATCAATACCGCAAGTAGTAGTTACGTCTGCTGCAGTTATGTCAACAACTGAAATATTTGCTGCACAGGTTACTGTTACAGCAGCAGCAGGGCAATTAACTTGAGGTGCTACGGCAGCCGTGTAAGCTACAGTTCCTGCAGCAGGAGGCGGACAGGCAGCTGGTTGAGCTCCAAGAAAGAAATCCGAAAAGTCGTAAGCAAACGGGTTGTTACAATCGTAAGCAGTCGCAGTTTGAGTTTCACAAACGGTTCCATCTTCAGCAAGTAATTCTGCCATCGGAAGACAACCTTCTGTTTCTCTAACTGTCAGATTAGGATATACGTTTATGTCCGCTGTTCCTGTTACCTCTACATAGCAAGATGCAGGTGCGCCAAATAATGTTCCAATTTCAGCAGCTGTAATGGTTGCGGAGACAGATTGTGTTGATACACCACATGTCATGTTTACAGCTGGTGCAGAAACCATGGTGGAGCTACAAATATTCGCATTTCCATCTAGTAGTTGCAAGGTGGCCATCGCGGTACCATCATCACATACATCTGGTCCTGCAATCATATTTCCAGTAGGTTGAGCTGGATAAATGGTTACATCATATCTTTCTACTGTACAATCTGGATTGTATTCATTATTAAAATCACCATCTGTGTCTACTGCCTGGTCAAATACGGCGAGGAAATAGGTGACAACAAATGGTGCACAAGTATTATTTGTAAATCCAGCAGTTGTTGGTGGACTGTCACAAGTAAAATTAAAACCAACCGTAACAATGTCGGGATTTTTATCTGCTATTTCAGTGCCAGGTGTGCCTGCTCCATCAAAGTGGGTAGGAGAAGAAATATCAATAGCAAAACCTGCAGGTGCTTCTCCTGGAACGCCACCAGGTGCATATACAAGTAAATCAGCAATCACACCTACAACTCCAGTAAATCCTGCACAGGTTGGGCCAGCAGTCCAAGTTATTGGAGCATCAGAACAAACATTTTCTGCGGCAAAGTCGGTTGTTGCTCCACAAACTGGGGCACATGCTGCGCAAGTGATAGCTCCAGTTAAAGTGGGTAAAACGCAATTAGTAGGAGAAGTTGCAAGTGCAGTTGCAGTAGCAGTACCACTGAAATCATAATTAAATGTGTCTCCAGTAGCGGCACAAGCTGGTCCAGTTAAGGTCTCACATACATTTCCAGCTGCATCTCGTAATTCTACTGTTGGAGTTCCGCAAGATGCGCCATCGTCTGTAACTGCAACAGTAAGTGCCGCTGGCCAAACAACCACATCATAACGTTCTACAGTGCAATTTGGAGCATATTCAAGGCAGTTAGCTCCAGCACCACATAAACCATCAGCGTCCGTATCATTAGTATAGTCAAATACAGCTAAGAAGTATGTGTAGGTAACAGGTGCGCAAGTAGTGTTAGCAGGAAGTAGAACACTAGGAGGAGCTGCGCAAGTGAAATCAAAACCGGCATCAGTAATAGCCGGATTTTTAACGGTGATTTCAGTACCTGCAGGTCCAGAACCCGTAGTATGGGTAGGAGATGAAACGTCAATAGTTGCTTCAAATCCAGCAGGCGCACCTCCAGGATCTGGTACACCATCGTCATCAGCGTCGTAGACAAATAAATCGACGACAAATGCAACGGATGCAGGACCATCAACAGCGCAATTAACTCCAGCGGCCCAATTAATTGTTTCTGCAGAGCAAGCTTCTGTTGGTGCAACGAAATCTTTATCAGGGCAAGCATTTATACATTCTGCACAAGTAATTGTACCGGTTAAAGTAGGTAAAACACAAGCAGCTGGAGCAGTTGCTAAAGCAGTTGCTGTAGCTGTTGTACTAAAATCATAATTAAATGTGTCTCCAGTAGCAGCACATGCTGGGCCTGTGAGTGTTTCACAAGTAGCTCCAGCTGCATCTCGTAATTCTAATGTTGGCGTACCACAAGTTGATCCATCATCCGTAACTACAACGGTCAGTGGTGCAGGCCAAACAACAACATCATAGCGTTCCACTGTACAGTCTGGAGCATATTCCGCACAATTTACTCCAGCACCACATAAACCATCAGCGTCCGTATCATTAGTATAGTCAAATACAGCTAAGAAGTATGTGTAGGTAACAGGTGCGCAAGTAGTGTTAGCAGGAAGTGTGACACTCGGAGGAACAGCACAAGTAAAATCAAAACCAGCATCAGTAATAGCTGGATTTTTAACAGTAATTTCAGTACCAGCCGGTCCAGAACCCGTAGTATGGGTAGGAGATGAAACGTCAATAGTCGCTTCAAATCCAGCAGGCGCACCTCCAGGATCTGGTACACCATCGTCATCAGCGTCGTAGACAAATAGATCAACTACAAATGCGACACTAGGAGGACCATCTATGGAGCAATTTGCTCCAGCGGCCCAGTTTATTGTTTCAGCTGAGCAAGCATCAGTTGGTGCTGTGAATTCTTTGTCAGGACAATTTACTACAATCGCGCAATTGGTTGCGGCTGTAGATCCACCTGATGTAGCCATAGAAATATCTGTTGGAGCATTACCAAAATTTGTAACTAATACAGCATAAATTTGCCCAACTGCAACAGTACCTAAATTCACGGTTCCAGATGGAGCAGTTGTATAATCGCAATCTATAGGTGTATCAAAAGGTGAGGAGCCTGCTCCACATGCTGTATTTAAAGCAGCAACATTAGTGAAAGGTCCCCAAGCTGCCCAATCGACATCATCATTTGCAGAATTGGAAATATCAAATGCAAGTGTGCCGGCAGTAGCTATCTCTAGATAGTACCAGGCAGGATTTGGTGTTCCCAATAAACAACCATAGCCAACATTTGGATTGGTTACATCAGCATCTGTTTGTTCTACTCCTGCGGCAAACATAACAGGCTCATCTGTACAAATTGGTGTGACGCCATCTGCCATCGAGCAATCTTGAGCGGAAGCACCAAAACTGAAACAACAACTAAGTATAAAGTATAAAAATAATTTTTTATTCATGATCTTCATTTTATTTTAAATTATAATGAGACTTTAATTCGCTCAATTCCATTGTATTTAAATCAATTATAAAAGCTTGATAGCGTTCTATGTTATTGATTTTCATTTGATCTAAAACTGATTTATAATCAGTATAAATCTGTTGGTGTTTTTTCGCAGAAGGTGTTTCACTCGAAACTTTCTGAACAATAGATCTGTCAAACAAAGGAACTAAAGTGTGTGTCTTTATTTGATCTTCATTATCTGCGTTTGTAGTTGTAGAAATCTTCTGATCTGTAGGAACAGTATTACTTTCTTTTGCTAAAATAGATCTATTACTTGGTGGGGTTACTTGTAAAGCTTTTGTTTGTTGATCTTCAATAGATAACATTTTAGTTGTAACTTTTTCATTAGATTTTTTTATTTCAACAGTACGCACTCGATCCTTTTTCAGTTGGTCGATGGAAACCTTCCCTTGGGCAAAAATCAGTGAGCAAAAGAACATGCTCGCAAGAATTAGTTTAAGTTTTAATTTCATGTTTTAAAAAATTTAGAGATTTAAAAAAAATAGATATATGTGTGTATTAAGGTGTTTTATATTGATAACTGAGCATAAGTAGGACATATGCAAAAGTGCATTTGATGGATGGCCAGTTAATTATTAGGTGTGTGTATTCCGGTTAGTGAATACCTTTAATCTCTCTTAAAGCTTCGGTGAATTAAGAATGTGATAAAATTAAAGTGGGAAAAAATAATCGGGTGGGTAGATATTTTAAATGAACAAGTGTTGGCATAAGGGCTTTAGTTTTGGTTTTGATAATATCTTCTTGAGTATTCAATAAGATTTGAATACTTGAGAAATTCATAACAAAGGGATTACTCACAAATTGGGACAAGTTGCATTTAGCGACTATTTGTAAGTGCTTATTTGTAAAGATAGTAAACATCGTTTATTTACAAAATATTTACAGTTTTTTTGATATAAAAATAGTATATAAATCTTTTGTAATTATTGTTATAAAAATAAATGACTGTAAATAATTAATTTTGCAGAATTTAATTATTTAAATCAACAATTTCATGTTTGAGTAGCTATCTTTTATTCGGAAAATTAACAAATGTTAAAATTTTGAGTGTCACATTTAATAAATATATTGTATTGATATATGTAGAGCTATAATTTATCTGACTAGTACTTCTTCCAAGCACTTTATTTTTAAATTAAAAATCTATATCTTGCCAAATAACAACACCTATAATCCCCATCTTACTGGACTCCTTAATTTTTTTTAGAACAAACACTAACATTTGTCAATGTTGAACAAAATGCTTTGCCTTTCATTCGTATGCACATTCATGTGTAGCCTATCTTCTTTTGGTCAATCTAAAGTGAAGCGAATTTTTCAAGATAATAAGTATAACAATCGCACAAATGTTATTAAAGAGACAGGTGAAAACGATTATATAATTTTAGATGATCAGTTTGGAGATGCAAAAGTGGGTGAAGTTGTAAGAATAGCTATAGAAAAGCCAAAAGCTCAAAAACCACCTAGGCCTCCAAAAGAAAAAGTGGTAAAAACGAAGCCAGTAAAAGAAGTTGAAAAGTTGCCAAAGGTTAAAGTTGAAAAGGAAGTATTTACGGCTAAAGGTGTCCAAGAGATAAAACCTGCTCCACGAAAGAAGCATTTTTCAGCAAATCCATCAGAATATGCGCCATATAAATCTTATCAAGCGCAATTGCCAAAAATGAAATTCTGGAAGAAGAAGAAGAGAAAAGTCAGAAAAAATAAATCAAACTGTTACCGATTTTAATTACTGCCGATTTTTGGTCTCATGTGTTCGATAGGAGCGAATATCGCTACTATTTCTTTTGTCTCTTTTACTTTCATGAAACATTTTCCTGTTCCCTTACAAGGATTATCGTCACCTTCCCAACCAACGAAATAGTATCCGTGAACGGGTACTGCTAACATATTTATCCTTGCGTGTTTTGAAACTGATTCGGTACAATCAGATCTGCATTCAAATTTAGTTCCATCAGGTGAGGTGATAACAATTTTACCTGCACCTTTTACAGAGATATTCATTGGCACTTCTACTGACATGACTTCTAGATTTTCTTCTTCTGGAATATTTATTGAAGGAACGAAATTCACAGTCATTTCCATATCCCAATCTAATAAACGATAACAATTGGCGGTTCCATAACAACCACTTCCTATCCAGCCTGTAAAAGTGTGTTCATCAGCAGCGATTGCTGAAAACGTAAGATTAGTGTTGTGGGCATAGGTGAATTTACAATCTCCTTCACAAAATTTGTCTTGATAACCTGCCGCTTGGATCAACACAGCACCAGAGCCAATTACATTGATTTTGACTTTTGTTGACCCGGTATTATTTGTACTACTTGTATTGATTTTTTTAAACTTGGCGGTGATTTGAGCCGAAGTTTTTAATATCAGCTTACAGTTAAGTGCTTCACTACAATTGACTCCTTCCCATCCAACGAAAGCATATCCAGGATTCGGAACAGCGGTTAAAGATAGTTTTGAATCTTTCCAAAAAGCATTGGTACAATCTTCAACACAATTCGTTATTTTGGAATCGGTAGAAAGAATTCTAACATCACCTTTGCCATGTATTTTTATTGTTAAATTGTATTTTTCAAGACCAGTTTTATTTGTACTTTTTGTTTTTCTTGTGAATGAAAGTCCATTTTCAATTGATTGTTTAGATCCAGTTGCTCTTTTAAAATTGAAAACGGGCGTATTAGGTGTAATAAAAACAGGTGTGCTTGAAAGTGCAAATGAAGCATTTTTTAATTTTTCCTCTTTTTGTGTAACGGCGTGATCCCATTTTCTAATGATGAGCTCATGATCACTCAGCATTGGAGGGAAAGTATAAATTGCAGAAGCAGATTCTGACTTGTCTTTGGTTGTTCTTGCCCAGATAACATAAGTATGGTTTCCTAAAACATCTGCAAAAGCGCCACCACCGATATTTGTTGGTAGATTCATTTTTAATGTTTGAACTGGGTCATATTTTTTATCCTTAAGTAGGGTAGCGGTTGTTTTGTAAGCGATACCAGCCAAATTCGATTTTTGATTATAAGGTTGTGTTCCTTCCAGTTTCTCATACATACCCATTGCTTGATAATCCACTCCGACACCATCATGAGATCCAGCGTCGCAAAGACTATAAACATGGTATTGAAGAATATCATTTTGTTGACATTCAACCAACGATTTGATAATGAAGTTTTTTTGTGCTAAATCGGAACCTAAATTTTCTTCATGTTGAATTCTAGGTATGTTTACCTCCGTTAGAATCCAAAGTTTTTCAGGATATCTTTTGCCGTTGTATCCGTATTTAAACAATACATCTTCAAATTCTTCTTTCTTTGCAATCACACCTTTCGATGCTGCATCCGAATGGCGAGATAAGACAAATCCTGGTTTTGCGTTATTCCATTTTTTCATGGAACCATCATTATGAGGATAAGAATGAAAACTCAAGACATCAAAGTAAGCTCCCCCTTTTCTACTATATTCTGAAGAATGAGAACCATCCACTGGATTGTCAGTATTTCGCATCACTGCATCTAAGAAACTTGGATAACCTAAACCACCTGTACTAACGTAAGCATCCGGATCGATAGACTTTATCACTTCCCAACTTATACGAAGTAATCGCACATAATAATAAACAGGTGCTTTCACAGCATAGTCACAAGGTTTTGGATTGTTATCCCACCAATTGCCTCGGTGTACAATTCCTTTTGGTAGCCAACCTTTTGAGAAAGTATAATCGAAATCTGGTTCATTCCAAATTTCCCAAAACTTGACATAGTCCTTGTATAGGGTAACTGTTTTATATAAATAGAGTGCGTAATAATTATTATCATTGACAGGAGTTCCATTTTCACCATTGTCCCATATTGGCTCGTACATATTGGCGAACATTTCTGATTTACTGCCTTCACAAAAAATGGTTGGATCCCGATGCTCTTCGGAAGGATAACCTACAAACATCGTGTTATCAACTAGTCCCAAATCTTGATAATGTTGAAGTGTTTTCAAACGCAATTCATAACCAAACTGCTCCATGAAACGTTCTGGGAGTGTAGGGCGGATGCAGTTGGCATTGAGGCCATCCGTTCCGGCTGCAATATCTGCTAATTGTTCATCGGTCCAAGGTGGATTGTATCCAGGATTGAATCCATACCCAAAGTTTCCCTCATAGGGGTTAACCTTATCATTGCTCGTATAGTCAACCTGAGCAAAAGAAAGTTGACTAACCAGAATAATAAAGCCAATAAAAAATAAACGAACCAATGATGTATAATACATGTTGTTAATTGTAAAGAGGGCATTAAGTTATTAAACGGAGGTGGGGAGGAATGGGAACTACAAATATAACGATATCGGAGCAAAAATAATTTACCCCGATAACGTTAATTTATCTATAAAAAATACAGTTGTCAGGGCTTTTTACCGAACATAACAGTCTGCTCTTGTAATTTCCGTGAAAAAATCGGCTTCATCAATTAGAATTTTAGCAGTTGTTTGTTTGATTGCAGCAATTTCTACCCGGACACCTCTTGATCGTAAATGTCGAACCAAATCAACATAATCGGAATCTCCTGATAAAATGATAATCGTATCTACTTTATCTGCCAATTGTGTTGCAGTGATAGACAGGGGAATATCTGCAGACTTATGACATGGTACAACAGTACCAAAGTAGTTTTTGTGCAAACGTTCTGCCAATTTAGAAGAAATATGTAAACCTTCTCTAAAGTATATTAATCGATTCAATCCACGTTTTCTCAATAATTTGGGAATGATATTATCAAAATCTAACATAGCTGATTTTCTATTCAATAAACTATGGATACTTTTTTCGATATTATTTCCGTCAATTAGGATTGCAACATTTTGGTTGATTGTTACTGTAGAATCATTGTTAGATGATTTTTGTGGAGGCATATAAGGTTGAGTTGGTCTCTTGTTTTGGTTTGCATTAGGGTTGTTATTAGAATAGGTTTTGGTTTGTTGATTCCCATTCAAGTTTTCCTTTGCAATTTCTGTCTTTTTTCGAGCTACCTTTTGAGGAGTTTGCTTTTGTTCTACTGGTTTTGCGTTATTGTTTGCCTTATTAGAATTGTTTGTAGAGGTCGGTCTTTTTCTAGAACGACTTGAAGTTTTAGCAACTGCTTTCTTTTTCGGTGCAGCTTTTGTTGCTGGTGCTTTCTTTTCTTTAACCTCAGATTCGAGTACTACTTTTTTAGTTTTTGGTTTAGAAGTCCTTCTAGAAGCACTTCTAGTGGTAGCAGTTTTTGGTTTTCTTGGAATTGCTTTTTTGCGGGTTGTACTTTTATTAGCAGGTTTCTTTTTGCTAGGAGTCTTTTTGTCCATTTATTTTAAAATTTATACAAATATACCGCTTAAAATTCAAGTATACATGTAAAACTTTATTTAGTTTGGTGCTATGATAACATTCAAAATTGGAAAAGCGCGTTTTATATTTTTTGTAATTTTTTTTATTGGAATAATATCAAGTTCATTTAGTCAATTTAGTACGAAATTAACCTATGAACAACCAGAGAAAATGGGTGTCAATGGAAATCAACTACATGCGAAAGTAAGTGAAATTGTAACTGATGGAATTAATGCGGGTGCCTTTCCAGGAGCTCAAGTGTTGGTTGCTAAAAATGGAAAAGTAATTTATCACGAATCATTTGGACATCATACTTATGAAAAACAAAATGAAGTGCAGACTTATGATGTCTATGATTTGGCATCCATTTCTAAAATAACAACGGTTTTACCAGCTGTTATGAAATTGTACGAAGACGGTGATTTTGATTTGGATGCGCCACTCAAAAAATTTTGGCCCTATTTTAAAAAATCGAATAAAGCGGATTTGACATTTAGAGAGATGTTGGCTCATCATGCTCGCTTGAAGCCTTGGATTCCTTATTGGAAAAGTACGTTGGACGCTTCAGGGAATTTTAGAAAACGAACTTTCAAAAATAAACGATCTTGGTTTTATCCTGTTTATGTAACGGACAACTTGTATCTCCATCGACGTTATAAAAAGAAAAAAATTTATAAAGCCATAAAAGATTCACCACTTGAAAAAGAGCGGAAGTACAAGTACTCAGGATTGCCATTTTATCTACTTCCACATATTATAGAAAAGAAAACAAAAATGTCTTTACCGGATTATTTAAAACAAACCTTTTACGATCCTATAGAAAGCACAACTTTGACTTTTCATCCGCTGCGAATTTTACCAAAAGAAATAATTATTCCAACTGAAAAAGATACTTTTTTTAGAAATGTACAGCTACATGGATTGGTGCATGATGAAGGTGCAGCGATGATGGGTGGGGTGTCAGGAAATGCTGGTTTGTTTGGCAATGCTTTGGACCTCGCCAAGTTGATGCAGCTCTACTTAAATGGAGGCATTTATAATGGAAAAAGAATTTTAAAAGCATCAACGATTCAAGAATTTATTCGTTGCCAATATTGTGAGGAAGACAATCGTAGAGGACTGGGTTTTGATAAGCCGTTGATTGAATATCATCCACAAAATAGTTCGACTGCAAAAAGTGCTAGTCCTAATACTTTTGGACATGCTGGATATACGGGCACATTGACTTGGATCGATCCTGATGAGGAATTGATTTTTATTTTTCTTTCCAATCGGGTTTATCCTACTAGAAACAATCCTAAAATTTATAGACTGAATATTCGGCCTCGGATCCATCAGGCTATTTATGATAGTTTTTTTTGAACACAAAATTACAACGGAGACGGTTGTGTTTGGCGTTCCGCCAATGAGTTTTTTTACCACACAGATCACAAAGAAACAAAGATCACAAAGAGTGTTCTTCCGTTTTTTTGATGTGAGAAATGATTCTTTGTGTCCTTTGTTTCTTATGTGGTCTTTGTGTTAAAATACGTCTAATGCGTTTTAATTCAATCAACCCTTTGTAGTAAAAATTTCTGTGTGTTAAACTTAACTTTTTCGTAAATTACCCACAAGAAAAACCAACAATGATACAACTCCTTTCAAAAATTGAAAACGGAATCGGTGCACTCAATGAAGTGTTCGGACGTTTCGCCTCTTGGTTTACATTTGTATTAGTATTGTTAGTTTGTTTTGATGTGACGGTTCGCTATCTATTCAATGATACCCAAGCATGGATCATGGAATTGGAATGGCACTTATTTGCATTGATATTTTTATTGGGTGCTGGTTACACATTGAAGCATGATCATCATGTTCGAGTTGATTTATTTTATACCAAATTTTCCAGACGAGATAAAGCATGGGTGAATTTAGTAGGAGCCGTATTGTTTCTCATTCCTTGGTGCATCATCATCATTATCTTTAGTTTTCAATATGCAACTACTTCTTTTCAGGTGGGAGAGGGTTCTCCAGATCCTGGTGGATTGCCCGCTAGATATTTGATCAAATTTGCGATAACATTTGGGATTGGATTATTGTTACTGCAAGCGATTGCTTCAGTTTGCAATTCTGTCATCACCATTTTGGAAACTAATGAAGAAAATGAAGTAATCGATTGATATGGAATTATTAGCCTTACTACTTTTTGTCTCCATATTTATTCTCATCCTGTATGGTTATCCTGTATCATTTACATTAGGTGGTATTTCGATTATCTATGCACTTTGTTTTTTAGATCCTTCAAGTTTTTCAGCATTACCACCAAGGATAATGGGCGTAATGAGTAATTATGTTTTGTTAGCCGTTCCACTTTTTATTTTTATGGGAATCATGTTGGAGAAATCTGGGTTGGCAGAAAGTCTATTAGAAACTATGGCGATGCTATTTGGGAAAGTGAAAGGAGGGTTGGCGATATCTGTCGTTATAGTAGGAGCATTGTTGGCGGCTTCAACGGGAATTGTAGGTGCGACGGTAATCACCATGGGTTTGATTAGTTTACCGACGATGTTGAAAAGAGGATATGCACCGGAATTGGCAACCGGTACGATTGCAGCATCCGGAACCTTAGGGCAAATTATTCCCCCATCAGTCGTATTGGTATTGTTGGGAAGTGTGTTGAATGTCTCTGTTGGAAATTTATTCAAAGCAGCTTTGATACCTGGATTGTTATTAGTCACTATTTATATCTTATACATTGCTATCTATTCTTACCTCAATCCGGAAAAAGCACCTGCCATGCCTGCAGAAGAAATAGCGGCATTTCGTGGAGAAGGATTTGGACGACGGGTTGTTGAAGCGTTTGTGTTGCCTTTACTTTTGATTGTTGCAGTGTTAGGTTCCATATTCGCAGGAATCGCCTCCCCAACAGAAGCAGCAGCGGTGGGAGCGATGGGAGCAACGATACTCACAATTATTCAGCGGAAATTCAGTCTAAAGATCCTTCAAGAAGTGATGAGTCAGACGACTTTTTTGACTTGTATGGTCTTTGTAATTCTATTGGGTGCGACCACATTTACCTTTGTATTTAGAGAAATGGGAGGAGATCAATACCTAATAGAAGTGATTGAAAACGCCAATTTATCGCCTATGACTTTCCTAATATTAGTCATGATTGTGGTCTTCATAGCTGGATTTTTCATTGATTTTATAGAGATAATCTTCATCATAGTACCAGTTGTGGCACCTATATTTGTCCAATTTGAGATGGATTTAATATGGATTGGGATCCTCTTAGCGGTCAATTTACAAACATCTTTCCTCTCTCCGCCCTTTGGATTTTCACTTTTTTATTTGAAAGGTGTAGCGCCTCCAGAGGTCACAACAGGTCATTTATATCGTGGAATTGCCCCATTTGTGGTCATTCAGGTCATATTTCTGCTTATTCTCATGTTTTTCCCTAAAGTTATACATATGTTAATATGACCAACTTTCCCAAATTTATGTGTGAGAAGCCTCTTTATTCTCAAAATGTCTCTATATTTGGCTTTATTCATTAATTTAAAAATCACTGTTATTATGGCCAAGAAAGAAAAGATCAGTTTCTACGATGTGAAAACAAAGAAGAAATTTGAAACAGATGAGTTCAAAGTAGTTGAGAAGAAAGGAAGATTTTATGCTGTAGCACAATCTGAGGCAGGTACTCACGAATGCTGGAGAGTATTATCAAAAGTAGATGCTGAAAAGTTTGGACCTGCTGTTAAGGCTTAATCCTTCACTTTGAAACACATAAAAAGGCATCTCGATTTATATCGAGATGCCTTTTTTTAGTAGGTGAGTCAAGAGGGTTGAAAACCTTTGACTCGTTTAACAAATCGAAAAAAAAACCCTAACTTAAAATATTATTATAATACTCCTTCTCGGTCAAGTCCGACCAACTCGCAATTTGCTTTCTAAAATTATCATAAGAAGCATAAACTTTTTTACTAAATGCATCTTTACTGGTCAACTCTTCCAAAATTTCAGTAGTATATTTACGTAACGGTTGTAAAACTACTTCTGGGAATTTCCGGATATCCACATTTTTCTCGTTGATTAATTTTTTAAGATAGATACTATTTTTTGTTTCAAATTCTGACAACATCCAACTATTGATGTAAGCTGCTGCTGTTCTGACGATGGCTTGTAAGTCCTTTGGCAATTTTTCAAAACTATCTTTGTTGATAAACATTTCTAGGATGGTACCCGTTTCATGCCAGCCAGGGGAGTAGTAGTATTTTGCGATTTCATGAAAACCCATTTTGTAATCATGATAGGGACCGATCCATTCGGTAGCGTCGATGATTCCTCTTTCTAGTCCAGTATATATTTCACCACCAGCTAAAAGTACAGGAGCGCCACCAGCTCTTTCCAACACTTTGCCTCCGAGACCAGGCATTCTCATTTTTAAACCTTTGAAATCATCAATCGTATTGATTTCTCTATTAAACCAGCCACCCATTTGTACGCCAGAATTTCCAGCAAGCAATGGCACTAAATTAAATTGGCCATACAATTCATCCCAAAGTGCTTGCCCTCCACCAGTCATCACCCAAGCGTTGATTTGTTGTGCATTCATTCCAAATGGTACAGAAGCAAAAAATTGAGTGGCAGGAGCTTTCCCAGCCCAATAATAAGCAGCACCACTACCCATATCTGCAGCACCACTTTGTACTGCTTCAAATGCTTCTAGTGCAGGAACCAATTCACCACCACCATATACTTTTATCTTTAATCGACCCGCACTCATTTTTTCAACCAATTCTGCCAAGATGGTACAACTTTCACCTAGGACTGGAAATCCAGGCGGCCAAGTAGTCACCATTTTCCATTCAAATTTTTTATTGGTAATTAAGTTCGGTCCTTCTGCGTTCTGGGCAAAATTTTGAGAACTACAAGACCGAATTGCGATTGGTAATCCTATTGTTGTAAGGGCGACACCTTTTAGAAATGTTTTGCGGTTTACTTTTTTCATTTTGGATTTTTCTTAGGACGATTGACGGATGACGGAGAACGGTTGACGGGGAATTCGCGAGGAGCATGCGTTCTCACGTACTCCTTGTTCACCGTCAATCGTCAACCGTTCACCATCCCCTCAATTCCCATTAAAGAAAATAATCTGAATCCCAAAGTTTAAAAATTTCTCATTGTAATCATCTTCGACAGCGGTTGCTGCAAATTCAGGATTCAATTCAGCTTCTAGTTGATATAGATTGACACCTTTCCAAGGAACTTGAACATAAGGACGTAATGTAAAACTTGTAGTTTCGGATGCTTCAAAATGATAGCTTACAAAGAAGTGACTACTGAAGCCAGTTTCCGCGACAATTTTATATTTCTTTTTTTCATTTGTATCTCTTGTCCGGACACTTGCGCGATTCAAATCAATAGAACTTCCAAAACCAATTGGGCCGATATAAGATTCCAAACCAAATGAATAGCTACCATATCGCAAATAAATTTCTCTAAAATATTCAGCATCAGTCAAAGGGCTTGTACCCTCTGCATATTGTCGATTATATTTATTTCCCCAACTCAATTCAGCGCCTACGTATTCATTACGTACACGTACACCCAAATCAAAACCGCTCATCCATTTAATTTCTTCCAATGGATCTGTAAAAAAGTCATTGGTTTCATTGTATCGCTGGATAATACTATTTGAAATAGTAGGATTGGTTTTGCCAAAATTGTAACCTACTTTTAAACTTACTTGTGCATCAACATCGGTTGAAAAACAAAAGAGAAAAAGTAGCGGAATGTATTTGATAAAGAATCGCATTTTGCATTATTTAAGTTGATTTCAGATAGATTTGACGTATGATTTAAGATGTATGATATGATCGTTAATGCGTCAGACTGTGCGAAAACTCCCAAAGCAAAGAGGTTAGAAACCTTTTGCTCGAATACCGTGTGTGTTACGAGATGAAGGTTTCTAACCTCTCATCTCGAACGAGTATTTTCTCACAGTCTGGCGTATTCACGCGTTCAATTTCTGAACGGTCATATCATAAATGAGACATCATAAAATCATAAATCACATTGCTAAATTAATCCTTTCAGAAAATATATTAGAATTATAAGGATTTATTCGATCCATTTAAAAATAGTATCGTACAACTATTTGTAAAACACTTGATAATTATTCATATTTGTGTGGATATCGACAACCTTCAACATGGCTAAAAAGAAGCGTAAAAAACCAATTCCTAAATCAACTGCATCAACTTCAGTTGCTACTCCTATTGAAAAAAAGCCAGTTTTCAAGAAACGTAAGGAAGGCTTAGGCTTGATATTTACAGAAAAATTTTGGATCAAAAATTTAATTCCCTCATTAATATTATTTGTTTTAGCATTTGGATTGTATATCAGTTCAGTGGGGTTTGAGTACGTTTTAGATGATCAAATTGTATTGTCTAAAAATAATTTTGTCAAAAAAGGATTAGGTGGTATCAAGGATATATTGACGACAGAAAGTATGACCGGTTATTTTGGCGAACAAAAAAATCTCATTGTTGGTGGAAGATATCGTCCTTTGTCTATTGTAACGTTTGCAATTGAATATGAATTTTTTGGTGCGAATAGCAAAGTAAGTCATTTCATCAATGTATTGTTATATGGATTGACTGGGTTATTGTTATTTCGAGTATTATCGATATTATTTCCAGTCAAAAATGATCGACAATGGTATTTGAGTATGCCATTTATAGCCACCTTGTTATTTGTGTTGCACCCAATTCACAGTGAAGTTGTTGCGAATGTCAAAGGGCGAGATGAAATTATGACTTTGATGGGATCATTAGCGGCGATGTACTATAGTTTGAAATACGTGAAGACCGACAAAATACATTTGTTGATATTATCTATGATTACTTTCTTTTTGGCATTGTTAGCAAAAGAAAATGCATTAACTTTTATTGCTGTGATTCCATTTTCCATTTATTTCTTTTCAAATACTTCTTTCAAAAAAATAGCTATCGTTACTATACCTTTAATTTTAGTTGGTGTGGCATTTATCGGATTAAGAACAGGAATAATTGGATATCTTTTGGATTCAGGTAAAGAAGTAACAGATCTAATGAACAATCCATTTGCGGAAATGAATGGAAGTCAGAAATATGCTACCATTATATACACGTTGTTGGTTTATTTGAAATTGTTGATATTTCCGGTTCAATTGACCCATGATTATTATCCTTATCATATTCCGATAATGAGTTGGGGAGATTGGAGAGTGATTTTGTCATTGATTGTCCACTTTGGATTGGGAGTAATTGCGTTGTTGGGTTTGAAGAAGAAAAGTGTATTTTCATATGCGATTATCTTTTATTTAGCCACGCTATCTATTACATCCAATTTACCTTTTACAGTTGGTACATTTATGAATGAGCGTTTCGTTTATATCTCCTCTATTGGATTTTGTGTTGCGTTAGCGTATTTGTTGTTAGAAAAATTGCCATTATTAAAACCGGATTTGCCAGCAATGAAAATGTTTGGATATGGTTTGATAGGGTTATTTTGTGTAGGATTTATGGCAAAAACAATCATGAGAGTTCCAGCATGGGCAACACCCTTGTCCTTAAATACTGCGGCTATAAAAGTTTCAAAAAACAGTGCACGTGCTAACTGTTTTGTTGGAACTGCGATTTTTGAAAATTACAAAGTCGAACAGGATCAAACCAAGAAACAGGAAATGTTGAAAGACATCAATTATTATATCAATCGATCTTTAGAAATTAATCCTAGATATGGTTCAGCATTGACTATGAAAGGAGGTTTGATAGCGGAAGATTATCGATTTAATAGAGATATCAATCAACTACTAACTGGATTTGAAAAGGTTTTAAAAATCAAAAGAAACCACTCGTTTATCGAACAATATATCGAGTATTTAATCTCTAAAGGTAGTCACGATACAGCCGTTGCAGAATTCTGTTATCGAATGGGTCATCAATTTTTTGCCCAGCAATTACGTGATCGGACTTATGCTACTAAGTATATTAATTATGGTTTGCAAGCGGATCCTAGCAATGCTCAGTTGTTGCAGGCTAGGACGCAGTTGCAGTAGGGCGTTTTTGATCCATCCCGATCCTTCAGATCGTCCCTCCTTGGAAAAAAGGAGGGCTGTTGCGTGAGGACGTGAGCATTGTGCTTTATTATTCAATTTTTTGCCCAGCAATTACGTGATTGGACTTATGCTACTAAGTATATTAATTATGGTTTGCAAGCGGATCCTGGCAATGCACAGTTGTTGCATGCTAGGACGCAGTTGCAGTAGGGCGTTTTTGATCCACCCCGATCCTTCAGATCGACCCTCCTTGGAAAAAAGGAGGGCTGTTGAGTGAGGACGTGAGCATTTTGCTTTATTATTCAATCGTAATCAACTTCACGAATTCTCGTCCTCACGTCCTCACGAGCTCATCATCCTTCTATTTCAAGGAGGGTCGAACAAAGTTCGGGGAGGATCCTGCGTACTCCAATTCAAATATTTAAAATCAAAAGCCGCGGATTAAACCCCAAATAAATAGTAGCTCACTAATCAAAACCTACTTTTTTAACAGGTAGAAGTCACCATTCACCATTTTTT
Source organism: uncultured Saprospiraceae bacterium (assembly GCA_937941765.1). Classification (GTDB taxonomy): domain Bacteria; phylum Bacteroidota; class Bacteroidia; order Chitinophagales; family Saprospiraceae; genus CALDGQ01. The sequence goes on from CALDGQ010000088.1 coordinate 23,561, forward strand.
CCATTTTATTTGAACATAAATCATTCTAATTCATTAATTTAGGATATGATCCCTAGTTAATGTTATGAGAAAAGGACCTTTCATATTTCTTTTATTGCAAATTGTCTATTTCAATCTTTATGGACAATCTCCTAATATGGAGGCTAGGACTTTTTACCCTTTTGAAATCGAACATGCTCAATGTTTGTCCCACAATCAACGAACTGATATTAAAACATACCTTAGACAAAATATTACTGATCTAAAAAAGGCGGGTAAAATTCCAATACAAAATAGAAGTATTGTTCCTTTGGAATGGCCATTGCGATTGGCTGAAGGATTTACAGATATTGATTATCATGGAATTTCTGCTTTTGTTGATCACAACTCTAGCTTTCCATCCGCTATTGAAGATTATAATTGTGGTGCTCGATCATTTGATTCTTCTTCAGGGTTCAATCATAGTGGGACCGATATTTTTCTTTGGCCATTTGGTTGGAGTATGATGGAGGAGGGTAGAGTTGATGTGGTTTCTGCAGCTGATGGAATTGTTATTGGCAAATTGGATGGAAATTATGATGGCAATTGTACCGGTCAAGATACTACTTCATGGAATGCAATTTATATCAGACATGATGATGGATCTGTTGCTTGGTATGGTCATTTAAAAACAAATTCATTGACAACAGCACCCATTGGAGGTGTAATTCAACAAGGTGAATACTTGGGTAAAGTAGGTAGTTCAGGTGCGTCAAATGGACCTCATTTGCATTTTGAAGTATATGAAGAAGAAGATTTGATAAACTTGGTCGATCCATTTGAAGGAGATTGTAACAGCTTAAATACGACTTCTTCGTGGGCGGATCAACGACCATATTATGATTCAGGTATTAATCGAATCAGTACCCACTCTGCATTACCTGCTGTGCCAAGTTGTCCATTGCCAGAAATCAAAAATGAGGAGAATAATTTTTGTGAAGGTGATGATATATTCTTCATGGTTTTTGTAAGAGATTTGTTATTGGATCAAACTATCTATCATCAATTGATAAAACCTGACGGATCTGTTTTTAATACTTGGGAAACGACCCTTCAATCTGCTGAACACCTTTCTGCTTCTTATACTTTTGAATATGCGGTTATACCAAATGATCCAGCTATTGGCCCCTGGGAGTATCGTGTTGATTTTTTAGGAGTTACTGCATTTCATACCTTTAATGTTTGTATGCCAGTCGATATTGATGAACCCGAAGTACCATCAAAAGTAAAAGTTTTCCCAAATCCAACTTCAGATTTTCTAACGATTGAATTCCCTCAATTCAACACGAATAATATCCAATTGCAAATCCACAATGTTGATGGCAAAAATATTTTTGAACAAAAGATTGAAAGTACACAAGCCGAATTGCAGCTAGATCTTTCCCATTTCAGCGATGGTATATATATGGTGTCCATTCTAGAAAATAATCAACGTATATCTACAAATCGTATCTTAAAATTCTAACTATAAGCCTGTTTAGTTAAAATAAACAAATTGTTTTAAAATAATTTGCAATAAGGAATAATTTGTTTTAAAATTACATCGTCATACCATTTAATATTCCGAATACATTTGATAATTGGAAATTAGATGGATTGTAGTTCACACACATTAAAACAATTAGTAATGCAAAAGTTAGATTCTTTTAGCGCTATGAGAGAACGCTGCTATAGAATCGATTGGATCAAAGTTTTTCTATTTGGAATGATGGTTTATGTTTTTTATGCATCCATTTTTGGCAGTGGTTTAATAAAAATAGAATCCGCCGAACAGATAGATAAAACAATTGTGGATGAAATTGTGGATGAAGTTATAAAGGATAAGGGCTTAATATTGGAGGGAAACAATAAGCTTAAGAAGTCTTTTGTAAAAGAACCTCACAAAGCGTCTGTCCTAGGTTTTCTGGATCTTGGTAGCAAGAAAAAGAAAAAGTCATTGCGCCGAACTGCTTTTTTTGATCAAAATGGGAAAGAGATAAAATCTTTTATCAAAAGATTTGTTCATGTAGCCATCAACGAGCAAAAAAAGTATGGTGTACCCGCTTCTATTACGTTGGCAAATTCGTTATTAAATTCCGATGTTGGCAAACGTAAGATGACTAAGCGAAGTAATAATTATTTCGCAATTCCGTGTACTGAAAAATGGAAAGGAAAAAAATTAGATGCTGAAACATGTTACCGCGCTTATGAAAGTGCTTGGTCAAGTTTCAGAGATCACTCCGTTTTTTTGACAAAGGAATTAAAACTTTCTTCATTGTATGATGAGGATTATAAAGCATGGGCGAAAGCGCTTGAGGCTTCAGGTAAGTTTGACACCAAAGATTTGGAAAAGAATCTGATCAAAGTTATTGAGCAACTCGAGTTGTATCGCTTTGATGAGGAGTAGAGGGACGGTTGACGGTGAACGGTTAACGGTTGACGGGGAAGCTTGCGAGGAATATGCGCACATAGTGTACGTACGCCTCGCGAGCTCCCCGTTCACCGTCAACCGTTTATTAATCCGTTAACGTTTTATGACCTTCATCATAATAACTAACACCCGCTCCATAGACCCAACCTTCTTCTCCTTCAATGGTGCGAACCTTTATCCAAGGCTCATTTTCCCAGTTCTCGTTGACAAATATTTTCTGACTGAAATCTGTAATTTGATTTAGATAAACTACTTTTTCACTAAGTCGTAGTTTTTTAATTACAGCACCATCCAATTTTGGAGTAGTACGGAAATTAAAGCTATCGATTGTGATAAATAACTCAGTCACATGAATGGTTTCTCGACGCGGATCAGCAATGCCAGCTGTTGGATTAGGATCATCTGCTAAAGAATCTTTTTGTTCAACAAGCGCTGTTTTCTTGCTTGCAAAATAATCACGTACACCAAAATTACAACGCGTCATACCCCAAGCTAAAAAGCTTAGAACAAAAGCGAGTACGATCCAAATTTCAGACTTTGGTAAAGAAGTGCCTCTTTTTTTTCTTCTTTTTTTTGCCATGCAAGGTGTTTAATAAGATTGATGTGGGTGTTTGTAAAAATAATTAATTCCTAATAGAAAAAACTATATATGAAGTTCTTTAGTACATGTTGTTTTGAAAAACATTTATTGCAATCAAATTATTAATAACAAAAATAAACTATTTGCTTATCTGGATTTGTTGGTATTAACTGAAGATTCTGTAATTTAAACTTAACTATGAAAGAAGACTCGCTATATAAAATTGCGCTTACGCTGATTCCAAATGTCGGAACGATGCTCTCAAAATATCTAATCAGTCATTGTGGTGGTGCAAAAAATGTTTTTGAAGCCTCCAGAAAAGAGCTTTTAAAAATCCCAGGTGTTGGAAGTAAATGTGCTTCCACTATTTTAAGTAGTGATATTCTGGAAAAAGCTGAACAGGAAATGGCATTTATGGAACGTCATCAAATCCGAGCCATCTTTTATTTGGACGATGATTATCCTGACCGATTAAAACATTATGACAATGCACCTTTTCTATTGTATTACAGAGGAAATGCAGATCTCAATTCAACACGCATCGTAGGGATTGTTGGGACTCGGCAACCTACTGTTAGAGGAATTTCGAATTGTGAAAAATTAGTAGAAGGATTGGCACCATACAATGTCATGATTACCAGTGGATTGGCATATGGCATTGATGGAGTTGCGCACAAAAAATCTGTCGAATACAAAATCCCAACAGTTGGAGTAATGGGTACTGGGATGGCAACTATTTATCCGCACGAGCATAAAAGACTTGCGAATAGAATGGTCGAAGAAGGTGGATTGCTGACAGAATACCCACATGCTTCTATTCCAAGTCGTCAACATTTTCCGATGAGAAACAGAATCATTGCCGGAATGGTAGATGCATTGGTTGTTGTAGAATCTAAAATAAAAGGTGGTTCTATGATTAGTGCCTTAATTGCAAATGAATACAACAAGAATGTTTTTACATTTCCGGGCCGTTCTACCGATGAGCAATCTGAAGGTTGTAATGCTTTAATAAAAAATCATCAAGCTCAATTAATAGATGGAGTTGATGATTTAGTTGATATTATGAGATGGGAACAGTTGGATGCTACAAAAGAAATACAAAAGCAATTGTTTGTTGAATTGAATAATGAAGAACAATCTTTGGTGACTTTATTGAAAGAAACGGAAGAAGTAAGCATTGATCGGATAACTTATGAACTAAAAAAGCCATCAAGTGAAATAGCTTCCTTACTTTTGACATTGGAATTTAAAGGTATGGTCAAAACCTTACCTGGCAAGCGATATGCTCTTTGTTAGAACAAATTTTAAATCATGAACAAATTAATCCTCTTTTTTTCAATCATTCTCATAGTAGGGTGCGGAAGTCAAAAAACTCAAAATTCAGAAGATGCTACTCCCGTGTCTTATAATATTCCGTTGACAGATCCGGTCAAGCCATCGGCCAAACCTAAAAATGTAATTCTGATGATTGGTGATGGAATGGGAATTTCTCAGATAACTGCAGGTATATACAGTAGTGATAAAAAGTTGAGCTTGGAATCATTTCCAGTTATTGGTTTACATAAAAGTCATGCATCCAATGATTTAATCACTGATTCTGCAGCTGGAGCAACTGCTTTTGCATGCGGTGTCAAGACCTATAATGGAGCAATTGGAGTGGGACCGGATTCAGTGGCTGTAGAAACAATCTTGGAAAAAGCAGAGAAAAAAGGAATGGCAACTGGCATGGTTGCTACCTCTACTATAGTCCATGCAACACCTGCCTCTTTCATTTCACATCAGCCAAGTCGAAAAATGTATGAAGAAATCGCCGCGGATTTTCTAAAGACAGACATTGACTTTTTTATTGGAGGTGGAAAAAAATTCTTTGATAGAAGAGAGAGCGACGAAAGAGATTTGTACAAAGAGTTAGAAGCAAAGGGATATTTTATTTCAGATTATTTCAAAGAAGATTTGGGAGATGTGAAAATTCCAATGAAAAAGAAATTTGGATATTTGACTTCTGATAAGGATCCATTGCCAGTCGCGCAAGGTAGAAATTATTTAAAAAAGGCTTCCAACATGGCGGTGAATTTTCTTAATAGAAAAAGTCCAGAAGGATTTTTCTTGATGATTGAAGGTTCACAAATTGATTGGGGAGGTCATGCCAATGATGCTAATTACATTATTACCGAAATGCTCGATTTTGATAGAACGATTGCGCAAGTTTTAAAATTTGCAAAACAAGATGGAGAGACATTGGTTATCGTCACAGCTGATCATGAAACTGGTGGTTTTTCAATCAATAAAGGTTCCAGCCGAGATAGTTTAGTGACTGCTTTTACAACTGATTATCATACTGCAGATTTGATTCCTGTTTTTGCATATGGTCCTGGTGCTTCAGATTTTGCAGGTATTTATCAAAACACAGCAATTTTTGACAAGATGAAAAGAGCGATGGGGATGCGGTAGGTATTTTTCGAAACAAGATTCTTTGTGAACTTTGTATCTTAGGTGATCTTTGTTTTAAAATACGTCCCTTGGGACTTGTTGCATTAGGCCATTGTGGTAAAACTCTCCAAAGACTAAATATGTCTTACTCCGAATACATGTCTCAAAAGATAAATTAAAATGAGGGTGTCTTATTCTAAATTTGTATATTTAGTATAACGACTATTAGGTTCAAATTTTAAAAGTAACTCAACCTCAAATTTAATTCTTCAAAATGACAGTAGGAATCTCGCCATCATCGGAAATATCGGACCTCCAATTACTTTTCGAAACACAACAAAAGAATCTTCAAAATGTAGCGAATACAACAGTTCGACAACGCAAGCAAAAGTTGAAAAAATTGTTGAAAGCGATGTTTACCTATAGAGAAGAAATTCGAGAAGCACTATATAAAGATTATAAAAAGCATCCTAGCGAAGTTGATTTAACTGAAATTTATCCAGTAACCAATGAGATAAAACATACGTTGAAACACATTCGTGGCTGGATGGCAGATGAACCAGTCAGTACTCCATTACCATTGTTAGGTTCAAAGTCATGGATAAAATATGAACCCAAAGGAAATGTTTTGGTGATCGCGCCATGGAACTTTCCAATCAATTTATCCTTTGCGCCTATTATTTCGGCAATCGCAGCAGGTAACTGTATTATTCTAAAACCTTCTGAACATACGCCGCATGCATCAGCAGTTACTAAAAAAATAATCAATGATGTTTTCGATGAAAATGAAGTCGCTGTTGTAGAGGGTGGGGTAGAGACTTCGCAAGCTTTATTGTCCTTGCCGTTTAATCATATCTTTTTTACGGGGGCTCCTTCTATTGGCAAAATTGTCATGAAGGCTGCGGCAAAACACTTGGCTTCCGTAACATTGGAGTTAGGTGGAAAGTCACCAACAATAGTAGATGAAACCGCGAACATAAACGCAGCTGCTACGAGAATTGCTTGGTCAAAATTCATGAATAACGGGCAAATATGTATTGCTCCGGATTATCTTTTTGTTCACAAAAATGTGAAAGATAAGTTCATTAAAGCGGTACAGAAAAAGATCAAACAGTTTTATGGAGAATCAGTTGAGCATTCAAAAGATTATGCACGAATGGTGAATACTCGACATTATGATCGAGTAAAATCTTATTTGGATGATGCGATAAGCAAAGGCGCAACAGTAATTGAAGGTGGTAACACAACTGATGGAGATGATTTTATTGCTCCTACTATATTGACAAATGTTCCAGCTAATTCGATGGTGATGGAAGAAGAAATTTTTGGTCCATTACTTCCAATACAAGAATATGAAGATATCGATGAGGCATTGAAAGTGATTAATTCTAAAGAGAAAGCATTAACGATTTACATTTTTAGTAGTAAGAAAATGAATATCAATCACATCCTAAACAACACACGTGCAGGTGGAACTTGCATTAACCATACGACCCTACACTTTTTCAACAATAATCTTCCGTTTGGGGGTTCTAATAATTCTGGTATTGGAAAGGGACATGGTGAATATGGATTTAAGGAATATTCAAATGCAAGAGCAGTATTCAAGCAAGTATTGCCATTTAGTATGATTGAAATGTTGATGCCTCCTTATTCTTCTTTTAAGGATAAATTGATTGATATAACGATGAAGTATTTTTAAATTGTTACAGATGGCGTTCTGCATGATAAGAAGACCTAACAAGCGGTCCACTTTCCACAAAATTGAACCCTTTTTCCAAACCAACTTCTTTGTATAAAGCAAAAGTATCAGGATGAACAAATTCCGCAACTTCTAAATGCATCTTAGTAGGTTGAAGATATTGACCAATTGTTATGACATCACAATCATTTGCGAGTAAGTCGTCCATGATTTCAAATACTTCCTCTTTCGTTTCACCAAGTCCTACCATGATTCCAGACTTTGTTCTTTTTCCGTATGCTTTGGTTCTTTTTATTTGTTCCAAACTTCTTTCATACTTTGCCTGCGGTCTTACCAATCTGTAAAGTCGTTTAACCGTTTCCATATTGTGAGAAACAACTTCTTGACCTGCACTGATCATTCTTTCCAAGGCTTCCCAATTTCCACGAACATCAGGAATTAAAGTTTCAATAGTAGTGGTAGGAGAATTTTCCTTGATTGAACGAATTGTCTGATACCAAATTTCGGCACCTCTATCTTTTAGTTCATCACGATTAACAGAAGTAATAACTGCGTGCTTTACTTCCATTAGCTTGACAGCTTCGCCAACACGATTTGGCTCATCTTCATCATACTCATTTGGGCGCCCTGTTTTGACCGCGCAAAAAGAGCAAGATCTAGTACAAGTATTTCCAAGTATCATGAAGGTGGCAGTACCTGCTCCCCAACATTCGCCCATGTTTGGGCAATTACCACTTTGGCAAATGGTATGCAGTTTATATTCATCAACTAAAGAGCGAACCTTTTTGTATTTTTCACCAATAGGCAATTTGACTCTTAGCCAATCCGGTTTTTTCTTTCTGGGTTCTTTGGTTGGTTGTACGATAGGTAGTTCGTCCATTCAAAAAATAATAATGAGGTAATTTGTAAAGAAACATGGAAAGAGGGAAAATGTTTACCTGCGCTTTCCTAATTGTAAAGATATGTAAAGATTGATAAACAGACGGCTATTTTCAGTATCGAAAGCATCTGTTTCGACCATAATCGGCACTTTGGAAAGATATCCATCGATCATAACGCCAACATCAACAGCTTTGATGAATTCATCAAAAGCTCCCCAATCCAAATGAACGCCAATTTTTCCATGCACACCTGGTCTAAAACCAAGTTCACCCAATCCTTGAGAGAATCTGGAAGAGCCGTAAATGTTTTGTTGACTTAAAAAGATATCTTCGTTTTCTTCGGAATATTTTTCAGAAACAATTTTGTTGGTATTGTCTACAGATCTTCGAAGTTCGAGATAATAAGGTTTCAATATTCCTAACGTTGGTCCAAATGAATAACTCATACCGACTGCAACTCCTTTCTTAGCCGCTTTTTCTGTGAAATATTTTTTGGCTCCATAACCACCTCGCAAAGTGAAGAAGGAATTTTGTTTCCCAAAAATAAAAGACTTCGCAGTTTTTCCGTTGATACTTAAATTATCAAAACTTAATCTAAATTCTTTTGGGTGTTTTAGTTCTCCAAATTCTAGCGTGTAGAATTTAGTTTTGTAATAAGTTCGAATTTTTCCAAAAGAAACACCGGCAGCAAATCCATTTGTATGCAATCTAAAATCAAAAGCCAATTCTTTATTATAGATTACTCCTTTGTTTTGATTGGACAACTGTCTTGGTTGGATAGTTTGTGCATTTACAGCAACAACTGCAAAAAGGAATAAAATTGATATGGAGATAAATTTTCTCATGTCCTAAGATTAAAGAGCAAAGAAGGTTGTATGCTCGATTAGTCAAGTTACATATTTAAACGCAAAAATGATAGTTTTGATACTTAATAGGAGTAAAAATGTAGAAAAATGTAAGCTGCTGAACCTTATGTAGTTAACCTAGGAATGTGATATTTCATAACGGATTTGATACAAATATTTTCTTCTGCATCTAACTCAATAGAGATGGTCCCACCTTGAATCTCAATTAATTTTTTGACAAGCTCAAGTCTTAATTTCAGTTCATTTATTTGTTCAGAAGAGATACGATTCATTACTTCTGATTTCCTTTCCTTGACAATATATTGAATGTCTATATCAGGATTTTTCGCAGTTAATGGTCGTACATGTATATCCAAGGCAGCATCATGATCGAGTCGATAGGAGTTCATCATGAGGCAATAGATGATTTGCTTTAGGAGAATTGGTTTACCGTTTAAGATTTCTGGGGTGTCTTTGTCGATATGAAAAATAAGTTGTTTCCCAGAAGCAGTATTCTTTTTAAAAGTGTCAAAAACTTCGACAAGTAAATTATAGATATTGAAGTTTTGGGAATCCTCTTTTGATCCACCAAACGAAGTTGTTAAAACTTCCAAGTCCGCAAAAACGGATTGAAGACTTTGAAAAGTGTTTTTCAGTCCTTCAATGTAATTAATATTCGTATCAAAATTATTGGTATTAAACAATGCATTGACGCCATCTAAAGTATTGATCGGCGATAGCAAAGAATTTTGAACAATTAGAAAATAATCTTGATGGAGTTGGTTGATGTTTTCGAGTTCTTTGTTTTTTTCAATTAATACCTCATTAAAATCAACCAATTTTTGATACTTTTTTTCAATGATATCTCTACGAATTTCTAATTCATTGCGCGACTGTTGGAACGATAAGAGATCTTTGTAGAGTTCTGTGTAATCGTAAATAGACCAAAGCAAAGCCTCTTCACCATCTAAAACTACTTTTGAAAAGGAAAAATCATAAGTGCCTTTTAGCTCTGGTAAATTCGTTTCAACTTTGGCAAATCGGATTTGATTATCAAGATTCCAAACATCCTTAAAAATACTTTCTATGAATGGGTACCACTCTTGAGCGGATTTTGATTGGAGCACATCTGTATTAAAGATGGTATTACAACTATTCAGGACATAGGAATTTTTGTCCAAAAAGATTAACTGATTGAATTTATCGGAATGGGTTTCTTTTAATTTTTGAAGTAGCGTCATTGTTTATTTTAGGAGACTAATTCTTTCCCTAACAATTGAAACATGTCTTCTACATTTTCTCCAGTTTTTGCACTGGTCAGTATATCGACATTGTATGGTACTTTACTAATCACCTCGTCTTTATTTCCAGAATCGATCAAATCAATTTTATTACCAACAACTTTGATCACTCCGCCAGAAATTATTGAGTTTAGGTATTGAATATCTTTTTCAATATTTTTATAGGTAGCCGGTCGGGTCAAATCGAAAACATAGATGATTCCACTGGCACCTAAGAAGTAGCTAGTAGGAACTTTGTCTTGCGAAACTTCTCCAGCAATATCCCATAATAAAAGAGATAAGTCGTTTCCTCCTACATTGATTACTTTCTTGTTAACCTTTACACCAATCGTTGTCAGATATTTATCGCTAAATTTATTATAGATAAATTGATTGAATAGCGATGTTTTTCCAACACCAAAGCTGCCGGTCAGTATTACTTTTTTACTAATCATGTTTCCTTGAGATAAATTATATTCGGTTTTTAGCATTATGTGTTTATAAAGTGTTTGTCTAGGTAGTTTGAATATTCTTTTAATATATTTTCATCAATATCTGTGATACTTTTCCCTAAATATCTATCTGCAAATGAAAGTACACTGTTAGATATTTGGTTTTTGTCAGAGGCAGAAAGTGAACCGGTTAGTGCTAGCGCAATATAATAGGTTTTAAAATTTTGCATTACAATTTTATAAGTACCATACTCTATCATATCCAAATCTTGCTCTCCTTGTTGAAAAGCATCTTCAGCAAAAGACTTAATGGCGGTCAGCATTCCTGCGATTACATCTTTATCTAAATTGACACTTTTTGAGGCAGATCCAAAAAGCAACCCTGAATGTCGCTGTATCAAATAGACTTCTTGTATTTGATACTTATCCATTTCTTGTAAAATCAAATCACTTTCTTTTACTCCATAGAATATGGATTTGAATTTGTTGCTCCATGATTTTGCAGAAAAAGTATTTTTCACCTGATTATCAATCCCTTCTTTAAGCGATTCAAATTGTAGTGAGATAAATTTCTTGATCATGATTCCAATAGAAGGTGCCAATAAGTCAATGATGTCTTGTCTAGAAGACATTAATTTCTCCTCAAATATTTTTGAAACCATTTCATTATATTGATCTGGAAAATTCATTTTCAAGTGATCAATATGTTGTTCTATATAAGGTGTTATACGTTTGTTGAAAGCTTCTTCATCTTCCAATCTATTACGAAGGTTCGACAATTCTGCTCGATCTTCTTTAAGCAAGATTTCTTTAATCTTTAAAAGATGAAGATCTTCTTCGCTTAATTTATTTTCGTCGATTGTCATGATTATTTCAAAAGGCGATTACTGATTTCAGAAAATAATTTGCTTAATTCCTGCTTATCATTTTGATTCGTTTCTTTGAAGTGTGTTTCTATTTTTTCAAGTCTAGAAGTAAAATCCGATTGTAAAGTAACATTTAACTTTTCAATATTTTGGATGGTCTGTTCATTCGATAAAGATAATTTGTCTTCAATTGCAGCGAGTCTACTTTCAATATCAGCAAAACGCTTTTCATAAGCTCCTAAGTAGGAACCCATAAGTATCTCTCTTATCGTAGTAATTTCTCCAGCTTGTCCGTTTAGCTTTGTCTCATTTTCTTTTGCCATACCTATCACTTCGTATTTTGTTAACAAATTATCGCTTTATCCCTTTAATTCAAAGGTTTATACATAATTTTTAATGGAAAGTTTTTTAAAAATAAAATTATTGTAATTGAATTTATATCTTCGATTAGCTATTCAATATTGCTTTCAAACAGAAATCCTTGAGCAAAAAGACTGATTTTCTAATTTATTCTCCCTACGTCACCAATCGACTTAAATTCATTTTAAACTTAATTTTTGAATGCCACTTAGGCTTTAGCTATCAAATAGTGTCAGAAGTGGATGAATATAAACGTGCTTCTTTTCATAAACTAAATTATTCTAATACAATAATATGTCCAAATGAATTAAGCATTCCATCTGCTAGTATACTATTTGAAGAGGATGTCAAAAAAGTAAAACCAATCGTTTTATTCGATCGTGAGCTTCCATACTTTTTTGAAAAACCAGATGCTGATTTTCCTTTTGATATTTTTGGAGCTGTTTTTTATTTGGTTACACGCTATGAGGAATACAATAGTTCTTCCTTGGATAAATATGGTCGTTATCAATCAGCCGAGAGCATTGCAGTACAAAACCAATTTATTCAATTACCATTAGTTGATCTTTGGATTCAGCAACTGAAAAGAAAAATTCAAAAAAAGTTTCCAGATTTGAAAGCCAAAGAAAGACGATATCAATATTTACCTTCCATGGATGTTGATATGGCTTGGTCATTTCGTAACAAAGGTTTTACAAGAAATCTAGGTGGCTTTCTGAAAGACCTCCTAAAATTAAATCTGCCGCAAGCTTCCAAAAGAACTCGTGTATTAGTTGGGAATAAAAAAGATCCATTTGATCAATTTGATTTCATGTACCAGTTACATATCAATCAAAATCAATCACTATTACATTTTTTCTTGGTTGCGAATCGAGGTGTGTATGACAAAAATATTTCAATAGAAAATCAAGACTTTAAAAATCTAATTCGAAAGATATTTAAACAAAATCCAGTTGGTTTGCATCCTTCCTATCAATCTAACAAAGATATGATGGTGCTTCAAAAAGAGAAAGATAATTTAGAATATATAACGGGTTCTAAAATCAAAAAAAGTAGACAGCATTTCCTCAAACTTCAAATGCCTCACTCGTACCGACAATTGGTTGAGTTAGGTATTGAAGAAGATTATACAATGGGATATCCTGATGTATTGGGATTCAGAGCGAGCACATCGATTCCTTTTAAATGGTTTGATTTGGATAAAAATGAGGAGACAACATTGACAATTTTTCCTTTTCAAATTATGGATGTAACGATGAAGAATTATTTGAAGTTAACGCCACAGCAATCGATTGATCAATCCAAACAAATAATTGACCAATGCAAAAAGGTGAATGGGACTTTTATGACGATTTGGCACAATAGCTCTTTTGACGAAAATGAAGGGTGGAAAGATTGGGATAAAGTTTACACCCAAATTGTTGATTATGCTTCTTAATTTTCTGTAAATTCACGCAATTCAAATTTCAATTTATATGGTTCATATCCTTAGTAATTCGAAAAGCATCGCCAATCATTTTTTGGCCGAACTCCGTAATGTTGATGTTCAAAATGATCGAATGAGATTTCGAAGAAACTTAGAAAGATTAGGTGAGGTTTTCGCTTATGAAATTAGCAAGACCTTTGATTATGAAGAGACAAATGTTGAGACGCCACTTGGTACTGCACCAATGAATTTGTCAAAAGATAAAGTGGTATTGGCGACCATTCTTAGAGCAGGTTTGCCATTGCATAATGGATTGCTAAACTATTTTGACATGGCTAGCAATGCATTCATATCAGCATATCGTCAACATCATAAAGACGGAACTTTCGAAATAAATCTTGGTTATGTTTCTTGTCCAAATTTGGAAGGGAAAACATTGATACTTATAGACCCGATGTTAGCAACTGGAGCTTCTATGAATATAACCTTAAATGAGTTGTACAAATTAGGAAAGCCAAAAAAAGTACATATTGTTACAGCCGTTGCTGCAGCAGCTGGATTCAATTACGTCAAACGTTTGCACCCAGAAGCAGAAATTTGGATGGGCGCTTTGGATGAAGAGTTGACAGCAAGATCTTATATCGTTCCTGGATTAGGAGATGCTGGTGATTTGGCTTTTGGCAGTAAATTGCAGGATTAAAAGGCAATTGCAATAGCAATGTCAATGGAGTACGTAAACTAGCATAGCTCCTACGTCGCAGGTTAACGTACTCCCTGCGTACTCATTGAAATTGCCATTGCTATTGCTATTGCTATTGCTATTGCTATTGCCATTGCTATTGCTATTGCCATTGCTATTTCAAAGAAAACTAACTACTAAATGACAGAACTATCCTCAGGTCTCATCCTCACGGTCATCTTCGGTTACTTCATTTTATTAATGACCATTTCTTATTTTACTGGAAAAGATGCCGACAACGCAAGTTTTTTTACCGCTAACAAAAAATCTCCGTGGTACCTAGTAGCTTTTGGAATGATTGGAGCAACCTTGTCTGGTGTGACGTTCATCTCTATTCCTGGAGTGGTAGGGGCTGGAGGTGGTAACCAAGCCTTTTCATACATGCAAATGGTGATGGGATATATGGTTGGATATTTTGTGATTGCAACTGTATTGATGCCTGTTTATTATCGACTGAATTTGACGTCTATATATGGTTATTTGGAAGACCGTTTTGGGACTTTTTCTTATAAAACGGGTGCTGCATTTTTTCTATTGTCAAGAACAATTGGTGCATCGTTTAGATTGTATTTAGTTGCCTTAGTGATGGATAGGTACGTTACTGGTTCTATGGGAATACCTTATGAAGTAACGGTTGCAGTGACCATAATTTTAATTTGGGTTTATACTTATCGAGGAGGAATCAAAACGATTGTTTGGACAGATACCATACAAACGGTTTCGATGTTGGCAGCAGTTATTTTTACAATTGGTGCGATTGGAACTCAAATGGGTAAAAATACAGGCGAATTGATTCAACTAATTGGGGATAGCAATATGACTCAATTGTTTTTCTTTGAAGGTGGTTGGAGTGATCCTAATAATTTTTACAAACAATTTATTTCCGGTGCATTGATGGCTATTGTCATGACCGGTTTGGATCAGGATATGATGCAGAAAAATTTAACTTGCAGAACATTAGGAGATGCACAGAAAAATATTTTTAGTTTTAGTGTCGTCTTGATTTTTGCAAACATATTGTTTTTATCACTCGGGGCATTACTCTATATTTATGCGGACCATATCGGTGTTGCAATTCCTGCTAAGACAGATCAACTCTATCCATTATTGGCTTTGAAACACCTCACACCATTTATTGGAATCGTTTTCATTATCGGATTAATTGCAGCGGCATATTCAAGTGCGGATTCAGCATTGACTTCATTGACAACTTCATTTTGTGTGGATATTTTAGGGATTGAAAAAAATGAAAAAAGTGAAGATGAAAACAGAAAAACTCGACTAATAGTCCACGTTGGGTTTTCAGTATTGCTATTCTTTGTGATTATTCTCTTCAATTATATTAATGATGCAGCGGTTATCAATGGTCTGTTCAAAGTCGCAGGATACACCTATGGACCACTCCTTGGATTGTATACATTTGGATTCTTTACTAAACGGAAAATTAACGATCCACTGGCTATATTAGTCTGCATTGCCGCACCGCTGATTACATACCTTTTTGATTATAATTCTGTCAATTGGTTCAATGGATTTAAATTCGGCTTCATGGTCTTAGCATTAAACGGGTTACTAACATTTGTTGGTTTGTTGTTAATAAGTCGAAGAAGTGTTGAAAATCCTATCGTATTAGACAATTAAATTCTTTAATTATAGTTATATTTGATTTGTAAAGAGTTGTATATTAACTGATTGTAGATTAAATCCCCAAAAAATCTAGTTATGGCTAATAAAATAAAATTGAACATAGGAAGTAATAAAGTGGTGCTCAAAAAGAGTAGCAAATTAGTCGGTGTCAAAACCAAGGCTTCAAGCAATATAGAAGATACCAAAGGTGTCAAGAAAAAAGTCTTGAAAAACTTAGGTGGTTTTGAGATTGTAGAATTGAAAAGGAAAGGCAACAGTTGTGATCAGAAATTAGATGCACTTCGTGAGAAAGCGGAAGTTAAAGTTGGGACTCATGTCTACTATGTGGAAGGAAGTGTAAGACCATTGTTACCAACTGGCGAAATCATTATTGAATTTCAGGATAATACCAATCTAGAAGAACAAAACATTGTTTTTGATGAATATTCTTTAGAAGTAGTAGAGCGTCGAGGAGACTGTTGTGTGATTGCAAAAGTTACTGCAAATTCTCCTAACCCAATTAAAGTCGCTAAGTATCTGCAAGATATCTCTATGGTACGAAATGCAGAACCAGACCTCGATACATTGTTAGATGAATATGATGGTGAATTTATTGCACCCCATGACGAGCTGGTCAATCATCAGTGGCATTTGAAAAATCCAGGATTTGTAGTGGATGCACAATGGCCGATGAAAAAAGGAGCGGATGCAAAAGTTTGGGAAGCATGGCAAAAAATGGGTAACATGGGATCTAGTAACATTACAGTTGCAGTCATCGACAATGGATTTGATTTGACCCATCCAGACATCAAAGATAAGGTATCGAAACCGTATGACCTTTGGACAGATACCTCGAATATAGAACAAGGTGATCCAAGATTTACCCACGGTACTCCATGTGCAAGTGTCGCAGTTGCGCGTCCAAATGGAACCGGTATCGTAGGCGCAGCACCCAATTCGAAGTTCATGCCTATCAGTGGTACTTCTTATTCATTACGAGCTACTGAGAAAATGTTCAAGTATGCAGCAGATAATGGTGCGGATGTCATCAGTTGTAGTTGGGGAACCACCGATGCCGCATTTGAATTAAGTGAAATGAAAAAAGCAGCGATTACCAATGCAGCCAGAAATGGTAGAAATGGAAAAGGTTGCGTAATTGTTTATGCAGTTGGTAATGATAATTTTGATTATGTAAGTTACTACGCTCAACATCCAGATGTGATTGCAGTAGCCGCTTGTACAAGTAAAGATGAATATGCAACGTATTCAAATAGAGGTCCAGAAGTAACAATATGTGCACCATCCAACGGCGATTGGCCGATTACGGCAGCGAGAGCTTTTTGGGATGAAGGAGTCTCTTGGGAAAGTGGTGCATACCGATATTGGAGAGATGGAAAAGATCGGGGACATCAATACAAACATTTTGGTGGTACCTCAAGTTCTTGTCCATTAGTAGCTGGTATCTGTGCATTGATGCTTTCTGAAAATCCAGATTTGACCGCCAAGCAAGTAAAAGATATTTTGTGTCAAACTGCAGATAAAATAGGATCTCCTCAAGAGTACGATGCTCGTGGACATTCCAAAAAATTTGGTTATGGTCGTATCAATGCGCACGCGGCAGTTACGAGAGCAATCACTATGAGAGGTGGGTCTGGGAGTTCGGACACACAAGATCCATCTACGACAACAGTACCTACACCAACGCCACCTGCTCCACCAGTTGTTACCAATCCAACAACAGGTACACCATCAACATCTACTGGAGGCTCATCAACTTCGACAGGCACTGCAACAACGTCAATGAGTACTGGACGTGGTATTTTTCGATTCAGTGTTCAACGACAAGAACCATCTGGATTTGGTGTTCAAATGGGCGCATTCCGTGAATATGGGAACGTGTTAATTTATGCAGAAAGAATGCAAAAATTATTCAACGAACCAATCATTGTAAGTATCAACAAATTAGCTGGAGATACCGTTTACAAAATGGTTGTCGGAGTTTTCAATACCCGCCAAGAAGCAAGGGTTTTAAAGCAAGTTATGGCTGACAATGGAGTTACTGGTTTTATCAGAAATATAAAGGATCTAAAATGATGTTAATGAAAGTGGTTCGAATACTTGTTGGAATCATCGGTTTATTGCTGTTGATTTTCCTAGGTATGTCTATCATTGGACCTAAGATTAATTACAACAATGAAATTACAATCAATGCTCCTAAAGAAAAAGTGTGGCAAATAATGAACGACACCGATAAAGGAGGGGAATGGTTGGAAGGGCTCAAAAAAGTAGAAACGGTTAAAGAAGTACCTGGTAATGTTGGTCGTATCTTAAAAATGACTTACGAGAATAAAGAGAATACAACTGTTATAAAAGAAACTACAACCGAGTTCAAAGAAAATGAATCCATCGCTTTCCACATGGAAGCAGAGATTTTTTATAATGCTTATCGTATGGATCTCACCGAAGAAAATGGACAAACCAAAGTCCGTAGTTGTTCCAATGTAAAAGGAAAAGGATTCTTTTTTCGAGGAATGATTCCTATGATGAAAAGTATTTTTAAGCAAGAGGATATGAAGATTATGGAGAACTTGAAAAAGGTAGTTGAACGGGAGTAGGATTTTTTTTAATCCAGGATACAAGAAGAGAGTCTCTACTATGTCTTTTGCGTTTTCTGCTTAATTTAACTACGTAAACACGTCCCTGTGTTATTCAAAATATTAATTATTTATTTTGGAGGGTTTTATGTAAAAATGATGTTGGATACTTTTTTTCGAAAAAAGTGGTGGTTGGGAAATGAGGTTGTTGATATATAGTGGTAGCTTTCTGAGAGTTTCCCCAATTTATTAAAGAAACACCTAGCATTTAAACTACTTAAATTTATCAGAAATAAGGATAGCTCTCCGAAAGCTTGTATAGCAATTACGTTTACCAATCCTAGCACTGCGCAAGTCCTAACTCAGGCTTAGCAAACAAGACCGGGTATTAAGTGTTAGAACTAAACCATCCATCATTAAAATTATCTTCCTCAGCAGCTTTCCGAGCAGCACGTTCCGCTTCCAATCTAGCCAATTCCATTTCCTTTTCAATGCGGCGTTCTTCCTTTGTTTTCAAAAAAGTATCTCGATTTAAAAAATAAGGTCGGTCTGCGTAGGCAGGTTCATTGGCCCAAGGATTCTCCTTTTGGATTTCATCCGCTTCCAATTCTCCTTTGTATAAAAATGAAACAAATATTCCGACCAAAGCACCATACAAATGACTTTCCCAGCTGATTCCTTCCTTAGGTAAAAAACCAACGACCATTCCAGAATAGAGTAGGGTGACAATCAAGGCGAGTATGATAGACTTTAAATTTCTTCTGAAAATTCCACTACCAAAAACAAAAGCCACCAAACCATAAACGACACCACTTGCACCGATATGAAAAACTTGTTTAGCCAATATCCAAACCGCCAAACCTGTCAATAAATAAATCAGAATCATACTCTTGATCGCAACACTTCTATAAAAGTACATGATCATGGTAGATACCACAAAAAATGGGATACTATTAGAAACTAAGTGTCCCCAATCGGCATGAATAAATGGTGCTGTTAAAACACCTTTGATTCCAAAAATTTCACGAGGATAAACACCTAACCAACCAAGATTCCAACCAAATAAAAATTGAGAAATATGGATAAACCATAAAGTCAGGATACAAAAACCGGGTAGCAAGACACTATCCGATAGCTTTCTAGTATTGGATACATTCATAGTAATTTATGATAGTACTTCTACGAGTTCTAATAATAGTGGATTCAATTTACTATTGTGTTTGATAGATTCTCCAAATGGAGTGTAAACAATGTCTTTGTGAATTTGTCCAACCATCACACCTTTCTTTCCTGCTAACAATGCTTTGACACCTTCCATTCCTAAACGACTTGCCAGCACTCTTTCCATTGAAGTAGGCGTTCCACCTCTTTGTAAATGTCCAAGGATCGTTACTCTTATATCAAATTTGGAAAATTTCTTTTTTACTTTATCCGCGATTTTATAAGCGCCACCTGCATCATCTCCTTCAGCGACGACCACAATACTAGATGTTTTTTTCTGCTTATAATTTTGCTTCAAAGTACGAACCAATCCAGAGATATTCGTTTTTTCTTCTGGAATCAAAACCGCTTCTGCGCCACAAGCAATACCACTACGCAAAGCAATAAATCCTGCATCTCGACCCATCACTTCTACAAAGAATAATCGGTTGTGTGCGTTAGCCGTATCCTTAATGTTATCAATTGCATGCATTGCTGTATTCAGAGCAGTATCATAACCGATTGTAAAATCAGTACCTAGTAAATCATTGTCGATTGTGCCTGGTAAACCAACAAATGAAACATCCGGAAATTCTTTGGTAAAAACATTGGCACCCGTAAAAGTTCCATCTCCACCAATAGCAACAATGCCATCGATTTTATGTTTTTTCAAATTGGCGTAAGCCAATTTTCTTCCTTTTTTGGTTCGGAAACGCTCACTTCTTGCAGAGTACAATATCGTCCCTCCTCGTTGTAAAATATTACTAACGGAATGTGAGTCCATTGGAATGATATCACCTTCGATCATGCCTTCGTATCCACGTTTGATACCATAAGCTTTGATGCCATGATAAATGCAAGTACGGACAACGGCACGGATAGCAGCGTTCATGCCTGGAGCATCACCTCCTGAAGTGAAAACAGCAATTCTTTTCATAATTTGAAAATAGGATGATTGGGAAAATTACTTATACTTTCTAGCAACTAAACGTAGAAATACCTTCGCTTTTTTGATAGTATTGTCGTTGGTCCAACTATATTTCCTCGCTGCATGAGCAGACAAGTAGCGTTTTGCTTCATCGTAATTGGAGAACCCATTTAAAGTATCTAAAGTCAATTTAAAATCTGCTTCATTGCCACCGAACAATTCTTGCTTGGTCAATTCACGCTCATTAATTCCCATGGACTTGTGTAAATCACGGATTGGCAATTCACCTAATTTCTGAGAAAGTTCTGCGGCTTCCTTTTGTTGGAAAAGAGAATCCATTTCCCCATTATTGTAAACTGATTCAGCAGGTTGTGGTTCTGGAGTTGGAGGAGGAGTTGGTGCAGGTGTTGATTTTGCTTGATATGTTTCATTGACCATCAATGAAGGTGGTACTTGAATGATACGTGGCTTTGGACGCTCAACTTTTTCCTCAATATAAATTTGTTTTACTGGTTCGGGAGTTGGCTCAACATATTTTACTGGTTCAGGAGTTGGTTCTACTGGCTTGACTGGTGCTGGTTCATATCTTGTCTGTTGAACTTGTTGAACAGGAGGTGGCGTAGGAGTAACCATGGTTGAACTTTGCTCCAATGGATGATTGGAGGGAGCTTCCTCAAATTTGACTGCATCATAAAATTGGCGGACATAATTAACCATTAAATCCTTTTCGATAGATGCTATGTTATTCGGGTCCATACTCATACTTTTGAAGAGCCCGTTTATTTTTTCCAATAATATTTTTGACTTACTAAAATCCATGAATCAGGTGTTTAAATGAACGCAATTAAAATAATTTAAGTGTAACTATAAAAGCAACACTTTTTAATACGGAATAATTGCATTTAGTTTGCTTTATTTGTGATACAAAAATACCTTATTTTCAATCGAAACATAAATAAATGTTCCTCGAACCTCATTTTAAAGGCCAACGTAGTGGTTGGATAGAAGTAATTTGCGGCTCTATGTTTTCCGGAAAAACAGAAGAGTTGATTCGCCGACTGAAGCGAGCTCGTATCGCCAACCAAAAAGTACAAATATTCAAGCCCAAAGTAGATACCCGTTATGATGATGTCAAGGTGGTGTCTCATGATGCAAATTCGATTAGTTCTACACCGGTTGATTCTTCAAGGAAAATTCTGGAATTTATCGACAAAGAAAATGTAACCGTCAATGTAATTGGGATTGATGAGGCACAATTTTTTGATAATGATCTTCCTGAGGTTTGTCAAGCATTGGCATTGAAAGGAATTCGGGTGATTGCTGCTGGCTTGGATATGGACTTTAAAGGCGACCCATTTGGACCGATTCCAAACTTGTTGGCAGTTGCTGAATATATCACAAAAGTGCATGCTATTTGTCAACATTGTGGAAATTTGGCGACGCACTCTTATCGCTTATCGAATGAAAAAGCAAAAGTAGTGTTAGGAGAAAAAGATGCTTATGAAGCTCGTTGTAGAACTTGCTATCACATGGGGAATATCTTAGACTTAAAAGTAGCTCCGAATAATAAAAGTGATAACTTGGCTGGGTTGAAAGCGGAGTTAGAAGATGAAGAAAAATAGATTTGTAAAAATCAATAAATAACGAAAAACTATAATAAGACCTCGCAAGCAATTGTGGGGTCTTTGTTTTTAATATTAATAGCATTTGGTGTTTGATACCTGTTCTTTATCTATGAGGCTCAAAAGCAAAATGTAATTTTGTCAACTATCCGTTCATTGCCTATTAAAACAAAAGCAGATGTGTTAAAATTCCCAATACAAATTTGTATTTTTAGACGAGTGTTTTTTCCATAACGTAAAACGAATAAACTAATGAGAGCACACCTGATTGTCATTTGGACATTTGTCCTTGCATTTACCCTTTCTAATATATCAGCCCAAACTTTCGAAGCGAATCCTTGGAACGAAATTTCAAAAGAACAATTATCTGATCGTTCTGATGAAAACCGGGTCATTATTCCAAATAAATTTAGAGCCATTGAAATTGTTTGGGATGAAATTTATCCTTTACTTAAAAAAGCGCCATTGCGTTTTTCAGATGAATCAGAAATGATAAATGTGATTCTAAATCTGCCAATGCCAAATGGAGAAACAGAAAGATTCCAAGTTACTTATGCTCCAGTTATGGTAACGGAATTAGCAGACAAATATCCTGAGATTAAAACTTTTTCTGGTATCGGATTAGATGATCCAAGTGCAAGTATAAAATTGGATTACACACCAAAAGGATTTCATGCGATGATACGATCTGCTGAACACAGCACGGTTTTCATTGATCCATATGCAACTGATGATAACAAATTGCACATCAGTTATTACAAAAAAGATTTTCAAAAACCGAATGCGCATTTTTCTTGTGGGTTTGATCAAGAAGTTCAAGAAGTAGAATTTGACAATAGCCTTTCAAAATTTTCAGCAGGAGATTGCAAATTGAGAACCTACAGATTGGCATTATCTGCGACCGGAGAATACTCAGCCTTTCATGGTGGAACGGTTGCGGGAGTGATGGCAGCTTATAATGTGAGTATGAATCGTGTTAATGGAATTTTTGAAAACGAAATTGGATTGACAATGGTATTGGTTGCCAATACAGATAATTTGATTTATCTAAATGGAGCAACGGACCCTTTTACCAATGGGAACGGAGGAACGATGTTGGGAGAAAATATTTCGACCTGTAATAGTGTTATTGGTTCAGTCAATTATGATATCGGTCACGTATTCAGTACTGGTGGAGGTGGTGTTGCTTATTTAAATTCTCCTTGTGGAAATTTTAAAGCAGGAGGTGTAACTGGTGGTACAAGTCCAGTTGGAGATCCATTTGATGTAGATTATGTTGCGCACGAAATGGGACACCAATATGGTGGTGGTCACACTCAAAACAATTCTTGTAACAATAGTAATGCAAGTTCCATGGAGCCAGGAAGTGCATCAACTATTATGGGTTATGCAGGTATCTGTGATCCTAATGTTCAAAGCAATAGTGATGATTATTTTCATGCGATATCAATCCAGCAAATGGCTGCGAACACGGTCAACGGAGCTAGTAGTGGATGTCCGCAAGAGACAATTACAGGAAACAATCCACCTGCTGCCAATGCAGGTTCTAATTATACAATCCCTGTTTCAACTCCTTTTACATTAACAGGTACAGCTTTTGATCCAGATGGGGATGTAACAACTCACAACTGGGATCAAATGGATGCAGCGCAAGCCGTAATGCCTCCATTACCAACAAATACGGTAGGTCCGGCATTTAGATCTATCTCTCCAACTACTTCTCCTTCCAGAACATTCCCAAATATAGCTGCTGTTCTCAACAATTCAACCCCTACATGGGAAGTTTTACCATCAGTTGGACGTACTATGAATTTTAGATTTCAAGTGCGTGATAACAATGGAGGTGCAGGATGTACTGCTGAAGATAACATGGTAGTTACATTTGCTGGAAATGCAGGACCTTTCACAGTTATTTCTCCAAATTCTGGTGAAATCTGGGACGAAGGTGGGAATGAAGTAGTGACTTGGGATGTATCCAATACCAATACTGCACCAGTTAATTGTGCTAATGTGGATATCCTCATTTCAACAGATGGTGGTCAAAATTTTACACCGTTGGCAACTAATGTTCCGAATGATGGATCACAACCAGTTATAGCGCCTAATGTATTTTCATTGACGGCAAGAATAATGGTTGTCTGTTCTGATAATATTTTCTTTGATATTTCTGATCAAAATTTCAATATTGGTCAACCACCATCTTGTAGTGGAACTAGTGAAAGTGATAACACAGTAATTGATATTCCTGCAGTTGGTGAAACAGATCATGTCATCACCTCAACAATCAATGTTACTACAATTGGGACTATTATTGATCTCAATGTTTTGAACATAATATTGACACATGAATATGTTGGAGACTTATCAGCAACCTTGACTTCTCCAGAAGGAACAACCGTACAACTTTTTCAAGGACCTGGAATTCCTGCAAGTAATTTTGGTTGTTCCGGTAGCAATATGTCTGTCAATTTCGATGATACAGCAGGAAGTTCTGCAAGTGATTTAGAAGCCACCTGCTCAGATACAGGAACAGCGATAGCTGGAACGTTTCAACCAATTGATCCACTAATTGCTTTCTTCGGTGAAGAAGCAAATGGTACTTGGACATTGACCATTTTGGATGATTATCCTTCTTTAGATGGCGGTTCATTGGATGGATGGGGATTGGATATTTGTTTGGCAGATATTCCGTTAGCAGTTGAATTACTTTCGTTTTCAGCTACTGCTCGTCAAAAAACAATTGATTTGAAATGGAATACTTCTAGTGAAACCAACAACAAAGGATATAATGTAACAAGAAGTTTGAGTCCGAATGCTGGTTTTGAATGGATCGGATGGGTGGATGGAAAAGGAATGGCAGCAGAATATACTTTCACAGATAATAATGTTAGAAATAACACGACTTACTATTATCAGTTGGAGCAAGTTGATTATGATGAGACAACCAATTACAGTAATATTGTTTCTGCTGAAATCAGTAAAGATATTGTTTTAGAAGTATATCCGAATCCTGTAAAAGAAATATTGAGTCTTGTTTTTGGAGACGACGGTATTTCTAATGGAGTTGTTCAATTGATCAGCGTTGATGGAAAAGTAATTCGCCAAATTAATTTGATGAATGATCAGACATTAATTGATATCGATGTTTCTGATTTTCCTTCCGGTATTTATTTTGTTGAATTGAATAGTGAAGAGATAAACGAGGTTCGGAAGATTGTGGTGGAATAACTTAATTTCTCACTGAAAGGGCTTCGAAATGTAATTTTATATCAAGGTTGCAACTTCAATAAGTTTAAATATTAAAAGCAGCCCTTTTAGTGATATTATAACAGGACATGCCACCATAAAAAAATCGGCTACATCAAAAAGATGTAGCCGATTTTTTATTTATCTAAAGTGAGTCCAGTAATTATACTTGTACCACTACCAACTTATTAGTCACCACTTTCCCATCTTTCACAAAACGGATATAATAAGTACCACCACTCAATCCTTTCATAGATACTTTCGTTTCACCAGGTTGTAAGTTTGTTTCTCTCTTCACCTCTCTACCTGTTCCATCATGGATGGTCAATAAGTCAACACCATCTTTCAATGAAACATAAATATGCGTCACTGCAGGATTCGGGAAGAAATGAACATCTTGCATCAAATCAGCATCACTCTTATTAGGATCTAGATCAGCAGGATTTACATTAGGATCACCGACAACTGGTAAAATATCTTCATTACAATCTTGGTATTCTACATTTTCCAACACTACTCTTACCATTAGGTCATTTAAAGTTTCAACATTATAAGATTCAGCAACTGGCTTTAAATGCTTGCCACCGATACCACTGTGATCTGTCAAGAAAGCGTAGGTTCCATTCGTAGAAAGTGTCATCATTTTCATCAAGAATTCAGTACTACGATCAATACCAGAAGCAGTGATTGGAATAATCTTGATTCCTTGAGCAGCAGCTTTCTTCGTCAATCTGTGAAGCTCTTTAATGTTTTTATCACCAGAATGAGGAGGTGCATCAAGTACTAAAAACAAAATTCTCGCCACTGCATCCTTACTCCATTTCTGACCATCAATTGCTTTTGCCAATGCATCTTCAACCGCTTCTGGAAAATCACCTCCACCTTGTGCTTCTTGCTCATTGAAGAAAGTACTAATTTTATCCAAAGAAGAAGTGAAAGGATGGGTACGAGTCAAATAAGTGTCCGTATGATCTCTATAAAAAACAGAACCTAAACGAATATTTAATTTCTCGTTTTCTTTTTTTATACGACCCATCACATCTTTCAATTCTGATTTCAAGTAGTTGATTTCATCACCCATAGAACCTGTTGCATCAACCGCAAACATTACATCTACATTCGTTGGTGCTTTACAAGGAGAACTAACGGTGAAAGTATTGATTCCATTCCCATAAGGAGAAATTCTTCTTTCAGAAACAGAGTGTCGATTGTGGGTAACCGTAATTTTCAAGCCATCAATACTTCCATTCTTTTGGAACATGTTGGCCCACAATTCAGCTTTACCTTTATTATCAGATTTGGCAGCCCAAATGGTTTCTCCGCCTTTTGTCAACAATACATCTGCATTCGGCATTGGAATACCATCTTCATTCTGAACAAAAACAGAATAACGAGTGGTTGGATACATTCCCCAAACATCTCTGATTGAAGCATAAGCATCTTCTGTTAATGATTGATGCCAGAAATTCCAGTTGTCTAAATCATTCCATTCACCCGCAGTCAACTGACCTGCTTTTGGTCTTTTGTTAGCTTCTGGTCCACTTACTCTTGGGTCTCCAGTACTGGATATAGCATCAGAAACTGATCCAGCTTCAATTCTTTCCATAACCACTTCTTCATATGTTTCAGGGCTATGTGAAATCTCCAAGGTAGCAGGAGGAGGAGGAGCAGGTTCTGCACTTCGCGGCGGAGTTGGAGCTACTGGTGCAGTAGTCATCACCTTATCAGACATTGATCTTGAACGCTTTTCTTTCTTTGCGCTAGAACCCATACTAAAAGTCCCAGGCATTGATCTTTTCTTTTTCTTTCCAGATGTTGTAACACTTGCTAGGGGACTTGCGCCACCTGTCACTACTTCATCAATTTCCAAACGTCCATTATCTAAGAAAATATTTAAAGACTCATTTACTTCATCCTTCAACTTAATATTGTTCATTGTATGCAAACGATAGTTGGTATTGGAAATCTCAATCTTGTAAGTTCCTTCAGGAAGCTCTAGTTTGAAATAACCATCTTTATCCGTTACTGCTCCAGTCAACATTTTATCAGCTTCATAAATCATGACATTGGCACCTTCCAAAGGCTCCAAAGTGGTTGCATCGCTAACATGTCCATCTAGAGTCGCGCTTGAAAAGGCGGTAAATTGCAGACAAACCAGCAAGAGTAGGGTAGTAAAATATTTCATTTTGTAAAATTTTTAAATGATTTAGATAAACGTCTATGGCGTCTTTCATGTATTAAACACCGATATTAGAATAAACGTTTCTCAACACTATATAATAGATGCACTAAAAAATTGTTTTGGTGTATAAATAATTATTTTTGTTGCTTATTTATTATTCAAATCAAAACTTCCTCTTTGATGTTAACTAAAAAAATCAATTCTGTACTGATTTCAGTCTTTGACAAAGATGGACTTGATGATATTTTAGACGTTTTAAAGTCTCATCAAGTTACAATTTATTCTACAGGAGGTACACAGGCATACATTGAAAAAAGAGGAATTAACGTTCATGCTGTAGAAGATTTAACATCTTACCCATCAATTTTGGACGGAAGAGTCAAAACTTTGCATCCAAAAGTGTTTGGAGGATTGTTGGCTAGAAGAGAAGAAGGGCATCTAAAACAACTCACAGAGTACGATATTCCTGAAATTGATGCGGTGATTGTGGACTTATATCCATTTGAAGAAACGGTAGCCAATGCTGCATCGGAAGAAGCAATTATTGAGAAAATAGATATTGGCGGAATTTCTCTAATTCGTGCAGCGGCAAAAAATTATAAAGATGTAGTGGTGGTTGCTTCCAAAAATGATTATGCAAATTTTCACCAGATCATTTCGGAAAACAATTGTTATACAACATTAGTAGAACGAAAAATGATGGCAAGAAATGCGTTCAATATTTCTTCTCATTATGATACGGCAATTTTTAATTATTTCAACAAAGACTTAGATGAACCTGCTTTTAAGGCAAGTTATCAATCTGGAACCCCGTTGCGCTATGGAGAGAATCCACATCAGCAAGCCAATTTTTTCGGAAAATTCGATGAAGTATTTGAGAAGCTAAATGGTAAACAAATTTCTTTCAACAACCTGGTAGATATCGATGCAGCACTCGGAGTTATGACAGAATTCAAAAATGATGATCCGACATTTGCTGTATTAAAACATACCAATGTTTGCGGAATTGCAACTAGAGAGACTATTTTTGAAGCTTGGGAAGCTGCTTTGGCTGGAGATAATATTTCTGCATTTGGAGGAATTCTCATTTCAAATGAAGTGATCGATTTGAAAACAGCTAATGCAATCAATGAATTGTTTTATGAAGTTTTAATTGCACCAGATTTTGAACAAGATGCGTTGGAATTACTTAAAAAGAAAAAGAAACGTGTACTCTTAAAGACTAAATCTTATTTGAGTCGACCAAAAACATATAAAAGTATTCTGAATGGCGTTGTAGAAATGGATACAGATGTGAAATCAGAAACCACTGAAGATTTAAAAGTAGTAACAAAAGCAAAACCAACCAATGAAGAGATTGCAGATTTATTGTTTGCAAATAAATGTGCGAAGCATTTAAAATCAAATACCATTGTGTTGGCCAAGAATCGACAATTGATTGGAATGGGTTGTGGACAGACTTCAAGAGTAGACGCATTGAAACAAGCGATAGATAAAGCGAAACGATTTGGTTTCAGCGTAGAAAATGCGGTGATGGCTTCCGATGCTTTTTTCCCATTTCCCGATTGTGTAGAAATTGCAGACAAAGAAGGAATCAAAGCAGTCATTCAACCAGGTGGTTCGATCAAAGATGATTTGAGTATTGCTTATTGTGATGAGCATGAGATGTCGATGATATGTACTGGATTTCGACACTTTAAGCATTAAGACCGTTAGGTCGCGGGAGAATGTAAAATTTAATATGAAAAATTAAAAATAGCTCTTGCTTCGTGAGCTCGCGTATTAAGAGCTATTTTTAATTTTTAATTCTTCATGTCAACCCGCGAAACTAGATCATATTTTACTTTATACATTTTTAATTTTACATTCTAAAAACCAAACCATTAATAAAAATACGACGTTTTAAAATTGAACTTAATAATAGACATCGGAAATTCGTTTGCCAAATTAGTATTATACAAAGGCGACAAAATCACCAAACAAATCAAATGGGATAAATGGGGTGTGCGAAAATTTAGTGCATTTTATAACAAACATCAGCCGGATGTAGTATGCATGTCTTCCACACAACCAGTTGCTGATAACATCAAAGCATTTTTCAAGAAGAAATGCTTTTTTATTTTTTTAAATGAAAAGACGCCGATTCCAATAAAAAATAAATATCGAACACCCAAAACGTTGGGAAAAGATAGGTTGGCAGCGGTGATCGGTGCTTACTATTTATATCCTAAAAAAAGTTGTTTAGTTATTGATGCAGGCACTTGTATCACCTATGATATTTTGACAAAAAAAGGGGAATATTTAGGAGGAAATATAAGCCCTGGTATAGACTTGAGATTGCGGGCAATGAATGAATTTACGGCCAAATTACCATTGGTAAAACGAAAAGAACTGAAAAAAAACTACGGAATTGATACAGAATCTGCTTTGTTGGTAGGCGGACAATCTGGGACAATACATGAAATGCAAGGCTTTATAGATGAATACCAACACATATATGAACCAATTAACGTTATTTTAACCGGAGGAGCAGCGAAATATTTTGCTAAAAAACTGAAAACTAAGATATTTGTGCACCCCACGTTAGTCCCTTATGGGCTAAACCAAATTTTAAAATATAATGTCAATAAAAAATAGATTAGTTGCAGTATGCTGCATGGTATGTTTTACCATTACTTTATTTGCTCAACCGAAAGGCAATTCGCCGTACTCGAGATTGGGCTTAGGTGATTTAGTGTCACCACTGTCTGCGGCTCAATTATCGATGGGAGGTTTGACTGCAGCTTATCATGATGCCTATCATTCCAACATTGCAAATCCTGCATCTTATGGATATTTGCGATCTACTTCTTTTCAAATTGGATTGAATGCTCGATATGGAAATATTTCCACTTCTGAAAATGAAGAATTAGGTGTTTGGAATGGAAATATTTCTTACATGTATTTAGGTTTTCCGATGAGAAATCCATTAAATGAAGTATTGGACAAAATTGATCACGATCTTTTTTGGTCAATGGGGATATCTCTAACACCATACTCGCAAGTTGGTTATGATATTGCAACACAAAATTCCATTGAAAATATCGATACGGTTTCATATAGTTATCAAGGAGAAGGAGGGACCTATAAATTACTTTGGGGAAATAGTGTTCGTTACAAAAGATTATCTGCTGGTATAAATATGGGATATCTATTTGGGAAAATAATCAATAATAGATCCATCGATTTTTTGAGCATAGATGCAGCGTATCAAGATATACTTGAAGATGAAATACGGGTAAATGGTTTTGTTTGGAATGCAGGGGTTCAATATGATTATGTTTTTAAGAAGCCCAATGAAAAAGGAGAAATGGTTCCAACGGGTACGATGATAAATGTTGGACTTTATGGAAACAGTTCAACAAAATTTAAAACCAATTCTAGCCAATTCTATAGAAGATATAATCCGACTTATTCTTCATTTAGTTCGGCTGCTGTAGATACTATATTAAATGTTCCAAGTGTATCAGGAGAAGGTATTTTGCCATCAGAAATCGGTATTGGTATCTCTTTTAAAAAGGCATATCATTATATGATTGGAATTGATTATAAAGCGGCAGGATGGAGTAAATATGAAAATAGTGCAAAACCAGAAAATTTATTGAATGCATATAAAGTGAGCATTGGAGGTGAATATATACCAGATTTTGATTCGTATAATTCTTATTTAAAGAAGATTAGATACCGTGCAGGTGCCTTTTTTGGTACCGACCCTAGAGGTGGAGGAGGTGACCTTAACGAACAATTAACGGACATGGGGATAACATTTGGCTTCGGTTTACCGATTATATTAAAGCAGCAGGCTTCTTTTGTCAACATCGCCTTCGAGATAGGTAAGTTTGGAACTGATGCCTCTACATTAACTGAAAATTATTTCAAAACAACTGTTGGATTTACTTTAAACAATAACCAGTGGTTTTATAAACGCAAATTTAATTAAACATGAAAACCTTACTTAAGACTTTAAACATCTTTGCGCTTTTTTCAATTACCTTTTTTAGTGCACAAACTGCGACTGCGCAATGTGAAGGATGGATGAACAATCCTAAAATGGAAGAAGCAGAAACTGCACATACCTTATACCGTGGAGACATCAAAATGGAGAAGTATGATGAAGCTTTTGAAAATTGGCTAACAGCCTACACGATTGCTCCAGCGGCAGATGGCAAGCGCCCATTTCATTACTCCGATGGACGTAAAATCTACATGCATAAACATAAAGCTGAAACAGACGCAGCGAAGAAAAAAGAATATGCTGAAATCATCATGAGATTATATGATGAGCAAATAGCTTGTTATGGAGATGATTTCAAAGCTGGAAATACAGCCATGTTGACAGGAAGAAAAGCATACGATATGTTTTACTACCTAAATATTCCTTACTCAAAAACATATGCAGCTTTGCAAGAAGCAGTAAAGTTAGGTGGGGATGATTCTGAATATGTGATCTTAGATCCTTATGCAAGAGTTGCTGTCAATTTATTTTCTAATGATAAAATTGACAAAGACGAAGCAAGAAGTGTGTACGATTTGTTACTAGGAATTGCAGATAAGAATATTGCAAAAGCAGGAAAATATGCGGAGCAATATAAAGCAGGTAAAGAAAACGTACTAGCTCAATTCAGAACAATTGAACAAAACATTTTTGATTGTGCTTATTTCAAAGAAAAGCATAAAGGAGAGTATGACGCCAATCCAACTCCTCAAACTGCAAAAGCATTGTTTCAAAAATTAAACGGATTCGGTTGTACTTCTGAAGACCCATTTATGGCGAAGTTGAAAGCTGCTTATGCATCTTATGCAAAAGAAGAGAATGCAAAACGTCAAGCAGAATTTGATGCCAACAACCCAGCATTCATTGCTAACAAATTGTACAAGTCAGGTGACTATGCAGGAGCGATTGCAAAGTACCAAGAAGCAGCTGCATCTGAAACAGATACTTACAAGCAAGCTTCTATTTACTATTCTATGGCTTCCATTGAATTTAGAAAAAACAAAAAATACTCAAAGGCACGTGAGCATGCACGTAAAGCAGCACAGTTACGTCCTGATTGGGGAAAGCCTTATATGTTGATCGGTGATATGTACGCAACTTCTAGTAGCTCTTGTGGTGATTCATGGAACCAAAGATTGGCAGTATTAGCTGCATTGGCGAAATACCAAAAGGCAAAAGCATTGGAGCCAGACTTACAAGGTATCAGTGGTAAAGTATCTAAATATTTAGGATACCGTCCAGACAAGGAGACTGCTTTTATGAGAGGAAAGAAATCTGGAGATAGAGATAAAGTAGGATGCTGGATTGGTGAAACGGTCACTATATCTACTAAATAATTTCAGCTAATAAATACTGATTAAAAAAGCTTCGTCTGACAATATCTCGGACGAAGCTTTTTCTTTCTTCCTCAAAGGAAAATATAGTGTTTATGATTGCTAAGGGGAAAAAAATGTTGTTCAGCCTAACATTTCTTTTACATTCAACACAATTTCAGGAAAACTATTACAATAAATAGAATCACTAATCATTACGATTTCCATCTTCTTGTATTGATTCCCTTCAGGATGTGAATGCTTCAAGATTTGACTATCGTTTAAGTCAACAATCCAAAACTCTGGAAATCCTGCCTCGGCATAAAGCGGCAATTTTATATTTTTATCATAATTTAATGTGATATTTTTATCATAATTTAATGTGGAATCAGCAACTTCAATTATCAGAAAAGAATCTTCAGCTTTGGGTTTCTGATCTGAATAAAAGTTTTCTTTTAGTTCGCAAAGAAGAATATCAGGTTCAGGCTCAGAAAGATTGCCAATTTGGATGGGCCCTTGAATTTGAACAATCGCTTTTTTCAAAAATGCAGGAACAAAAAGTCTATTAATTCGATTAACAACCGAATTATGTGGATTACCAATTGGGCTCATATGTAATATTTCTCCATAAATAAGTTCAACTCGATCATTTGGACCAAGAATTCCAACCTCAGCCATTCGATGATACTCATCGATGGTAATTAGTCTTTTTTGTAAATTTTCTAAAGATTGTGTCATGTTGAAGGCTAAAACCTAATTGAATTACCTACAATATAATTGTAAGTGTTTAGAATTCCAATTAAAACATCTTTAAACTACATGAGCATTGAAGGAGTAGACCTTGTTGGCTGGAAACGTTTATTTATCAATAAATTAACCTCAACTACTCAATAGATATTGGAAAAGCTTCGTTTGAGAATACCTCAGGCGAAGCTTTTTTTTATTTTTGTGTAAACAAAATTCTTTTAATATGAATTTCAAATTGCTTTTATCGTTCAGTGCTTTAGTGATATTGGTATCGCTAGCATGTTCCCCCAAAATAGTAGAGAAACCGACTGAAGAGGAAAAACCAAAAGAAGTCACTCCACCAGTTACAGATGAAAAATTGAGTGATTGTGTCAAATTCTTTGAAGCGCCTGATCCAGATGAAGCGGAGACAGCCCACGTTTTGTATCGTGATCTTTTGAAGAAAAAGAATTATGATGAAGCGTTGCCATTATGGGAAAAAGCTTACAAAATGGCACCTGCTGCTGATGGGAAAAGAGATTATCATTTCTTAGATGGAATTAAAATTTACAAGCATTATTATACTGCAGAAACAGATGCAGCAAAGAAAAAAGAATTTGCAGATAAAATAATGGACTTGTATGATGAAGCCACCAAATGCTATCCAGAAAATGCCATGACTTATACGGGTTTGAAAGGATTTAACATGTACTACACGTTTGGAGGAGAAACTTCAAAAGTAGATGCATACAATACGTTCAAAAAAGTAATTGATAGCGAAGGTGAAAAAACCCCTGATTTTGTATTGAATCCATTCTCTTCCTTATTAAGAGAGCGTTTTAATAACAAAGAAATTTCGGTAGACGAAGCAAAGAAGTATGTTGGTAAAGTGATGGAAGCTTTGAAATATGGAATGAAGAATGCGAAGACTGCAAAAGAAAAAGATCGTTGGGATATTGTCAATGGGTATGCACCAGCATTGTTTGAAGGGTTTGAAGCACAGAAGAATTTTTACGATTGCAATTACTATGTTGATAAATACATGCCTGATTTTGAAGCAGCTCCAACTGATTGTGAAGTGATCAATTTGGTTTACAGTCGATTGAAGTGGGGTGGTTGTCAAGATGCGAATCCTTCGTTATCAAAAATTCGAACAGCCAAACAAACACATTGTAAAGTCATTGTTGAGCCAAATGAACCATCTAAATTAAGATTGGCAAGACAAGCATTAGAAGAAGGACGTTATGATGAATCTATCCAATTATTTGATGAAGCAATCAATGAAATGAGTGATCAAAACAAGAAAGCAAAATACACTTTACTGATTGCTAAAATTTATTACAGCCACAAAAAGAATTTCTCCAAAGCAAGACAGTATGCAAATAAAGCGGCTGACATGCGTGGAGGTTGGGGAGCGCCTTATATGCTCATCGGAAGGATGTATGCATCTTCAGGACCACTTTGCGGACCAGGACGTGGATGGGATAGCCAGATAGTGATTTGGCCAGCAATGGATATGTGGAATAAGGCAAAGTCAGTAGATCCTAGTTCTGCACCAGAGGCAAACAAATTTATTGGACAATATCGTCAGTATTTACCCACTGTAGAAGATGCTTTCCTAAGAGGTGTAAAAGAAGGAGCAACCTATAAAGTTCCTTGTTGGATTAGTCGATCTACAAAAGTTCGATTAATAAAATAATTTGAATTTTATATATTATAAAAAATAGTCAATTATTGGCGTGAATAATTATCTTTACATTGTTCCACAGAGACTGATAATTATGAAACTTAGATAAAATTTAGAAAATGAAAAAATTCCTTTTTTTATTATTGATTGGAGCCATCAGTTTTTCTTGTAAACCATCATTAGAGAAAAGATTAAGATCACAATTAATAGAAATGCCAAGCTCACAAGTAGATATCGACAAAAACGCAATCCTGAATTATGCATTAACCAATAAAATGGAAGTAATGTCAACTGCGTCAGGAATTTATTACACCATGTTGGACGAAGGTTCAGGGATAGATCATCCAAACGCTTCCAGTAAAATAACAGCTCACTACAAAGGAGCTTTATTAAATGGTACTGTATTCGATTCATCATTTGATAGAGGTGAACCATTGAAATTTCAATTGGGACAAGTAATCAAAGGATGGCAAGAGTCCATTCCATTATTGAAAAAAGGTGGTAAAGGAAAATTTATTATCCCTTCTCATTTAGCCTATGGCGAAAGAGGAGCTGGTGCCATGATTCCTGCGAATTCAGTATTGGTGTTCGACATTGAATTGTTAGATTTTGAGTAATCTGATTGGTTAATGAAATAAAAAATCCCGTTCCGAAATTTTTCGGAACGGGATTTTTTTTGGGAATTAATATAACTTCAATTTTCAAATGGCAATAAACTGAAAATTCCTATCTTACAAAACAACTTCAAAACTCAGATGATGAAACATGTACTTTCCATATTTTTCCTATTCTGTATTCACATATCAGTGCTAACTGCTCAGGAAGAGATTGTAACGGACGATCAAAACAAATGGTATCTACAATTAAAAGTAGGGTACGGCATCCCATTCAATCCGACCGTCCAACAATCACCATTACCTTTTTTAGATTTCCATGATATCAATGTTAGTGGAAATTCTAAAACTGCAAAAAATGGATATAGCACTTTAGGTAATGGATTGAAAACTGAAATACAAATTGGCTATTTAATTTCAAATCACATCGCAGCAGAACTTGGAACGAGATATAGTACTACTGGCGAAATTTTATTATCAAAAATAAATACGCCTACATTTACAAGTTCGCATAAAGTCAATTCTCAGTGGATGGAAATAAATCCCGGAATCATTTTGTCTTCGGGATTTAACAAAAAAATTACGATATATTCAAGAATCGCATTGTCAATACCGATATTTGGAAATACAACATCTAATGTCCTAATTGATGACAAAGAAGGAAGAATTGCGACTTATTTTTTGCCAGTCTATGAAAAGCAACTTGGTATTCCATTGACAGAAGTTTTTACCAATCAAGTCGAAACACAATTAGAAGTAGAGGCGGTAACTAAAGGAGGGAGTAGTTTAGGATTAATTGCTGGATTGGGTTCGACATGGAAATTATCCTCCAATGTAAATTTAATGTTGGAATGTGCTATCCAAACCCTCGCGATTCGATCATTGGATGCTGAGTATACAGCGTATACCCAAAGTTCTTCGATTAATGGAAGCCCGATAGATATTGAAGTAGTACGATATAACCGTGAAATTATTTTTGTTGATGAATTGACCGAAATTTCTAACAATCATTTATTCAATCCTTCTTTTTCTATAGATGAACCTCAAGAAGAATTAAGATTGAAACCTGATTTTTCGAATGTGGCAGTTCTTTTAGGTGTGCAATATCAATTTTGAGAAATTATTTTCTAAAATTCATAACACTTAGCACCCTTTCCACCACCACCAAAGTTGAGAAAACTAAAATCCCAATTAGAGTTAAAAGGAGTAAAGTGCAAACCGATATAAAAATCTGTTCCTGTCCATTTCTTTTGGTTGAAATAACTACCAATATTATCGGTACCAAAAACTAAATATCCAGCCCTTGCTGTCAATCCAACCCTGAAATCACTCCAGTTGTAAACTGACATAGGTAGAGAAGCGGAAAACCAACGATGTTCATATCTAGGTGTAATGGCAAATAAATTTGGTCGTGAAACCGCAATGTTTTTTCCTTGTGGAAATCTTTGGACTAGTAAAGCATTTATAAATAAATTTGGATAGACCTGATAATCGGCTTGCAAACTTAGCGCCGAAGGTAAACCGACTCCATATTGTCCACCTAGAAAAGATGCGGTTGAGTCTCCCATTGTATGTAAGCTCAGAAAGCTGGTGAGTTGATCAACGGTTGTAAGGTCTTTCATATCTCCTGCAGGGAACGATTCAATACTATCTGCTTCGATTCGATGGCGTTCTGTATTTTTGGTAAAATTAATTTTTCCTAAATCAAGCAATGACAATCCTACTTTTAGTAAGTAGTCATCTTCTGATGGATGATCGATCGTGAACGTCGCACCGATGTCGATTCCAAACCCTTTTCCATTTTTTGTTGGAGAAATATCCTCACCTGTTTCATTTGAAGTTGTCAAACCATAATTGACGGTTGCAGTGTTGAATGAAAAAGTATCACCAGGTAATTGAATTAATTTTTGATCTGTGAGGTTATCGAAATAAAAAGATTCATAACCAGTCAGTAATTTAGGACTGATTCCGATACCAATACTACCGTTGTCCAATTCAAAGCTACGTGCATAATTGATTCCGATTTCTCGCCATCCCATTCCAACTACCCTAAAAGGTGTCAAATCGATTTCATCATAAAAAGGAATTCTGTCAAATTCATAATAATTTCCTTTGGCAGGAATATCACGGGCACTAGTTGCAAAACGAAATCTACTAAACAATACAATTACATGAACATTGTCGATGTTCAGTTGAATCGAAGGTCCCATTACATTGGTAATAATATCTGCGTGTTTTTGGCGAGCATTATCGTAGTAATCCAAAATAATACTGTTGGAAGCGATTGGACCATCAAATGTTTCAGATGCAGGAACAATGGTTTCAGGATTTCTAGCCAACGAGCCCAATTTAGTATCTCTAAAGTAGCCATAGTTGGTATCTACGAAAACACCAGCTGAGCCTAAATGAACGGTCCAAGAAAATGGAGAAGTAAGATTTTGTGCAGGGTTAATCGTGAGTCCAGAAAGACTTCCAAAATTATCGAACCTTAAACCAATTTGTTCTTGTGCCAACACATGTAAATTTAATAACATGCATATTGCACCTAGCATTATGTTTTTGTACATGATAAAAAGTACTGATATGTTTTGTAATCGATTAAAACAAATTGCAATCTAAAATGGCCGCTATTTTGGATTTCAAATTGTATTCAAATATTGGATCAATTTCGGGAGGAATATGATGGTTCCAACAGCTGCTGCTCCAATAGCTGCAATTAATACGCCAGCCGCGGCTACATCTTTGGTTTTTTTTGCAAGTATATGATAATCAGGTGAAACCAAATCTGTTATATATTCCAATCCCGTATTGAATGCTTCTGCACTTAACACCAAAACAACTGCAAATATTGTAAAACACCATTCTGTTTTTTCAATTGAAAAAAACCATCCCATAAAAATGACAATAAATGTTGCAACCAGGTGTATTTTGAAATTAGGTTGCGATTTTATCAATTCAAGCACCCCTTCAAGCGCATACTTAAAACTATTGAAGCGTTGCTTGAACATCTCTTGTATTGGTATTAAACTGATAAGTACCATCGATTCCAATATGATTAGATCCTGGTGTGTGCAGATTGTTAAATTCTACACAACGCAATTGATCTGAGAAAAATATATGGTCGATCGGTAAATGGAAAAGCATAAATGAACCTTCTTTGAAACTTGGGGTATGACTCCGACGACTATCATTGAGTTGAGCCAAATCTTTAAACTCTATCACTTCTTTGGACCAAGGTACAGCATTGTAATCTCCAAAAGTGATGACAGGACCTGTGATGGTACTTATTTTTTTTGCAATAAAAACCATGTGATCTCTCAAATGTTGATAAGCAGTTGAGTTGAAAGGAGGATACGTTCTTGAACTAATAAAATTCACCTTTCGTTTTTCCCTTGGTGAGTTGATCACACAATGCAAATTCGGAATGTTTCTAAAATTGGGGTTATTGTTATAATAGAAAGTATCAACAGAAGTGAATTCGTATTTAGAATATACTGCCAAACCAAATGGATCAATCCGTACTAATGAAACATCGTGTGGATATTGTTTTTTTATCAATGAGTTTTTGATAAAATCATTCCAATCAGGTGTTATCTCTTGGATTGATACGACATCTGCGTCTGTCTTTAAAATGGTGTTGAGTATTTGATCATAATCATCTCCAAATGTCGAAATATTGAAATGGGCTACTTTAACTGATTCTTCGTTTGTTTTAGCAGGCAGTATTAATTCAGGATTAGCACTAGATTTTAAGAATATGCATAATCCAGCACAGCAAGCAAAACTCGTAAACATGAGATTGGATTGTTTCAGCATTAAGAAAAGTATGCCGATGAAAAGGTAGCCAAACATCAGGTGGACTGCATAACTTGCACCGAGTTTGAACAGAAAATAGTTCGGTGTAAAAATGCAAATTACAGCGCCCAAAATAATGAGCGTACTTAACAAAAATTGTACAGGCTGATAGCCCAAGATTTTAAGTACCATATTCCTTACAAATATAGCCGCTTTCACTTGATAAGTAAAGTTGAAAATTACTTTATTTTAAAATATGTAAAGAATTGAATGTCACTCTTTACGATGTCAAATTGACAGCTTATTGACAGCTTAAAGCTTTGCAGCAAGTACAAAAGTCTCCTTTGCCTGTTTGACTTCTCCAGATTCAGAGATAAACTCCGCCAATAAAATGTAAATACCCATTCCTGCTTTGCCCGAATCATCCGTAAGTCCATCCCATCGCAAGGTTCCTTCAACAGGAATTAATTCATTTCTGAGTAGATGTTTGACGAATCTACCTTCTGAATCAAAGATTCGGACATCTGCAATATAACCAGTCGAACCAGTATTAAATTGTATAAATAATAAATCCTCAAATCCATCTGCATCAGGAGAAAATACTTTTTTTGGTAATGTCAATAAATCTTCAGTGCTACCCAAAGTTCCAATTTGAGAATTAACATAAGTTGGTGTGCCAAATCCAGCTGAGGCTGCGGCAGAGTGCCAATTGGATGCTGATTGAGTAGGTGCATTAAAATCAATTCGTTCTAGTGAAACACCATTGGCATCG
Source organism: uncultured Saprospiraceae bacterium (assembly GCA_937941765.1). GTDB lineage: Bacteria > Bacteroidota > Bacteroidia > Chitinophagales > Saprospiraceae > CALDGQ01. The sequence goes on from CALDGQ010000088.1 coordinate 63,888, forward strand.
TCTAAAAATGGACTATGAAAATCCTCGTTGTAGTCAAATTCATCAATGATGAAATTGGCACCTGAAAGATCACTTCTAATTAATGTTACATTACCTTCATCATCAGAAAAAGATGGTAAATTTGTAAATCTCAATGCATTTGGATCTTCTACAAAATAATTTTCTATCGTTATTGCTGGGTTTTCAGTTAAGGCAACATAAGATGCTGGGAATAGCAAAAAGTTAGTTGTAATGCCAATTACGGACGTATCTTCTAACATTAAGTTGCCGAGGGATAATTTACTCATATCAAATATCTTATCCGAATTGTTATATAATTCAAGATAGTCCACTCCGCCACTTTGAGGATTAAATAAAATTTCATTGATTAGAATCTCGCCAGATTCAGGTATTTCAGGTTTTCCAAAAATCAACGAATTACTAGTGGTTTCATTTCCGAGACAGTCTACAATGCTGTTCGGTACGATAGTGTATTCAACTCCAATTTCCATTGGATCGCTAAACTGAATAAGTATTTGATTATCATTAGTTCCTATAGGAAAAATTGATTGGATTGCTAAAGGTGGCGTTATGGTATAATTATTAGGATCGGTTAATAACATTTCATCTACGGCAATGTTGTATTGCAAACCAAGTTGTTCTTGATCTGTAACGAACAAATCTACTAGTCTAGCTTCAGGTATCGCTTTGTTTTCATCAAATATTGAATTTTTTCGTCCAGGTGTTCCTCCACTAAGATCAACAGATGCTCTCCAATTGGTTTCAAATTCACAGTGACTGTTTGGATTGATCAATTCTAGTGACCAACCACCATCAAGTTTGTCTCCATCTTGATACCATCCAAGATTATAAGCAACCTCATCCAAAATTTGCCCTCCTTCGTTTTTTAAACTGAAAGCATCTGCATTATTCGAAAGACTAAGGAATGATGACATCCCTAAAACATTCCCAAAACCTAACAAAGAATTTACATCTGTTTGATTACAAACAATTAGATATTCACCAGGTTGTAAAATATAAGAATCAAAAAAGTAGCTATTATCTTCTTTTTGAATGGATGATTGCCAAAGATCAAATATTTTATCAGAGTTGTTGTATAGTTCTATGTATTCGACATTTGGCAAACCTACGGTAGGAGCAGGATCTATCATAATTTCATTAATTAATATATCATTCACTTCCGCAGTTTCTGGATTTATAAAATCGATAGCAATTGAAGGAATGGCACTTCCTGTACAGTTCGTCAAATTGTTGATGGAAAGCGTATAAATCACGCCAACTTCAGGTTGGGTGATAAATTCAATTAAAATACTATTATTAAAATCACCAAGAATAGTGATGTCAAGAATTCCTAAAGTTGGAGAAATACTGAAATTATTTGGATCGGTCAATGACGCCTCATCTAGTGCATTATTAAAGTTTATCGTTAATTGATTGTTACTGTTTAGAAATTTATTAGAGATTCCTGTCTCAGAACTGCTTTGACCCAATACTGAATTTTCTGTTCCTGGCGTACCACCATTAGAATCATTAGAAGCGCTCCAGTTGGTTTCAAATTCGCACGGGCTATTCGGGTCGATCAATTCAATGGACCAGCCTCCATCACTTTTGTCTGGATCTTGGTACCAATCTAAATTATATGAGATAGCATCAATGACCACTCCATTTTCATTCTTTATAATAATTTCATCACCACCATTTGAAAGCGCAGGAAAGCTCGAAAATGATAAGACATCACCAAAAGGAGTAAATAAATTAATGTTTTCATCATCACAAAGAATTATATATTTACCAGGCTCTAAAATAGCATTATCAAATACTTGAGGAGCACCACCACTCTCAAAAGTTAATCCTGACAAGTCAAATGTTTTATTTGTATTGTTATATAATTCGACAAATTCTTCGTTTGGTAATCCAACAGGTGGCGCTGGGTCTGCCATGAATTCATTAATCAGTATTTCATACTTTTGAGGTGATTCTAATAATTGATAAGTGAAAGGGAAATCTTGACTAGTCATCTGATTATTGGCTAAATCTTCGACTCCGTTTACAGTTAAGGTGTTTTGTTGACCACTTACAAATCCATTAGAGAAACTCAAATGAACAAGTGTCGGATTACTTCCATCTAAAATTGCTGTTGATGGATTTCCAACACTATTTCCAACAATATAATTGTTGATTGCTTCAGCAGTTCCTTGATTTATTACTTCATCAAAATAAACGTCCAATTCGAATTCAGAAATTACATCTACATTTACGATGGTAGGTGGCGAAAGGTCAGGTAATAATGTTGCTATGTTGAAATCATCAAAAGTAAAATTATTTATATTACCACCAGTGTATTCACATTGTAATCCAAAATAACTTCCAGTACTTCCCGCGTACACATTGTCAGAAAATGTTAAATCTGTAATAAAGATGTTTCCGCCGTCATAATCTACTTTTACTTCCCAATCACCAATCGCAGATCTTGATATTTGAATTCGACCATCGGCAGGAGCACTTCCTACTGCTCCTAGTTGACCGGTACCTAGTAAGGTGCCAGCTCCATTATCCATTCTGTAAAATTGGAGTGCATCTCCACTTCCTGATTCCCCAAATTCAAAATAGTAGCCATTGCCGTTAACAAATGTCGGATCATCTGATTGCAAATAAATTCTAAGGTTGTTATTATTAGAAGGTGCAAAATTTGCATTAAAATAAAATTCCCATAAAATGCTGTCGGGAAATTGAGCATTGACGTATATAACAGAGGTGCCCGCAGAATCTGCATCCAACTGCATCTCATTATCAGCATTCACAATAAAGTCAGCCAAATCACCAATCCAAGTCGGATTATTGGTCAAATCACCGTCGTCAAAACTATCTTGAAACTGCCCAAACGCCAAGAATGGCAAGAAAAGCAAGCAAATTGGATATAAGAAGTAGATTTTTTTCATGAATAAAATGTTGATTTAAGCTGTTTTTAGCTGTTTTAAGGGTCAGATTAAAGGTAAGTTGCTCTGTAAAGATAATTTGTTCTTTTAATTTGTATAAATAATGGCATCATATATCAATAGACTTTATCTTTATGGCTTATAATTTGCGTTTCAATAATTATTAATGAAACGTCTCCACCCAAATGAAGGCCGCTTTATCGTCAATCAAAATAAAAATAAATTAGATTTGACATCTAGCAACAAATAACATTTGTTTAATAAAGCTCTATGAAAATTGCAGTTGTTGGCGTTACAGGAATGGTAGGAAATGTGATGTGTGAAGTTTTGAAAGAAAGAAACTTTCCGATCACAGAATTTATTCCTGTTGCATCGCAAAAATCAGTTGGTAAAAATATTTCCTTTAATGGAAAATCGTATTCTGTCGTCGGGATGGAAACGGCTATTGCTATGTGTCCAGATGTAGCGATATTTTCTGCAGGTGGTTCCACCTCATTAGAATGGGCACCCAAATTTGCAGAAGTTGGAACAACTGTTATTGATAATTCCTCCGCTTGGAGAATGCATGAAGATAAACGATTAATTGTACCTGAGATTAATGCTGACCTATTAACCAATACCGATAAAATTATTGCGAACCCGAATTGTTCTACTATCCAAATGGTAGTAGCATTGGCACCTTTACACAGAAAATATAAGATCAAACGATTGGTTGTTTCTACTTACCAATCAATGACCGGTACGGGAGTGAAGGCAGTCAGACAATATGAAATTGAAGAAAAAGGAGAAATTCCTACTTCTGAAAACAAAGCTTACCCGCATCCGATATACAAAAATTGCATTCCTCATTGTGATGTGTTTTTAGAAAATGATTATACGAAAGAAGAAATGAAACTTGTCCATGAGACAAGAAAAATACTGAATGATCCATCATTAAAAATAACAGCAACTGCTGTCCGAGTACCAGTACAAGGAGGGCATTCTGAAAGTATCAATATTGAATTTGAAAATGAATATGATATTGAGGAGTTGAGAGGTTTGCTTGCCTCGACAAGTGGTGTGATGGTATTGGACAATATTGAAAAAAATGAATACCCAACACCTTTGGGAGCCCAGGGAAAAAATGAGGTATTTGTAGGTAGAATTCGAAGAGATGAATCTACAGAAAAAGCTTTGAATCTTTGGATTGTTTCTGACAATCTTAGAAAAGGCGCTGCAACCAATGCAGTTCAAATTGCTGAGTATCTAAATGAGAAAGGAATTTTGAAAAATGATATGGTTTCGGTGAATTAATTTTGCCGACTTATAAAGAAATAGATATTTTTTTTACTGTATAAAACGATAATTTAATACACGCGTTATGAAAACGAAACTTGTAATTTGGGGTACCAATGAAGAAGATAAAAGAGTACTTCTTGCCCTTGAACTTGATCCTGACAAAAACAAAGTCAACATTTACAGCTATCCTGATACCATTGCTACGGATGAATTTGGAGACAAATTAATGGCAGAATGGAGGAATAAAAATGGAGCTGTCCTTCCTGAAGGTTACTCATTGATTGAAAGAGATTTGAGTATGACAGAAGATTTACTTCCAGAAAGTTTGAAAACAGAAAGAGGTGATCTTATCCAAAGAGCTAAGACAGAATGGGCATTTATTGTTTTATCTTCAAAACTGAATGAAGCTTATCAGACAGAGTTGAAAGATATTAAAGAACGAATTGGTGGGCTGACTACTTATGATTCTGATGCTTGGAACCGATTAAAGGAATTTTGGACAAAGGTAGAAGAGCAAGTAAGAGAGAAAAATCTTTTTAGAGAGCATGCAAGTTCACTAAAGGATGGAGTGAATGATTTGTTTTCCAAATTAAAAGAATTGAGAACAGCTTTGGATAATGAATTTAATAAATTATCCAATGAAAACTATGCTCGTTTTAGTTCACTTTTCGACAATATTGAAGGTAGAATTGGTGAGAATAAAAACTTGCAAAGCTTGTTCAATGAACTAAAAGATGTTCAAAAAGAATATAAAGACACAAAGTTTACACGTGATCATAGAAAAGCAATTTGGGATCGTCTAGATGGAGCTTTTAAGTTAATAAAGGAAAAAAGATTTGGTCCTGAATTCGATAAAGAAAGTTCTCCTATTGCAAGATTGGATAGAAGATATAATGGATTGATAGCTGCCATTGGAAAAATGGAAAGATCTATTAATCGGGATAAGGATGAATTAGCTTTTCAAAATAAAAAGATTGCAACTACAGATGGTCAATTGGAAGCTCAGATTCGTCGTGCTAAAATAACAATGATAGAAGGCTATATTTCCTCGAAAGAAGAAAAGCTTGGTGAGATGATGAAGACGAAAACGATGCTTGATGAAAAGCGAGTTTCACAGCAAAAAAATGAAGCGAGAAAAGCAGAACGTGAAAAGCATGAAGCTGCAAAGAAGGCTGCAAAAGATAAAATTGCTGCACAAATTTCACAACAACAAAATGACATTGCACCAGATAAGAAGTCGAAATTAGCAAATGCTGCAAATGCAATTGTTGCTGGTAAAGTAGTTGCTGGAGCTAAGAAAGAAGAATCAACAGAAGCTAAAGAAGTTTCAAATGGTAAAGTAGAAGCTACAACAGTAGAAACTTCAAATGGAACGCATGTTGAAACGCCTGTTGCAAATAATGTTGCCAATGGAATAAGTGCAGAATCGAAAGTTGGAACTCAAGAAGAGTCTTTATTAACCGCTATCAACAATACCATGACAGAAGTATTGGAAGATGTTGTGACAACCGCAAAAGCAGTTGCAATAGTAGTTGGTGGAAAAATTGAAGACAAAATCGAAGAAGTTTCTGATTCAATCGAAAAAGCAGTAAACGATGCAAAAGCTGCTGGAGAAGAAGAGTAAGTAGCATAGCATCGAACTTTTAAAATATTGAAATCCGTGTTACAATTGTGTAGCACGGATTTTCTTTTTGTAGGGATATTCAGGAGTAACAATTTCCGTCTTTCTGAATCATTTTGGATGCACTAAATACGATTTACATTTAATCTGATTAATCTTCAATATCCTTGCTTTTTCTAATTTGATTTTTCAAGGAATCTAGTTCTTTTTCTTTTTTTTTTGAATTTTGGTTGGCTAAAGGAATAAGCCGTTTCACGGTTCACTTCAATCAAATGTCCTCTAGGACTTTTGATTTCGTTCATGTCGAACATATAAAATCGGCCTCCCGCAACAAAATCCGAGTATATGTTTGTTTTAACTGAATTTGCAACAATTTGAATACGTTGTTTAATTTTAACGTAATTACCTCGTTTTATTAGGTTTCTACGTAAAATTGATGCATTATTCCCCAAAAAAAAGAATTTAACTACTTGGTTATCAATGTTTTGTCTTACTACTGAATACCCCTTTGTAAATCTTCAAAACTGTTTGAGCCAATCAAAATGCAAATACACGTGTACCCGCGGATCTGCGTCTATTTTTAATTTTAATTTTACATTTTTCATTTCCCCAAGTTATTAACTACCCACTCCGAAAATGTCTATATTTGACCTATCCATTTGCAACCGCAATTTTTCAAAACATACTAATATTCAATGTACAAAAAAACGAAGCCTAAAATAATTTTTGGTCGTCATCCAATCTTAGAAGCCATTAAAAATGGGACTTCTATTTCAAAATTGATGTTACAAACTGGAACCAAAGGAGAGTTTGAAAAAGAATTGCGTAAATCTTTAAAAGGGAAAAATATCCCGATCCAATATGTTCCTAAAGAAAAATTAAATCGGGTAACAAGTGGCAATCATCAAGGTGTTATTGGTTTTATCGCTTTAGTAGATTTTTACAAATTGGAAGATGTATTACCACAAGCTTTTGAGCAACCGGCTGTTCCTTTATTTTTATTGTTGGATAGTATTACGGATATACGAAATGTTGGTGCGATTGCTAGAAGTGCCGAGATTGCAGGAGTCACTGCTATGATAATTCCGCAAAAGGGATTTGCAGAAATAAATGCTGATGCGATCAAAGCTTCTGCTGGTGCATTGACTACATTGACACTTTGTAGAGAAAGCAGTATTGCCGCTTCCATTGATTTATTGCAACTGTCTGGTGTCAAAGTGATCGCAAGTGATTTAAAAGCTGAAAAGAGAATTGATCAAGTAGAGATGATAGATCCACTAGCTATTGTCATTGGTTCGGAAGGGGAGGGAGTTAGTTATCCGATTTTGAGAAAAGCGGATGATCGTTTTATCATTCCTCAAAAGGGAACAATTGATTCTTTTAATGTTTCTGTTGCTACTGGGATTATGTTGTATGAGGTGATGCGGCAGCGAGGGTAGTATGTGTATTGTTATAATTAGCCATGCAGCTTTCAAAATTATTCAATGAGACAAGAGGTTAGAATCCTTTGTCTCTGTTACATTTTCCCACCACGTTCGAGGTTGCAAACTATGCTGAACGATACTCGTGGGGGGACTTGAAATAGCCTACGCCGAATTAGGGATTAATTTCTTCTATGCAAGGAGAATTTTTTCCATACCACTTAACTTCCTTAGTTTCAAGATTAACTATTATTTTATAATCCTTGATTTTTCTATAAATAAAATGAATTTCATTCTTAGTCCATTTAATTAAATACTCATCTAAAATATGAAAGTCTCTAATTGAATTTAAGAAAGGTATTTTATCTAATCTATTATTCGAATCTTTATAATAAACAAAGTGCCGAAGCAGTCTAATTTCTTCATCATAATTAAAAACTATTTGACAAGATTGAAAGTCTCCATTTATTTCTTTTTCTAACTTCCAAACCCTTTCTGTCCAATTGTATTTATCATATACTATTTTGTCATACGCTGCTTTTAATTCAGTTTCTATAATACCAGTTTCAATATGATGATAAATTAAAATATTTACAATTTCATCAAGTAACACTTTTTTTTGACGCTCTTGATCCAGTTGATGAAAACTGTCAAAGTCAAAAGATTTTGATATAAATAAATTGGTCTTATTTTTATTGTAACCAACCTTATACTGGTTAATTGATTCCATAAATTTAATATTGACACTGTTTAGTAGCAGTTTGTCCAAATTCAAATTATTGGTAATCAATTGTAACATATGTCCAGCAACGGAATTGAATTCCTTGAATCGACTATATCCCCATTCAGCTTCAACAAATAATTTTTTCATTTCTTGGCATTTTATTCTCCGTTAGGCACATCCTCATTAAATATAGGCTATTCTTAGTACTTTAGAAAAAATCACGTCCCCTGTCCATCTATTCCAAGATATACTATCTCTCTTGTACCAACATCATAAACCTAATAGGGATATTGCCAGTCCTAAGTAATGAGATTTTAAATACCACAACAATGTGAGCACGAAACATTGTCATTTCGAACGAAGTTGAGAAAATATTTCTATTATAGTCAAAACAAAAAAAGAGGCTGTACTCACTTTCGAGCCAGCCTCTGGAATCAAAAAAACAGCAGGATATAGATCTTTACTTATACTAGTTGTTAGTAAAAAGTATGAGTATTTAGACGATCGTTCGTAGGTGAGCATATGCAGCACACACTACATGTGTACACGCTGTTCACCTAAGAACGATCGTCTAAATACTAGCTACTTTTTTACGGACTACTAAACTCCTAATTAATTTCGCTGATTCTTTTTTCCACCTTGAATAATTTGGTGGATTCATTTACTTCGATTGTAAATGGATCGTGTTCTATGTTATTTGCTGAGATACAATTCAGAGCAGTTATTTTCTTTCTGTTCCCGACAATTTTTTTCACATACTTCACCCACAGTTTACCTTCGTGACTGATTGCATATATTTGATTGTCTTTGATGTCATTGATATTTTTGACACTACGACTGATAATGATGTCTTGATTATGGATGATTGGTTCCATACTATTTCCAGCAATAGGGAAAGCAAATAAATCATTGCCTAATACACCAGGAATAGAAAATTTCTGTTCCACTTCAGGTGCTTCCTGACCTAACGTACTACCAGCAAATGCTTCAGCAGAACTATAGGAAATATTGCCACCAATAAGAGCGGGATCCATATCATTACTTACGTATCTAGGGGTTTCGTTTCCAAACGGAGAACCAATACCATCTAATAAGAAAGATTCACTAACACCATATTCACTGCAAATCGCACGTGCATGTCTATAGTCGATGACTCTTTTATCTTTTGGATTCAAATAAGCGCGAACAATATGTCCATATCCTTTTTCGCCAAGAATTTTCTCTGCAAAATCTCCGATACCTTTTCCGCTACGGTCATTCTTAACAATGAAACCTCTGTCTTCAAGCATCTTGAAAACTTTTATAAAGCGATTATTAAGTTCAATTCTATCTTGTTTAATCATTTCAATATTTTTCTAATGAGGAAATATGATTGGAATCATTTACGATGTAAATTTAAAACAAAAAATGTCAAAAAGAAATTTATAAGCAAAAAAATGTTTTTTATTTATCAAATTTATCATACATGCACCTAACAATCATCCAACAACAATATTGTTGACTCATAATATATCG
>CALDGQ010000089.1 GCA_937941765.1 uncultured Saprospiraceae bacterium
CTTGATCTAAACTTGTTCGAAGGCCTTGCCCTCGTCTCGGATCTTTTATTTTGGAAAAAGAAGAAATAAATGTCATGGCAGAATATTGTTTTGCAACAAATTACTATTTTTCTTAATAAATTAGAACTTAACAGTCCTGCCGTACCCCGTCAACCGTAAATTAATACTTCATTAAGGTTTATGTTAATTATGATTTAATAGCAAACCTTTGTTTTGTATTTTTGCGTTTCTTAATTAGATTTGAAAAACAAGTAATACATAATTTAACACATAGCATTATGAATAAATTTTTGATTTTAATATTAAGCGTTTTCGTTTTAGCCGTAGGATGTAAAGATGATGATGATGCAGGCCTAGTTGATGTCTTGAAATATGACGGTGATAACAATAATGCACCATTTTTTGACAGTGGAGAATTTGAAGCAGCTGTAAGGTTTACCGCTAGTGATATCGCTCCTCATGAAGGAAGAGTTTTAGAAGAAATTGAATTTTATATGCATGAAAGTCTTCCAGAAGAATGCCACATCAAAATATATGAAGGTACTTCTAACAATGCTCCTGCCAATTTAATTTATGAAAAAGATATTACTGCAAATATTGCTACCAATTTTTGGGTGAGTCATGTATTGACTGAATCTGTGACTTTGTCAAATAGTGAGTATTGGTTCGCTGTTCGAGTTAAACACAATTCTTTGATTAGAAGTTTCGGTTGTGATGCAGGTCCGGCTGATTCAAATGGTCAATGGCTTTGGTCATCTGATGATAATATCTGGGAAACTTTCAGCAATCGAAATGATGGAAATCCTAATGCTCCTGCTTCTGCTTTTGATGTAAATTGGAATATTCGTGCGCATTTGAGTCCGGAATAGGAAAGCATGTAAAATGTAAAAAAAGACCGTTATTACTTTTGTGATAACGGTCTTTTTTTGTGTATATTTTGTTAGAGATATCTCTTGTTTCGTAGGATCCATCCTCTAATCCTGCGGATAGGCCCTTACCTTTTTTAAAAAGGAAGGGGTACGACGTGGACTTGCGAGCTCACCTGCTCTCGTTCCATCCCTTCCTTTTTTAAAAAAGGCAAGGGACGTCCAGCTTGCTGGTACAGGGATGGATCAACCTCGTAGAAAGGGGGCGACATGGACTTGCAACCTCATGTGCTCACGTCCCATCCCTTCCTTTTTTTAAAAAGGCAAGGGACGTCCAGCTTGCTGGTACAGGGATGGATCAACCTCGTAAAAAGGGGGGCGACGTGGACTTGCGAGCTCACGTGTTCAACTGCTCGCGTCACATCCCTTCCTTTTTTAAAAAAGGCAAGGGACGTCCAGCTTGCTGGTACAGGGATGCCTGCCTGTTTACCACAGGCAAACAGGGATCAACCTCCTAGAAAGGCAAACAGGGATCAACCAAGCATGCGCACAAATCGAAGATCTATTTTCAATTTATATTCCTCCTCCTTCCCACCAAAACCAACTTCAAAAACATCTATCTAAAAACTACCGTCATTTCTTCATTTTATAAATCTTACAAATTATGAAACGATCTGACAAAAAATTCAAACGATCTAAAAGCGAGATCAATGCAGGTTCAATGGCGGACATTGCGTTTCTAATGCTCGTCTTTTTTCTTGTGGTAACTCAATTTCAAAACGATATTGGGATTATGGTGAAATTACCTCCTTATGAGAAAGATCCTATTTCTGCACCCATTCCTCCTAAAAATTTACTTTCAGTCAAATTGAATCATTCCAATCAATTAATGGTGCGAGGAGAGGAAACTGCGATTGAAGATTTGAAAACTACGACCATGGATTTCATAATGAATCCAGAAGGAAAAAAGAATTTACCAACTAGACCTGTCAATGCGATTATTTCTCTCCAAAATGACAGAGGTACTTCCTATGAATCTTACTTACAAGTTTACAACGAATTGAAAGCTGCTTACAATACGCTTTGGGAAATGGAATCACAAAATCGATTTGGAAAAAGTTATGAAGCTTTGAGTGATGCGAATAAGAAATCGATCCGAAATACAATTCCATTGGTGATATCGGAAGCAGAGCCGTCGAATTTAAAAAACAGTTGAAAAACGGTGAACGGTGAAAAGACGGTAGACGGTGAACGGTTGACGGTGAACGGGAGCACGCGACCTAAGCGCGCGTGCTCCCGTTCACCGTTCACCATTCACCATTCACCGTCTACCGTAATTAATAAAATACTTTGTACATTGCAGGCTTAAATTTTACAAAACAAAGTATGCTTCAAATCCTAATCGATAATCCATTACTTCTACTATTCGTAGTAGCGTCCATTGGATATCTTGTGGGTAGTATCAAAATCGGTGGAAGTTCACTTGGAGTTGCCGCCGTACTTTTTACAGGTCTTGCAATTGGAGCGATTGACAATCGGTTACAAATACCTGAAATATTATTACTAACAGGATTGGCCATTTTCGTTTATTCCTTAGGACTATCTTCTGGACCTGCATTTTTTGAATCCTACAAAAAGAATGGTTTAAAAGACTTCTTTTTCATAATTGCCATGTTGGCCTTATCTGCATTAATAGCGATTGGATTGTATCTCGCATTTGGTTTTACACCTGCGACAATTACGGGTATATATTGTGGAAGTACGACCAATACAGCAGCATTGGCAGGTGTCATTGATTTGATTGGGAATTCGAGTTCGCAAGCTGAAATTAATCGATTGACACAAGAAATAGTAATCGGTTATTCTTTCTCTTATCCGATGGGTGTTTTAGGTGGAATGATTGCGATTGTCATTATGGAAAAAGCTATGCGAATCAATTACAAAAAAGAAGCTGAATCCGTTAAAGATGAATTTCAAATTGGGGAAGATTTGACAAGTGCTACAATTGAAATTAACAATCCTACTGTCAATGGTAAAAAATTACGTGATCTATTAAATCAACACAATTGGAGTATTAATTTTGGTCGTGTATATTCCAACAATGAACAAACGATCGTCAATTGGGATACCACTTTCCGTAAAGGTGATTTGGTAATGGTAGTTGGAACTCGTGAAAATATCGATGCTGCTGCAAAAGTAATGGGAGAAGAAGTACACCATTTACTTAGTTACGACCGTTCTCTTTTTGATGTCCGTAGAATTTTTGTTTCCAATACTAAACTAATAGGTAAAACCATTGCCTCCTTAAATCTTCATGAAAAGTATGACATTTCTATCACACGGATTCGTCGTGGTGACATGGATATGTTGGCCACTTCTGATACTATTTTGGAGTTAGGAGATCGAATAAGATTCATCGCGAAAAGAACGGATTTAAATGAATTGTCAAAATTATTTGGAGACTCCTATGCTGCTTCCAGTCGGATCAATCTATTTTCATTTGGATTGGGGATTGGGCTAGGTGTGATTTTAGGCACTTTCAAAATCAACTTGACTGAAGACATATCATTTAGTTTGGGATATGCTGGCGGCCCCTTGATTGTCGGATTAATCTTAGGTGCACTTCGCAAAACAGGTCCCATCAATTGGACCCTACCTTATAGTGCCAATGTTACTTTACAGCAGTTCGGGTTAATCTTGTTATTAAGTTCAATAGGAGTGCGATCTGGTAATGCGTTGGTAGAAAGTATTTCGATGCAAGGTGTTTGGATATTTTTGGCAAGTGCCGTTATTAGTTTATTGACCGCCATTTCTATTTTATTGATTGGATATAAGTTACTGAAAAGACCGTTTACTTTCTTGATGGGAATGGTCGCCAACCAACCTGCGATTTTAGATTTTGCGACCGACCGTTCCAAAAATGCGATTCCATCTTTTGGTTATACGATGATATTCCCGATTGCTTTGATTTTGAAAATTGTGATTGCCCAGTTGATGTTTATTGTATTGACTTAGTAACGTGTACACACGTAATGGATCCATCCTCTAATCCGCCAGAGACGGATAGGTCCTTACCTTTTGAAAAAAGGAAGGGGTTAGGCGTGGACTCGTGAGCTCACGTCAGACTGTGCGAATATGCTTTCGGAAACTGAACCGCAGAATATCCAACCGCAGAATATCGAATGTCGAAGTAGAGTACGTGGACAATTAAGCATGAAATTCGTTAATATACGTGTATACTCGCGTACTCAACTTCT
>CALDGQ010000090.1 GCA_937941765.1 uncultured Saprospiraceae bacterium
CCATTCTTTTTCTCCAAATACTTCCGTCTGCAATATTTTTTCTCTTAATTCTTCTTTTTCTGCTTTTGTCATTTTCGGCACTAACAATAATTGTCTCGTAAATGAAATGGTATTGGTATAATGTGCTTTTCGATAAGCCAAATTTTTACTCCTTTGTAAATAAACCCGAAGACTTTCCAAAAGACTTTCAAGCGGATCAAATTCTTTTTGTTCAAAGTAAATTTTCATTTGCAAAATTCTTGCACCTAAAAATATAAAAGAATCCTTTCCATCTACGAGCGCCAGATTTGGCAAACTTTGATCCGGTAGACCTTGCTCGTAATATAATTTTCCCAAAGTATAATGATAGAGTGCAGTTTGTTTAATTGGAGATAAATTACTTCTATATTTTTCTATAAAATCTTTCGCCCAATCAAATCTTTTTAAGTTACAAGCGAGTGAAACTAGATTGGTGTAGGTACTATTTTGCATAATGCCTTTGTCTGTCAAAAAACCTTGTTTCAAACTCAATAAATACAACTCAAATGCTTCTCGAATATAATGGTCGGCTCCAGTATTTATTTGTCTAATGGAATAGTTAATTGCGATCGTATAAATATCACGCATTTCCGTAGATGAAAAATGAGGTAGAAATTCATCAATGTTTTTTCTCAGTTCAATAAAATATTTTTCATTATCATGCTCACTTATAGATCGGTAACAATTGTAGTAAATAGCAATTGCAGGAATTTCCAAAAAATGTGAATTTTCTTCAATCAATTTCAAGATATCAGTAATGAAATTGATTTCGTAATCTTCTTGTTGAATAATGGATCTAGAAAGGGCATAACATGCTTGTCGGAGTTTAGTCGCCATAAAATACGCATCCAAATTATCTGACACCTCTTGCAAATTGCTCTTCTCTTTTCGACTGACACTCAAAATAAAATCGTATTTTTCATAAGCAAGATCATGCATTCTTTGAAGATAATTAATGTCTCTTAAGTTTTGTTTTTTCAACAACTTTTGATTGGCACGAATGGTTTTCTCGAAAGACTTCTTCTCTCCTAAATTCCGATATGCTTTTGCTAAATAAAATGATTTTGAAATCGCATCTTTTCTTAACTGATTATGTGCTAAAAAATCTTCCAACAACTTGAACAATCGAGAAGTCAATAGATGCCATTTGGAGGCAGAGAACTTTTCATTCGAATAGATTTGATTCCAAAGAATTTCGGGATTAGGACGATGAATATTATTTAAAATCAGATGGTCTAAAAGCAAGACAACGTCCTTTCTTTGATTGAAAACAGAGGCGTTTATGAAGCTACTAAACATCTTTTTCTCCTTTTCTTCCAATAAATGTAGCATTTTGAATAGCTTCATCTGAATATGATTATGTAGAAAATACTCATAAATAATTGATAATCAGTATATATATGATTTGAAATTTGTATAAAACTAATAAAGTGTTCTTTATAAAACAATTAAATGCAGTCATATTTGAAGTGTAATAATTAATAATGTCATTAAAACATACAATTATGAAAAAGACACTTTATACACTCGGACTAATTTGCATGATGTCATCGTTCTCATTCGCTCAAGTTGATTTTGGATACAAATGGGATATTGGTTTTTCAAGCGTTCATGAAAAAAGATCTTTTTATAGTACCAGCCCAATTATTGGAAAAGGAATGAATAGTAACCTTGGAGTATTCTTAAATGTCCCAATTGTTGAAAATGTATTTTTGGGTAGTGAATTGACTGTTGGATTTATTCAAGGAAGAACAAGTTCGAATGGAGCAATACGAAATGAATCTGACTACATTAAAACACAAACTAAAACAATAACAAATCTTTATTATCTCAATCTACCAATAATGGCCGGAATCAAACTTCGTAAAATTCAAATTAAAGGAGGAATTCAAGGATCATTTAATTTTAATGCTATTGAAAAAATAAAAAGCTATAAAGAGGGCGATTTAGAAAATAAGACCAAGCAAAAGATAGGCTCAGATATCAGTAACTTTAGTTATAGTAGCAGGTTCGGTATAGATTTTAGTTGCTCAAGACGAGTTTCGATTTCACTAAATACGCATAGTAGTTTTAATAAAGTTGCGAAAAGAAGAAAGTTTTTTGACTGGCGATTACAGCAAATCACTATCGGTGCATTATATTCAATAGGAGAGGATAAGAGAAAAAAACCAAGTCAATTTCGTTAACCAGTCAAGTCAAATAAAAACATATTGTTATGAAAAAGATTTTAATATTGATTGCGACATTCTTTTCCATGTCATTGCAGGTGTGGGCTCAAGATTGTGATGATTCACTAATTGCAATTATTTCACAAAGTGATGTTGATAATTTTGCAACGAATTATCCAAATTGTACAGAGTTAGAAGGGGCTTTATTAATTGAGGGGCCAGAGATAACATCACTAGCTGGATTAAGTCAACTCACCAGAATTAATGCATTGGCTATTGAAAGTACTTCATTAGTAAATTTATCAGGTTTAGAAAATCTGGAAAGTGTTGATATACTTCAACTCCAGTTGAATACGATGTTAGAAGATATATCTGCTTTTAATAATATTACAACATTAATCACCCTATGGATTGTAGATAATTCAGTGCTTACTAATCTCGATGGCTTTCAATCAATGGAAGAAATTAATAGCATAACAATAAGAGATAATGGAGTTATAACAGACCTTACACCATTTGAATCACTAGTATCTGTTAATAGTTTGGCAATCCAAGGGGGAGTTCAAAGTATAAATGGTTTGCAAGGTGTAACAGAGGCAAATGATATTACAATTTCTAGTAATGAAGAAATGACGAATCTGCAAGGGTTAAACAACATTTCTCAAATTAATCGGTTAGTAATTGCCAATAATGACAACCTAGCAAGCTTAGATGGGCTAAATAGTCTAGAAAGTGCTAATTACATACAAATACAATTGAATCCAAATTTAGCGTCTTTTCAAGGGTTTAGTAATTTAACTACAGTCAATGAAGATTTTCAAATATCTAGTACCGTACTTTTGAATCTGGCAGGATTAGAAAACTTAAGCTATACAAAAACTTTAAAGCTAATTGGTAATGATGCAATGACTAGTTTGAATGGCTTGGAAAATCTACAAAAGATAGACAGTCTACTCCGAATTACTAATAATGATCCATTAACTGATCTTTCTGCAATAAGTACTTTAAACTTTGCAGATGATCTTGAAGCATTGTGGATTACCAATAACTCAATTTTAGCTGCTTGTAATTTGCCCAATATTTGTGATTATCTTTTAAATGGTGGTGATGCTATTATTTCCGGTAACAATATAAATTGCAAAAGTGTAGGAGATGTTATTGATGCTTGCATTTCTTCAGACGACCATACAAGTCTCATCGGAAACGTATGGGCAGATATGAATACTGATTGCATGAGCAATGCTGGAGATGAAGGTGTTACCAATGCATTGTTAGAATTAACCGCCGAAAATTATGGTTATACATTCTCAACTGATGCTGAAGGGAATTATGATGTTTCCGTTTTAGACGGCGACCATACTTTAAAGATTATTAATCCATCTGTTTATTGGAATCCATGTTTTGTAGATACGATGTTAATTACTTCGGGATTAAACGATACTATTACAACTGACTTCTATTTAACTCCTCAAGGAGATTGTTCTTTCGTCGATTGGGACCTCCATCTCAACGGCTTAAGAATATGCGGAACGCGAACAGCAACACTTGATTTTTGTAATCTTGGTGTACAACCTGCCGAAAATATAATTTTCACTTTAGATTTAGGTGAGTTTGTAACACTTGATTCCGCTTCGATGGATTACACAACTGATGTAGATGGAAACATTCAATTTGTATTAGATGACCTCTCGCTTTTCGAATGTGGTGCGATTGAATTGAGCTTATTTACAGATTGTGATAGCGTTGTTATTGAAGATGTGCTTTGCATTGATGTGACCTTAATAGGGGATGAATTATGTGAGACAGATACCCAGTGGGATGGCTCGACTACAGAGGTAACGGGTTATTGTGAAGGAGATAGCATTTATTTCCAATTGGAGAATATAGGCTTTGGAAATATGCAGACACCAGCTCAATTTAGAGTGGAAATTTTAATTGAAGATATTGTCATGCTTTTCATTGATGGTAATTATGAATTGGATAGTGGAGAGTCAACCACATTTGCCTATCCACTAATTGGAAGTGGTTTTCATTTCAGTGCGAATCAATCAGTGGGTCATCCTATTGCGACTGATGCTACAGCGACCGTTCCTAATTGTCAAAATAGCATGGACAACCTAATTTTCAATTTCTTCCCCAACTATAATGGTGACCCATTTAGTAATAGTTTTTGTACGGTGGCAGTCAACTCTTTTGATCCTAATGATAAATCAGCACTTCCAATCGGTACAGGTGATGAGCACTTTATTGAAGATGATTGGGAATTGAATTATACCATCCGGTTTCAGAATACTGGCAACGATGTAGCATTCGATGTTGTGATTAGAGATTTAATTTCAGAAGATCTGGATCTAAGTACCCTAAAAGTTAGAGGTGCAACACATGACTTTACCTGGGATTTAACACCAGGACGAGAACTAGTTTTTACCTTCGAAAATATATTGTTACCAGATAGCACGACAAACGAGCCAGCATCGCATGGTCAAGTGAGTTATAGTATCACTCCAAAAAAGGATTTGACTCCTTTGACACGAATTGAAAATACAGCGGGCATCTATTTTGATTTTAATGATCCGATTATTACCAATACGGTTTTTCACACCATCAGAAAACCAGTTGTCTCCAACATCGATTACACGCAATGGTGTCATGGGGCACTCCTAGATGGGGTAGCGATTACACAAGATACATTTTGGACCGATATCACAGCGTTTGTTGAATATGATAGTGTCCAAATAACGTTCCTTCAAGTTGTAGATACCCTCAATATCACAACAATGGTCGATGTCGTTATTGGAGAAACTTTTGAAGATGTGTTGATAAATGGAGATACCACTTTTGTAGTTACTGGAGTTTCTGAGTTTGGTTGTGATAGTATTGTTACGTATCAAGTCAATGCAACTACTAGTTCGGTTGAACAGTACAACCCATTGCAAACTGCCAATATTTTTCCGAATCCAGCTTCTACCGAATTATTTATCGATGCTTCCAATATAGCATATGCTCAACGTTGGACACTGATGAACACCCTTGGTTTGGTTGTTTGGGAACAACATATGCCAGCTTTTGAAGGGATGAATAGGGTCGATTTGAAACAGCTTCCTGCGGGTCTCTATTTGTTAGAGGGTGAAACTTTGTATGGACGAAAAGTTTGGAAAATTATAGTTGAATAAATTTTTGTTAATGAAAAGAGGGGAAATCAAATGGAGCATTTTTTCATTTGATTTCATCCTCAATAACGACATCATTCTTTACTCAGATAACATTTTCTTTTTGTAAAAAAATCGGTTGTATAAAATGTATACACGTTGTTAATAAAAAAATAATTCCAAACAAACAAGACATAGAAAACTTGGCGTTCTCGAAATTCTGCAACTTCCGTTTGGGCAATTTAACACTGGACTAAAGATATCCTAAACTTGAAGAATGGACCAAGTTTGAACACAAACTCCCTTAGATCCAGTCTAATTTTCAATTAATACACCAAAATTTCTACTTCAATTTCAAACTAAGTACCAAATTATCAACCCCATTTGAACCCCAAACAAAGCTTATCTTTTGCCATTCTATCTATTTTACTTAGATAAAACCGTTTTCTACGTTAATTCAACCGATTTATTCATATTTGAAACATATGAGCAAATTAGCCATTAAAGTAGTACCTTTGCGGCTCGAAATTTAAAACCTATTCATTATGAAAGAGCTGAGAAACATAGCGATTATCGCCCACGTAGATCACGGGAAGACTACTTTGGTAGACAAAATCTTGTATCAATGTAACCTATTCAAAGAACATGAAGAAAAGGAAGAATTGATTCTTGATAATAATGATCTTGAAAAAGAACGTGGAATCACAATCGTTTCTAAAAACGTTTCTGTCGAATATAAAGGAACCAAAATCAATATTATCGATACACCTGGTCACGCCGATTTTGGTGGTGAAGTAGAACGTGTATTGAATATGGCAGATGGTGTTTTGTTGCTGGTAGATGCATTTGAAGGTCCGATGCCACAGACACGTTATGTTTTAGGAAAAGCAATTTCACTAGGATTGAAACCATTGGTGGTGATCAACAAAGTGGATAAAGAAAATTGCCGTCCTGAAGAAGTGCATGAAATGGTTTTTGATTTGATGTTCAACTTGGATGCAACGGAAGAACAACTGGATTTTCCAGCTATCTACGGTTCTGCAAAAAATGGTTGGATGTCAGCAGATTGGAAAGAAGAAAAGGAAGATGTAACTTATTTGTTAGATCAAGTAATAAAGCATGTACCCGCTCCTCCAGTAGTAGAAGGAACATTACAATTGCAGATTACTTCAATCGATTTCTCTAGCTTTATTGGACGTATAGCAATCGGTCGTGTATCTAGAGGTTCTGTTAAAGCAGGACAGCAAATTGCATTGGTCAAAAGAGATGGATCCATTTCAAAAGCAAAAATTAAAGAGTTATATACTTTCACTGGTCTAGGAAAAGCTAAAACAGAGCTTGTAACTTGTGGTGATTTGTGTGCGCTTTCTGGTGTTGAAAATTTCGATATTGGAGATACGGTAGCAGATGCAGAAAATCCAGAAGGAATGGCACCGATTTCAATTGATGAGCCAACTATGAGTATGTTATTTACGATTAACAACTCTCCATTTTTCGGCCAAGAAGGGGAGTACGTAACTTCTCGTCACTTACGCGATCGTTTGTTCAAAGAAACTGAAAAGAACTTAGCATTGAAAGTTGAAGAGACTGCCTCTCCTGATTCTTATATGGTTTTCGGACGTGGAATTTTACATTTGTCTGTATTGATTGAAACCATGCGTCGTGAAGGATATGAATTCCAGATTGGGAAACCAAAAGTTATTATTAAAGAGATAGATGGTAAGAAGCATGAACCTGTCGAATTGCTAACTATTGATGTTCCTGAAACAGCTTCCGGTAAAATCATTGAAGCAGTTACTCAACGTAAAGGAGAGATGACTACAATGGAGCCTAAAGGAGATTTGATGCACTTGGAATTTGAAATTCCTTCTCGTGGTATCATCGGTCTTCGTACCATGGTTTTAAACTCTTCTGCAGGTGAAGCAATTATGGCGCATCGTTTTGTCAAATTCGATGAATGGAAAGGCGTGATCCCTTCTAGAAATAAAGGAGTACTAATCGTGCACGGTGATGGAACAACCATTCCTTTCGCTATGAATAAATTGCAAGATCGTGGTCGTTTCTTTTTACACACAGGTGTACCCGTTTATGAAGGTCAAATTTGTGGAGAACACATCCGTGAAAATGACTTGATGGTCAACATCGTAAAAACTAAAAAGTTAAGTAACATGCGTTCTTCAGGAGCAGATGATAAAGTGAAGTTAGCTCCTCCAACAATATTCTCACTGGAACAATCAATGGAATACATCGACGAAGATGAATACATCGAAGTGACTCCTAAGAGTATTCGTTTACGTAAGATTTACTTAAAAGAACATGAGCGTAAAAGAGCTGGAAATAAGGCTTTGGCTTAACTCGAGGGCTTTAGTACAAAGTACTTAGTAGAAAGTAAAAAGTATGACCTTGTTTCGTGAGTGCACGGAGCAAGGTCATTCTTTTTACTCAATTAACTAGGAAGATTTAAGCAATAAGGACGGTGTTTGGAGAGAACGATTTTTTTACCGCTAAGAGGTAAGGAACTAAGGATCTCTAAGCGGTGTTGATCAAATAAATGTGCACATGCTGTTTAATGATTTCTTGTTTCACGTCCTCCTTAGTGTATCTTACCTCCTTACTTTCCTTAGTGGTTAAAAATGAATGCCGAAGGGCTGCCGCATTCTCAGCTAATAAAAAAAATCTTTGTACATTGTTACAAATTTATAAGAAATGAGATACCACGCAATCCGAAACGATTTCAGAAAATTATACAAAAGAAAAGAGGTCATCCAAAACCTAAAAAAACTGAAAGCAGATATTGCCAAAGAAGTACCTAAAAAAATCCTCAACGAAAACATCATCATTGCCACTTGGAACATCCGAGATTTCGATTCCAATAAATTTGGGAATGGACCAAGGATGAAAGAGTCGTTCTTTTATATCGCAGAAATTATTTCCGCATTTGATGTGGTTGCCATTCAAGAAGTGAATGAAGACTTATATGCTTTCAATAAATTGATGTATGTGCTTGGTGAAGATTGGGATTATATCATGACGGATGTGACGGAAGGTAGTTCTGGAAACGGAGAAAGAATGGCGTATGTTTTCAATACCAATAGAGTTCGTTTTGAAAAAATTGCTGGTGAAATCGTACTGCCTGGAAAAAGTCTAGTAGAAGGTGAAAAGCAATTCGCTAGAACACCATACATGGTTGCATTCAAATCGGGATGGTTTAATTTTAAGTTGTGTACAGTGCATATTTATTTTGGTGCAGCAAGTGGCGCAAAGTTGAAAAGAAGAATCGAAGAAATAGAATTAATCGCCAAAGCACTTTCTAAAAAAGCCAAGAAGTCGGACGAGAATTTAATCGTTTTAGGAGATTTTAATATTGATAGTCCAGAACATAAAACGATGGAAGCGTTAGAAAAAAATGGATTCAAAATCCCGGATTCTATCAAAAAGAAACCACGAGCTACCAACATGTTTCAAACCAAGCACTACGATCAAATTGCCTACAACGATCGCTCTAAATCGATTGAGTTTGCCGATAATGAAAATAGCGCAGGTGTTTATAATTTTTTTAACAAGGTATTTGCGACAAGACAATTCAAGGATTATCAACAGACGATAATTGATCTATATGAAACGAAATTGTCCAGAAAAAATGAAGAATTACTGTCTGAAACAAATAATAAAAAGCTAGAGAAAATTACCAAAGACCGAAAGAAATTAATGGCATTTTTAGAGGATGAAGCTTTGCAAAAAGAATTCTACAAAAAGAAATGGAGAACCTTCCAAATGTCAGATCATTTACCAATGTGGACAGAGTTGAAGATTAATTTTAGTACTAAGTATTTGGATCGGCTTTTAAATGAGGAATAAAAGAGGAGTGATGAGTTCTGAGATATGAGTGGCTTCTCCTCCTGTTTAATGTGTGGAGAAGCCACTCATCACTCATCACTCACCACTCATCACTCATATCTCATCACTTCTTTTAAAAAACATCTCCCAAAACCAAAGATCCATATTTATGAATAGTTAAAGCATCCCCATTCCATTTCAAAGACAAAGGACTAGCTTCCAAATTCACAAAAGCATGACAAGGTTTTCCTGCACTTGTAAAATCAATCCGATAAGTTTGACCATTTAAATTGGTGACATTAGTAGTCGTACAATTACTCAACAAAATCAATTGATCCAAACGTTTCCAATCCAATTCATCATATTCATTTACATTATCGGAAGTAAATAACAAATCTCCCAACAATGCATTGACAATATAAATCGTGTCTTGTTGTGTTGGTGTCAACGACTGTTTATTTTTCCTCAACATAAAAACATCTGGGTCACTTGCAAATCCTCTTTTATTCAAATGCCATCTTCCTAATACTGTTTTTAAAGCATTGAAAGTAGAGACACGTTCATGATTGCGTAAAAATTTCAATAAACCATGTTCCCATTTCAAATGAATGTCAGGACCAACTCGGCAATAATCCATTTTACCAAATGAACTCGCCATGGAAACACCGCAGCCAAGCAATAGTTTATCACCCGCTAAGCTTCTCAAAAATTCTAAGGCATCATTCATGACCTGAGCTCGAGTTTTATTTTTACTTGGAGCTAAACAAGCTGCGTACAAAAAGTCCATTTTCAATATCCCATATCCCCATTTTGTCAACATGGTATAAAAAACACCGTTCAAATAATCTTGAACACCGGCATTGTAATAATCCAAAGCATAAAAATGACCACCCCAAAGTGGATTGTAACCTGCTTTGATAGGTTGACCTTTTTCATCTTTTAAGAGCCAGCCTTTTTTCGTTTTGAAAATTTCTGATTTTACAGAACAGACAAAAGGGGCAATCCACAAACCAGGTGTCATTCCTTTATCCCGAATTTTATTGGCAATGTGCGCCATCCCATTTGGAAAAGAATCTTTTAGAGTTAACCAATCACCTACATGTGTTTGATACCCATCATCAATTTGAAAAATCTTAAATGGACGCTTACTTTCTGATAAGGCATCCAAATTTTCTAACAATATTTTTTCGGAAATATCCGTGTAATAGTGATACCATGAAGTCCATCCCAAAACAGGAGGAGCTGATGGAGTAGGGGTTTCATTTTTTGCAAAATAATCATCAAAAACTTGATTCAATTCTCCATTCGCTACATACATGCTAAGTATTGGAAATGAGTGACTTAGGTTAAAGTCTTTACAGTCTTTTTTGATGGTAATGAGTCCTGCGTTGGTATCATGTTGGATAATGGTATAACACTTATCTTCATTCAACGAACCAAAGAAAACAACATGATCTTTTTGGCGAATGTAACTATAAGACCAACTATGTAATTTACCCGTACCACGTTCAATTTGGTCGACATGATAGTCCCCATAGAACTTCATAAATGGATTCGCAATCCGACGCAACATCGGAATGGATTCATTTGGCAAATACTCTCGACTTTCTGTCCAAGATTGATATCCGTTGCAATAAATACGGTCATTGTCATTGTAAACAACAGAGAATTGAAGCTCAACAGACTGAAGTACTAAATCTTGCTTTGGATGCAACACCATATTGTAAATGGAGTGATCCGAAGCTTCTTCTTTTTCAAAATTGATATACAACTCATCCAAAAAAGTAGGTTTGCCTAAAGGCAATTCCACGACCTTGTTATCGTATTGTAGAACGGCTTTGTGTAGCTGGTAATTCATTGATGTTTGATAAGACGGTTGACGGTGAACGGTTGAAAAACGGTAAACGGTGAACGGTGAACGGTTGACGGTGAACGGGAGTCCGCGAGGAGTTCGTAAGCTTACGTCAGACTGTGCGAAAACGAAATTGAACCGCTATCGAACAAGGAACCGCAGAATGTAGAAGTTGAGTACGCGAGTATACACGTATATTAATGAATTTCATGCTTAATTGTCCACGTACTCTACTTCGACATTCGATATTCTGCGGTTGGATATTCTGCGGTTCAGTTTCCGAAAGTATATTCGCACAGTCTGACGGATGCACACGCAACAACGTCATATCATACATCATAAATCATACATTCAAATTCACGAAGTGAATGAGAAAATAATCAACCTTTCTTCGCTTCATCACGCAATGCCCGACGCAATATCTTTCCAACATTTGTCTTAGGCAATTCATCTCTAAACTCAATTGCTTTCGGTACTTTGTATCCAGTCAAATTAGCTCGACAATGTGTTTCCAATTCTTTTTCAGTTAAAGATTTGTCTTTCTTTACAACGAAAATTTTCACAACTTCTCCTGACTTTTCATGCGGTAATCCAACTGCTGCTACTTCCAATACTTTAGCATGCTTAACAACCACTTCTTCAATTTCATTTGGATAAACATTAAATCCAGAAACCAAAATCATGTCTTTCTTTCGATCTACTATTTTGAAAAAACCGTCCTCATCCATCAACCCAATATCACCTGTACTCATCCAACCATCTTTCAAAACATTAGTCGTTTCTGATGGTTTATTGTAATAGCCTTTCATGACCTGAGGCCCTTTGATTTGTATCTCCCCTATTTCACCTTGAGGTAATACGGCTCCGTCTTCACTCACAATACGCATGTCTGTTGAAGGTACTGGCAAACCGATGGTACCTAATTTTGCAGTTCCATCAATTGGGTTCACAGATGCAACTGGAGAAGTTTCAGTCATTCCATACCCTTCTGTCAATTGACAACCCGTTAACTCTTTCCATTGAACAGCAACTGCTTCTTGAACCGCCATTCCACCACCTACTGTTATTTTAAGCGAACTAAAATCTAATGCTTTAAAATCCTTGTCATTCACCAAAGCATTAAACAAGGTGTTGACACCGGTCATTAATGTAATCTCATTAGCTTTAAATGCTTTGACAATCGTAGACAAATCTCGTGGATTCACAATCAAAACAGTTTTGGCACCATAACTCATTAGTGCTAAACAATTCACGGAAAAAGCAAATATGTGATACATCGGTAAAGGTGAGAGCGCAATTTCTTTTCCATCTTCTAAAAAAGGTAATAAGAACGATCGAATTTGCAACATGTTACTGACCAAGTTCTTATTGGTCAACATGGCACCTTTTGCAACACCTGTTGTTCCTCCTGTATATTGCAACAAAATCACATCATCCGGTGACCCTTGAAAAGCATTTAGCTGAAAGGAAGCACCTTGTTTTAATGCATCCGTAAATTTCACCGTATTCGGTATGTTATATTTAGGAACCATTTTCTTAACTGTTCTTACAACGAAATTAATCATACGACCTTTTACTGCTCCTAACATCTCTCCAATGCTTGTAACAATGACGGTCTTTACATTCGTATCGCCAATTATTTGCTCTAAATTTGCAGCAAAATTCTCAGCAATAATGACAGCTTTGACCCCTGCATCCGTAAATTGATGCTTCATCTCTCTCGGAGTATACAAGGGATTGGTATTAACAACAACAAGTCCTGCACGCAAAGCACCGAAAAGAGAAATTGGATATTGCAACATATTCGGCATCATCAAAGCAATCTTATCTCCAGGCTCCAATCCTCTTGATTGAAGGTAAGCACCAAATTGAGCTGACTTTTTATCGATTTCCGCAAAGGTCAATTCTTTACCCATCACAGAAAAAGCGGGTTGAGATTTGTACTTTTTAAACGTCTCTTCCAAGAGTTCCACTAAGGTCGAATATTCATTCGGATTGATGTTCGCAGGTATCTGACTTGGATAATTTTTTAACCATGGACGTGTATCAGTCATTCTTTAATTAAGTTTTGTGATAAATTCTTAAAGTGTATTATGCTTATTATCAGTTTATTAGGCGATAATTTTAACTGATTTTTTCAAAAATACAAAATTTTAACATTCGATGGATAATCTTTATTTGTTGCTTTTGGTGTCTCGCCTAAGATGCTGATTTTGCCACAAATCCGTAAAATGATCCAGCATCTTGGGCGGAGACGCCAAAAGCAATCACTTCTTACTGAAAATCAACCAATTTCACTTTCAAATTTATATAAATTATAGTACCTTTGCCGCTCGAAATTTATTACTTAACCCTGTTTGCCTAAATGAGGTGAACATACAAACTCAGATTCTTTTATGGCTGATGATAAAAACCATAAGAATCAAAATTTCTCTGACACAGAGAAAATTGAATTCGAAGAGGTAGCCCCACTCGAGGTACCTGAAGAAATTGCCAAAGCGGCAACCACAGCACACGATGACTTTGATTGGACAAAAAGTGCAAAACACCAACTTCCTTACTCTGATGAAGATATTGCTAAGTATTTGAAAGAATACGAAAGCACCTTATCTGCGATTAAAGAAAATGAAATCGTTACAGGTAAAGTATCTGCTATGTCAGATCGTGATGTTGTATTGGATGTCAATTTTAAATCAGATGGACTGGTTCCAATCTCTGAATTTAGAGACATGCCTGACTTGAAAGTCGGTGACACGGTTGAAGTGTACGTCGAACATCAAGAAAACGAAAGAGGACAATTGGTTCTTTCTCGTAGAAAAGCGAAATTATTAGGAGCATGGCAAAACATTGTTGATAGTTACGAAAACGGAACAATCATCAAAGGAACCATTATCCATAAGACAAAAGGTGGATTGATTGCAGATGCAGGTGGTTTGGAAACATTCCTACCAGGATCTCAAATTGATATCAAGCCTATCATTGATTACGATTCATACGTTGGTAAAACGATGGAATTCAAAGTAGTCAAAATCAACGAACAGATTAAGAACGCAGTAGTTTCTCACAAAGCACTTATTGAAAGTGATTTGGCTGAACAACGTGATGCAATTATCGGTAAGTTGGAAAAAGGACAAGTACTAGAAGGGCTTGTTAAAAATATCACTGACTTCGGTGCATTCTTGGACTTAGGAGGTGTAGATGGATTGTTATACATTACCGATATTTCTTGGGGACGTATTTCACATCCAAACGAAGTGTTAGAATTGAACCAGAAGATCAACGTTGTTGTTTTGGATTTTGACGAGAACAAAAAACGTATCTCTCTTGGTTTGAAACAATTACAACCACACCCTTGGGAAGTATTGGCAAAAGAAGTTGTTGAACAATCTACTGTTAAAGGTAAGATCGTTAACATCGAAGATTACGGTGCATTCCTTGAAATTCAACCAGGTGTTGAAGGTTTGATTCACGTATCGGAAGTTACTTGGAGCAACCAACCAATCAACGCTAGAGAATTTTTCAAATTGGGTACGGAGTATGAAGCAAAGGTGGTGACCATCGATCGCGAAGACAGAAAAATGTCTTTAAGTATCAAACAATTGACACAAGATCCTTGGAGCGAAATCGAAGCAATGTTCCCTGTTGAATCTCGCCACAAAGGTGAGGTGAAAAACTTAACGCCTTATGGTGTATTTGTTGAATTGAAAGAAGGAATTGGTGGCATGGTTCACATTTCTGACTTGTCATGGACAAAGCGTTTTTCTCACCCATCTGAATTTACAAAAGTTGGTAATGATATCGACATTGTAATTTTGGATATCGATAAAGACAGTAGAAAATTAGCATTGGGTCACAAGCAAATGGAAGAAAATCCATGGGATACTTTCGAAAATGTATTCCCTGTTGGATCTTATCATGAAGCAACGATCATCCGTAAAGATGACCGTGGTGCGATTGTTCAATTGCCTTATGGATTGGAAGCATTTGCACCAATCAAGCATATCCGCAAAGAAGACAACAGCATGGCTAATGTTGATGAAGCGTTAACGGTAAAGGTGATCGAATTCAACAGAGATGACAAGCGTATTTTAGTTTCTCACTTACGTTACTTAGATGACATCAAGCGTGAAGCAGATAATGCATTGGCAAAAGAAAGAGGTGAAGAAATCAAAGAAGTGAAGAAGACCGTTAAGAAAACTCAAGCTAAAGTTGAAAAAACAACGCTTGGTGATATCGCTGCTTTCTCACAATTGAAATCTGACTTCGCTGAAAATTCTCCTAAGCCACCACCGTT
This sequence comes from uncultured Saprospiraceae bacterium, assembly GCA_937941765.1. Taxonomy (GTDB): domain Bacteria; phylum Bacteroidota; class Bacteroidia; order Chitinophagales; family Saprospiraceae; genus CALDGQ01. The sequence goes on from CALDGQ010000090.1 coordinate 15,319, forward strand.
GAAGAAAACGGAAGCGACGGAAGAAGTAAAAGCGGAAACGCCTGCTCCTGTTGTTGAAGAGAAAAAAGAAGAAGTAAAAGCAGAAGCTCCTGCTGCTGAAGCAACTCCGGTTGTTGAAGAAAAGAAAGAAGAAGTAAAAGCAGAAACAACTGCTCCTGCAACTACTGGATCAGATGACCTTAAAATTGTTGAGGGAATCGGACCAAAGATTGCTGAGTTGTTGAACAATGCTGGAATCAATTCTTTTGCTGAATTAGCTGGAACGGATGTTGATAAGATCAAAGAAGTTTTGGAAGCTGCTGGTAGCAGATATAAAATGCATGATCCAACAACATGGCCACAACAAGCAAAAATGGCTGCCGATGGCGACATGGACGGCTTGAAAAAATGGCAAGATGAATTAGATGGTGGGAAGGCGTAAGCTGGAACATTTCTAGATAAAATAAAAACCCTGTTTCGGATTTCGGAACAGGGTTTTTTCTTTTCTGAAGCTCTGGAGTTAATGAAGGAAATTAATTTAACAATATGTTTTCTTTACGCGAAATTACTTTTAATTCTCATCATCTTTTTTCAATTTCCAAAAGGTACCATCTTCATCAGACAAACCAATTAATCCTTCTTCTCTGCTAGCATAAATTTTCACATTACTACCATTAGTATGAGACATGAACATTTTTTCATAAACCGTTCCATCTATTTCATAGGTATCTCCTACTATATTATCACACGCACCAGGAATACCCTCTGGTATTGGATTTTGATCTCTAAATGAAAAAGGCATTGATAGTATTCCTTCTTTATTGTGATTGAACCAAACTTCAGCAGTCAATTGATCGAACAAATCATAAGCTGGCAAGTATATTCCTGTTTGACGTATATACCTTTTATACTTAAACTTACGTCCTTCATTATCTTCATAAATTTCAATGAGAATCTTTGTTGAATAATAGCTATGTGTTCTATCATAAAAGGAACAATCACAAAGTCGATCCATCACTACTCGATGGTCATCTTCAGTTTTAGAAGTTCTGGTTAATGTGAAAGAATCTCCAGCTTTATTTTCAAACTCAAGTGAAGTTGTATTGCGAGGGATAAATTCATTGGTATCAAATTCTAAGATACCTAGATGATCATCCTCTATAATACATTCTCCTGAAGGAGGACAACCTCCTATTGTTTCATCTTCAACATGGGTTGCACAGCCTATTATTCCCAAGATTGCAACTCCAAGAATAGCCAATAAAATTTTATTATTTTTTATAATTATTTTTTTTGATTAAGTAAATAGGTTAATCGTGACTATTGAAAATCAATTGGATGCTTGATTTCCAGGATGAATATCAGAAACGACATACGGAATTAGGTCTGTTCGAAGACGCTCTAAATCTCCATCAATTAGAATTTTAGTTTTATTCGAACTTAAACCCCCTCCTATAATGGCACCCGGAATGACTGCCAATACACCTAAAATGGTTGCCTTTTGACCAGCTGATAAACTAAAATAAGCGGGTGGTGGATCATCCCCGCTCGCAAATCCTACCCCTCCTCCAAGTGCCAAACCAGAAAAAGCACCGTATACTATACCCTTCGTAACTTTCCCTTTTCTTCTAAACTTAATGGTCTTGATTTCTTCTAAAGAAAGGGTTCTTTTCTTGTGTCTCGTTAAATTTAAAACGACAATCGTACTTTCTCCTACCGCTCCTAAGTATCCATGAACTTTCTCATTTTCTACTGTGCGAACCCAAACTTTATACATCGCGTTTTTATTTGACCGTTGACCAAACAGAGACGAGCAAAATAACGTTGAAAGAATCACTGCAATTAAAATTTTAGTCGTTTTCATAAAAAATATTTTAATTGATTAAATAATTTATTTAAAGTAATAATCGAAGAAAGCCCACATGCTACCAGAGAGGCTTCATTGAAAATATTATTTCTCTAGAACCCAAAACACACCATCTTTATCCAACAATCCAATTACACCATCTTCTTTTGTGATATAAATTTTTCCATTGATATAATCCTGTGTCTTCAAAGAACTATATACATTTTCGTAAGTGATTCCTCCTAATTCAATCGTTGCATCAAATTCATAAGAGTTGGTTGATTCTAAATAATCTTGCGGGAATGTTTCTTCCTTTCCTCTCACTGAAGTAATCATATGAATGTTGCCAAAGTAAGTTTCTCCAAAACGACCATTTACATTAATGTCATCGTACAAAAATTCTTCCGGTAATAAATTTTCTACTGCACGCATTGATCTCGAAAAACTAATGTTATAATCAAGTCCATCTTCGTAAGTTTCACGTGCTGAAATTGCGTTGTAAAAAGTATAAGTATTGCTGGCAAAAATATCATTCATGTTTCCACAAATTGCTTCGATTTTCAATTGATATTCATCTTCAGTTTGTGTTTTACTAGTCAATGTAATCTTTTCTGCTGCTTCGTTTACAAATACCAATGAAGCTGTAGTATTAATGTTAGGAACTAAAACATTTGTTGTTGATTCAAAATTCAAATCTCCTAAATGAATATCTGCCTCTTCACATCTTTCATCTACTAACGCTCCTAAATGTTCTGGCTTACAAGAAGTCATCAATAAAAAGATAAAACTTACTGCCAAGATTAAAATGCTATTCGTTTTCATAATTAAAGATTTTTTATTTTTAATAATTCGTTGTCTTCGTTTGACAATTCAAATATAAGGGCACATCAAAGTTGATTTTGAAAGCATTTGTAAAACCCGAAAACAGTTTTTTACAATAATCGAACAGATCGAAAAGTAGTTAAGTGTAGTTTACGAATTGTAAACTACATCCATTATGGGTTCAAATTTCATAAAAATCAGTTTGGATAGAGTCTACTTTAATAAAGCAATTTGGTCAATCACTTTCTTTTGTATCTTGCTTAAAAAAAATGAAATACTCAATTTATATTGTCCTTTGCCTTATCTTAATCTCTTGCACTAATAATGAAGTAAATTCTAGCAAGACCCTCCTAACTACCAAAATGTTGGTGCTCAATAAAGATGATTTTAACAAGAAATTAGCAAGTACTCGAAATGCACAACTAATCGATGTCCGTACACCTGAAGAATTTGGTGCTGGTTCTATCCCCAATGCAATCAACATCGACTTTTACAGTGATGATTTTGAAGCCAAGTTATTAAGTCTTGATAAAGAGAAACCCGTTTTTGTTTATTGTAAAAGTGGTGGACGAAGTGGTAAAACTGCACAAAAATTGGCAACCTCCTTATACACGGAAGTATACGATCTAAAAGGTGGATTCTCCAATTGGTCAAAATAAAAATATGTTTTGTTTAATCTTTGAGCCTGATTAGTTAAACAATAAAGTGCTATATTCGTTTATGTTGTAGCATTAAAATCAGTTAAGCCCTATTTATAAAAAATGAAAACCAACTGCTACCGTGTCATCTGAAAAGAAAATAATAGTAATAGGATCTGGATTCGCAGGTTTGTCTGCCGCTTGTTTTTTGGCAAAAGATGGTCACGATGTAACAGTCATTGAAAAAAATGGAGTAGGTGGAGGTCGTGCGCGTCAATTCAAAACTGACGGGTTCACTTTCGATATGGGGCCGAGTTGGTATTGGATGCCAGAAGTTTTTGACAACTTTTTCAAGAGCTTTGGCAAAAGCACATTAGATTTTTATGAGTTAGTAAGACTTAGTCCCTCCTACTCCATTTTTTTTGGTCAAAATGAGATCATGGATTTGCCTGCAGACAAAGATGGTCTTTACGCTTTGTTTGAAAAATATGAACCAGGTAGTAGCAAAAACCTTGATCAATTTCTAAAAGAAGCAGCTTACAAATATAAAGTTGCGATGAGTGAATTTGTCTACAAACCAGGTCATTCAATCTTTGAGTTCGCCGATATCAAAGTCCTCAAAAGTCTTTTCAACTTGCATATGTTTACAAGCATGTCAAAATATATCCGCAAACTTTTCTCGAACGAAAAATTAATTCAGTTACTAGAATTTCCAGTTTTATTTCTTGGTGCAACACCAGAAAAAACACCCGCACTTTATAGCTTAATGAATCATGCAGATATGTCTTTAGGTACCTGGTATCCAATGGGTGGCATGTACAAAATAGTAGAAGGGATGATGTCGCTTGCTAAAGAATTGGGTGTAAAAATAAAATTGGGAGAAGCAGTAACGAAAATAAACGTTTCCAGCAATATTGCTACATCTGTACAGACTGACAAAGATCGTTATGAGGTAGACATCGTAGTTGGAAGTGCAGACTACCATCACATCGAACAAAAATTACTTTCAACAAGTGATCAACAATATGATTCCAACTATTGGAAAAAGCGAGTGATGGCACCTTCCTCTCTTTTATTTTATTTGGGAGTTGATAAAAAATTAAAAAACCTGCATCATCACAATCTATTTTTTGATGAAGATTTTAAAAAACATGCTATTGAAATTTATGAAACTCCTGCATGGCCAGACAAACCTTTATTTTATGTTTGTTGCCCATCCATCACGGATACTAGCGTCGCACCAGCAGGAAAAGAAAATGTTTTTGTGTTGATCCCACTAGCTCCTGGATTGGAAGATTCAGATGAGATCAGAGAAAAATATTATCACATTGTCATGGATCGATTGGAAAAATTGACTGGTCAAAGCATAAAAAATGAAGTGATTTATAAAAGGTCTTTTGCACATAAAGATTTCACCAAAGACTACAATGCATTCAGAGGAAATGCATATGGGCTGGCCAATACCTTGTTGCAAACTGCATTTTTAAAACCAAAAATGAGAAGTAAAAAAGTAAAAAATCTTTACTTTACGGGACAATTAACGACACCAGGTCCTGGTGTCCCACCATCTATTATTTCAGGAGAAGTCGTTGCCAGTGAGATCAATAAAACAATACGCAAAAAAGAGTTAGTCAAATGATGGAATTATATCACAAGACTTGCAACGAATGCAGTAAACTCATTACAACTAAATACAGCACTTCGTTTTCTACCGGCATTCGTGTTTTTGCGAAACCTTTGCGAACACCTATTTATGGAATTTATGGGTTTGTTCGTTTTGCAGATGAAATCGTCGATACCTTTCACAATTATAGCAAAGCAGATTTACTAACCGAATTCAAACAAGATACTTACAAAGCTATCGAAAATAAGATCAGCTTAAATCCTGTCTTACATTCTTTTCAACAGGTAGTCCATGAATACAACATTGACTTGGAATACATTGAAGCGTTCTTGGATAGCATGGAGATGGATTTACATTTTGAAACTTACGAAGATGCACTGTACAATAAATACATCTACGGCTCAGCAGAAGTTGTTGGATTGATGTGCTTGCGTGTTTTCTGCAAAGACAATCCTCAACAATTTGATTCCTTAAAAGCAAATGCGCAAAGTTTAGGTTCCGCTTTTCAGAAAATCAATTTCCTTCGGGATATGAAAAGTGATTTTGAAGAGCGAGGTCGAACTTATTTTCCAGGTGTAGATTTTAGTAACTTCACCAATGAGGATAAAAAATTAATCGAAGCTGATATTTCAAAAGATTTTGAACATGGATATGAAGGAATTCTCAAACTCCCAGATGGTGCACGCTTTGGAGTCTATTTAGCTTACAATTATTATATCAACCTTTTTGATAAGATACAGAAAGCACCAGCGATGGAAGTAAAGGAAAAAAGAATCAGAGTTAATGATACTAAAAAGATGTTTCTACTTTTTAGTTCAGCTTTGAAGAATAGTATGAATATGATCTGATTTTATGATGTATGATATAAAATGTATGGAGTATACGACCGTGGATATGTGTACACTTCAGACTGTGCGAAAACTCCCAAAGCAAAGAGGTTAGAAACCTTTTGCTCGAATACCGCGTGTGTTACGAGATGAAGGTTTCTAACCTCTCATCTCGAACGAGTATTTTCGCACAGTCTGACGTATCCATACGCAACAACGGTCATATCATTCATCATACATTCAAATGATCCCGAGTCCTCGGGAAATTGAGAAAACAATCATACATCAATCTTCCATCTACAATTTGCAAAATGACACAATTGACAATTCTTTGGAAATCCATCTTTATTTTTGTAGTTCTAAGTATCGTTGTTTTGGTTTGGTATATCGATCAAGTGACGCTCGGAATTTTACAACTCAAATTACCGCAATCAAATTCAATCTCATTTTTTGAGACAAAATTTCTGTATTTCTATCTCCATATCTTTACGATTGTACCCGTCTTCCTTTTAAGCTTTGACAAAAAAGTTGCTTTCTATAAAACATGGAAATATCTCTTCCCAGCCATTTTTATTGTAGGTGCGTTTTTTATTTTCTGGGACGCTATTTTTACCTATAAAGGTGTCTGGGGATTTAATGATACCTATATAACAGGATGGAAAATTTTTCACTTACCAATTGAGGAATGGTTGTTCTTTTTTACAGTGCCTTACGCTTGTGTTTTCATCTATGCCTGTTTAATCGCTTACTTTCCAAACGATTCTTTTCTGAGAATCAGTGATAAGCTTAGCATAATATTGATTGTAGTTTTTTCGATTCTGGCAATTAGCAATTGGGGTAAAATCTACACATTTTCGGCCTGTTTTCTATCGAGTTCACTGCTAATCTATCATGTCCTTTTTGTAAGAAAACCCTATATAAGTCGCTTTTATACTGCCTTTATGACCAGTTTGTTCCCTTTCTTACTTTTGAATGGCGTGTTGACAGGCGGCTTTACAAATTCTCCAGTCGTTGTCTATAATCCTGAAGAATTTTTAGGAATTAGATGCTATTCGGTGCCATTGGATGATTTTATTTACTGCTTTGTTTACCTACTTGCAGTCACAACTTTCTTTGAGTCATTTAGAAGTCAAAAAAATATTTAAAGGACAATTTGTTGATTTCAATCAAAAAAAATAAATCAGAACATATTATGTTTGGTTGTAATATCAAAATCTGTTAATTTCACCTCAGAAACACTATTTGTGATAGGCATTACAGCTTGCTAATTATCACTTAACCTTACTGAAATCAACCGGTCCCATGCCGTATCACTATACATTGCTCATTTGTGCATTCCTTTGTTTTGTTTGTTCTGATCATATTGAAGCTCAAATAAATCAAGACTCGATTCCTCCTGAAAAAGAGGAACGCTATCACATCCATATTGGCACCTACGAAAAACTAATTCCTAATTCTTATTTCAAAAAAGCTGGTCTCGACAAAGTTAAGTATCATAAGGATGCCAATAGCTTTCACCGTTACTACTTAGGTTTTTTCGATTCTAAAGAATCTGCTGAAAAAAATTGTGAAAATGCCGTTAAACAAGGTTTTCCAAACGCCAAAATAGTTTCAACTGAAAATGATAAAATCGCAAAAATCTTGGATGCGAGAAAAAATACTTATCAGTTTCATGAAATCACATACGATGAACTTTTCTTAAGATCCGTCCATTTCAATTTTGCTAGTGCTCAACTAGATGGACCTGCACAGCAATTACTCCACGAGGTATATATGATATTGGTTCGCAACCCACAATGGATTGTTCAATTGAGTGGACACAGTGATTCTGTAGGTAGCCCTGCTACAAATATTAAAATTTCCAAAGAACGCGTACGATCTGTTAAAAAACGTTTAATAAATTTTGGTATTCAACCAGAAAGGATTAAGACAAGAGTTTTTGGTGAAGCAGCTCCTATTGCAAAGAACCGCGAAAAAACGGGTGAAGATGTACCTTCTGGTCGTCAATTAAATCGACGTGTATGTATTGGTATCTATGACCAAAATGGAGAAATGGTTAATATCAAAGATTCTACGATTGTTCCTTTCGATGCGGAGTTGGGAAATTAAATGGAATAAAAATGTATCCGCATAAATATACTTGTTGAGTCGCATCCCATCTTGAGCTTCTTTTTCGTTGAAATTTTTCATTAATATTTGCCGTTACTTTGGGGTATTCAGAAGTAATAAGAATTTATTAAATTTCGTGGAATGTGCTTAGTCTTAATTCATTAATTTTACTTTGTCCTCGCCGGACTGGCAATACTTTTTCCCGATGAAAAAGTATTCAAAAAATCCTGGCTTTATACAGTTTTTAACGCTCCAAAAGTTTTAAAATCCCTGTCTG
>CALDGQ010000091.1 GCA_937941765.1 uncultured Saprospiraceae bacterium
TTCGTAAACTTAAAAGTTGCAACAAAAAAGTAATAGTTAAAAAAACGTTTAAGAATCCTTAGAGGCTTCTCAAACGCGGTAGTTTGCGAAGCCTTTGAGGATTCGTAAACTTAAAAGTTGCAACAAAAAAGTAATAATTAAAAAAACGTTTAAGAATCCTTAGAGGCTTCTCAAACGCGGATACCCCTTAGTCTTATATATTGACCGATTAATCGAATAAACAACCTGACTGGATATAAATTCTAGTCAGGTTGTTGATATTTAAGAACCATTATTAATTTAACTTTGTTTTAAAGATTGAGAACGTACCATATTGCTTGAAAAAGCGTCTTAAATAGGAATAACTAAATATGATTATTAAATTAATTTTCATGATGTTGGTCGCGCTGTTAGGAGCAGTGGTGATTGCACCCTTCATCTTTTATTTTGTAGTGAGAAATTGGCAACCCAGTAGCACTAAGATTAATAAGGATGTCAATGAACTAACACTTGGTGTACAAGATGATATTGAAGCTTTATTGCCGTGGGATGAAGATGAGTTGGAATTGCTATCTTATGATGTCATCAAACAAGCTAAGAAAAGAGGATTAGGTACAACTTTAAGTGGTACTATCACTTCAATCTATCAAGAACCAATGGTGGTGTATGTCGGAAAGAAATACATGAATTTATCCAAAAAGGCAAACGGATTTATTTATGCTGTCACTGCCCACCATGATTTTTTCTATCGTATGCGTAATAGTGGTGTTACCGTTTATATTGATGAGAAAGAAGTCGGTTATTTAAAACAGAATGGAGATTTGGTTAGTATGGATCGTAAAAAATTATTGGCTTCTGTTAATTCCAAAAGTAATGAATTGTATTCTCCAGTAAAAATTGGTCAAAGAGAAGTTGCTAATATAAGAAGACCGAAAGCTGCTATCAAAACCAATGAAAGAGCTTTTGATCATTTGAAAAAAGATATTTCAAAAGATGAAGAACGATTGTTATTAAGTCTTTCTATCTATGAAATTTTGAAACAAGATATTTTACCTGCAGTTGTTGACAAAGCTGCACAAACAGTTTAAATAAATAATTAATAAACTAAAATTCATGAAACAGTTATTGATTTGCTTTTCCTTTATTTGTTTTTTAGTAGGAACTTCTTTTGCTCAAAACAATAGTCAAGATCTTCAACTTGATATCGAAGCGCTGCAAAATGAAATGAAAATTGCATTGCAAGATTTCGAAGTTTTCTTTGGAACCATGCCTAAATCATTGGATAGTCTGGATTTGCAACAATTCGGACTGGGTGACATTAATAAGGCAGATATTGAAGAATTGATGGGAAATTTATTGCCTCAAGGATCAAATATCGACCTTGATCAAATGATCCAACAATTTGAAAAAGACCTACAGGGAATGGATATGAAACAATTTGAAGACTTATTCAATCAGTTGGGTATGGATCAACCTGCTATCCCTGCTCCAGATCAATTAAAAGACGATAAAACAACGAAGCCAGCTGAAAAGAAGAAGGAACGGAAAAAATATTCCATGTAGATTCAGAAAAACGTCCTTTTTCGAATAAAAACATGCAACTAATTAGTTTTTGTGTTGTTCAATATATATAATTGCATCAACAAAAAATCAATGATTATGGGTGTTTTTGATCATGCGCGAATTATAATCTATCGTATCAACAAAAAAGGACTTGAAATCTTTCTAGTGGAGTCCGAAAATGACAAAGAAGGGCAGTGGGAAATTCCTAATGGCCTTAATTTAGAAGACCTTTCAAACGATGATCGTTGTATCGAATTAGAAGGAACTCAAAACAGAGTAATCGCAGTCGAAGGAGACTGGCACGATATCCCTTCCATTCGAAAAATGATAAAAGATGATGTAAAAATCGTCAAAAAGGAAATCAAAAAAGAAATTAAAAAACGGGTTCCTATTCTTGAAAAAGGAAGATACGTTGCTGTAAAAGAAACGATCAAAAAGGTTTTGCCAGAAGAGTATAAGATGATTAAGGAGCTGAAAGATATTGTGGTGGAACAGAATTTGGTGAGAAATATTTAGAATATAGTATAAAGTAATTAGTACATAGTATTTAGACTGACCTTGTTTCGTGGATTCACGGGACAAGGTTTGTTTTTTATGACGTTTCCGCTAATGCTATGCTCATGCTTTAGGAAACCTTTACTAAAGCGAGTCTCGAAAAACCACATCCGATTTCAATTCTCCATATTCAAATTTCAAACTATTACAAAAAGCAACATAATCTTTTATTGCAATCAAGCTTCTGTCCATTTCTTTGATAAATTCTTCTTTATCAAATTGCATACATTCTGCAATCGCTAATGAATCCATCAGTTCATTTTTCAAAAAGTGAAAACCCAAACTATTTTTGTCAATTGCCAGCAATGTCTTTTTGATGGATGGTTTTATGAAATTCGATTTAGCGGTTTCATAATAAGCAGGAATATTTTCAAAATCATTTAGAATATAATCCAGTCGATCACAAAGATTTGGAGTGTTGGGATTATTTAATTTGCTTTTTAATATCCCGCCAACATTATAAAACGATGGGTCCCATTCATAGGCTCCATCTTTCAAAAAATTGGTACACATTTGTACATCATATTTAAGGGTCGCCAACAAATTTTTATTTCGTTCATTCAATTGGTCTTGATCAAATTCACCCAAATCAAAAGACATTTGTTGGAAGTAATCAGCTGCTTTTTGTAGCCTATTTTTGTTGGGTGCTTGGACAGGAAAATTCTTTTCCTCAAATCTAAGTTCAGGAAGTAGGTTTTTTCGATTTTCGAGATATTCCTTATGTATCAATCCGAAGTCAGTATTTTCATTCTGAATTTTGCAACTAAAAATTAAAAAAATACAAAGAAAAAAAGGGACAATTACTTTCATAAGTTTGTTTGAAATAAAGAAGGTCATTGATTACATTTATGGACGCTAAATTAAGACATATTATGACAGCAGAAAATGCAATTGGTCAAACGAATTTTAATTTTCCTGGTCAGACAAAATTCTATAGAGGTAAAGTTCGGGATGTTTACACAATAGATGATTTATTGGTCATGGTTGCTTCCGATCGAATTTCTGCTTTTGATCATGTTTTACCTAAGCCGATTCCGTACAAAGGGCAAGTGCTGAACCAACTAGCTGCTTATTTTCTAAACGCAACTAAAGATATTGTTCCCAATTGGGTAGTTGCTTCTCCAGATTCAAATGTGACAATCGGTCATGCTTGCGATCCGATTCCGATAGAGATGGTGATTCGAGGTTATCTTGTAGGTCATGCTTGGCGTGAATATAGTGCTGGAAAACGTATAATTTGTGGCGTGCCAATGCCCGATGGTATGAAAGAAAATGATGCCTTTCCGAATCCGATCATTACGCCAGCAACAAAAGCTGAAGAAGGACATGATGAAGATATTTCCAAAGCAGCAATTTTAGCAAAAGGAATCGTATCTAAAGAAGACTATGAGTTGTTAGAAAAATACACACACGCTCTTTTTCAACGAGGTACTGAAATGGCTGCCCGACAAGATTTAATTTTGGTTGATACTAAATATGAATTCGGAAAAAAAGGGAATAAAGTTATTTTAATTGATGAGATACACACACCTGATAGTTCTCGCTATTTTTATAAAACAGGTTACGAAGAAAGACAGGCAAAAGGGGAGCGGCAAAAACAACTTTCCAAAGAATTTGTAAGAGAATGGTTGATGCACAATGGTTTTCAAGGCAAGGAGGGTCAGTTGATGCCATATATGACGAGTGATTTTATTGAGTTGGTTTCGGAGCGGTATATTGAGTTGTATGAGAAAGTTACTGGAGAGGAGTTTGTTAAAGCGGATGTTAGTGTTGTATTGGAGCGTATTGAGGGGAATGTTGTAGGTTATCTTGGCTCGCTTCGCTCGTGATTTGATCCCTGTCTGCTCTGGCGGCAGTCAGACAGGCATCCTCTAATCCGCCAAAGGCGGATAGGCCCTTGCCTTTTAAAAAAAGGAAGGGGAGTGCGTGAGGACGCGTGGCATACGTAAATCCGATTTTTTTATAAATGTAAGTATATTGTTAATTTATTGTTTGAGAAATCAATAATAGGTGTCCCGCGTACTCTCCGCGTAACACTCCTTCTTTTTAAGGAGGAGCCTATCCGCTTGTAGCGGATTAGAAGGTGGATACTACGAAACAAGAGTTTACCTACCACCAACTCCTTTCCGCTTAGATCGAATTCCTTCCAAAGCATTCGTAAATTTCAAATACTTATCTAAAAAGGAAGGGGAGTGGGTGAGGACGCGTTGCATACGTGAATCCGATTTTTTATAAATGTAAGTATATTGTTAATTTATTGTTTGAGAAATCAATAATAGGTGTCCCGCGTACTCCCCGCGTAACACTCCTCCTTTTTAAGGAGGAGCCTATCCGCTTGTAGCGGATTAGAAGGTGGATACTACGAAACAAGAGCTACCCATTCACAAATTCCCTCAAATACTCAAAAGCCTCAGTCAACCTACCATTGCGAGTAATACTAGCACGTTCAATCACTGCACTATCTTTCATCAACAATTCTTTAATAATAAATTCAGAAAACTGATTTCCGAAAGATTCAGAAGCATCTCTTGGCAACTCATTTGGTAAATTATCAATCGTCATCATATCAACTACATGATCAGCATGTGGATCGACTTCCTTTTCAGTAATTGGATCGTAACCGAAAATGGGGTTGGCAATAGTTGAAGCTTTCAAAGTAGCAGGAATAGAAGCTTCGGGTGCTATATCACAAGTCACATCGGCAATTACTTTGATAGAAAAATTAGGGGACTTCATATCTTCTTTGGTGAAAAATGCAGGAGCGCGTTTGTCCCAAAAAATACCATTGATCATAATGTCAGCTACCTTTGTATAAGCTTGAAATTTGCTGACAAATTCTTCAGGCTTGGTATAAAAATCTTTGTTCATATACGGCATTCCGTTTTTATGAGCCACATAATTCTGACAATCTAATTGCGTGAAAACAGCATCGTCATAAGACTTGGTCAGAAAGTCAAATGGGATCACTTTTTTGATACCCATATCTTGCAATACTTTGACAGAACCTGAAGCAACACGACCAGAACCAGTCAACACGATTTTCACTTTCGGAAACTTCGTTTTTTTATAAATAGAAATCGCTTCGGCATAATCATGGCAATCTTTCAATCTTTTCAATTCCACATTTCCAGTTCGTTTTCCAAAAGTAAATATAGCGTTGTGTGCGCCAACCATTCCAGCAAAAACACCGAAAGCAATCAGTCGTTGTTTTTTATCATTGGTCAGCAATTCATAATCTACCATATGGATATTTTTATCCAAAAACGATTTCAGTAGTTTCCGATTGTAAACCTGCTTTTTATGAGTATGGGAAAAGAAGAGATATTGCTTGCCTGAAATCAGTTGGTCGATCGGCACTTCCTTGACACCTAATAAAATATCTCGATCCGTTAAATCTTCTTGTAATGTGACACCTGCCTGCACAAACTCTTCGTCCTTGTAGCAGCGAGTCGGAGATGGTTGTACCACCAAATCTAAATTGTATTGATCAATTAATTTTTTGCACTGAGTAGGAATTAATGGTACACGTGCATCATTTGGAACCTTTCCTTCGCGAATTATGCCAATTTTCATAGTAAGTATTGAATATTAATGAGTTTCAAAAGTAAGAATAAAATCAAGTAAAATATTTACAATGTCACATCTGAATCGATTCGTGTATAATTTATTTTTTAATGTAATTATTACATCCTTTTGGGTAGGTTGTGACAGCCAAAAGTTGGCCCGTTGGCACAGTAGTTGAAATAGTATAGACTGTAGGCAATTGATAAAAAAACATTTGATTAGAGATAGTTAAAAGGCTTACAAAACACTTATCCATAATTTATTAAAAGTAAAAGGTTCTACTTGTTTTGTTTTTTGGAATTCTCATGATTGCAATCGCTCTTCTAACTTGGAAGGGCGATTTTTTTGTTGGGGTGATGGGATGCTCCTATCACCTGAGGTATATGTCGTCCCTTCAGGACTTGTACGTTTAATAAGTCCTGAAGTGATGACATATACCTCCTGCAATGGAAACATCCCATTGCCAAAAAAACAAAAACCATATAAGAAACTTTTTTAATAAAAAGATAGTTATACCTTTGTCAGGTTATTCAATGGAATAGCGACAAATAGTTAGTTATAAAAATTGGGGCTGACCTGGAATTGACAGGAAAGATCATTTTTTAATAAGCATGTCGAGGCATGATTGTTTACCTCGTTAAAAAATAGCAACCAAACAACTATTTAAACGGCAAGTCTAACTTCGCCTTGGCTGCCTAATTCTAGGAATTAGCAACCTTTGTGCCCTTTGGTTGATTTCTGATACACATCATCGCGCACATAACAACTTTCAGGATAGGTGAGTAGCTGGCTCTGACTACGATCCGAAATTAAAGAGATAAGGTTAAAGATTGGTATGTTTGCAAGCCTCCCTTTGACTCGAAAATTTAATTGCATTCTAAACATGTAGAAAGTTCTGAAATACTTTGTCTGGACCAGGGTTCGACTCCCTGCAGCTCCACTAACATTAAAAGCACGTATTCTTGACGAAATTCGTGCTTTTGTTGTTTTATCTTTTCTTTTAGTGTAACATTTGTCAATGTTATGGGAATTTAAAGCAAAAGCACAAATCACCAAAAATAAAAATTATAGCCGATATTGGTATATTACAGAACAAAAACTCATTTTTTTGTATAAATGTTTTGGATTTTATTCAATTTGAAGGATAGAAACACACCTTTTTGCTAAAAAAAACGTTTTAATTATAAATAATACACTTTAAAGCATCTCTATTAAATGAATTATATATATTTGGTACTTTACAAATTTAATACGCATAATGCCTAAGAATCCACCTCATCTAATAGAAGTCGAATTTACAATTTGGTGGCATTTGTACACTAAGAAAGAACGTGATAATGCACAATTAATTCACGGTGATTTATTTACTCAACTGAAAGAGAAATATCCAATTAGAAATGTTTCAAATCAAAATGTATTTGTTTTTAAAGAAAGTGACGATAGTGTTAAAGAAATCGAACTTTCTAAAGAAAGTTTAACTTTTTCGAATTCTAATAATATGTATGATTGGCTCGGATTTGAATCAGACATTAATTATATCTTAAATCACTTATTCCCAATTTTAGAACTTTACTTAAATTTAGATCATATACATTTAGAATTATCTTATGTAGATTGTTTTGAGGAGAATTATGATAGTATTGTCAAGTTTTACAGTGATAATTTAAATTTAACAATAGATTCTAAGTTTATAAAAAAAGAACCGAGAAATATAAATGCAACGTTTGAATACGAATTAGAAATAGGTAGTTTGGAAGTAGAGGTAGGGGAGGGAATATATTTAGAACATGAGGGAATTCTCTTAGTATCAAAAGTAATTTCAAAAAAAGAAAAATTTGAGTTGGAGCATACAAATAAATGGTTGTCGAAAGCTCATGAAATATCAAGTCAGTTATATAAAAATGTCATTGAACAAAAATCTTAATTATGGTTGCAAACAGAAATAAGCCGTACTCTTTTAAAAATACTAGCCATCAGTGTTCTTTGAAAAAAAAAGAAAGAAGTAAAAGATATAATGCTAATGTTATGACATTTTTTACTTCTAAAAAACAAAACAAGTTTATAGAGGAATTAGAAGAGATAGAAAGTCTTGGAGATGGTTGGAATGGTGAGGATTCTTATAGAATTGATTCAAAGATAATTAAAGATGCAAAAAAGGTAATTTGGTTAGCTGAGAGTAATTTTGTTTTGAACTTTATAAATACTGATGATATTGTCCCTCACGAGAACGGTACATTAGCTCTACATTTTAATAAAAAGGATACTGTTCTTTCTTTTCATATCGGTAGTGAAACATCATCAGTTTTAATTAAAAAAGGAAAGAAATACAAAAGATTTGACGAAGTAATGTTGGATTATGATAAAGTTATTCAATCCTTTTTATGTTCCACCTTATTAGACTAAACCTAAATCTTGCTTGATTCGAACGAATATATGGTTAGACTTGTTTTTTCAAATACACATTGTAAAAGCAAGAAGAGAAAATTACCAGTGATTACTAAAAGTGGTTTGTATCAAGACAAGCTTTTTATACCAAGCACGGGCTCATCATGTTTCTCAGTTTTTAGATATAAGGAGACTAGTTTACAACTCTTAAAAGAATATGCAATTTCAAAAAATGTCGAAGAATACAGCCGTGTTTTCATAGGATTTGCAGTAATTAAAGTAGAAACATTAAAAAAATTTGGATTTAATATAGAAAGAGTAGAGGAGGATGGTATGTCTAATCATTATAATGTTTGTTTTAAAAACTATACTGTAGAAAAGGGGATTTCGCCTCCTACAGAAATTCTTGAAATTTTAAGTGAATTACAAGATTCCTGTAAATTTCATTTTGATGCTAATAAAACTGAAACGGAATGGAAAGGTGGGGAAATCTGAGTTTTTTTTGCATTTAAACATTTGTTTTTCTAATTCCTTCCTGATTTCCTTATTTTGTAGTCCAAACCAGACTTTTAACCACAAATGCAACGAAAAATTAACCTTCTATTAGTATGCCTTGCTGTCTGCTTATTCGGACAAATACAAGCACAGCCAACCGACTGCACTTCCAATAGATACCAACAAAAAGTATTCAACAACATACAAGTGACAAGTGATCTCACTTACGGGAATGCACAAAATGTATTGTTATTTAATCAAAGTCTTGAATTGGATGTCTATGAACCAGCTCCAGCAGAAGAGTACTTAGACAAACGTCCATTAGTTGTTATGTTTTTTGGTGGTGGGTATGTCTTAGGAAGTAAAACAGATCCGGATATGGTTGCTTGGTGTGATAGTTTAGCACATAATGGATATGTTTGTGTATCCGTAGAATATCGGCTAGATAATGTTGCGAATTTTGCGTTAATCAATCAAGGTGTTCGAGCTGCGTATAGAGCAATTCAAGATGGTCGAGCAGCGATTCGGTATATGTTGGAAGATCCTGATAATTTAGGTTTTAATATTGACCCAGAACATATTTATGTAGGTGGACAAAGTGCAGGTGCGATTACTGCGATTAATATTGCGCATTTAGATGAGTCTGAAAGACCAACTGTAACAACGAACTATAATATTTTTAATCCGGATTTAGGTTGTTTGGATTGTACTGGAAATAATTATGTGCAGCCATTTGAAATAAAAGGAATTATTGATTTATGGGGTGCTGTATTAAGTGTGGATCATATTGAAGCGACGGATGACATTCCGATGGTTTTAATTCATGGAGATGATGATTTTGTAGTTCCATATACTTCAGGTTCCCCTTTTAATGTTCCATTATTTCCTGCAATGTTTGGGGCGGTTCCAATGGCGGCTCAACTTACTGCTAATGGTCATTGTCATCAATTTTATCCGTATCTTGGTGAAGGACATGTCATATATGGAACAACTGCTGTGGCCATTACTTTTCCTAATAGTTATTGGGAACCAATCTATCAACAAGGTCATTCATTTTTATATGATAAAACTTTAGCTTTTGACTCTCCGATTCCTTCTGGTAATCAAATTGTTTGTCCTGGTGTTACAGAAACCTATAATGTTCCAATGACAATTGGTTCTATTTATTGTTGGGATGTTACAAATGGAACGGTTGTTTCTCAAAATAACAATCAAGTTACGGTTCAATGGAATTCAGGTTATGGAAGTTTGACTTTGACAGAAGCAACTTGTATCGATGTGATTGGAACTGCTCAAACAATTGCCATTGACGCGACTTCTCAATACACAATGGCTAATGGGAATATGCTGACTGGTTTGCAAAATTATTCTTACGATTATGAAGTGGAAGGTGTGATTGAATCTGATCAGTTGGTAGATGGACCGATTCATGTGGATTATGATTCAGGTACTTATATTGATTTGAAATCGGATTTTGAGGTTACACTTGGTACTTCTTTTCATGCTTTCATTGATGGGTGTGGTGGGTTGTAGGTTTTTTTAACACAAAGAACTTTTTCGAGGTCGTGTTTTACCACAAAAGAGCACAAAGGTACTATGTAAAAAACCAAGTAGTTCACTGAAAAATTTATTAATTTTATAGCATAAAGGAGGTTGCTCTAGAGTAATCATCCGTATCCCTCCGACCAACCACATCTATGCTAGCTTAATTCGAGTACTTATCTTGACGAAAAAAAAATGAACCGTACAAGAAGAACTTCCAAGCAAATGTTTCCACTGATTGAAAAGTATTTATCAAGTGAAATAAATCAGGT
>CALDGQ010000092.1 GCA_937941765.1 uncultured Saprospiraceae bacterium
TATTGACCTTCAAGATATGCTTCTGTGTTGAAGTTATCTTCGTCTTTCTGTTCTGGATTTGGGTTTAGAATACCTCTTTCAATTAAGACCATTTCGTTTACACGATCTGTTCTCCATTTGCAATATTCGTTTGCTTGGATCCAGTTCACACCTACTACTGGATAATCATCGTAAGATGGGTGTCTGAAGTAAGTTTCAACAAATGGTTCGTTGTAAGAAAGTTCTTCTCTCCATACCAAAGTATCAGGAAGTGCATTTCTATAAACTTCAGGATAGGACTCAATGAAAACTCTGTCCAACCAGTATAGATATTCTTTATAATCAATGTTAGCTACTTCTGTTTCATCCATGTAAAAAGAAGATACCGTAACTCGACGAGGAATTGAATTCCAGTCAAACATTACATCTTGGTCTGTTTGACCCATCGTAAATGTACCACCTTCAATCAAAACAAGATTAGGTCCAGTAGCTTGACCTTCGTAATCAATTTTTTCAAAACCACCCCACTTTTGGTCGTTCATATTCCAACCAGTAGTTGATGATTTTTCACTTTTCTTACACGAACTCAGCATAAGTGCACAAGCACAAGCTAGTAAACTGCTGAATCTCAGGAATTTTTTCATTGTCGTAGATTATTTTTTTTGAGAAAGACTGACAAATATAGCGATTAAAATCTATAAGACATAAACGTCATAAATTTTATCATAGTATTGGGGCGGGTGTTAAAATCTCTATCTAAACATTTGGAGACAATCATTCATATCGACTCTACCAGGATCCTCCAAATTTATGCGAATAGACAGTTCATGGCTTCCTCCGGTTTTGCCCGCTAATCCATTGATTGTCAGATCATAACTGTATCCGAATTTAAATTTTCCTTGTTGAGCTCCTACCAAAACAATGACTGAATCACTATTAGTTCTTGCTCGACGATACCATACACCTCCAAATACCATTCCCATGTTAGCATAAGTACCAATATTTAATTGACCAAAACCACCTTGACGTATAAAAAGAATATTTGGTGATAAGTAAGACCCCATAGCGTTTCTAGTAGGTTTTTTCAATTCAATTTGTGCACCACCATGGATGGTCCAACGGGCCGGAAGTCCGATATCTAAATTTTCATTAATATTTAGGATTGCTTCGTTTGGTCTATTTAGATGTTTTATAGAAACACCTGCATAAAATTGTTTGCTATAAAGAAGTACACCTGTGGATATTTCAGGAATTGTTTTATTCAAAACCTCAGGTCTTGTTTCTCCAGAATCTGCATTAAGGTCTACACCAGTTTCTGGGTCCACCATATTTCCAAAGATTAATTTATCCCAATTCAATCGAGCTTGAATCATACCAGCTTCAACTCCCAATTTCAAATTCAAATTTCTATTTATCTGAACACGGTAAGCATAAAATGCTGTTAATGAATTGGTTTTGTACAATCCTTGCCCAGCATCATCTGCTTGTACCATCACACCAAAGCCACTATTCATGGGTTTAATCCATTGATCATAAGAAGCTGCATAAGTTACATAAGCGGCACCATTATCCCATGCACTCCATTGATTTCTATAGTTGATTGCAAGATTCGGAGCATATGAATTTCCTGTAAAAGCAGGGTTTATTTGCAAAGGGGCATTATAATATTGACTAAATATAGGATCCTGCCCATATGAGAAAAAATAACAAGTTAATGCGAGAACTAGTAGGAGTAGTTTTTGTCTAATCATTGACTTAATTTCGATTTAAAACGAAGGAAGACTTAATTTAAGTTTGTTAAAGTCAGTTATTCAATATATTCGTAACAATATTCACAAATGCTTAACGTTTCTATAACATTCTAAATTGCTTACTTTAAACGAAACGCAGAACAACCCTTTAAAGATATGAAGAAATATTGGCTCTTAGTTTTTTTTATTCCACTTTTGACGTCACTCGTCGCGAAAAATACCTACGAAATTACTGCAGATCTTAAATGGGATAACGAACCAATTATATATGTTAGCCCTGAAGAACAAGAATTTAAGATTTATTCGTTTGAAGGAGCAGGTGCACATGCAGCATTTCCAGTCTTACCTTTTTATCGACACCGTGAAAAAATGGATGGTCCTGGTAAGTTAACCGTTGAAATTTTGGCCGTTGAATTTGAATCCTTTACAAAAAATGAAGGCCCTGAAGACGCTATATTATCTGAAGTTTTAATTTTTGATACTCGAATCAATCAAAATAAAAATCAATTTTTCGGTAACGTTGATTTTGTGCCGATTATTAAAACAGGAAGTGGTCAATATGAAAGAGTTGTTTCCATCAGATTGAAAGTAACACATTCTCCTGCGATTCAAGCTAGCAAACCAAAAAGTCCAAATACCTATAATTCAGTTTTAGAAGTTGGAGATATCTACAAACTTTCGGTCAATAACAATGGTATTCATCGTATCAGTGCATCTATGCTAACGGATATGGGTATTGATATTGCTTCTATTGATCCGAAAAAGATTAAAATATTTGGAAACGGAGGTGGATTGTTACCAGAACCTATCAATCAATTTAGATATGATGATTTAGAGGAAAACGCAATTTTTGTTTCAGGTGAAGCCGATGGAAGTTTTGATAGCAATGACTACATATTGTTTTATGCCGAAGATAAAGGCAAATGGAACTATGAAGCAAAGGTTCAAAAATTCAGACATCAGACAGATATTTATGATAATGCTAATTATTATTTCTTAAAAGTTGATGTTTCAAACGGGTTAAGAATTGAAGAGCAAGCATCCATATCATCTACTAATTACACGACCGATTCATTTGATGATTATACGCATTTTGAAGAAGATAAAATCAATTTATTAAGATCATATGTTTCTGCTCAAGGATCCGGAAAAAGATGGTTTGGTGACACATTTAAAGCGACTAGAGAAAGAACTTATGGTTCCTTTAATTTCCCAAATTTAATTCAATCAGAACCTATTAATCTAGAAGCAGTTTTTGTCGGAAGATATGACAGCAGCACTTCTTTTAAAGCCACTATTGGAGATCAAACATTTAGTCAAAACATTCCCAATATTACGTCCAATAGCAATCAAGGTTATTATGCTAGGCAAGGTGTTATGGGGGAATCATTTTTCACAAATAGCAGTTCAATTGATGTAACAATCAATTATCCAGCAGTTGGAGATGGTTCCAATGAAGGTTGGTTAGATTATATTACATTGAACTGTCGGAGATCATTAAAAATGTCAGGTGATCAAATGCGCTTTAGAGATAAGAAGACATTAGATGCCATGACTTCAACTTTTAAATTGGCTGATTTAAATGCTGCTGCAATTGTTTGGGATATAACAGATCCACTCAAGCCTAAAAGACAAACTGGAGTATTTAATAACAATGAGTTTTCATTTGGTGCTTCTACTATGACTGAATTGAAAGAGTATATTGCTTTTACTGGCAATGATTATTACAGTCCTTCTATCATTGGTCAAGTCCCTAATCAAAATTTGCATGCAATTGATCAAGTTGATATGGTTGTGGTTTATCATGCTGCATTTGAAACTGCAGTGGATCGTTTTATTGAGCATCGTTCTAGTCATAGTGGTTTGGTCATTGCGAAAGCTTTAATTGATGAAGTTTATAACGAATTTGGAGGTGGAAATAAAGATGTGACTGCTATCAGAGATATGGCAGAAATGATACACTATAGAAATCCTAATTTCAAATACTTGTTATTGTTCGGTGATGGTTCATTTGATTACAAAAACATTTTGGAATTACCAGAAGATAGAACCCATCAATTTATTCCACCTTATGAAACTTTTGAATCATTCGAAGTAATTGACTCCTCCCCTTCTGATGATTATTATTGCCTACTAAGCCCAGGTGAAGGAAGTGTTGGAATGAATGGCGAATTGGATATAGCAATTGGTAGATTTCCAGTAAAGACAATTCAAGAAGCAGAAGATGTGGTCGACAAAATAATTCGATACGACGCTAATCCAGTTACACTTGGTGATTGGAGAAATCGAATCGCATTTATTGGAGATGATGAAGATACCAATCGACATGTACAAGATGCTAACAGTGTATCTACAATTGTCGAAGACAACCATTCCGAATACAATATTGACAAGATTTACTTTGACGCATTTCAACAAATATCTACACCTGGAGGCGAACGTTTTCCATCTGCAACTGAAGCTATCAACAACAATATGTTCAAAGGTTTGTTGGCGATTAATTATCTAGGACATGGAGGTTCGCAAGGATGGGCACAGGAAAGAGTGTTGCAAGTTCCTGATATTAACTCATGGAACAATGAAAATAAATTACCACTATTTGTAACCGCTACTTGTTCTTTCACAGGATATGACGAACCTGATTATGTAACAGGAGGAGAATTGGCATTTTTAAATCCTCGCGGAGGTGCCATCGGTTTACTAACAACTGTAAGAGCAGTGTTTGCACATGCTAATAAAAAACTAGCAGAAGCAGTGTTTGAAAGAATGTTCAACAAAGTAAATGGGGAATATTATACAATTGGTGAATTGATTAGAGTGTCTAAAAATGAATCTGGAGCTGGAATTACAAATAATAGAAAATTCACTTTAATTGGAGATCCTTCCATGTATCTTGCTATTCCTAAATTTGGAGTGAACACTTTGAAAATAAATGGAGCCGCAATAGATTCCATGAGTATCGATACGATCAATGCATTACAAGAAGTCGAGATTGAAGGGGCAGTCGTAGATCTCAATGGTAATATTATGACCAATTTCAATGGTAAAGTATTCCCAACAATATTTGACAAAGTACAAACAATTACTACGCTAGGTCAAAATACTGGTAGTAGTCCTTTCCCTTTCAAACTTCAAAAGAACATCATTTTTAAAGGAGTCGCAAGTGTTGTAAATGGATTGTTTAGCTTCAAATTTATTGTACCTAAAGATATTGATTATCAGTTTGGGAATGCAAAAATCAGTTATTATGCACACGATGAAGTTGACCGAGATGCAGCTGGTTTTTCAGAACAATTAATTGTAGGTGGCACTGATCCCAATGCAATTGCTGATGATCAAGGACCTTTGGTTGAAGTTTACATGAATACAGAAGAATTTGCATTTGGTGGCCTGACGGATGAGAATCCAACATTGCTAGTAAAACTTGAAGATGATCTTGGTATTAATGTTACAGGGTCTGCCATTGGTCACGACTTATCTGGTGTACTGGATGATGATACTCAAAATAGCTATCAACTGAATGACTTTTATGAATCTGAATTAGACAACTATAAAAAAGGAACGGTTCGATATCCGCTATATAACCTAGCAGAAGGACGGCATAAAATTAGTGTGAAAGCATGGGATGTAGCCAATAATTCAGCAGAAGGTTTTACAGAATTTATCGTAGCAAACAATGGCCAGGTTGCTTTAGACCATGTCTTCAACTACCCAAATCCATTTACAGATCATACTGATTTTCAGTTTGAACACAATTTACCTGGACAAGCAATGGATGTGCAAGTGCAGATATTCACGGTTGCGGGAAGACTCGTCAAGACCATTCAACAGAACATATACGCTGAAGGCTATCGAATTGCGAATGAATTAACTTGGGATGGAAAAGATGAATTCGGTGACCAATTAGGTAAAGGTGTTTATTTATACAAAATCAAAATAAGAGCCGATCAAGGCACAGAGAATTATTTAAAATCTGAAAGTGAATTTGAAAAGCTAGTTATTCTCAAATAAATAGACCATATAATAAAAAAATATATGTATGTTACTATTAATTTGATTGCAATAACTTTCTTTAACAAATCATTATATTTGTGGAACCTTTTAATAGATTATAAGAACTCGATTTAAAATTATGAAAAAGCAATATTTATTTACTTTAATAGTATTAGCTACGTTGATATTTCCAAATTTAGCAAATGCACAGTTTGGTTGTGAATTCAATGTAGAAACTGGACAATGGCAAGCCGCAGATGGTGGTCCTTGTGTTAATACCATTATTACAGCCGTTCCGTTTTTGAAAATCGTTCCAGATGCACGATCAGGTGCTATGGGTGATGTCGGAATTGCTATTTCTCCAGATGCAAATGCTATGCATTTCAATTCTTCAAAGTTAGCTTTCGCAACCAAAGATGTGGGTCTTTCAGTTACCTATACACCATGGTTGAGAGCATTGAATATTCAAGATGTTTATCTTGCTTATTTATCTGGATACAAAAAATTATCTGACAATGAAGCAATCGGAGTTGGACTTCGTTTCTTCTCTTTAGGAAGTATCAATTTTACAGATGAGAATGGTCAACCACTTGGTACTGGAAAACCGAATGAGTTTGAAGTCAAAGCATCGTATGCTAGAAAATTATCGGAACACTTCTCAACTGCAATTGGTGCAAAATTCATTTTCTCAAATTTAGCTGCTGGTCAACAAATTGGTGATATTGAAATCACACCAGGTACGGCAGGAGCTGCTGATATCTCTTTCACTTATAATAATGAAGTAGACGTATCTGATAACAAAACAGATTTGACGATTGGTTTGGCTTTGACAAATTTGGGTACAAAGATTTCTTATACCAATTCAATTAACAAAGATTTTATTCCTGCCAACTTAGGATTAGGTGCCGCTTGGAAATTCAACTTTGATGAATATAACTCTTTGACTTTCGCAACAGACATCAATAAGTTATTGGTTCCTACCCCATCGGAAACAGATGAGGATGGAACACCTGGACCTGATTATCGTCAGCAATCAATGTTTGGTGGTATGTTGTCTTCTTTTGGTGATGCACCTGGTGGTGGTAATGAGGAGTTGAGAGAGTTGATGTATTCTTTAGGATTGGAATATTGGTATGATGATCAATTTGCATTGCGTATGGGATATTACTCTGAGCATGCAACCAAAGGAAATAGAAAATTCTTTACAGTAGGTTTAGGAATGAAATATAACATCTTCGGATTAAATATCTCATACTTAGTACCAACTACACAACAAAGAAATCCATTGGACAATACCTTACGTTTTTCTTTATTATTTGACTTCGAAGCATTTAGTGCAGACGAAGTGCCAACTAATTAAACACTGTATTTACAAAACAGTAAAGAGCTTGTATGATTCATTCATACAAGCTCTTTTTTTATGCCTTATTTCGTGTCAGAGATGAGAGGTTGAAATAATATTAACAATACAATAACAGAAACTTAACATTCGTTCTATAAGTGCTTACTAAATAACATAAAACACACTTATCATGAGAACATCGTTTCTAACACTATGTTTAACACTCTCTGCATTTCTATTCTCAAATTCGCTTCAAGCAACTGATTGCGTTTTCAATATTCAATCCGGAAAATGGGAAGCTCCAGGTGGAGGTCCTTGCGTCAATACATTAATCACTACATTACCATTTTTAAGAATCACACCTGATGCACGATCAGGAGCAATGGGTGATGCTGGAATTGCCATCTCACCTGATGCGAATGCTATGCATTTCAATTCTTCTAAATTAGCTTTTGCAACAAAAGATGTCGGATTATCTGTGACCTACACACCATGGTTAAAAGCATTACAAGTTGACGATGTTTATTTAGCTTATTTGAGTGGATATAAAAAGATATCGAAAAATGAAGCAATTGGAATGGGTCTTCGTTATTTTTCAATGGGAAGTATCAATTTCACCGATGACAACGGAGAACCATTAGGAACGGGGAAACCAAATGAATTTGAAGTGAAAGCATCTTATTCAAGAAAACTATCTGATCATTTTTCTACAGCAATAGGAGGTAAATTTATTTATTCAAATTTGGCAGCAGGTCAGCAAACAGGTGGTATTGATATCACGGCCGTAAAAGCAGGTGCAGCGGATATCTCTTTTACCTATAAAAATCAAGTAGATGTTTCAAACAAAAAAACAGATTTAACGATTGGGTTGGCAATTACCAATCTTGGGACAAAAGTTTCTTACACCAATTCCATAAACAAAGATTTTATTCCAGCGAATTTAGGACTCGGAGCAGCATGGAAAATCAATATTGATGAGTTCAACTCTATAACCTTTGCAACAGACATCAATAAGTTATTGGTCCCTACCCCATCTGATAACGATGAAGATGGCGATGGTATACCAGATCACCTTCAACAATCCATGTTTGCGGGCGCACTTTCTTCATTTGGTGATGCGCCGAATGGTGGAAAAGAAGAGCTCAAAGAACTAATGTATTCTATTGGAATGGAATATTGGTATGCTGATCAATTTGCATTGAGGATGGGTTATTATACAGAGGATTCAACGAAAGGTAATAGAAAATTTTTCACAGTGGGATTGGGAATGAAGTATAATGTTTTTGGTATGAACATTTCATATCTAGTTCCGACAACTCAACAAAGAAATCCATTAGATAATACTTTGCGCTTTTCTCTTTTATTTGACTTCGAAGCATTTAGTGCGGATGAAACTTCTGACATATAACATTCAGATGCCGACACCAAATTACTATATCTGAAACAAGTTATTTTCTAAAAATTTAGTGACAAAATGAGGCAACTTTAAAAAAAATAAACACAAAAAACAAGATAATATCTCTATACAAATGGTTGTTTTATGAATGCCCTGTTTTTAATAACAAACCAATTACTTAATTATGAAAAATCCGTTTTTAATTTTTTGCATTTTTATCCTATCAACCTTATTCAACAATCCAATAACCGCTCAAAGTCCATGTGTTTATCAAACAGATAGTAATGGAAATTCACAATGGATAAATGGTCAAACAGGTGAACCTTGTCCATTCCCGATCTTAACAGCGGTTCCTTATCTCAGGATTAATCCAGATGCAAGATCAGCTGGAATGGGCGATGTTGGGATTGCTACATCCGGAGATGCAAATGCTATATTATTTAATTTTTCAAAAATTTCGTTTTCAGATCAACAATTTGGAATTTCAACTAACTATACACCATATCCAAAAAGAACAACTATTTTGTCAACAGTCAATAGTCATGACATTTCTATAAATGGATTTTTCAAATTGGATCCCAAAAGTACAGTAGGTGTTGGTCTTCGTATGTATAACTCAAGTATAATATTAAACGATTCACCTCCTCAAATCGGAAATCTTCCTGAAAATCGTAAAGCATCAGATGCTTATTTAAATCTGTCATTTGCTAGAAAATTATCGAATCATTTTTCTGCCTCTCTTGGTCTAAAATATATTTATTCCAACTTAGATATTGCCGAATCTCCAATTATTGATGCTGGTAATTCTTACGCGCTCGATATTGGTTTTAATTATCAAAATGACTTTTCTTTATTTAAAAAGAACTCCAACTTATCAGTCGGATTGGCGATAAAAGATGCTGGTACAAAAATGAAATATGGCTTAGGTTTTGGACAATTTTTACCAACTAAATTAGGAATCGGATCTGCATTAAAAACATATCTCAATGACAAACATTCGATAACGTTCGCGGCAGATGCAAACAAATTGTTAGTCCCAACACCATCAGATTTTACATTTACAGAAGATACAGGTGCATTTGAAGGAATGTTTCAATCTTTTGTAGATTCACCAGGTGGATTAAATGAAGAACTCAGTGAAATCGCCTATTCTTTTGGTGCTGAATATATGTTTAAAGAAAAGCTAGCGGTAAGAGCAGGATACTTTTCAGAAGACCCATTTAAAGGAGACAGAAAATACTTCACTTTAGGAACTGGATTTACCCATAAAATATTTACCTGGAATATATCCTATTCACATGCAACCAACAGTACAAATGCATTTAATTTAAATAAAACAATGCGTTTTTCTATGCTGGTTAATTTAGAGAAATTAAAGAAGAAAGAGTAAAAAATAGAAAAGCTATTAATTTAGAAGTAACAACAAACCTCAACTTGATTTAATTCCTTGTCATTTTGAGCTTTCGCTCCCGACAGCAGTTCGGGAGTGAAACCGAAAAATAAAAAACACTCAACGTGCATATTGCGCATTGAGTGTTTTGAATTACTAAAAAATTGCAAACCTATAAGCCGGATTTTGTCCACATCCAAAGATATGGTCTTATCATTTATCTAGTACTGACATCACTATCAGCATCTATCTGCCTACCCCTTCCAATAAGTGACGAATCACTAGTTGAGCGTGCAACTCAACTTCCATAAGACCCGAAGGTCATCAGGAATTCGAAATGTACATGGCATTTCAACTCGCAAGGTTTATCCCAATAAGATATTACTACCTTTTTGCGTGCGCTCTTACCGCACGTTTTCACCTTTTCCTCAATTTTAACATCGAGGTAGTTTTTTTCTGCGACACTTTCTGTCCCCGATTGCTCGGAGCCCATTCGTTAAATGGTGCAATGCACTACGTTGTCCGGACTTTCCTCATTCCCGATTGCTCAGGACCGCGATAAGACGGTTTGCAAAAGCTCTTTAGTAGTTGATAAACACTAAATTACGTAATATAATTCCAAAATAAATCATGAAATATGGTGCAATTATTGTGACATAAAAATTGATTACAAAAAGGGCAATTCCCTATAGACATATTATGAATTTATTAATATATTTGTAACGCTGGACCGCAAGCAGAAAACTTCCTGATCCTATCGATTTATGAATAAAAAGCAGACTTATTTAATCATAATTACATTGCTGTTATTTATTACAGCAGTTTGGTATGAAACGCATGTCAAGTACATCGTCAATCTGAAAGGATATATCTCTGATATTGAAACCTTTCTGCATACCCAAGAAAAAGAAGTCGAAGATTTCTTTAACGATTCTGATTTTATACAATTTCAAGTTTTCAAACAAGATACAGCAGCTGATAAACAGGAAGACATCAACTACAACCCTTATGTTGCGAAGCTAGCCGGCAAACCTTTTACACTAAATATTTACAAAGGCGACTCTTTAGTTTTTTGGTCCAATAATCATATTGAGCCAAACAAAGCCGAGTTGTCAAATCCCGCAACCATCAGAGAAAGTAAATTTCTCAGTTTGGATAATGGGTATTATCAGCAAATAAAACAATCGTATAAAAATAAAAATTTAGATAAAGGGTTTTATACCGTTATCGCACTGATTCCAATTAAGTATCAGTATTCATTGTCGAGCGAGTATCTAAACGAACATTATGTTGCAGACAAAAACATTCCTGCATCTGTTGATATTCAATCTTCTGTTACGAAATATCCAGTATTGAATCGACGTGGAGATCCCATATTTTATATGAATGCAAGGGGACCACTCCGCAAAGTTTCAGAAATGCAACTACTGCTATTTCTTTATCTCTCTGCATTTTTCTCATTTATAGTTTTGATCAATTCTATTGCAAAAACAATTGCGAATACCAAAGAAAGATGGTTGGGAGCACTGTTTTTCGGACTAAGTGTTTTTGGATTAAAGATGATGGCAAATGCGTTGAAACTATCTCAGAAATTTTCAGAACTGCCGTTGTTCGAACCAACAGTCAATTCTGCATTTTTGGGAGCATCCCTTGGAGATCTTATTATCAATATCATTTTGCTTTTATGGGTAATGTTATTTTTTCATAAAGATTTTCCTGTCAGCAATTACAATAATTTTTCGAATGCCAAATCCTATTCATTGGCAGTCCTAAATTATTTTTCAGTATTTATGGGATTTTCTGTCGTTATCTTTTTGTTCAAGAGTTTGGTTTTGGACACACAGATTGAATTCAATTTTGAAAACATTTTTAATCTGGGGTTCCAAGGGTTGTTAGCCATCTTTTGCATTATTTTAATGTTACTTTCATTATTCTTGTTTAGCCACAGGATGATGATGATGGTTAATAACATGACACTTCCAATAAAGAAACAATACATTGCAATTGGAATCTCAACGTTGTTGGCAGCACCACTTTTAATATCTTGGGCCCCATCGCTAAATTTACCAAGCTTTTGGTTAATTGCCATTGCATTTTTCTATCTGACGTTTTTTCACTTTTTCATTAACAGCCCGATGCCTCCATTCCAATGGTTGATATCATGGATTTTCATCTTCTCGATATTCCCTGCTGTTATGATTGTAAAATACAACTCGGATAAAGATATAGAAGATAGGATTACGTTTGCTAAGGATTTAAGTGTTATCAATGATCACAAAGCCGAAGCAAATATTTTAAAACTCCGATCCAATATTCTAGAAGATACAATTATCAGAAATGCATTGTTATCACCACCTGGTTTTGACTTTGACAAATCGTTTGTAGACAATCAGATCAAAAAGTATTTTTCTGAAGATCCATACTTGTTTAATAATTATAGTTATTCACTTTTTGCTTATCACAGAGGAAATAAAGCCAAAGGATTCAAGGAACAAACTAAGTCCTATCCTCAATTGATTTCAGATATTGGTCCTCAGTTTCCAGTAGACCATCCGGAAATTAGCTATCATTCTACCGCCGAGGGAAAATTAGGTTATCTCTGGGAACTGCATAAATCCGATGATACCAGATCATTTCAATTGATGATGGTATTGAAAAGACAAGTACGTGAATATTCAAAAGTGTACACAGAGTTATTGATTGACAATCAGTTCAAAAATTTTGTCGATCTAAACAAGTACAACTTTGCGATTTACAAGGATGGCACTCGCTTTGATTTTCATGGTAATAAGTATGCCCCTAATTTAGACATGAAAGTTCTTCCTACAAAAGGAAATCATCTTCATCTGAATAATGAGAGTTCTGACATTGTTTACAAAAGTAAAAATGATGTCGTTGCTGTCATTGGGCTACAAAGTGCAGGAAGAGGATTTTGGAATGACGTCATTTCTATTTTCGCCTATATTTTCACCTTACTAACAATGATTGCCTTCGTAATTAGTTTGTTAAATTCTGTTTTAAGATTTTTCCCTAAAGCACTCAATATTTCGATCAAGAGAAACTTGTCGATGAGAAATACAATTCAATTTGCTGTGATCGGAATGATCTTAGGAGCTTTTATTTCTATTGCCTTTGTATCTTTTTGGTTTTTTAGTGAATCCTCAGAAGATTATCATGAAGCACGATTGGAAAGAAAGACCCGCTCTGTAATGACGGATTCAAAGCATGAGATCGACATTTTAAAAATAAATAAAGACTCTATCAGTGCATTGAAAAAACTAGTTGTTGCCATCTCTGAAATTCACCGAATGGATTTAAATCTTTTTGATTTGAATGGGCAATTGATTAGCTCATCTGAAAATGATATCTACGACAAAAAAATCTTAACCCGTCAAATGGAAACGAAAGCTTACCGGGCACTTTCCATTTTAGAAGACAATATTTATAAAGATGTTGAAAAAGTTGGTGATTTGGAATACAAGACGGCTTATGTCCCATTAGAAAACTCTAATGAAGAAGTATTGGCCTATATGGGTTTACCATATTATTCCAAGCAAAGAAAACAACGTACAGACGTTTATGCATTTATGGGCCATATGATGAGTGTATATGTGTTCTTGCTCTTGGTCGCAGGTGTCATTGCACTATGGGTATCCAATAGAGTGACCAAACCAATTTCACAAATTGAGGCCAAACTTAAAAATGTACAACTCGGTGGTAAAAACGAACCTATTCAGTGGGATGGTGATGATGAATTAGGTCGATTGATTGAAGAATACAACAATATGATTTTGAAACTGGATGATAGTGCGAAATTGTTGGCAAAATCAGAGAGAGAAGGTGCATGGCGTGAAATGGCTCAACAAGTAACACACGAAATTAACAATCCATTGACTCCGATGAAACTGAACATGCAACACATGATCTATTTCATCAAGCGTGAAACAGATCCAGATGAAATCATCAAGAAAGTAACCGATGTATCTGACACCGTGATTCAACAGATAGACAACCTATCTAAGATCTCTCGTGAATTTGCCAACTTCGTCAAAATGCCTAGAGCTGACAATAAGAAATTTGTTATCAATTCTCTTGTTAGAAAATCTTTCTCATTGTACAAAGAGGATGATACTATGAATTGGCAAATGGATCTTCCTGCGAAAGAATTCGTTGTATTTGGAGATATCAATCACATTTCAAGAGTATTGACAAATCTTTTGAAAAATGCTAAAGAAGCCATTCCTGATAGTCGAAGAGGTGAAATCAAACTTGAACTGTACCAAGAAGCTAGCAAGATTGTAATCAAAGTTACAGACAACGGTGAAGGTATTCCGGATGATAAAAGAGATAAAGTTTTTGTTCCAAATTTCACCACCAAACGTTCTGGTACGGGACTTGGATTGGCGATCAGTAAGAGTATTATCAATTCTATCGATGGAGAAATTTATTTCGAAACTGATCTTGGTGTTGGTACTAAATTTTTCATTGAACTTCCATTGGTTAATAAGGAATTTCCTAAGTTAGAGAAGGAGCCAGTTATTTCTTAAAGGATGTTTTAGCTTGAATACGTATTTACGACTAAAGGCACAAAGGGTCACAAAGCTTGTATAATTTGCTTGGTATTTCTTAGTGCCTTTGTGCCTTTGCGGTAAAATCAACTCGCATTTCGTATTTTGCAAAAAAGTACAATTAACTATCAAAACATCTTCCAAAAAAGTAATCGTAATCGGAGCAGGAATCGCCGGAATCGCCTCAGCCATTCGCATGGCCGCAAGAGGATATAAAGTAGATGTTTTTGAATCCAATCCTTACCCTGGTGGAAAATTAACAGAGATCCAATCAGGTGATTATCGATTTGATGCGGGTCCTTCCCTCTTCACGATGCCAGAATATATCAATGCATTATTTGAATGTGCTGGCGAACAAATGTCGGATCACTTTAGATATGAAAAACTGGAAGTAATTTGTAATTATTTCTGGGAGGATGGAACCGCGCTCTCCGCTTTTGCGGATACCGAGCAGTTTAAAAAGGAGGTGACCGATAAATTAGAAGTATCTGGTAATCGAATTGATGCCGCATTAAAAGAATCACAACGAAAGTACGATCTGACTGGTAAAATTTTTCTTGAGAAATCACTTCACAAAAAAGAGACTTGGTTAAAGACGGATGTAGCAAAAGCAATGTTACAAACTCCATCGATGGGTATCTTCAAATCAATGCACGCTGTCAATCAAAAAATTTTAGGTAATAAAAAACTAGTTCAATTATTTGATCGGTACGCCACTTACAATGGTTCCAATCCATATAAAGCATCTGGAATGTTGACCATCATCCCTCATTTTGAATATGGTATCGGTGCTTTTTTTCCAAAAGGTGGAATGCATCAAATTACAATGAGTTTGTTTGAGTTGGCTAAAAGAAAAGGTGTTACGTTCCATTTCAATAAGTTAGTAACAGAAATTATACACGAAAAAGGAAATGTTGTCGGAGTAAAAGTAAACAAGGAAAGTATCAAAGCAGATCGAGTCATTAGCAATATGGACATCTACCCTACTTATAAAAAATTGCTACCTACGGTTAAAGCACCCATGAAAATTTTGAATCAAGAGAAATCGAGTTCAGCACTTATTTTTTATTGGGGAATACAGCAGCAATTTCCAACATTAGAGTTACACAATATTTTATTTAGTGAAAATTACAAGGAAGAATTTGACCATATCGCGAAAGGAAAAATTGCAACGGATCCAACCGTTTATATCAATATTACTTCTAAGCACAATCCAACAGACGCACCTATTGGTTGTGAAAATTGGTTTACGATGATCAACGTTCCATACAATGATGGACAAGATTGGGACGCACTTATTGCTACGGCTAGAAAAAACATCATTCAAAAAATCAATCGTATTTTAAAATTAGATATTGAATCATTAATAACTTGTGAATCTATCCTTGACCCTAGAACAATTGAATCGAAAACGGGTTCTAATTCTGGAGCTTTGTATGGTTATAGTTCCAATAGTATGATGGCAGCATTTTTTAGACATAAAAATTTCTCTACAAAAATAAAAGGTTTATACTTTTGTGGTGGAAGTGTGCATCCTGGAGGTGGGATTCCACTATGTTTACTATCCGCAAAAATTGTGGACGATGTCATGCATGAGTAAATGTTATTTATTAATGTGTAGTAAAAATGGAAACACAAATTCAAATGAATCAGAATAATAAAAGCTGGCTTTATATCGGTGTGCTCATCGTGTTATATTGTGTGGGAATTCTTGGGATTACGATAAATATTTTTCCTGCTTTCATTTACCTCACTCCTATCAACTTGTTAGTTTCTACCATTATCATTTTATCTTTTCATCAAGAATGGGGACGAGATTTCATTTTGTTTACAATCATAACTTATCTACTTGGTTTTTCGATTGAATATTTAGGTGTAAACACGGGCCTTATTTTTGGCGTTTATACTTATGGAGATGTATTAGGACCAAAAGTTGGAGACACGCCTTTGATGATTGGCGTAAATTGGTTGATGCTGAGTTACGCTGCTGGCATCACTGTTAATCACGTTTTGGGGGACAAAAATTTCATTCTCAAAAGTATAGTGGGCGCATCTATTCTTGTCACGCTTGACTTCCTGATAGAACCAGTTGCCATCAAATACAATTTCTGGAGTTGGGAAGATGTCACCATTCCACTTAAAAATTATATTGCTTGGTTTTTAATCGCCTTTACTATTCAACTTTTTTTTAATTTAGTAGCAGGGAAATCCAGAAACAAAGTAGCCATTGCGTTGTTAATATTACAGTTCTTTTTCTTTGGATTTTTGTGTTTGTTGTTGAATTGAGTAGTTGGTTTTAATACAAAGATTATTAAGCGACAAGTCGCTGAGAACGTATTTTAACACAAAGATCACCTAAGAAACAAAGTTCACAAAGGATCTTGTTTCATATAACGCCAGATGCAGAAATAGCAAAAAAACGCAGAAAGACCAAGTATCCAAGTCGCAATACTACGATATATTTTTAGAGAATGGTGTAACCGTTCGACCACACAAATGCAACATAGAAATCGAAATCTAAAACAAAAAAATGAGTTCAACTTTACTATACATTCTAGTTACTATAAGTGCTGTACTGGCAATGGAATTTGTAGCCTGGTTTGCACA
Source organism: uncultured Saprospiraceae bacterium (assembly GCA_937941765.1). Lineage (GTDB taxonomy): Bacteria > Bacteroidota > Bacteroidia > Chitinophagales > Saprospiraceae > CALDGQ01. The sequence continues at coordinate 17,027 of CALDGQ010000092.1, forward strand.
CAAATTCATCATGCATGGTTTATTGTGGAGTTGGCATGAAGATCATCATCAGCCACATCACAAAGATGGATTTTTTGAAAAGAATGACTTGTTCTTTTTAGTATTTGCAATTCCGAGTGCAACTTGTTATATAGTTGGATTAAACAGTGTTCATTTCTGGTTACTTTTTGTAGGAATTGGAATTTCTATTTATGGTCTCATCTACTTTCTGATTCATGATGTTTATATTCATCGTCGTTTCAAATGGTTCAAACAATTAGATAATAAATATTCTAGAGCGATTTTGCGTGCACATGGATCTCATCATGCAGTGCAAACGAAGTATGGTTGTGAGTCATTTGGGTTGTTGATTGTTAATCCTAAGTATTTTGGGAAGCGAAAAAGGACGGTTGACGGTGAACGGTGAACGGAGAGTACACGAGCCCCACGACAGACTGTGCGAAAACGAAATTGAACCGCAAAATATCGAACAAGTAACCGCAGAATGTAGAAGTTGAGTACGCGAGTATACACGTATATTAACGAATTTCATGCTTAATAGTCCACGTTCTCTACTTCGACATTCGATATTCTGCGGTTGGATATTCTGCGGTTCAGTTTCCGAAAGCATATTCGCACAGTCTGACGAGCGCCCCTTCCTTTTCAAGGAATTGCCTATCCGCCTTCGGCGGATTAGAGGATGGATCCTACACAAGAACGTTAAACAAACCACCTAAACACATAAATATTCCTCCTAATATAACGTTATCTAAAAACTACTACTTATTTTTATACGAGACTATAAAACACAGCTATGGAATTAGATATCACGAACATCATCAAAAAACCGATCAACCTTGATCTTCCAGAACGTGAGACGCTCGACCAGTACCTCGACGAAGTGGTACCTAAAGTGAGACCTTGGGGAGAAGACTTGCGAGAACGGGAACATTACATGGACACACGTTGGTTAGAAATAAATGATCGAGATGATTTTCATGAATCAGTCCTACATATCTTTAGAGACGAAAACGAATACCTGATTTCTATCGATGGAAATATCAACAAAGGTGTCTGGAATTTTCTTTCAGATTCCAACACCTTGATTTTGGAAAAACAAGTGGGTGGTGCAGTGATTACAAGCGAATTGTTTGATGTTGCTTTTATGAACAAAGATTTTTTCATTTTGAGAAAGCATGGTGATCAAATTAGAAAAGGATTTCCGAAGTACTTATTGCTTGGTAGAGAGAATATTGTTAGAGGATTGGAATGGCGAGAAGTGATTGAGTTGATTTACTCAAAATATCGGAACAACACCCAATTGATTGTTGTGATGGTATTTGCAATTATTGTGATTGCGTTGGTTTTGATTTTCACTTTCTTTTAGAGACCGTATGGACAGCATCATTGGTACCATCCTCTTACTCATCACTGGACTTGTAACCTACAAAGGTTTTACAGATGAAAAATACAAGGAACGGTATTTATTTGATGTAGATAAAATTCTGATTGACCGTCAATTTGATCGGCTCTTAACTTCTGGCTTCCTTCATGCTAACTGGCTACACTTTGTTTTTAATATGGGTGCACTTCTTGCATTTAGCCTTTCTATTGAGTATCTCATGGGGATACCAAAATATCTGGCCATCTATTTTGGATCTTTGATTGGAGGAAATTTACTTGCATTATATATTCACAGAAATCATGGAGATTATAAAGCATTGGGAGCATCAGGTGCGGTAAGTGGTATTATCCTTTCATCTGTCATTTTATTTCCTTTTGAGAAAATTAATATCTTCATTTTTGATCTTCGTGTTACCGCATGGATACTGGCACTGATTTTTATCCTCTTTTCAATTTTGGGAGCAAAAAAACAAAAAGACAACATTGGTCATGATGCACATTTAGGTGGTGCCATTGTAGGTATATTGTTGACTGTACTACTCTACCCTAGCATCCTCAAAACCAATTGGTGGATTGTTTTACTAACACTAATTCCTGCAATTAGTTTTTTAATTTTGATTGTCAAAAAACCAGAAGTGATGATGATTGATAAATATTGGGGATTTGATAAAAAAGAAAAACCTACCAAAGAACAAGTTAGAAGAAATAAGGAAATGAGTTTGAATGAGTTGTTGGATAAGATTGGGAAAACTGGGATGGATAGTTTGTCTAGCAAGGAAAAAGCTTTGTTGGAAAAGTTGAAGGATGAGTTGTAGTTACTTGAAGCGTCTCCGTTTCAGAAGAGAAGGTTAATTCACTCCTAAGTAACCGTGTTAGCTTCTTCAAATGACAAAGCCGATACATTACAAAATGTATCGGCTTCATCAATTTTGGTATTAACTTATTAATTCACTTTTATAAAACGCTTACCTTCTGTCTGAATGCCAGGAATTCTAACAAAATAAATACCTATTGGTAATGCATCGATTACAAGTTCCACTGTATTGAAACCTTCTATTAATGTTTGTGATTGCTGATACATCAACTGACCGTTTGCATTGATAATTTCAATAGTTGTAGTAATAGATTGATCTAGATTTATATCGATATTCAAATGATTAGATGCAGGATTAGGCGAAATCCTCCAATCTTGCAAAATACTTTTTGGATCAGTCTTAAAAGAATTCATTGAATTATCACCTCGCATACTTATTGTTGGGTTCAAATTTTGTGGGACGCATGGGACTTCCATTATGGCACGTCGTTGTATCTCGTTAAGACTCCAAGACCATTTCCCATTCCAAGGATGCATCTGTACATAATCTTTTTCTGCGGTGTTTGTACAATCATCGCAACCTGTATCAAAGTTCTGAAACCAAATGGATGCTTCGAGATTGACCCACTTTGGACTTCCTTCATAAAGTCGATCAGAAAACCCGATGTAAACGACTTCATCAATTACAGATTGTAAGAAATCATTTTCCGCTTGATCTCCAATTTCAACCAAATACGCATCACTTAGAAAAGCGCTGTATCTTGAACCTAACCATGTATCAACTTCATTCGCAATGAAATAATAAGAATCATTATAGGTTCCTAAAAATTCATAGCCATCAATAGTCTCGACGCAATTATTCTGGGAAGGCGGCTCAACACATTCCGGCGCAAACTCGCCTTCATCATTTACATAGAATGCGATAGTCCCGTCTTTATTTTCAAGTATCTTTCCAAACACAATACCACCATCTGGAGTTATGAATTGTGGGATTGACTTTTCTTTTCCTTCTGGGAAATTGGCTGTCCAAATTACATTTCCGTTTTGATCCAACTTTGCGTAAGTAGAAATATTGTTATCAATTGTTGCAGAAACTACAAATCCAAAATCAGTGATTAATATGCCGTCAACGGATTGACCTATGCTGGTTTGTCCACCTGTAAGAATCGAAGCCAAATTAATGGACGATTCGCTTATTCCACTTCCAGCGTTCAATGTAACTAGCTCAATCATTCCGTTATTCGTTTGGCTATAAACAAATTGGTTATTGTCGTTTGTTTCACCAATAAATTCGACTTCATTTTCAACAATATGATTCCATATTAGATTTCCTTGTGTATCAAATCTTTGGAATGCTGAACCGGTAAGGTTATCTCCCTTTTTTAGGAAATAATACCCATCTGTTTCTGATTCCTCCAAAAATTGAAGTTCAAAAACTGCTTGAGAAGGATCTTGAATTTGCTGCCAAAATACGGTTCCCCTAAGTGTTGTCTTCATGATAAAAGAACGGTAAGTATTGGCAGTAGTTCGATAAACACCATAAATCAATAAGTGGTCACGCGCTTCAGCAATTTGTATATCAATCATTTCTTCGATGTCCGCATCTGCCTCAGTCAATGCAACTCCTTGTGAATTTGGAATTGTATTAATATTTGATGCACCAGACAAAACGAATCTTGAAGGACCATAAAAATCGTTGACAGAATATCCGTAAGAATAATTGAGCATTTCAGGGACCAAACTTACGCCAGCCAAATACCCACCAAGAAGATTGCCTAAATTATCATAGCTACCTCCTACGAATGTGTAGCTGCCGTTATCCAGATAATTAGTTATGAGTTGGACACCTGAACCTGAAGGTTGAACTGAAAAACCTACTAGTGATTCCACAATCTCATTGGCTCTTCCTGCAAATAATTCAAATGCACAGTAATCATCAAAAACTTGAGTTTCACGTATCGTGATGGCTCTTGACGTAATATTATTAGCTTCATCTGATTCTGAAATTGAATTGTTAGAATCAGCATTAACCACAAGAAAATATTCTCCAGGAACAGCATTCTGTGGAAATTCAACAATCTTAAAACCAGATGTTCTACTCTCACCGTTTAATCCTTGTCTACTAAAAGTTCCAAGTAATGTGGCATTAGTTAAACTATTTCCTGAATCAGATAAATAGATATTATAATTTACATTTTGAAAAATCTGTCCACCATAATTATCAATCGTAAATGAAACTTCAGCTAGTTGTCCCGCTCTTATGGATGAATAACTTGTATTTGATATTCTAAGCGTACTTAATACGATATCTGGCAATTCATTGGTTGGATTGGAATCTATAACGTCGAGATTGAAATTACAATACGCCTTATTTCCGCACCGATCAATGATCTCAACTGAAAGATCGTAATTGCCTGTAGCTAAATATTTTCCTTGAGCATAATTAGGATTGTCACTTATGAATAGTACATCCGCTGCATTTGCTACACAATCTGAAATCGCATTTGTCAAATCTGCATAATCAATTTTATAATATCCACCAGTAAACAAATTGGTGAATGCTTCTCTATTTTCTTGACATAACAATTGAATACTTCCATCATTTCCTCCACCATTATCACATGGTACACACGGTCCACCGCAATCTACATTCGTTTCTCCTTGATTCTGAATTCCATCAAAACAGCTAGGATCGCCTCCTCCATTTCCTATTATGGTTACCGGAATCCATTCACTACAAACGTTAGATTGCACACTCAAAAAGTAAGTGGCTCCAGTAGTCAGACCAGTAACTGTTTCGATACTTGAACAAGGATTGCCATTCCAAGGATTACATTCCCAAACAGAATTAGTATTTGAATCAAATAACTTTGTATTGGCCTCACTAGTCAGCCCCGTAATCGTGACACCTCCATCTGATGAGTTTATTGCCACACTACAACTACTAGCAATTGGTATTCCAGCACAAGTACAACCATCTGATTGAATTACATCATTTGTAGTATTAGTGTTAGTATCATCACAAGAAGCACCTACAACTGTAGGGAATGATGGATTGTTTGGTTGGCAATCATCATTATCACAAGTGCCGTCATTATCTGCATCTGGACAACCTCCAACATCATCACAATCAATTTCAAGTAAAAATTTTCTCGCCACATAAATTCCATCTAATGACCATTCTCCATTCCAGAAATTCATATTTCCATAAAATACGTCGCTGGAATTTGTGGTAGCCAAGTTGTTATATCCGACTACTTCCTCACTGTCCCAGACAAAACTTCCATTGGTATTGAAGTCATTGAAACCAATAAATACAATTTCATTGATGGCCGAAGTTAGAAAATCATTTTCGGCTTGGGAGTTGATGGATGCTAAGTAACCACCATTGGCTGCTGCGATGGTTCTAGCATTTTCCCAATCAGCTGTTTCGAGAGATGTGTAATAGTAATGATCTTCAAATTCGCCAATGAAATCGAAGTCATTGATGTTTGCATCACATTGGGCCAATAATGCTTGGCTCGAAAAGAAAGTAATACTTAAAAGTACAACGAGGGTAAACTTTTTCATAACTAATTATTTGGTTTGAAAATAGGTGGCACTATCTTTTTAAACACCAAAATCAGTATAGAGTTTTAGGTTCTTATTGCTAATATGTAAAGTACTTGCTGATTTAACAATTTGTATCCATAGTTAAATAACAAACTTGGGATTTTGAAAGAATTTAATAGGTTTAAAAGGAGATAAAAACATGCAGAATAAAAAAGCCGTTACAAAATAAATTGCAACGGCTTCCAATATCTTTATGAATTTATTTTCCTAAGCATGCACACCTTTCAAAGCAGCCACCATCGTCTTTCCAATTTCAGCAGGAGATTTAACAACATGTATACCACACTTCTTCATAATCTTCATCTTTGCTTCAGCGGTATCATTTTCGCCACCGATGATTGCACCAGCATGTCCCATTGTTCTACCTTTGGGTGCAGTTTGACCTGCGATGAAACCAACAACAGGTTTTGTACCATGTTCTTTGATCCAATGTGCTGCATCTGCTTCCATGTTTCCACCGATCTCACCGATCATGACGATACCATCCGTATCCGGATCGTTCATCAACATCTCTACCGCTTCTTTAGTCGTCGTTCCGATGATCGGATCTCCACCGATACCGATACAAGTCGATTGTCCCATACCCGCTTTGGTTACTTGATCTACTGCTTCGTAAGTCAAAGTTCCCGATCTACTAACAATACCAATACGTCCTGGTTTGTGGATGAATCCTGGCATGATACCTAGCTTTGCTTCTCCTGGAGTCATTACACCTGGGCAGTTTGGTCCGACCAATGTGCAATCAAAATTCTTTAAGTAAGCTTTTACTTTTACCATATCTTGAACAGGAATACCTTCTGTGATACAGATGATTACTTTGATTCCAGCTTCTGCTGCTTCCATGATTGCATCACCAGCAAAACGTGGTGGAACAAAAATGATAGAAGTATCTGCTTTTGCAGTTGCTACTGCTTCTGCTACAGAATTGAAAACAGGTTTTTTCAAATGCTTGGTTCCACCTTTTCCAGGTGTTACACCTCCGACTACATTCGTTCCGTATTCGATCATTTGACCAGCGTGGAAGGTTCCTTCCTTACCAGTAAATCCTTGAACGATTACTTTTGATTTTTTATTTACTAAGACTGACATGAATTGTAATTTTATATTTTTTTAATGCTTCGGTTTACTAATTCTATTTTTCTTCTTGAACGATGATAAATACGTCTTCATCGTGTTTTTTCATGTAATATTTTTCTCTTGCAAATTTCTCTTTATTCGCATCCAAATCTTTTTGATCTTGAATTGCTTCTGTTAATTTTTCATCATAAAACTCAACGTCATGATCGAGTTTGTCAGAAGTTTTGATCAAATCCCATTGCGTAAACACATTATGCCTATCTACAAAAAACATCCATGTTACAAATAACACCAAAGTCCAAAAATAAGGATTTCGAATCGGTGCTGGTATCTTACTGATGTAAGGTTTGAACGGGTTTGTTAGTTTCAGCATAGTGTTTCGTTATGGAATGAGAATGTCTGCAAATATAAAAGTTTTTTTCACCACTAAGGTAATTTTCATCACTAAGGCACTGAGGCATTAGGTATCACAAAGAAATACGTTTGAAACGATGTATTTATTAGTGCCTTTGTGTGCCTTAGTGATGAATACGTTATCCAAGAAGCGCCTTACCAGGATAAACCGCCAGATCTTCCAACTCTTCCTCAATTCTCAAAAGCTGATTATACTTAGCAATTCTATCAGAACGAGAAGCAGAACCTGTTTTGATTTGACCTGTATTTAAGGCAACTGCCAAATCCGCAATTGTCACATCTTCAGTTTCTCCAGAACGGTGGCTCATGACAGAAGTGAATCCATGACGAGTAGCTAGGCTTACTGTTTCAATTGTTTCTGTCAAACTACCGATTTGATTAACTTTAACCAATATAGAATTGGCAGCTTCCATCTCGATTCCTTTTTGAAGACGTTCAACATTTGTAACAAATAAATCATCACCAACGATCTGACATCTGTCTCCTACTTCCTTTGTTAGGTTCACCCAACCTTTCCAGTCATCTTCATCCATTCCATCTTCGATTGAGAAAATTGGATATTTATTGACCCATTCTTTCCAGTATCCGATCATTTCTGAAGACGTCAATTTGTCGCCAGTTGATTGGTGGAAGTGGTATCTCTTTTTCTTAGCATCATAAAATTCTGAGGCTGCAGCGTCCATTGTTATCAACACATCTTTTCCGGCTTTATAACCAGCTTTTTTGATGGCTGTAATTACGGTTTCAATTGCTTCTTCATTAGATTTCATGTTAGGCGCAAATCCACCTTCGTCTCCAACATTAGTAGAATAACCTTTATCTTTTAAAACAGATTTTAAAGTATGGAAAATTTCTACTCCCATTCTCAATCCGTCTTTGAAACGTTCAGCTCCTACTGGCAGGATCATGAATTCTTGAAAATCGATATTGTTATCTGCATGAGAACCACCGTTCAAAATGTTCATCATTGGGACAGGCATCACATGTGCATTAACACCACCGATATATCTGTACAAAGATTGGTGCGATTCCATTGCTGCTGCTTTTGCAACTGCCAATGAAACACCTAGAATAGCATTGGCACCCAACTTTGATTTATTTTTGGTTCCATCCATATCTAACATCATCTGGTCGAGATAACGTTGTTCGAAAACATCTTCTCCGATTAATGCATCTGCAATTTTATCGTTGACATTAGCAACTGCTTTTAGGACACCTTTGCCCATGTATTTCTTTTTGTCTTTGTCACGCAATTCGACTGCTTCGTATTTTCCTGTTGATGCACCTGACGGCACAGCGGCTCTACCGATATATCCGTTTTCTGTCAATACTTCGACTTCGACGGTAGGGTTTCCTCGGGAGTCTAGGATTTGCATTGCTTTAATATCTAGGATTTCGCTCATTTTATTTTTTTGTTTTTAAGTAAATTTATTGTTATGTAATTATCCTATAGATAGTAGGAAATGTGCAACCTATAGTATTCTGCTCAATCTTTTTCCTACAACCTAATTTTATGTTTTCGCAAAAAATAGTTTGCTGCTACCTTAGACCTTTACAGATGACATCAATTTCACAAAATCATCAAATAAATATCTAGCATCATGTGGTCCAGGTGAAGCTTCAGGGTGATACTGTACGGAGAAAGCTTTCTTTCCGATTACACTGATTCCTTCAATGGTATCATCATTCAGATTTTTATGAGTGATATTTACTTTGTCCAATTTTGTATTAATCGCATCGGGGCTCACACCAAATCCATGATTTTGTGAAGTAATTTCACATTTCCCAGTTATCATATTTATAACTGGATGATTGATACCTCTATGACCATGATGCATTTTATATGTTGGAATATCGTTTGCAAGGGCCAAAATTTGATGTCCAAGGCAAATTCCGAAAACTGGAATGTCCGCAGCCAGAATTTCTTTTGTCGTTTCGATTGCATAATCCATCGATGCTGGGTCACCTGGTCCATTGGATAAGAAGCAACCATCTGGGCTCCATGCTTTCAATTCTGAAAAAGGAGTCTTGGCAGGAAACACTTTCATATAACAACCTCTTTGTGAAAAGCATTCCAATATATTTTTCTTGATTCCAAAATCGAGCACTGCTATTTTATGATCTGCATGTGGGTCTCCAAAAAAGTAAGGCTTATCGGTTGTTACTTTTGATGACAACTCCAGTCCTTCCATTGAAGGTACTTTTTTCAATTCCGTTTTTAATTTTTCGACCTCTAAAATTTCGGAAGATATGATTCCATTCATTGCTCCTTTGCTACGGATGTATTTGACCAATGATCTGGTATCGATATCGCAAATAGCAACCAATCCTTCGGTTTCCAAATATTCTTGAATCGAATGATCTGCCATTTTACGGGAATAGTCGTTTGTAAAATTTTTGACAATCAATCCTGATATTTTTATTGAATCAGATTCCGTATCTAAGTTTTTGGTTCCATAATTACCAATGTGCGCATTCGTAGCTACTAGCAATTGGCCATAATAAGATGGATCGGTAAAAATTTCTTGATAACCAGTCATACCAGTATTAAAACAAATTTCTCCAGTAGTAGTCCCAATTTTTCCGGCTGAGTGTCCACGATAAATTGTACCATCCTCTAACAATAAAATTGCTGGTTTTAAATCGCTTTTAGTCATTTCTCTCTAAGTTATTTAGTTAGTTGTTTTTTCAATAGATTCGGCTCCTATAAGTACTCCATTATTATCTTTGAGAATTGCCCAATATATTCCTTCTGGGAATTCTGAAAAGTTGATTGTATGTTGCAAATAATGATTGTTTGTAGAAACATTCTCGTTCATTATACGCTTTCCTGTGGCATCAATTATTTCGATATTCAATTGATCAACTAGCATCGCAGTTTCTAACTCAATAGTAACTTGATCAACTGTTGGGTTGGGATAAATTTTAATATCACTTTTTGGAAATGCAACTTCTTTGTTAGAAGTATATATTTGCAATGTTCCTTTTCCAAGGGCATATTCACCTGCAATAAGACTATCTATTCGCACAAATCCAGTTCCATCAGTAGGTAAGATTGGAATCAATGAATAGTTGTCATATTCTCTCCAATCGTATTCATTATCAGCACGATATAGAAGGATTAAATCTTCTTCATTTCCATTTACCAATTCAGCATCCAATAAATCATTGTATTCAAAAACTGCCTTTGAATGAAAGCCAGTTGGAAATTCTCCCAAAACTCTCCAGTAATGTGTTTGTGAAATTTCTGCATTATCAGGATTATTGATAATTGGATCAGCACCTACCCAGTAGTGATCAATGTGAATCCAAGTTGGGTCCACAATCTCTTGTACATTTAAATCGAAATCTACATAAGGCATGTTGACAGATCCAGTAATAGCATCTAATGTTTTTTGATGACTCATGTGTGCCATATTGAGTTGGTTATCCTCATTGATGGTTATATAAGCCGGCTCGATTGGTGAAGAAAAATTTATAGTGGCTGTTGGGTCTGCAGTTATGGTAACTCGTTCTATATGTTTATTCAAATTAGCGTCCGTAATCGTGACTTCAATTGGAACTACAGTGTGTAAGTTTTGAGCGCCTCTTAATTTTTGTTCTAATTCGATTTCCATATCATAGTCACTACCATTTTGAGTAGCAGTATAACCGTTTAATTCAAATGCTGAAAATCCAGGTTGATAAATCCACGCGTCGAAGAATGGTCCACAATCATATCCTGTTGAAGCAGTTAAAGCATCTCTATATTCATCGGCATCTACAGACGCATATTCAAAATCACTTAAGACGGCTTGTTGTCCTATTCTAAAAAGGGAGTCTCCAAGATATCCTCGTAGGTTGTGGATCATGGATGCTCCTTTATTGTAGGTGGTAACACCATATGTCCATTCAAAAGGCATTCCTGATAATGGATGAAAACCTTCGTCATTGACATGTGCATTTCGAAGTACATCACCTAAATGATTGTCTTTTACTTGATCAATAAATTGGTCGTAACCGAATGCAAATTCCGTCATCAAGTGGGCACCATATTCCGCATTACCTTCTTTAAACCACATATCAGATGGAGATCCAACTGTTGCTACATTTCCAAACCAACAGTGTGCTAATTCGTGTGCCATCAAACGTCGATGTGCGAAGCTATTTCCATCAAATGCAAAACCTATCGGGTATGCAATGTTAGTAGGATGCTCCATAGCTCCTACAGGGGTAGCGACATACCCTACTCTCTCCCATTGATAAGGTCCGTACCAGTATTCCAATGCATCAATTGCTTTTCCAAGATCCGTAAAAGTGGTTGCCATATCATCAATGTTATTGGGTCTAGCAATTAATTGAACTGGTAGATCACCATTTAATGCAGCATGAGTTGAATTTTCGGTTACGTAATTTGAAACTGCGATTGAAGATAAATAAGTTGGAATTTGCTGGTTCATCTGATAAGTTCTGACAATAGTATCTCCTTGGACTGTTTCTTGACCAATGTATGTTCCAACACAAAATGCACGATTATTTCCTCTTGTTGTTATATTATATTCAAAAGTTGATCGTTCTACAAAACTATCAAAACAAGGGTGCCAACTTCTTCCAAAATTAGGAGGATTGGAACTTAGACCAATTCCTAAATTATAAGCATATCCATTACTAAAGGCGAGGCCACCAAAAGCAGATGGATCTACATCGGGACTTCCATTATAATAAACGACAACGGTTTCCGTATCGCTAATATTCATAGTTGGAAAAGGAATATTAATTTTCAATCCATCATAAGTATATGGAATTGAATTCCCATCCATCAGTATTGAATCAATCGTCAGATTTTGCAAGTCTAATGTTATAGAATTAACATTATCCATCTTAGCAGCAAACTGTACTTCACAATTTCCATTAATATAACTGACATTTACATTCAACACTTCGAGATTGATGGTGTAATTTAATATATCAATCGTATCACTTCTAGCATCATCGGAACCCATTTGAATTAATTGGTCTGGTGTCAAAGCTTTCAATTTCACTTGATTATGCGCATGTCTGCAACCATAATGTAAGTTGGGTTGTGCAGTCACAATGAATTGAAAGCATAGGAAAGTTAAAATTGAGAAACCTAATTTGACAATATTCATATGGATAAGTTTTGGCGCTTAATTATGAAAAAATGTAGTCGGTTTTTGTTTGAATTTACCTTTTCAATTGGTTGCTCTAATATAAGAATTCTAGTCGATGTATGATTTGTTTGATGTATGATTTATGTTGCTAAAATATATGATACATTCTATATCAAAAATCATCATCAAAAAAAAAGGCAACACATTACTGCATCGCCTTCTTAATATCTTTAAATACTTAAAATAAGTATTATTCTTCTTCACCAGAAGCTTTTTCAGTTTTCTTTGCGGTTGCTGCTGCAGTAACTGCTGCTGCTTTTGTTTCAGATGAGCTAGCAGATTTCTTACTTCTTCTTGTTCTCTTCTTCTTGCCTTCTTCTTTCTTGCCACCTGAAGTTCCACCGTTGTAGATTTCGTTGAAATCAACAAACTCTATCATAGCCATTTCTGCAGCATCTCCTTGACGGAAACCAGTTTTGATAATACGAAGATATCCACCTGGACGATTTCCTATCTTTTCTCTGATTGGTCCGAATAATTCCTTTACGGCATCTTTTTGTTGCAAATATTTGAAAGCTGTTCTTCTTGAGTGCGTTGTATTATCTTTTGATTTTGTGATAATAGGTTCCACATGACGACGTAACGCTTTTGCTTTTGCCAATGTTGTGTTAATTCTTTTGTGTTGAATTAATGCACATGACAAGTTTTTCATCAAAGCTTTTCTGTGTGCAGCTGTTCTCGAGAGGTGGTTAATTTTTTTGCCGTGTCTCATGACTTTTGTTTAAGAGTTTAAAAATTGATTATCATCGCAGCACGTTTGGGTAACTGCATTGTTTTGTTCGAAAGGGTTACACCCTTTATTTTCGAACTATATCGTCCTTTCAGGGCTTTTTTTTATGCTTCTTCTAGTTTGTACTTTGAAAGATCCATACCGAAAGTAAGGCTCTTTTCTTGAAGTAGTTCTTCGATTTCGACAAGAGATTTCTTACCGAAGTTTCTGAACTTTAATAATTCGTGTGTATCGTACCTTACTAATTCAGCAAGTGTGTTGATTTTTGCAGCTTTCAAGCAGTTGTATGCTCTTACTGACAGATCAAGATCTTCTAATGAAGTCTTCAACAACTTACGCATGTGTAAGATATGCTCATCAACGATGTTGTCTTCACGACTAGAATCATCATCGAAAGAGATATTCTCATCCGTAATCAACATCAAGTGTTGGATCATGATACGAGAAGCTTCTTTGATAGCATCTTCTGGGTGAATGGTTCCATCTGTTTTTACATCTATTTCTAATTTTTCGTAATCGGTTTTTTGGCCAACACGAGTGTTAGAAATTCTGTACGAAACATTTTTGATTGGTGTATAGATGGCATCAATTGGAATCACTCCGATAGAAGCATCTTTTGGTAGATTTTCGTCAGCAGGAACATAACCACGACCTTTAGTGATGGTTAACTCCATTTCAAGATTAACGAAAGGTTCCATATTACAAACTAACAATTCAGGGTTCATTACCTTGAAAATATTAGTGTGTTCTTCGATATCACCGGCATTGAATTGATTTTTACCGTTGATTGTCAAATATATTTTTTCATTTTGAACATCTTCGTCAGCGATCAATTGTTTCAAACGGATCTGCTTCAAGTTCAAGATAATATCTACTACGTCCTCTACTACTCCTTTGATAGTTGAAAATTCGTGATCAACACCTGCGATACGTACTGCAGAGATGGCGAAACCTTCTAGAGAAGAAAGTAATACTCTTCTTAGTGAGTTTCCTACGGTTTGACCGAATCCAGGTTCCAAAGGTTTGAATTCAAAAGTTCCTTCAAAGTCTGTTGCTTTTTGAAGAATAATTTTATTTGGCTTTTGAAAATTTAGTACTGTCATATTGAAGATTCTTGTTAGAGATAATTAACGGAATGCTCTGTGAAAAGAGCTTTGGTTATATATGCAAAAAGTCCGGTGTGAAAAATCACACCGGATAAGAATTATTATTTTGAGTAAAGTTCAACGATCAATTGTTCGTTGATATTCTCAGGAATGTTTTCACGTTCAGGATATTCCATGAACTTTCCTTCCAATCTATCTACATTCCATTCTAGCCAACCGAAATTTTTGTCTGATTTCGATTTGACGTTATCTTTGATAATTTCTAAATTCTTTGATTTTCCTCTTACAGCTACTACATCACCAGGTCTCAATGAAGCTGAAGGGATGTTGGTTACAACTCCGTTCAAAGTGATGTGTTTGTGTGCTACTAATTGACGAGCTGCACGTCTTGTTGGAGCAATTCCCAATCTGAAAACAGTGTTATCTAAACGTGCTTCCAAGAATTGTAAAAGAATCTCACCTGTAATTCCACTTTTTGCAGTTGATTTTTCAAAGAGGTTACGGAATTGACGTTCTAGTACTCCGTAGGTGTATTTAGCTTTTTGCTTTTCTTTCAACTGCTTAGAGTAATCAGAAGCTTGTTTTCTTCTTCTTGAATTACCGTGCATCCCTGGTGGATACTTTTTCTTGTCGAAAGAACGGTCAGGTCCGAAGATTGCTTCTCCGAATGATCTTGCTTTTTTAGTAGTAGGTCCTGTATATCTAGCCATTCTAAATTAGAATTTACTTTTTTAAAAATTAAACACGTCTTCTTTTTGGAGGACGGCAACCATTGTGAGGAATTGGGGAAATATCCTTGATTCTGATTACTTTGATTCCTGCGTTGTCGATAGCTCTGATGGCAGCTTCTCTACCTGCTCCAGGACCTTTTACGTAAACAGTGCAAGATTTCATACCAGCATCATGTGCTACCATAGCAGCGTCATTTGCAGCAATCTGTGCAGCATAAGGAGTATTTTTCTTTGATCCTTTGAAACCAGCTTTACCTGCAGAACCCCATGAAATCACTTCTCCTTTTTTGTTACAAACAGAGATGATGATGTTGTTGAAGCTAGCTTTGATATAAACGTTTCCGTCTGGATCAATTTTTACTTTTCTTTTTTTGGCTTTCTTAGCTTTTGCCATAATATTCTAATGGTTGAAAAGAGATTAATTATTTAGTTGCTTTCTTCTTGTTAGCAACTGTTTTCTTTCTACCCTTACGCGTACGCGCATTGGTTTGAGTACGTTGACCTCTTACAGGTAAACCTTTTCTGTGACGAAGACCACGGTAGCAACCGATGTCCATCATACGTTTAATGTTCATTTGAACTTCAGAACGAAGTTGACCTTCGACCTTATATTCATCTTGAAGCATTTTAGCAATCATACGGACATTTTCGTCTGTCCAGTCATTTACTTTAGTATTGTCATCAATACCAGCTTTCTGTAATATTTCGTGAGCTCTTGATCTACCTACACCGTAGATGTATGTTAGTCCAATTACTCCTCTTTTATTTTTAGGAAGATCGTTACCTGCAAGTCTTGCCATGATAGATTATTTTTAGCCTTGTCTTTGTTTAAATCTAGGATTCTTTTTGTTGATCACGTATACTCTGCCTTTTCGTCTAACGATTTTGCAGTCTACTGATCTTTTTTTGACTGATGCTCTTACTTTCATTTTTTTAGTATTCTTAGGGGATGCTCCCCTAGTTTTTATTATATCGTCCTTTCGGACTTACTTAATGCTATTTGTATCTGTAGGTAATTCTACCTCTTGATAAATCGTATGGTGACATTTCCACCGCTACTTTGTCTCCAGGAAGAATTCGAATGTAGTGCATTCTCATTTTTCCTGATATAGTCGCCACAATTTGGTGTTCATTTTCAAGACGCACTCTGAACATAGCATTAGATAATGCTTCTTCGATGATACCGTCTTGTTTAATTAACTCTTGTTTTGCCATATTTTGAAATTGGAGTGCAAATATCTACTTTTTTATCGAAACTTCCTTAACATTCGGGTTGTTTTTCACATTGACTTCAACCTGACTGTGGTTCGACAATATATCTGCCTTATCTTTTCTTACTGCTATTGTGTGTTCGTAGTGTGCGGAAGGAGTTTTGTCTTTGGTGATAATGGTCCATCCATCATCAGACTGTCTGACTTCCTTCTTTCCTAAGTTGACCATTGGTTCAATTGCGATCACTAGACCTTCTTGCAATTTTGGTCCTCTTCCTTTCTTCCCATAGTTTGGAACTTCTGGTGGTTCGTGCAAATTCTGGCCTAAACCATGTCCAACCAATTCTCTAACGACACCGTAATTGTTTTGACGTTCACAATAATTTTGAACTGCAAAACCGATATCTCCTATTCTTGCTCCGCTTACTGCCTTTTCAATCCCCATATAAAGTGAGGTATTTGTTACTCGCAATAATTCCATCGTTTTTTCATCGACATCTCCAAGTGCGAATGTGTAAGCTGAATCGCCAAAAAATTCATTCATAAAAACGCCACAATCTACAGATACGACATCTCCGTCTTGAAATTCATTTTTGGTAGGAATACCATGAACAACTCCTTCATTAATTGAAATACAGAGTGTTCCTGGAAAACCGCGATATCCTTTGAATCCCGGTACTGCATTGTGATCACGTATTAACTGTTCTGCTTCTCTGTCTATCTGCTCTCCGGTAATTCCCGGTCTAATAACACTTCCAACGTGCGCTAATGCTTTACAAACTAACAAACAACTTTCACGGATTAATTCAATCTCTTCATCCGTTTTATAAATAATAGTCTTCATCGTGCGTAAGGTTTAAGTAACTAACTTTTTTGTAACATAAGGTTAGTCCAAAAAGTTCTAACACTTACGCTCGACTACTACATATTTGAACCAATTGTCTGCATTCTACTTCTTCCTTGCAGACGACCTGTTTTAACAAGACCATCATATTTTCTCATCAATAAGTGAGATTCAATTTGTTGTAATGTATCCAATACAACTGCTACTAAGATCAACAATGAAGTTCCTCCAAAGAACATTGCAAAAGCGATGTTCACACCAAATGCCGCGGCAAAGGCAGGAAGAATTGCAATGATTCCTAAAAAGATAGATCCAGGTAATGTAATTCTTGTTGTAACATTATCAATAAAGTCAGCTGTACTCTTTCCAGGTTTGATACCAGGAATAAATGCGTTCTGACGTTTTAAGTATTCTGCATACTGTTGTGGATTTACCAACAAGGCAGTATAGATATAGGTAAATAAAACTACCAAGATGAAGTAAATGATATTATAAGGACCTGAAGTAAAATCATTCAGTGCTCTTAAAATTCCACTACTTGCATCCCCACCCATAAATTGAGCAGCTGTTGATGGCAAGAACATCAATGCTTGAGCAAAGATGATTGGCATTACACCAGAAGCGTTTACTTTCAAGGGAATGTAATCTCTGTTACCAGCAACTGGCATTTGATTCGCACCACGACCAACCATTCTTTTGGCAAATTGTGTTGGAATTTTTCTAACACCTTGTACGATCATAACGGTGACTAGAACGATAGCGAATAGAATTGCCAATTCAATTACAAACATAATCAAACCACTACCTGCTAATTGAGATTGGAATTCAAAAACAAAAGCACTTGGCAGAGAAGCGATAATACCGATTGTAATCAATAAAGAGATACCGTTTCCGATTCCACGGTCAGTGATTTTTTCACCTAACCACATTGCGAAAATAGTACCTGTACAAAGGATGATGATGTTACAAATCCAGAAGATACCTCCAGGAATTGCTGGATCGACTGCACCCAATGATTTGATATAGGTTAAGTAACCACCACCTTGAACTAAGGTAATTGCTACCGTTAATAATCTGGTGATTTGAGTGATTTTCTTACGACCTGATTCTCCTTCACGTTGTTGAAGACGTTGGAAATAAGGTACTGCAAACCCCATCAATTGAATGATAATCGATGCGGTAATGTAAGGCATAATCCCTAAAGCAAAAATAGCAGCACTGTTGAATGCTCCTCCGGTAAATACGTTGATCAATCCTAGCAAACCATTATCTCCGCCAGCAGTGGCAGTTTCTAGTTTTTCTGGATTGACACCTGGTAGTACGATAAAACAACCAATCCTATAAACCAACAGAATTCCGAGGGTAAATAGGATACGATTTTTTAGTTCGTCAATTTTCCAAATGTTCTTGAGAGTAGTAATAAAGTTTTTCATCTACGGTTTTTAAACAAGGTTTAATGTTCCCCCTTTGTTCTCAATAGCAGTCTTTGCATTAGCAGAGCAAGCGTGAGCAGTAACTGTAAGGCCTTTGCTTACTTCGCCACGTGCCAATACTTTGACTTTGTCATTCTTTGATACGATACCCTTTGCTACAAGTGTTTCGATATCTATAGTTGATATTCCGTATTTCTCTGATATTTCTTGCAATCTACTTAAATTGATTGCTGTATAGGCAACTCGATTCGGGTTTTTGAACCCACGTTTAGGTAATCTCATCTGAAGTGGCATTTGTCCACCTTCATGATTACGCTTACGGCTGTAACCTGATCTTGACTTTTGACCTTTGTGTCCACGTGTTGAAGTACCACCACGACCGGAACCTTGTCCACGTGCGATTCTTTTACGTTTCTTGATTGATCCTTTTGCTGGTCTAAGATTATTTAATTCCATTGTTTTAAAATTTTACTGTCAGCTATTTTTAAAAAAGGCTCTTTGGTGAGACGCCAAAACCAACTGACATCAGCTTTTTAATCTTCCACCTTCAACAGGTGAGCTACTTTTTTAATCATTCCCAAGATTTGGGGAGTTGCTTCGTGTTCAACGGTTTGATGCATTTTTCTCAAACCTAAAGCTTTCATTGTTTCCTTTTGTTTTTTAGGACGATCAATGATACTTCTTACTTGTGTTACTTTAACTTTTGGCATTGTTTGAAAATTAACCGTTAAATAATTTATCCATTTTAAGACCACGTTGTTTAGCGATCAACATTGGACTTCTTAATTTGCGAAGTGCATCTATTGTTGCTTTTACAACGTTATGTGGGTTTGATGAACCTTGAGATTTTGCTAATACGTTTTGTACACCTGCAATTTCTAATACTGCACGCATTGCACCACCTGCGATTACACCGGTACCATCTGAAGCTGGTTTGATTAAAACTTTTCCAGCGCCATATTTTCCTAACTGTTCGTGAGGAATGGTTCCTTTATAGATTGGAACTTTGATTAAGTTCTTTTTAGCTT
>CALDGQ010000093.1 GCA_937941765.1 uncultured Saprospiraceae bacterium
CTAATTTTTGAGGGTTTTTTACAATCAAAATAAAATTTATTTCTTCTTTTTTCACATCTATAAAAATCATATAATTCTTTTGCAGCCGATTCGTGATAATTGACAGGTTTCTAACCTCTTGGCGTTTGTATTCTATTTTCGGACAGTCTTACGTAATAACGGTCCTATTTTTAATTTTACATTTTTATTTTTTAATTAATTTTACCTCATCTTAGGACGACGACGTTTGCTCTTTCCCATCATAGCACCACCACCTTTTCCACCTTGACGCATATGTTTCATCTGACCACGATTAGAACGAGACATGGCTTTATCGACAACTTTGATTTGTTCTTTCAATTCAGCTTGCGTTACTTTCAACTTCTTGATGGCTTTCATCCGTTGTTCAGCAGCTTGCCATTTTCCTTTAGATGCAGCGATGTTGGCCAATTGCAATTGCACCATTGCTTTTTCATTATCTGAAGGTAGCTCGATTTTATCTGCTTTTTCCAACCACTTTTCAGCTTCGTTTTGATCTCCTTCTTGCATGGCGATGGTACCGTGCATCATGTAATAAAACGCACGATTGGTTTTATACAACCAGTCTGGTTTCATTGTCAAAGCCAATCTTTTTTTAGCTTCTCCAAAATTTTGATCTTGCACTAACTGAGCTGCGGATTGAACCGTTCCTAAAAGAATGTAGCCAACCAACAATGCAATTCCAACTAATAAGAATGGGATGGAGTAACCGATTCCTTGCCAGAAAGCTAGTAGAATTCCGCCTCCAAGAAAGAGTGCGATTAAAGCAAAACGTAAATAGATATTTATAGTAAACATTGTCTAGTATTTTTGATTGGTGAATTTACGAAAATTTTGACGGCTTATGCCAATTGAAAAGAAGACAAAATGAGTAAGAAATTTAAGCAATTGCTTTTTGTAACTTATCAATGTTTTCTTTAATCATTAGATCGTTGCTATTGAAGTCGATGGCTTGTTGAAGATATTTTTTGCATGCATCCTTATTTTTATCGACATAATAAATGTGTGCTAAATTAATTGCAGCCAACGCATTATCCGTTGCATTTCGAAGTCCCAATTGCAAGGCTGCTTTTAAGTGAACAGCTCCTGGAGGTAATTGTTTTCGCTGAACGTGGATCATTCCTTTTGTAAAATGAAAATAGGAACGATGTGTTTTTGCCAACCATTCTGGCTTTTTGATTTGATCTAAAATATCATCTGCTTTATCGACTTGTCCTTCTTGCAATAATTGGAAGGCTGGCCAGATGGCTCCAAATTTATAATGAGTAAAAATTAAAAATGCGCATGCCAGAAAAAGATAGATGGAAGTTGAAAACCCAACAGCAACTGTCAGCACAATTCCGGTAACAAAAAATATAAAAGCTAGGATCAATCGAATACGGGGAAAATTCATTTCAATATGTTTTGTTGATTGAGCAACATGTGATTTCCTTTCACCTCTAAAGCTACACCATTTTCAAAAACAGGATGGAAAATATTGGAGAAAAATGCTGTTGATTCTTTTTTGTCCTCATCCGTTAGTGCCAATTTATTATAAAGAATGACACCGTTTGGATTAATAATTTCGGAGAGTGATTCTAAAAAAGTTTGCTGACTAAATTTTTCAGGAATAATATCATCTAAGAAAATATCTACTAAAACCATATCAAATAATTCTTCAGTAGTGTTGACAAATTGCAATGCATCTGCGCAAACGAATTGGATAGGTGAATGAATTTTAGGAACCGCATATTTATTGGCTAGGTACAAAACAGCTTCGTCAATTTCAACAGCCGTGTATTCGAAAAAAGCATCGAATTTACTTTCCAAAATAATAGGGATACTGCCCAAGCCAAAACCCAGAATCAGCACTTTTCTTCCTGGCAATTTTTCCAAATCCATCTGCTTAAATGCACCCACAAAATTGTAGTATAAATCTTCAAAAGAGTAGATCGCATTGGTGGTATAAAGTTGATACCGACCTTTGATTAAAGACACTGATAGCTCCTCATTAATCTCGCTGGTGACGGATTCTATTTGTTGTTCCCAAAAATAGCTGAGTAATCTTTTATGAAAAGGGATTTTCATGAAGTTGACTTATCGCTGATTGCCAATCGGTTTTTCCCAATTTCGGAATTGAGCAGATTCTACAAAAACATTTCCTAAAATTTCCTTATCTATATCGTCCAAAACAATTCCTCTTCTTTGCATGACCCTTTCTGCAATTTCAAATGCTTTTTCAATTTTGAAAGAACTGAATCCTGCTTTTCCACCCCATGCAAATGATGGAACAAAATTTCGAGGAAATCCAGCGCCAAATATATTTGCAAAAACGCCTACCACCGTTCCAGTATTGAACATCGTATTGATACCACATTTAGAATGGTCACCCATGATTAATCCACAGAAAGTTTCACCAGTCAATTTAAATCTTTCAGTAGGGTAGTGCCAGAGTTTTACTTCTGCATAATTATTTTTCAAATTGGAATTATTAGTATCAGCTCCAAGATTACACCATTCACCTAACACGGAGTTTCCTAAATAACCATCATGGCCTTTGTTTGAAAAACCTGTAAGGACACAATTATTAACTTCCCCACCAACTTTACTGAAAGGACCAATGGTAGTTGCACCATAAATTTTTGCCCCCATTTTAATAACAGCATTATTACAAAGTGCGATCGGTCCTCGCATCATTGCTCCTTCTAGAACAGTGGCTTCTTTTCCAATATAAATCGGTCCTGTTTCTGAATTTAAAATCGACGCAGTCACAGTTGCACCTGGTTCAATGAAAATGCGGTCACCAATTACGGTATTACTTTCGTGAAGAGGTTGACTAGTTTTATTCTTCGTCAACATTTCGTAATCAATCTCTATCGCTTCTTTATTGTTAAGAAAAATGTCATATGGAAAATTAATTTTTATAAACGGTGTGTCCTGCACATTAAAACCATCCAATTCATCCACTTCTTCATTTGACATCAAGTGATGAAACTGAGATTCATCCAAACGAGCTGCGATGAGTTCTTCTTCTTGCATCAAAGCTTCATTGAAATTCAGTTGTTTGATTAAATGTAGCAATCTCTCCGAAGGTAACACGGAACCGTTGATCACAATATTATCGGCTGTAATATTGATTGGATATTTTTTCGACAAATAATCTTGCGTAATGAAAGAGACCTTACCTCCCAGAACACGTTCCCATTTTTCACGAATGGTTAATATTCCAACACGGAGTTCGCAGACAGGTTTGGTATAGGTAAGTGGAAGTAAATTTTCTCTCGCATCGTCGTCAAAAAGAATGATGTTTGTCATTGGGTAAAATTTCTAAAGTCGATTTCAATAGTGAACAAAAAAAAAGCTCCTGCGTACGAATACACTGGAGCTCTTTTAATATTATTAGCAATAGGATTTACTATCCTTCTTTAGCTTCGTCTTTTCCTTTTTCCTCAGATCCAGCAGACATATCAGTTTTAGCAAATTTAGTTTTACTAAAACGTTTGTTAAACTTATCGATACGTCCAGCCGTATCAACGAACTGCATCTTACCAGTAAAAAATGGGTGTGATTTACTTGAAATTTCCACCTTTACTAATGGATACTCATTTCCATCTTCCCACTTGATTGTTTCCTTGCTAGGTGCACATGAGCGAGTTAAGAAAGATTCGTCAACAGTAATGTCTTTGAAGACCACTAGTCTGTATGTATCTGGATGTATTCCTTTTTTCATTTTCTTAGTTCTTTAAATTCGAGGTGCAAATGTACGATTTATTCATGTTTATGACAATTATACCTAAGTAAAATTGCAAGAATTTATGTGTAATTAAGAGGTTTTTCTAAAATACTTACAATTACACGACTTTTTTATGAGGAGATATCATCCAAGAACTTGATGTTTAAAGCATATTGAAGCGTCTTTGCCTCAGAAGTCACATCAAATCGAAGGAAAAAAAGCATCTTCGAAATGCTGAATACTAGGTTCATTTTTCTTCAAAACAATCGCAATAATATCAAAACGAATTGCCCATTCATGCCCAATTTTTTCACAATAAACGGCAGCAGCATCAGACATCAAATCCTCTTTATTTGAAGTAACAAATTCCTCTGGTTGTCCAAAAAAGTCAGTAGAACGAGTCTTCACTTCTACAAAAATCAAGGTGTCTTCCTGTCTACAAATGATATCAATTTCTGCTTTTCGATGACGCCAATTCAGTTCTTCGATTTGATATCCTTTTTCTTTCAAGAATTTGACTGCTAATTCCTCACCAAGTTGACCTATTTCGTTGTGTTTCGCCATTAGTTGTTGACTATGATGGTTTTGGGAAGTACTTTTGTGACTCTAAATTACAGATTAAAAACTAACTCAATATGTTACCACGGATAAATCCTACCAATACCTCAGCATGGGCCAATCTAACATTGCACTTCAACAAAATGAAGGAGACAAAAATGAAAGCGCTGTTTGCCCAAAATCCAAATCGCTTCAATGAATTTTCATTACGATTGGAAGACTTAGTTGTAGACTATTCGAAAAATATCATTTCTGATCATACCATGAAATTGTTGATGGGATTGGCAGAAGAAACTAAATTGAAAGACGCGATTGATTCGATGTTTTCTGGAGTTCGTATTAATGAAACGGAAGGACGATCTGTGTTGCATACAGCATTGCGAAATCAATCCAATAGATCAATAGAGGTAGATGGGAAAAATGTCATGCCACAAGTAAATGAAGTGTTACAAAAAGTAAAAGCATTTGCCAATAGTATTCACGATGGAACTTTTGAAGGACACACAGGAAAGAATATTACGGACATTGTAAATATCGGAATTGGTGGAAGTGACCTGGGACCAGTGATGGTTACAGAAGCCTTGAAGCCATATTGGAAAGAAGATATGAATGTTCATTTTGTTTCAAATGTGGATGGTACTCATTTGTCTGAGGTCGTAAAAAACCTAAATTCTGAAACCACCTTATTTATCATTGCTTCAAAATCATTTACTACTCAAGAAACAATGGCTAATGCTTTTTCTGCAAGAACTTGGTTTTTGGAACATGAAGGTGTTGAAGAAGCCATCAAAAATCATTTCGTTGCGGTTTCTACTAACAGAGAATTAGTCTTGGAATTTGGGATTGATCCTAACAATATGTTTGAATTTTGGGATTGGGTAGGTGGAAGATATTCCTTGTCTTCTGCGATTGGATTGTCTATTGCATGTACGATTGGTTACGACCACTTTGAGGAATTACTAGGAGGGCTTCATGCGATGGATGAACATTTTAGATTGACACCTTTTGAAAAGAACATCCCAGTTGTATTAGCATTGTTGGGTATTTGGTATAATAACTTTTTTGAGGTAGAGTCAGAAGCGATATTGCCATATGATCAATACTTACATCGATTTGCTGCTTATTTTCAACAAGGAAATATGGAGAGTAATGGAAAGAATGTAGACAGAGCTGGCCAACCGATAAAATATCAAACAGGACCAATTATTTGGGGAGAACCAGGTACTAATGGGCAACATGCATTTTATCAATTAATTCATCAAGGAACTAAAATAATTCCTTCTGATTTTATTGCACCTGCTGTTAGCCATAATCCAATCGGTGATCATCATGCGATTTTATTGTCCAATTTCTTTGCACAGACAGAGGCATTGATGAAAGGAAAAACGGAAGAAGAAGTAGTTGCAGAACTGCAATCCAAGGGCATGAATGAGGAACAAATTAAGTTTTTGGCCCCTTTCAAAGTATTTCCTGGCAACCGACCGACCAATTCCATTATGGTTCAGATGGTTACGCCACGTTCTTTAGGTATGCTTATTGCGATGTATGAACATAAGATATTTGTCCAAGGAGTTATTTGGAATGTATTTAGTTTTGATCAGTGGGGAGTACAATTAGGGAAAGAATTGGCTAACAAGATTTTACCAGAATTGATGAATGATGAAAAAATACAATCTCACGATGCTTCTACCAATGGACTTATCAATTTGTATAAAGAATTGAATCACAAAGAATCTTAAAACTTATGGTTGATAACGACAAATTTGTAGCCACCTCAATGGATCAGTTAGTTCAAAAATTTCCAGCTCAATTAGAAGAAGCGTTGGAAATTGGAAGAAATGCATCTGTCAAACCACATCATCATCCCATTCATGAAATCTACGTTGCCGGATTGGGTGGTTCAGGAATCGGTGCGAATTTCGTTGCTGAATTTGTAAGGGCAGAATCCAAAATTCCATTTACAATTGGTAAAGGATATTCCATTCCAAATTTCATTGACAAAAATACATTGGCAATTTGTTCTTCTTATTCTGGAAATACGGAAGAAACATTGAATTGCTTTCATCAAATGTTAGGAACCGGAGCAAAGATTGTTGTCATTTCTTCTGGTGGAAAATTGATAGAATTAGCAAAAGAAAATGGATTGGATTTTATTCAACTTCCTAACAATTGGCCTTCACCTAGAGCATGTCTGGGATTCTCACTAGTACAACAACTTTTTATCTTGTTCAAATTGGGGATCATCAAAGATACTTCGATGCAACAAGTGGAAACTGCAGCGAAGTTGTTGAACACAGAAATTCTCGATATACAACAGAAAGCGAAAATGATTGCTCAGTTTTTGAAAGGAAAAACACCAGTGATTTATACAACTGATCGTATGGAAGCGGTCGCAGTGAGATTTCGTCAACAAATAAATGAGAATGCGAAAATGCTTTGTTGGCATCATGTCATCCCAGAAATGAATCACAACGAATTGGTAGGGTGGAGAACAGAAGATCAAAATTTAGCCGTAGTATATTTTAGAAATCGAGATGACTTTCCAAGAAATTCGGTGAGAATGGATATTAATAAAGAAATTATCAACAACTATACTTCTTCTATTATTGAAGTTTATTCAAAAGGAGCATCCTTGATTGAAAAGTCATTATATTTTGTTCACTTAGGAGATTGGGTTTCTGTTTATTTAGCAGAATTGAGAGGAGTAGATCCTGTAGAAATTAAAGTGATTGACTATTTGAAAAGTGAATTGGGGAAAGTGAAATAGGATTGCTTACATACTTGTAAAAATGGAAAGCGCAATTTCGATAATTTCGAAATTGCGCTTTTTTCGTTTTATTAAACGTTTACCAAACCTTGCCACGCTTTTTACCTATCTCAGGTCTAGCAAACGAGCAACAGAGCCGTTTGCTAAGCCTGCGTCGGTGCCTGGTGTGTAGTGAGGATTAGTAAACGTTTTCTCAAATTATTAATCAAGAAACGTTTACCAAACCTCGCCATGCTTTTTGCCTATCTAAGGTTTAGCAAACCGAAAACCAGAGCCGTTTCCTAAGCCTGCGTCGGTGCCTCGTGTGTAGCGAGGATTAGAAACGTTTTCTCAAAATATTAATCAAGAAACGTTTACCAAACCTTGCCACGCTTTTTGCCTATCTCAGGTTTAGCAAACGAGCAACAGAGTCGTTTCCTAAGCCTGTGTCAGTGCCTCGTGTGTAGCGAGGATTAGTAAACGTTTTCTCAAATTATTAATCAAGGAACGTTTTCCAAACCTTGCCACGCTTTTTGCCTATCTCAGGTTTAGCAAACGAGCAACACTAAGCTGCACCCTGCGTACTCAAACTCTTTCGCAAACTAGCAATAAAACGTTTATCAATTAAATCTTCATAAATCGAAAATAGTTGTTCAATTGCTAGAAAATAACTATTCGTGCTTACAATGTTATATTCTGAATTATTATTGCTTAGTCCCAGTCTTTTCAAAATCTTTAGAATGACTCGACACTCATTTGGATACTGAGCTATCATTGTGGTGCCTTCTTCTACAAAATATTTTATCAAAAATTCTTTTACATCTTCATCTTCCAATTTTGTTCTAGGAGAATGACCGGAAGAACCGATTCGGAAAATGAGGTACTCAAATTCTTCAAGCATTTCGTTCAATTCAGAATTATCGGTGTCAATAGTTTGACCGATTGCACCAAATTGAATCTTTCTAGTTCTGTTTAAAATGGCATTTAAAATATCAGTAAGTTGGAATTTTGGACTTAATAAATAAATCTCATTTTTTGAAAATTGGAGATGTTCGAAACGATGTCGTTCTAAAATCTGGTTGGCATCATTAACTTGTTGAAGACTGTTTTCCAAGCTTGTGGAAGTAACTAATTGTTGAAGCAAATCCCATAAAATCTGGAATTCATTTCCTAAATCATTTAAGCGCATAGATAAAACATTTTGTTATATTAATAATGTAAATATAAAACAAATTGTTTATTTTTATAATATGTGCACAATGTTTTTTCAATAATTTTTACACAGTTTGTATTCTAAAATGGCGGTTAGTATATCGATAAATTTTTAGGATTGAGTGCCGTCATTTTAGAATACAATTTGGATTATTACATAGCTATTGGAGCACTCAAACAAGCCTTTGGAATTGCGAAAGCATCTACCAAAAAGGTAGCTTCATTTCTCACTTCCTTACATAACTTATTGACCATTCTCCGGATTGCTTTGGTTTTGGAACCTTGCATATAGTCATGTTCTAAGTACCAACCTTTATGAGATTCGATGGTGTGCAATGCATAGAGGTCACACAATTTTTTAAGGATAATTTTTAGTTTAGGATCACTAGTTTTATTGATAGCATTAATGAAATTTGTCAAAACTTGTTGTTCTACATATGCTTCAGATAAAGTCACCAAATGAGTCTGGCATTTTAAGAACGCATTGTAAGCATCAACTTTTTTACCTAGCAATTTTCTCATTCTTTGAGATACGGTATGAAGTAATTTAGTGGTTCTCATTTCAAATGCGCCTAGTTGAAATTCAGGATCTAACAAGTGTTCGACATCTGTGTTCCGAGTATACATAGGATTCCATTCAGTGGCGGTTGACGAAACTTGGGTTGTCAAATATTTAAAAACTGCTCTGAAACCTTCGTTGTGAAATGATTTTTGAAAATCGGATAACAATGCTTTTGCGACTAATTGCATTAAAACAGTATTATCACCTTCAAAAGTGGTAAAGATATCGGTATCTGCTTTAAGATCTGCAAATCTATTTTCTGCCAAATATCCTTTTCCACCACATGCTTCTCTACAATCTTGTAATGCTTTTGTTGTAAACCAAGTAGCATATGATTTTAATCCAGCAGCTAAAGTTTCTATCTCTCTTATGTTATCTTCACTCTTGTTGTCATACATTTTAGCCAAGCCAGTCAAAGATACATCGAGTGCATATGCTTTTGCCAATAGTGGCATCAATCTTCTTTGATGTGTAGGATAATCTAACAATAAGGTTTCAGCTTCAGTGTCGTTTGGGCCAAACTGTCTTCTTTTTAAGGAATGTTTAATAGCAATTGCCAATCCAGATTTTGCAGCACTCAATCCAGCTCTTGGTACGGCAACACGACCACCCACTAAAGTGCCCAACATTGTAAAAAACCTTCTTGAAACACTTTCGATTGGGCTTGTATATTCACCTGCTTCATTGATATCTCCGAATTTATTCAATAGATTTTCAACAGGTACTTTTACATTGTCGAACCATATCCTTCCATTGTCGACACCATTCAGTCCTAATTTGTAACCACAATCTGCAACACGGATTCCTTTGAAGTATTCTCCTTTCTTGTTTTTTAATGGAACTAAGACTGCATGTACTCCTTGGTTCTCACCGTTGACAATCAGTTGTGAAAACACACTTGCCATTTCTCCATGTAAAGCATTTCCGATATATTCTTTTCCAGCATCATCGTTTGGTGTATTGATTGTTATCGTTCGATCATTATGATTGTAAGTTGCAGTTGTTTCCAAGCCTCTGACATTGGAACCATGTCCTGTTTCCGTCATGGCAAAACAACCCAACAATTTCATAGAGCCGGTATCTTTCAAATATTTGTCGTAATGTTTTTTAGTTCCAAGTCCTAGTATACTTCCACCAAACAATCCGAATTGCACCCCAAATTTGATCGCTAAACTTAAATCATGATAACCAATCATTTCAAAAATTGCTGTGTATTCTCCGATATTGTTTTGGCCTCCATATTCATTTGGATAGGACCATGCTCCCAAACCTTGATCAGCTAAATGCTGACACCATTCTTTGACTTTGTTTCTGTAGTCATCCTTGTTCGGTATTTTTTCTAACTTAAAGATAGGATCACTTAGAATCGTACGCATCTTGTTACGTGTTTCGTGATAATCATCATCCAAAAAAGCGGTCATTGCTTTAATGTTGAAACTTGCTTTTTCTACATTTTCTTTGATCTCATTATCACGAAGTGGAGTAGGGAGGATATTCCTAAAATTCTCAATGCTATCAATCCCGAGCATATTTTCTAATTGATCGATCGCATTTTTATTATCAGTGGTTTGCCAACTTTCTTCCTTATTAAATTGATCACTTTGTTGCGCCATTTGAAATCCCAAGTCTGCTAATGATTGTCGTTTATCTATCGGCATATCAGCTGCTGATTTTTTTATCAGTGCAACCCAATGTCTGAATAATGCTGGAGAAGGTGGCTTTGCTGGATTGGTCCATTCGATAATCAATTCTTTATCTTCAGCAGATAAAAACTTTAGTTTTTTAACAGTTGAATGAATTAAATTCATTTCACTTGGACTTAAAACGGAGTCTGCCCATCCCACATAAAAAAGTGGAATTAAGCTTAGAACACCAGGTGAAAATTGAGGGAAGTCTGTAGGATGCTTAGTCATTATAGTAATGTCATTTAATGTTTTGCAAATTTACTAATTGTTAGCATGATATGCTTGATACTATTTAGACACTTAAATAGTGAGTTGGTTGCTTTTTTCGGTATTTTTTTGTGAATGAATTTGTTTTATTGTTTAAAGCACATCTGTGACGAGACGCCACAAGCAAGCAAGAAAAAGTTTTAGCTAGAACAAAAAAAATGGCCACCTAAAGCTAGGTGGCCTGACAGACTATGAGAGAGAACCGCTATGCAAACAATGTATATCCTTGCTACGTGTTTTCTCGAATATGAAATTTCTTAATTAAGGAAGGTGATAGTAGCCACCATAAATGAAACTAGCTTCTAAAATTCGTTCAATATTGACAACGATTTCTTTTATTGGTTCCGCACGTCCAGCTTCGACATTTTTCAATTGTTTGATGGACAAATCACTACGTTTTGCTAATTCTTCCATACTCATATTTTTTTCTAAACGAGCTTCTTTAATTTGTTCGCCAACTGTGACGAAATTGGATCCTTTTGTGCAATTAGATATTTGATAATTTTCAAAAGTTGGTGTTTCGTAATCGGCGATTGAGAATAATACACCAAAGAATCCAAATGCTGTTATTATTACTTTTATCATGATGGTTTTAATTTAGGAGGTTAACTTATCCAACTGTTGTAGTTGGTATTTTTCAATAATATTAATCAGTTTGGTTGCGTATTTTTTATCGGTTGCATAACCTGCTTTTTTCAATCCAACTGCCCATTTCTTGTAATCTAGTTTGTGATTTTGCAAGCTTTTATATCTTCCTTGTGAGATCAGTTTGCTATGTTCTTTCCAACTTGCAGCCGGTGAATCAAATTTTCTAAAGAAGTCCTTATGATGATCGTCTGTTGCATTGGTGCAGTGGTTTTTGTTACATCTTCTAGAAAAGCACTTCATTCCAAAATGATTGTTATTATTAACAGCCAATTTACTTCTACCAGCACGACTTTCAATTAACGCTTGTGCCATTTTGATACTAGCTGGAATGTTGTAAGTTTCCATTTCTTTGACAGCAACAGGCGCATATTTTTGAATGAACTTAATTACTTTTTCTTCTTCCAAACTATTGGCAGATACTGGCGCATAAATATTGGTGCCAGACAAATCCATTGAAATTTTCTTGGCTGGAAGCTTTTTTTCGACTTCCACCTTTTCCACCTTATCAGTTTGAGTTAGCAGAGGAAATAGAGCTCCAAATTTAAAATTCGAACCATGCTTCAGTGAGAAAAGCACTAAAAAGCAAAATCCAAAAAATTTAAATCTGGAGGCTTTATTATCATTTTCATCTTTGAGAAAAAATTCCCCAACATCAGTCAAGAGCTGGTAAAAAAGATTTCCCAAATTGAAAAATTTATCGGTCAACCACACTTGCCAACTAGCATAGTGTGTTGGTATTACTTGTGTGTTGTTTTGTAAATTACTTTGATTAGACGCATTATTTTCCACTCTTTGTTTCGCCAGATCTTGTGGCAAATCAGTCTGTACGGTCCACTCGATGATGCGATTTTGAGTTTGACTGATATTAGTATTCATTGTTAGTATTGTTTTAAAAATTTCTGATTAAACGATTTTATATGGGATGATTATTATACAACGTATGATTAATTATCTTGATGTAAATATAAAACAAAATGTTTCATTTAAAAGAATAATAATAAACAAATAATTTCAAAAGCATAAGCACTATAGTTACATATAATTGATAATCAAGTGTATATGAATGTATTTTTATTTTTATAAAGTGTTTGGTTTTGATGTATGATATTATGATGTATGATTTTATAATGTATGATTTCTGATATAACCTTGTTTCGCGAGTCATTCGTGAGGCAAGCGTAATAGTGGCCATATCATATAGCACACATTCGGATCAACTTTAGAAGATTAGAAAACCATCATACATTATATATATAACTTCATTAATCTTTTATCTTTAGATTTATCTACAAACTAATAGAAAACGAAATGAAATTATTAGAAGGAAAAACAGCATTGATTACTGGTGGGACTCGCGGAATCGGAGAAGCGATTTGTAAAAAATTTGCGGAACATGGTGCCAATGTCGCATTTACTTATCGGTCAAGTGTTGACAAAGCCAAAGAAGTAGAACAAGCATTAATGGCAATGGGAGTTCAAGCAAAAGGTTTTCAAAGTGATGCTAGTTCTTTTGAAGGAACCAAAACGTTAATTGATTTAGTATTGGCGGATTTTGAAAAAATTGATTGCCTTGTTAATAATGCTGGCATCACACGGGATACCTTATTACTACGGATGTCAGAAGAACATTGGGATGACGTGATGAGCAATAATTTGAAATCAGTTTTCAACATGACCAAGCACTTAATGAGGCATATGATGAAAAACAGAGCTGGTTCTATTATTAATATGAGTTCGGTAGTTGGTGAATTTGGGAATGCAGGTCAAGCCAATTATGCAGCATCAAAAGCTGGTATTATAGGTTTCACAAAATCTATCGCTAAAGAAGTGGGTTCGAGAGGCATTCGTTGTAATGCGATTGCACCAGGATTTATAGCGACTGAAATGACAGATGAGTTGGATGAAAAAACTCGTGATGCATTTTTAGCAAATATTCCATTGAAGCGTTGGGGGAAAGCAGATGAAGTTGCGGAGTTGGCTTTGTTTTTAGCATCTGATTTGTCGACTTATGTTTCTGGACAGAGTATCAGTGTTTGTGGGGCTTTGAATTGTTAGAATAAATTTTTAGAATTTAGAATTGAGTAAATTCATACTATGAAAAAAATTATTGATCAAATTGAAATCTTAAAAAAGGAATTTGATTCTTTACTTCCAATGGAGGAGTACAATAGTAATGAATTATGGCAAAAATTTCGATTGGAATGGAATTATAATTCGAATCATATTGAGGGAAACACTTTGACTTATGGGGACACTAAATTACTATTTCGATTAGGAGATGACTTCAAAGCTCAAAATAATTCTTTGAAGGATGTAAATGAAATGCGTGCTCATGATGTTGCAGTGCATTTGATAAAAGAATGGGCAAAAGAGAAAAATCGGAAATTAACGGAAAAAGATATAAGAGAATTAAATGAAATCATTCTTGTAAAAGATTTTTGGGCGGATGCTCAAACGTCAGATGGACAACCGACTAGAAGACTAATAAAAGTCGGACAATATAAGGAACACCCTAATCATGTAATTCTGAAAAGTGGTGAAGTGTTTAAATATGCGGAGCCCCATGAAGTTCCAATTAAAATGAAGGAGTTGCTTGATTGGTATGAAACGCAAAATGATGAAGATCCACTTATCGTTGCTGCCTATCTTCATTATAAATTCGTTTTGATTCATCCTTTCGATGATGGCAATGGTCGTGTAAGTAGATTGTTGATGAATTATCATCTAATGAAAAATGGATATTTACCATTGATTATCATGAGTGCTGATAAACCCAATTATCTATACGCATTGAATCAAGCAGATACAGGGAATGTAAATGCATTTGTCGAATATTTAGGCAAACAATTAATTTGGTCTCTGGAGATTGGAATTAAGGCTGCAAATGGAAAATCGGTTTCTGAAGAAGATGATTTGTACAAGGAAATTGAAGTTTGGAAGAAAGAATTGAAGAGTGGGATATCTAGTAATCCTAAAAGAACGGATAAGCGGTCCATGGAAATATATGATAAATGTATTGTTAATCTTTTTGATCTGATTGAAAAAGAATCTTCAATATTTAGTGATCTTTTTTTATCATCAAAAACTACTCGTAGTTTTAAAATGCATACTAGTGGATTTTTCGATCTTTCTACTATTGGGCAAAGATTTTATCGAGACAGCCCGCAAGATAATTTAGAAAAATTTAGATTATTTTTTGAATTCAATACACCCTTAAATACACTTGATTCTGAAAAAATACTAAAAATGGGAATCAATGTTAATCTTGATATTTTTAGTTATTCTTTTCAGATTGATAATGTAATAGATACAAGAATGGAAAAGTATAATTACGATCATTTTATTGACCAAAAAGAAATGGAAGATTTAATCCAAATTTTTGTTAGTCATCTATTCGAAAAAATCAAAAAAATAACTAAATAATTATCTCGCATCAATATTCCTAAACAAAAGACAGACTTGTCTGTTAATTTAGTATGAAAAATGATACCAGAGCTCTAATCATCGAAACTGCATCAGAATTATTCTACAAAAATGGATACAATCTGACAGGAATCAATGAAATCATTGCGAAAGCAGGGATTGCAAAAGCGACTTTGTATAGTCATTTCAAATCGAAAGAAGAATTGTGTCTTGCTTACTTAGATGCTCGAGATAATGATTTATTGAAAAATATAAAAGAACATTGCCAAAACAAATCGAAAGGGGATAAGCAATTAATTGGCGTGTTAGATTTCTTAATTCCATTCTTTCAAAGTGGTGCATTTAATGGCTGTTGGTGTATTCGAACGGTTGCCGAAATTCCTAGAGACAATAAACTAATCAAGAAAAAAATAAAAAGTAATAAAAAATTATTCATGAATTTTATTGAAGGATTAGTTAGAGAGAATAAGAATGAATTGACCAAAGCAAAACAGAGTAAATTAGCCAAACGCATTTACATACTATACGAAAGTGCGGTCTCTGAAAGCCATTTGCAAGAGGATTTGTGGCCAATCGAAGAAAGTATTGATTTGTTAAAGAATCTATTGAAGGATTTGAAACAGGCAAAAACAGCAAATTAGCTAAAATCTTATTTTTTTATGAACAAAAGACAGACTTGTCTGTTTTTTAATAGTTGTGCTTAAAGAGTTTGAATAATTTTGCACAAAAAAGTTAAGTAATTAATATTATTTCAATCATATAGACAGACTTGTCTGTCCTAAAATTAAAATTTAAATATCATGTCAAAATTTAATTCAAAAACAGCTTTAATCATTGGAGGGACAAGTGGTATCGGAAAAGCAACGACACAAGCACTATTAGACCAAGGAGCAATTGTACACATTGTGGGAAGAAGCCCACAAAAGGTAGCGGATGCACCCAACTTACACAAACACAAAGTAGACATTACTGATAAAGCTGCCGTTGCAGATCTAATTTCGAAAATCGATGGCTTATCGAATCTAGATTACTTAGTGAATGCTTCTGGAATTTTTGGACCAAAACCTTTTTTAGATCATACTGCAGAAGATTATGATTCTTACTTAGATTTGAATAGGGGATTTTTCTTTATTAGTCAAGCAGCAGCAAGAGCGATGAAAAAAAGTGGGGGAGGATCTATCGTCAACGTGGGTTCAATGTGGGCAAAGCAAGCAATAAAAGCAACGCCATCATCAGCTTACTCCATGCAAAAAGCAGGATTGCATTCTTTGACGCAGCATATGGCAATGGAATTAGCGGAACACAAAATTAGAGTGAATGCAGTTTCTCCAGCGGTTGTAGATACGCCAGTTTATCACGGTGTTTTCGGTGGAGAAGCAGAAGCAAAAGAAGCGTTAGTTGGCTTCAATGGTTTTCACCCAATCGGAAGAAATGGTACGCCACAAGATATTTCAAAAACCATTCAGTTTTTATTATCTGATGAATCAAGTTGGATAACGGGATCAATTCTTGATATTGATGGTGGCGTGATGTCTGGAAGAAATTAAGAAAGAAAAATATATGTGAATGATGTGTTATATTAAACACATCATTCACTTCTTTTTAGCAATCCGTTTCCGTATCCGACTCAAAGACTCTGGCTTAATTCCCAGATAACTAGCTAACTGATATTGAGGAACCCGATTAAACAAATCAGGTCGCGTATCTAATAAATTCAAGTAACGTTCTTCAGGTGAAGAGATCATAAATTTAGCAGCACGTTCCTGATATTCAGCAAATTCTTGTTCAGTTGTAACTCTACAAAGCGCTTCGAATCTTGGAAATCTTTTATAAATATCTCTTTGCTGGTGAGCAGAGGTAATCGTAAGTACGGAATCTTCAACACACTCCAAAAAATATTTGGAAGGAGATTGTAAACTTAAATTTACCGTGGAAAAGATAGATTGGTTTTCGGTGTAAAACTCCGTTGTTTTTTCTACTCCGTCTACCAAATAATATTGACGAACACAACCGGAAATTACATAAAAATTATTGTTGGAAATTTCTCCCTCTTTCAATAAGACGGTCCCTTTTTTAATGTCTCTTTGAGCATTCAATTCCTTGATCGCCTTTTGTTCTTCTTCAGTAAGAACAAATGATTTCGTATTATTTTTATCAAACTCTTGATTCATAACGGTCGGCACTATTAATAAATAACTATTCGAAAATAGTTAAAATTTAATGCCAAAGCTAAGGAGTGATTTTAATAAATCCTCAATTTGGTCGATATTCTTACGATTATATTCGGCTAACCAAAGAAATCAGCTGAAACCGATAAAACGTTATTGAATTTTGATGACCACATTTCCAGTTTTCATGCCTTTTTCAACATATTGAAATGCTTCTGGAATTTGTTCAAAAGGATAAACCGTATCAATAACAGGTTTGAATTTTTCGGCTTCAAGAAGTTTAGAAATGTAGTTTAAGCTAGTTTTGATTGGCCCTGGAATTGGAAATATTACTTTTTTTCGACCTAGAATTGGAGTAGTTACCGCATAAAATAAATTGGCGCACATCCAGCCAAGTTCTGAAGAAATATAAACCCCTCCAGGATTCAAAATGGGTTTGCATTTATTGAAAGAGCTTTTGCCAACTGCATCAAAAATGAAATCGTAAGTATCTTGTTTTTTTGTAAAATCACTATTGGTGAAATCTAGTACTTTTGATGCACCAAGATTTTTCACCAACGCTAAATTTTTTGTTTCTGTAACAGCAGTGATGTCGACATTGTGTTCTTTAAGTAGCTGAACAAATGCGGACCCGATGGCTCCGCTTGCGCCGTTGACTAACGTTTTTTGACCACTTTTCAGTTTGACTTTGTTGAGTCCGTTAAAAGCATAATGAGCCCCTTCAATACTTGCAGCAGCTTCTTCAAATGTAATGTTAGGCGGAATTTTAGAAATAGCTTTTTCTTTATCAATAGTTAGGTATTCTGCATAAGAACTTAGTACTTGATCATCAAATCCGAATACTCGATCTCCAACTTTGAAAGCAGTAATATTTGAACCAACAGATTCAATAACACCAGCGAATTCAGTTCCACCAATTTGCTTTTTAGGTTTCAGAAATCCAACTACAAAATGCATGACAAATGGTTGTGCCCTTAGATTTGCGCAATCTGTCCGGTTGACCGAAGTAGCGTGTACTTTCACCAATAATTCATTTTCATTCGGAACTGGTTTGTCAACTTCTTTTAATTGAAGCACTTCTGGTCCTCCATATTTTTCGTAGATGAATGCTTTCATTGATTTTTATTGCAGTAGTGTTTTTTGTTAGGTTATATCGATAATGGCTTTCCCTTTTACAGTTCCGTCAATTAAATTTTGAAAAGCACCGGCAGCGTTTTCAAAAGCATACTTTTTGTCAACAACTGATTTGAGTTTACCCTCCACAAGTAAATCTTGAAGATAAATTAAATCTTTGGTAGATTGTTCGTGTCCAAGAATTCCCATTTTCTTTTTACTGAACAATGAAATTAAACTTCCAAAAATAAGCGTCTGAAAAATCCTTCCAATTGTTCCTCCTGCCAATATATAAATTCCATTTGGTTTAAGGATTTTCCGATAAGCAAAAACAGAATTTGGAGAGACCACACTGATTATTTTGTCATATTTTTTTTCTCCTTTGGTCGGATCAACTTTTCTGTAATCAATTACATTGTCGGCACCTAAATCTTTCATCAACTCCATTTTTTCTATGCTATCTATTGCGGTTACATTTGCACCCATTATTTTAGCGAGTTGAATAGCAAAGGTGCCAGTTCCTCCACCAGCTCCAACTATTAAAACTTCATCACCTTTTTTGACGGACTGCTTATATTTTAAGCATTGATAAGCAACGGTGGCAGCCTGTGGTAGTGCTGCTGCTTCCGCGAATGAAATGTTAGGATGTTTTTGAATGACCGCATTTTCATCAGCGCAAATAAAATTAGCTAGTCCTCCCCATTGATACATCAGGTCTCCAAAAACCTCATCTCCAGATTTGAACTTGGTGACTGCATCTCCAACAGAAACGACCGTGCCTGCAATATCTGAACCTAAGATTTGATGCTTGGGTTTGAAAATTCCCCACATTCTTGTATATGCAGGTTGCGCAGTCAGCATTTCCATATCAGAAGCATTTAATGAAACGGCATGAACTTTAATCAAAATCTCATTTGCTTTTGGGGTTGGTTGTTCAACTTCTTGTAAACTGAGTTGTTCAGCTCCACCATATTGTTGATATACAATAGCCTTCATAACATGAATGTATTAATTTTTTTTATTGTTGATAATATAAATTGATACTTCAAATTTAAACTAAGATATACTATACGTTCATTGACTTAAGTTAATTACTATGTCTTTACTCATTTTAAAATAGAACAAAGATTAAATAGGGTTGGATGCCGATTTATTCGTTCGTAGTCGTTTTTTAAACTTTTAATGCTATCAGCAAATTACAGCCGAAGACCAAAGCCTACGCCAAACAATGGGATAAATTCTTGGGATTGTATCAAAGTTTTAAAATCTGATGCACGACCAATGTTGTCGATAGCATCTAGTAAAATGGGTGTGAATGAAATCCTGAGATCATATTTTTTCACTGGATTTCGTAATCGATAGCCTAAACGGAATATGACGTTATCCATATTGTTTTCCGTAAACTGGCTGCCTGAGAAAATAATTTTATCCTGCAAGAGCATGACACCCATTCCAAATTCTATAAAATTTTTTTCCTTTTTAAGCGGAAATAATTGATTCATAGTGACTGGTACCCATAAAGGAATGAGGTCTGCAAATTTTGGATAATAAGCAACTGCAGCTTGAATCGTCAATTTATAATCGCTATTGATGAGAATTTGTTCAAGACCGACACTGTATGCTAATCCATGTCCACCTAATTCTGTCCAAAACGTCGTATTCCTAAGTAATCTTTTTTGCTGGTTGTCATTTTCTTGACCGTAACTATTGTGTTGTAGAAATAAATTGAGTGAAAGAAATAGAATCAGGAACCTGAATTTTATCATGGGTTTAATTTTTAGTCACTATATCAATAGTTATCAATGTAATGTAATATATCAATATTGGTTTATAAAATAAAGTCTCATCAAACCTAAATATAATGTTGGAACGGCAAAATTATTGTTCCAATTAGTTTTAAATGAAAATTGTTGTGATAACCATTGCGCACTTATCAATCATCTATTTTGATGACCTTTAAAAATTGAGTAATTTTAAACAAATAAAATTACTTCATTATGCGTCTTATCTTATTTTTATTCCTATTAATTTTAAATGTTAGTGCTTGCAAATCAAGCAAGAAAAATTTTGCAACAAAGGAAAATTTCCAGCCTTTAAAGATGGGACTTTTGGAGAAGGAAAGTTACGAGGCTTGTAATTGTAATGATGTAATAGATTATGCACCTGATCCAAGATATCCTGATCATACGCCAATGAAATATTTAAGAATGAATTTTCATATTATGAATTCCGAAGATGGCAAACAAAATATGACAGAGAAACGTGGTAATTGGTATATTAATGATTTGGTGAAACAATGTAATACTAGATTGGGAGATAACACGAAAATGAATTTGCCAGTTTCTAACAATACACCTGTAATTCCCATTAATATTAGATATGTGTTGACTGGAAAAACGGGAGCAGCGAATGACGATGGAATCTATTATCATTACGATGATGATTTTTATTATTTTGTATCTAGTGGGAAAAATAAAAACAATTATAGTCGTGCCGTTATTGATAAATATGCTATCAACGAAGATTTTGTTCTAAACGCTTTTATTCAAGTTACCCATCCTGATAGTTTGAAATCTAGAAACTATAGTGTACATAATGCTGGAATAGCTTTAGGGAATTCTTTGAAGATTGCTGGTTTTCATGAAAAGAAAAAAGAGCCACATGAAGTAAAAGGAATTTTCAATCATGAGGTAGGACATTGTTTGGGATTGCGACATACTTGGGCAGGAAATGACGGTTGTGACGATACACCGAATCATCCCAATTGTTGGAGTCATGCAGCAGGCGGAAAATGTGCAGATGGTGCTTCTAACAATATGATGGATTATAATAATTCTCAAAAGGCAGTGACCCCTTGTCAAATAGGTCGGATGCATAGAAATTTTGCAAAAGAAAATGCCAGACAACGTAAATTGGTCATTGCTAATTGGTGTAAGCTGAATCCAGAACAACATATTTACATAAAGGATCGGGTTCATTGGAAATCTGAAAAGGATTTAGAAGGACACTTGACAATACGACCAGGTGGTGAATTGAGACTTAGCTGCAGAACTTCGATTCCTAAAAATGGAAAAATTACAGTAGAACCAGGTGGGAAGTTGGTCTTAGACGGTTGTAGATTGCACAATGCATGTGGAGACAAATGGAAAGGAATCGAAATTCTGAAAAAAGGAAACCGTAGTGGAGAAGTCTTTTATATTGGAGATTATGTAATTAAGGATACGCCTAATTTTTAGAAAAAATTAAAAATGTAAAATTAAAAATAGACGGTGTTGCGCGTGCATGCGTCAGACTGTGAGAAAATACTCGTTCGAGATGAGAGGTTAGAAACCTTCATCTCGTAACACACACGGTATTCGAGCAAAAGGTTTCTAACCTCTTTGCTTTTGGAAATTTTCGCACAGTCTGGCCTAATGGGCATCTATTTTACATTTCTATTTTTACATTTTACATTATAAAAAAGCAAGGCTTTTTTAATACCAAACAATAACATCATCTGCACTTTTTCTGCCCAAATCCGGAACCATTGCTTCCGCTGTGGGATAACCTACTGGTAACAATAAAAAAGGTTTTTCATTTGCAGGACGTTCCAAAATATTTTGTAAAAAATTCATTGGACTAGGCGTATGTGTCAACGTAACCAAACCAGCATTATGAATGGCACTGATTAAAAAACCCGCCGCAATTCCAACAGATTCCATGACGTAGTAATTTTTCTTTTTCTGATCTTCGACCACATCATATGATTTTTTGAACATGATAATTAGCCATGGAGCAATGTCTAAAAATTCTTTCTGCCAATCCGTTCCAATAGGAGCGAGGTCTTCCAGCCATTCCTCCGACATTCGACCATTGTAACTTTTATATTCTTCCTCTTCTGCTGCAGCTCTGATTTTTTTCTGTAAAGTTTTATTAGAGACTGCACAGAATGTCCAAGGTTGTTTGTGTGCACCACTTGGCGCAGATGAAGCGGTCATGATAATATTTTCAATCACTTCTTTAGGTACCATTTTGTCAGAAAAATCTCTAACCGAACGTCGTTTATCTAAAAATTGATAATAGTCATTGCTTCTTTGGATGACTTCATTTTCTGGGTACGTTTCTGGGACATGTTTGATGAAAGGATATTCGCTCATAATCTATACTTTTTCACTTAATTTAAAATATAACAAGGTGCCTTCGGAGTAAGAAGCAGTTCCATTTGAAGAAATAATATGGTGTGCAAACGTAAAATCGTACCCATCAATTTCCATTTCATCAATCA
The DNA here is from genome assembly GCA_937941765.1 of uncultured Saprospiraceae bacterium. Taxonomy (GTDB): domain Bacteria; phylum Bacteroidota; class Bacteroidia; order Chitinophagales; family Saprospiraceae; genus CALDGQ01. The sequence goes on from CALDGQ010000093.1 coordinate 22,377, forward strand.
ATGCTTGTGTTTCTCGTGCCAATTGATCTCCGTTTACTTGTCTTCTTTTCATTGAGAAGTCGGATTTACTTAAAGTAGGTGCATGCAGAAAAACGGTTTTTACTTTTTTCATTTTTATAATTAGATTTTCTCAACAAGCTTAAAAAATAACATCATTCCAGTTGTTATTCCCATATGGGCCGAAACTACTTCTGTAGACATCAATTCATATCCATCAATTTCTTGCTCATCGATTGTTGCCTGGAGGACACGTGCTGAATCATCTCCTATGTATTCAGGACCTGTTCCTTTCCAATTATTCTGAGGCTTGATTGAAGCGTTTACATAAATAACTTTTACCTTTTTCATGAAGGGTTAGATTCACTTTTCTTAAAATATAGAATTGTACCATGCGTAAAAGAAATGCCATAAGTTCCATGCTTCGACCCTCCAGATATTAAATTCTCAGAGTGCATAAAGTCATACCCTTCGATTTCCATTTCATCAATTGCTGCCTGAATATCTCTTGTAGTCTGATCACCATTAATGTAATGACTAGCTCCAGATAAAAATGAACTCTTTTGAAAGGTTGCAGGAATGAAAACTGTTTTCACTTTTTTCATAACAATTATTTTACAAATCACCTAATTGAGGTCTCAAAATAATTTCTTCGACAACTGCAGAAGGACTTAATGAATAAGCATTCCAAACGGATAAAGCAATATCATTGGCTTCCATTAATCGTTCCTGAGGCAAATCAACTCCTGCCCATGAATTAGACCAAGTGGCACCTGGTAATATAGAAGTTACTTTGATTCCTTTTTCCTTCAACTCTTCTCTTAAAACTTTAGAGAAACCTAACAATGCAAATTTGGAAATACTGTAAGAGCCACCGTTCGGATAAGCGATTTTACTAGCAATAGAACACATATTAAAGATATGGCCTTTTCCTTTTTTAACTAATGTAGGAAGTAATGCACGCGTAAAATAGTAGGCACTATATAAATTGGTTTCCATCATCAATTCTAGATTGCCATCTTCTTCCTCAGCTATTGCTCCTGGAAGAAAAACACCAGCGTTATTGATCAACACATCAAAATCACCCCATTCTTTTTTGATCAAATCTGCAAACGCTAACACTTCGCTTTTGTTCTTCATGTTACAAACTTGGGTTAGCAACTTGATGTTAGGATTCAATTTGGTCAGCTCGGTTTTCAGGTCCTCTAAATCGGTTTGTGTCCGCGAGCAAACAGCGATATCAAAATTTTCTTTGGCAAATTTATCAGCAATGGCACGACCGATTCCTTTGGTCCCACCTGTTATAATTATTTTCATCGAGTGATTTTATTGAGTAAAAAATGTGCAAAACTATCAAATTGAAGCGTTATCAGGTCAAAAATAAATATTAAGGCTTCAGAATACCAATAATTTTAAATTTAACCTATTTTTGACACCTATCTCAGATACTTACGTAGAATAGCTATACCTAATATAAACAAATGGGGTTAAATATTTTTTATCATTTTGGTCGTTACTTGCTACTGCTGAAATCAGCATTTGCCAAGCCAGAGAAATTTTCCATGTACTGGAAAGAGACGATCCGACAAATGTATGATATTGGTGTTGGTTCACTGATTATTGTTTTTATTATCTCAATTTTTATTGGGGCGGTATCTGCTGTACAATATTCTTATCAGTTGAGTGATAGTTTTATTCCCAAATATTACATAGGATATATTGTTAGAGATAGTACGATTATTGAATTAGCGCCCACGATTACTTGCTTGGTTTTAGCTGGGAAAGTAGGTTCCAACATAGCAGCAGAGATAGGAGGGATGCGGCAAAAAGAGCATATTGATGCCATGGAAATAATGGGTGTGAATACAGCAGGATATCTGATTATGCCTAAAATAATTGCAGCGATTACGATGATACCAGTATTGGTTTGTATTGCAGCATTCGTAAGTATCTCAGGCGGTTACATGGCAGTTGTGATTCCAAAGTTGTTGACCGGAGAAGAATTTATTTATGGACTACATTCATTTTATGTACCTTATAATGTATTCATGATGTTTGTAAAAGCATTTGTGTTTGCATTTATTTTGACGACTGTTTCTTGTTATCAAGGCTACTATGTCAAAGGAGGAAGTGTAGAATTGGGAGTTGCCAGTACCCAAGCGGTTGTCTATAGCGATATTCTCATTTTGTTGGCAGATTATTTTATCGCCATGATTCTTACCTTCTAATTGGTATAACCTATGATTCGGACAGAAGATATTATTAAATCATTTGGAGAGACAGAAGTACTCAAAGGTATTTCCATCACTTTTGAAACTGGCAAAACTAATCTTATTATTGGTTCGAGTGGTGCAGGTAAAACCGTATTGTTGAAATTGTTGGTAGGCCTTTTTAAACCTACAGCAGGAAAAGTCTGGTATGATGATATCGATTTTTGTAATATTGGGAAAAAACAAGCTAGAGAAATCAGAATGGATGTAGGTATGTTGTTTCAAGGAAACGCATTGTTTGATTCCATGAGTGTAGAAGAGAATATTGCTTTTCCATTAGATATGTTTACCAATAAAACCAAGGCTGAAAAACTGGCAAGAGTCAATTATTGTTTAGAACGAGTAAATTTGGATGGACAAAACAGTAAGTTTCCGTCTGAGATAAGTGGTGGAATGCAAAAACGTGTTGGAATCGCTAGAGCAATTGTGTTAGAACCAAAATATTTATTCTGTGATGAACCCAATTCGGGTTTGGATCCTAAAACTTCTATGGTGATTGATGAATTGATACAAGATATCACTTACGAAAATAACATTACAACCGTCATCAATACTCACGATATGAATTCAGTGATGGAAATTGGTGATAATATTGCATTACTGCATTTTGGAAAATTAGCTTGGCAAGGAAATAAGTCGGAAGTACTTACCAGTGAAAATGATACATTGAAAGGTTTTATTTTTGCATCTCCATTCTTACAAAAATTACGTCAAACTGCTATTGAAAATCCTAAGTAATAATCCTCAATAAAAAAGCCTATCCTAAATTAATAGAATAGGCAGTCTTTTTGAAACTACTTTAAAACTTTTCTTTTTCCAGTTCTATAGAAAACTAATTTTGCATCAGGTGCGTTTGGTTTAACTACATTGTTTAGAAACTTTCGCATTTCTTTTCGTGTAGCAAATTGAACAGCAATTGAGTAAGAATATTTTCCATCCCTCATTTTAGAGTAATATATATTACCGTAGTGATTGAATAATGGATAAGCTCTACTAAGTGGCACGTCCGACTGAATTAATTCAATCATATATCCAGAAAAAGAAGCTGACAACTTTTTATGATGACTATGACGATGCGGGACGGCCTCTTCTCTTTCGCTAAGTGTTGCTAGAGATTTTTTTCCTTTTGATGTAAGTACATCCTGTCCGTAGCTGGAAGGAATGAGTATTAACAAACCAATACAAACGACAAAAGCCATTTTTAGAGATTTGAATGTAATCACTTTCATAAAGTTAAATGTTCATAGTTTGGAGTGATACTGCCTCTTGTGGTAAAAATATCCTGAGGAGATCATAACCATTTGATCGTCAAACATAAAGTTGCGTTGTAAACAGAAAATCACATTTGATCTTCGAAGTCGGTAAAGACGTTCTCAAAAAGTTATTTTTAAGGAGGACAAGGGGTAATTCGAGAAAACTTAGGAGATAGAGAACTTAATTTGTTCTCTCTGTAACTGCAATTGAGATGATAGACATTAAAGTTAAGTACAAAAAGCAGAGTAAAACCGGTTGCATAGCGTTAATTTTAGAGATTATGTAAATTTTTTCGGGGTACTGCAAATATACATATATGTATAATATATATACATATTGGCTAAAATTGTTGTGACAGATATGGATTTGAACACAGTTCTGATGAGATAAAATTATTATCTGTCAAAGCACAGTTTAAACATATTAAGAAAATAAATTATATGTAAATATGTCCTTTTTTTTTGGGTGGAGTGACTTTAACCATATTGGTTAGTAGGCAAGTTGTGACAAATAATTTTTTGACTTTATATTTGCAATCCATTATTACGCTTTGCTGAATTGATTCTTCTATATTTGCAAACTGTTAATGGCACCATTATTATTCAATGCCCAGGTGGTGAAATTGGTAGACATGCTAGCTTGAGGGGCTAGTGCTCTTTATGGGCGTGCAGGTTCGAGTCCTGTTCTGGGCACCATTTCAAAGCTTTCAGATTCTCTGGAGGCTTTTTTTGTTAAGGAACAGTTCAAAATAATAAATGGATATCCGAGAAGCTTTACTAAAAGAACATTCTAAACAACAAACTTTATTGATTACCGATTATGTCGGAAGGAATAAAAAAAGGATTTCTACTTTAATGATGTTGTTTATGGGCAACGAATATCGTGTCACGCAAAGAGCAGCCTGGGTCGTCAAGCATGTTTTCGAAGCTCACCCTGATTTAGCCTATCCTTATTTGGATGAAATGGTTGATATTTTATTCGATGAATCCCGTCACGCATCTGTTCGACGTAATCTCTTGAAAATCATAGATGAAGTCATTGAAATTCCAGAACGCCATTATGGGAAACTCGCCACTTTGTGCTTTGACCTAGTGGCCTCCATGCAAGAACCCATTGCGATTAAGGTTTTTTCAATGGGTGTATTGTGTAAAATAATCAAAAAAGAACCGGATCTGGCTGGTGAGTTGATCATTATAATAGAAGATCAAATGCCGCACGCAAGCCCCGGATTCAAATCTAGAGGGAAACGAGTTCTTAAATTTTTAAACGGACTTTAACTTCCATTAATTTTTTTTAAAGACTCAGCCTAGATTTTTTTAAGCTACTCGGCTAATTCCCCTTCTTTTCGTACCTTAGACGCATTATAAAAAGCATACTATGATTAATTTATCAACTGTAAACATTGATGGTATGGCGCTTCATCGCGTCGGCAATAAATATCGAGCGGAAAGAAATTTCGTTTCGACCGGATTATTCCACCCCAACGAAGCGGTGCGTGAAAGTCTGATTCATTATTTTCTCAAATCAATGAAGAATACAGACCAGT
>CALDGQ010000094.1 GCA_937941765.1 uncultured Saprospiraceae bacterium
TGGACGTGAGAACGTTGGATCCATCCCTGTACCTTCGGACGTCCCTTGCCTTTTAAAAAAAAGGGATACGATGTCAGACTGTGCGAAAACGAAATTGAACCGCAAAATATCGAACAGGGAACCGCAGAATGTAGAAGTTGAGTACGCGAGTATACACGTATATTAATGAATTTCATGCTTAATTGTCCACGTACTCTACTTCGACATTCGATATTCTGCGGTTGGATATTCTACGGTTTCAGTTTCCGAAAGCACATTCGCACAGTCTGACGTATAAGCACGTCCGAGATACTGGTTTATGCTGTCGGCATACAGGTTCAACCGCTTATTTCGCGCTAAGAAAATAAATTATAATGAAAAACTACTTTTACACAATCCTGTTTCTAGTTTCAAATGCACATTTTCTTTTCGCACAACATCAACCCATGTCTATGACGAATGGTAAATTGGACCTTGAAATAAACACTTCATTTACGTCAATAGAAGAAAGTTTTGAAACCTACTTCCACGGATATCCACCTTCAAAAGAAAATGGTTCCAAACTTAGTAAAAGAGGTATCCGGAATATCAAAATGATTCATCCAGATACAATTACCGTTCGACAAAGTGCTAAAAGTTCGGTAGCAACACAAGAAGTCATTTTGGATTATAAATTAAGTCCTAAAGGATATTTATATTTCTTTGAACAACATAATCGTAGAACAGGACACAAAATTTCTGAAACAACCACTGAATGGAAAGAAGGAAAAGTCATCCAAGTCAACACCGGAGGAAGAAATGAATACATCACAACTTTTGAGTATGATGAAGAAGGCAGGTTAAAAACAAAATATAGAGATCGAGTCGGAAATTCGAAAGGAAGGCATAGACAATTGACGAGTACTTACAGTTATGGAAAACATCCAAATGAGCGCACAATAGTCTTTGAAAGAAGAAATAAATATGCAGGTAAACGAGAAAAGATTTCTAAATCAAAAAAGAAAATAATTGAAAAAGTATACAATTTAGATGATGTTATAACAGAAGAAATACATATTAAGCATAATAAATATGGTCATGTTGTAAAAATGATTAAGAAGAATTTAAAAAAAGATACAACCAATAAAACAGTTTTCAAATACAATTATGACAAGCAAGGAAATTGGGTGGAACAAAAAGAGTATTTTGATAAATTGTTGATGTCGGTGCGAACTCGAAAGATTGCATACTGAATTTTAAAATATTAAATAATTTCAATTAACACCTCCAACTATTTGCCAGTTGAGCAAAATCTTCTTACACCATTAGTCTTTTTAATCTTGATGCTATACAGTTTTTAAAGTCCTACTATTTTTTCCAAGAATCTAGATTTATTTTTCGCTCCAGTTTATTTTTTTGTATATTTAACTTATATTTTATGGTTTCATTTCTATAAATTGAGTTTTCACACCACTCACCTCAATAGTTTTAATAAAAATATATTCTAATTGATCTTAATTCGGCAACTGTAAACAGCATGTTTCAATTGTCTGTAGATATTAATGTCATACCTGAAATTGAAATTACCTTTTTCAGATGGTCGATTAATGTCTGCTCTGTAACATAATGATCGCAAGTTTATTTCTTTTTTATTAAAGCTTAAGTCATGAAAAAAACGACCTTATCTCTATTGCTAATTTCCATTTTTTGGAATTTGAATTTATCTGCACAAGGCAATTCAGTTTATTTGGATGTAAAAGTCTATACCAACAAACAGAAAACATCGGGAACGGATGCAAATATTTATTTTCAACTTAATACTGACTTAGGAGCTGGAGCTGAAATGAAAATAAATCAACTGATAAATGGAAATGCGTTCGAAGCAGGAAGAATAGACAAATTTAAACTACTACATAGGTCCTTTACTGATTTAAAATCACTCACAGTAGTTGCGGAAGCACTTAGACTTTCGGACAATTGGTTGCTTGACAAAATTGAAATTGCTGTACCAGGAGGCAAAACTTATTACTTCGATCATTTCAATTGGATGAATCCTGAAATTTTTACAAAAGAAACGGTGACACTAATACCTACAAGAGTGATCGACACAAATATCGCGAATACAAAACTGGATTTGGAGGTTACCTTTTACACAGGTGATGTAAAACGTGCTGGAACAAATTCCAACATCAAATTGACGCTCAATACAGATACGGGTTCAGGTGTAGAACAAAAGATAAATCACTTATTAGCAGGAAATGCTTTTGAGCGTGGTGATATAGATAAATTGACCTTGAAACATCCTTATTTTAATGCTATCAACTCTATCAATATTAATTCTGACAATTATGGCGCAGGATCCGATTGGTATTTAGACAAAGTAGAAATTAAAACGCCATCTGGAATCATTTACACCTTTGAATGCAATTGCTGGATTGGTGGATCAGAATTATTAAAAACACTAGCAGTGACTTCTCAAACTGGTCTCCCCTTTTATATGCCTCCTGTAAATTATAATCAACTAAGACAATATTATAAACAAAATTGAGCACCACAATTCATAACACCATTTCTTGACCTGTAAATAAAACAATGTATTGACTTAATATATTGACTTAAAAAAACAATTAATGAATACTGTAATGACTAAAATATTAATTCTCATTTTCGCAACATTTAGTTTTAACATTGCTTATACACAAAGCACGAAAAAAGAATATGTTGAAATTGAAGTGCATACTGGCGAAGAGTCTGGTGCAGGAACTAACAAGCTTATTAATTTAAGATTGTGGGCGGACGACAATTTGGCCTATAATCAAGGGATGCTTATTTATGATTTAACAAAGTATGTTGATGGAAATGCGTTCGAAAGAGGATCCGTAGATAAGTTTAGTTATTTGCTCCCTCATTTTACAAAGCTCAATAAAATGTCGGTAATTGTCAATAACATAACAATAGGCAGTGGTAATTGGTATTTAAAAAAAATTGTAGTTCGACAAGCTAATGGAGCAAGACACATTTTTGAATGCAACCGTTGGATTGAATCTTCGGGAGGAAAAAATGGGAAGGTGACCTTGACTCCACGAACCATAGATAGCAAAATGGAGGCAGAATCCTTCTTGATGAATGTTGAAGTACATACTGGCGATAAAAGAGGAGCTGGTACAAATTCCAATGTCTATCTATCACTTAACACAGATACAGGTGATGGATCTCCAATAAAATTAAATAATAAAATTTCAGGCAATGCTTTTGAAAGTGGAGATGTAGATAAATTAAACGTGAGAAATGGAGTCTTTAAAAAACTACATTCTATAAACATCAGACATGACAATAAAGGAGCAGGTGCCGGTTGGTATCTGGACCAGATAAGAATCAAAACTCCTTTTGAAGGTGTTAAAACTTTTGATTGTAAATGTTGGCTTGAAGGAAGTGATAATGGTAGAACGCTTTATCCTAGAAATAATTAATCTACTTACAAGTGTACCTATTGTTGTAATAATAAATGAAAGATGAATATGAATTTAGCTAATCACTTTTTAATGCTAGCCACCCTATTCTTAATTTCTTGTATAAATTTGGAAGCACAAAATGGTGTAGAAGAATATATAAACATAGAAATTTATACAGGAGAAGAAGCAGGTGCGGGCACAAATGCATTTGTCAATCTTTTTATTGATTTTGATAATGATACTTGGGTGGTTGATGCAACCAAACGGGTTAGTGGAAATGCTTTTGAAAGAGGTAATGTAGATAAATTTGATTTTTTAATGCCAGCTTTTAAGAAAATCAAAAATCTGAAAGTTGTGGTGGTTGATGCTGGAATTTCATCAGATTGGTATTTAAAGAAAATTATAATTCGACAAGAAAATGGAAAAGCATTTTTTTTCCAATGTAATTGTTGGCTTGGTAAATACCGCGAAGAAGGTTTTGATGTGACACTAAAGCCAATGGAAATCGAGAGTGGAAAACTGGAAGCTACAGATATTATGTTAGATGTAGAGGTGCGCACGGGAGATAAAAGGGGTGCAGGGACCAATGCGAATGTCTATTTAACACTAAACACAGAAGCTGGGACTGGAGCTCCTTTGAAATTAAATAATAGAATATCGGGCAATGCTTTTGAAAGAAATGATGTAGATAACCTTACCATAGAACATATCTATTTCCGAACGCTTAAATCCATCAACATCAGACATGATAACAAAGGTGCTGGTGCTGGGTGGTATCTAGATGAAATTAAAATCAAAATTGGGAATGGTGCTACTAAAATCTTTAAATGCAATTGTTGGTTGGAAGGGGGAAGTAATGGAAGAACGCTCCGACCTAAAAGCTGAAGTTTTAATCATTAAAATAACAGTATAATCACCAATTATTAACTAAACGATTATTTAAATGAAAATAAATTATATGAAAAGTTCAATCATCATTATCCTAACGATTTTAGGTTTCCTTTTAATATATAACAATACATATGCTGACAATAATGAGAAACAATATATTGAAATTAAAATTTTCACTGGAGAATTAAATGGAGCCGGAACGGATATGGATATCAGATTAATTCTGACAAACGGTGACGGATTAAGTACTATTTATATAAATGATGTTAGTCAGTATATAAGTGGGAATGCTTTTGAGCGTGCAAGTGTTGACAAGTTTAGTTATCTGGTACCTTACGATTGCAATTTTACACTGGCAGAAATAAAGATTGAAAATCCATCTCAGAACCTAATTCAAGATGATTGGTATCTTGAAAAGATTGAAGTCAAAGAAAAAGATGGCACCCATTATACCTTTCCTTTTAATCGTTGGATTAGACATCGATATACTATAAATGTAAAGTCGAAGACTCCAATCATCAATAAGGAAATTAGAAGTTATTCTGCATATGGTGAAGTACATACTGGCGATAAGCGTGGAGCTGGTACAAATGCCAACGTATACATGACACTATACACCGAAAATGGTGAAGGTCCACCTATCAAGCTCAATACAAGAATAAGTGGAAATGCATTTGAAAGAGGTGACATTGACAAGTTTAGTTTTTCCTATGAATACTTCAAAGAAATAAAGTACATCAATATTAGCCACGATAACAAAGGAGCAGGTGCTGGCTGGTTCTTGGATAAAATTAATATTAATGGAATTATTTTTCCTTGCAACTGTTGGATAGAAGGAGATGGAAATGGTAGGTCACTCAATCCAAAATAGCACTTTTCGCTGGTTTGATGTCAATTACAATACCACTTCCAGAATAACAAAATAGACCGTTATAACACCCACGTCATAACGGTCTAATTTAAATTCTTGAATTCGCCAATTGCAATTCAAGACAATTACTTCATTGCATAATTATGTTTTTTCCCATGACTAGCACCATACTGAGGGACCTCTGCATCCGGCTTACTTAACCAACGCATCATCTTCACGTGCTTCTTAAAAGCTTGCCACATATTTTCATTTTCATAATAGTCCATACCAAATTCCTTAGCGGTGTCTTTTACGATTGCAGTCAACGGTGTATAATGTACATGACAAATCGTTGGGAATAAATGATGAATCACATGCAGATTGATGCCACCCATATACCAAGTCGAAAATGGATGTTTTCTAGAAAAATCAGAAGTCGTTTCTAACACATGAATTGCATAATTGTTTTCAATATTCCCTTCATCATCTGGCAAAGGAAAATGGGTGCCTGTATAAATATGAGTCACTTGAAAAATTAATGCAAATAAAATACTAGAAGGAATATGAAATGCTAAGTAAGAAACAGCAATCACCCACCCTGGAACATCTAGAAATAAGATCGGTAAAATCAACGCATATCCGAAGTAGAAAATCTTCGAAAAAATCAACATCCAAAATTCCTCTCTAGGATGTTCCACATTTTTATCATTACCAATTCCTTCCTCAATAAAGAACCACTTGAAATCTTTTACTGCCGTCCAATGCAAGCTTGCAAAAGCATAAGCAAACATGAAATACCAATGTTGGAATCTGTGTTTCGGCTCATAAGGTTCATGTGGAGAAAAGCGGAATAAACCATGTGTTTCTAATGTTACATCAATTCCATGAATGTTGACGAAAGCATGATGTGCATTGTGCATTCTAGTAAATAAATAGGAATTTCCACCAATAAAATTCATGGAGTATCCCAATAGCTTATTGGTTCTTCTGTTGGGAGAATAGGCATTGTGACAAGCATCATGTACGACATTGAATGCAATGAAAATATTGATGAAACCGAAAACACAAAATGCAGCAATCGTCGCAGCATAACTGTAACTAAAAGTATTGGTGATGATGAATCCGTAAACAATCGCCCAAGCTGTAAATGCCAAAATGGTTTTGAAATACATCATTCCATTTGCATGTTTGGATAAGTCATTATCGATAAAATATTGGTCGACTCTACCTTTCAATATTTTGAAAAACTCATCTTTCCTTGGGGTGCTTCTGTACTTTACTCTTTTTTGAGATGTTGTTTTCTTAAACATGTTTTATTTTGGTTGTAAATAAACGTTATTGTAAATATAAAAACTTACCGTTAATTAAGTAAAATGAGCAAACTAAAAAACGCCTCTTCAGCCTAGAAGAAGCGTTTTTTAATTTATTTTAACAAGACTATAGGATAGCCAAGACTATTCTATTTCAAGAACATCATTTCTCTATATTTTGGCAATTGCCAATCTTGATCATCGACCAACATTTCAATATCATCTGCACAAACTCTTATTTTTTCCATTAATGGCTTTACTTTGTTGCAAAACAACTTAGCACCCGCTGCTGCAGACTTCGCTTTGTGTGCTTCATGGCGAGCTTTTGTCATTTTCTTGCCCAATTCATTCATCATATTCATTGCCTTTGATATACGCAATATTAACTCTTTCTGAACCGCACATTCTTTTGCTGGAATACCAGCAGTTTTCATAGCAGCCATATTTTGAGCCAATCTAGTCTGATAAGTGATACCAGCTGGGATTACATAATTCAAACACAATTCTTCTAATGTTTTCGACTCAATGTCCATGTTAAGTATATAATTCTCCAACATTACATCATAATGAGCATCTAATTCTACAGGAGTTAATACCCCACTATCGGCATAGAGTTTTTTAGATTGTTTTGATACATAAGCTTCTAGTGCTGCTGGTGTATTTACATTGTTAGACAAACCTCTTTTCTTTGCTTCCTTTTTCCAAGCATCACTATAATTATCTCCTTCAAAACGAATTGGTTTACTAGTTTTGATGTATTTCTTTAAAACAGTCAAGATCGCTGTATCTTGCGAACCTTTCTTATTCTTTTTCATGACTGCTTCTACATCTTTTCTAAACGTCAATAACTGCTGTCCCATCAACATATTAAGAATCGTCATTGGTGCTGCACAATTTTGATTAGAACCAACCATTCTTACTTCGAATTTATTTCCTGTAAAAGCAAACGGAGAAGTTCTGTTACGATCTGTATTGTCTTTTTCTAAATCCGGGACTTTACTTAGCAAGTTTAAAATATCTTTGACATCCGCTTTTGTTGTTTTTCCTTTTTCAATTTGGTTTAATACTTCTGTCATTTTTTGGCCAATAAAAACAGAAACAATGGCAGGAGGTGCTTCATTGGCACCTAGTCGATGATCATTAGAAAAGGTTGCAACCGTTGCTCGTAATAAATCTGCGTTGCTATAAACGGCCATAATTGTATTTACAAAAAAGGACAAGAAACGTAAATTTTTACCTGGATTAGAACCTGGTGCTAACAAGTTAACGCCGGTATTGGTTGACAACGACCAGTTGTTATGTTTTCCTGACCCGTTGACACCACTAAATGGTTTTTCGTGTAACAAGACTCGTAATTTATGACGAGAAGCCACACGTTCCATCAAGTCCATCAACAATTGATTGTGATCCACAGCAACATTCACATCTTCAAACATTGGTGCCAATTCATATTGACCCGGACCTACTTCATTGTGTCTTGTACGGACAGGTATTCCTAATTTATGACATTCAGTTTCCAAATCTCTCATATAAATATAAACCCTTTCTGGAATAGATCCGAAATAATGGTCATCTAACTGTTGTCCTTTTGGAGATGTTTTTCCGATCAGTGTACGACCTGTCATCATCAAATCTGGTCGTGCATTAAATAATGCTTCATCGATTACAAAATATTCTTGCTCCCAACCTAATGTAACACTGACTTTACTTACTTTTTTGTCAAACCATTTACATACAGGAATGGCAGCGTTTTCTAACCAAGATTGTGATTTTAAAAGTGGCAATTTATAATCCAAAGCCTCTCCTGAATAAGTCACAAATATAGTAGGTATGCAAAGGGTCATGCCTTCTCCTACTTCCAAAATAAAAGCTGGAGAACTTGGATCCCAAGCAGTATATCCACGTGCTTCAAATGTTGATCTCAATCCACCACCTGGAAAACTACTTCCATCCGGCTCTTGTTGTGCCAATGCATCACCTTTGAATTCTTCAATCGCATTGCCTTGCATATCCAATGTAAAAAACGAATCATGCTTTTCAGCGGTTCGTCCTGTCAACGGTTGAAACCAGTGCGCATAATGCGAAGCTCCTTTATCTTGGGCCCATTTTTTCATGGCAGTAGCAACTGTTTCAGCGACTCCTCTTGATAATTTGCTACCGGATTGAATAGCAGCTTTTACTTTGAGATAAGATTCTTCATTCAGATATTTACGCATTGCTTTTTCATTAAAAACATTGCATCCAAAAAAGGAACTAATCACATGTGAAGGTGGATCTAAAGGCTCGATATCATAAACAGATCGGTTCTGAATATTATCAATAGCATTAAAACGAGAATGACTCATAATGGGAATGTAGATTTATTTAGTTTACAAATATATTTCTAAGAAATAAGTATCAAATTCCTGATAATTAAACACTTACGAATAATTATTTTACCAATAAAAAATAGCTTGATGTGCATCGAATGATTAATACAAATGTACTTAGTTTTTGATATATATACTCCCTGTTTCATTAATAAATAATCTCCATTTTGGGAAAACAAATATTAGTTTCTTTTAGATTTTATGGTCAAATTTTATGCTTAGAAGCGGGTTAACTGCAATATTTTATAACAGAACCCAAAAGATAACTTATATTTATAGCCACCATACGAATAAATAAATGAGTTTGAACTACAAATACAACCATCTAGCTTTAGTGTTGATCGTTTTTGCGATGGCAACCTTTCCTAACTTATTGATGGCTCAGAAAAAAGTAATTACGGCTGAAGAATTAGATTTAGACCCTATTCTCTTGGAAGATTATATGGAATCGACCGGTGTTGCAGGCGATTTTGATTACAATGCCCTTTTTGAACAACTGGAAGTTTTTGCAAAAAAGCCGATGAACATCAATAAAGCAAAGCGTAATGATTTAAACGATTTGTTTTTTTTAAACGATGTACAGATTAATGGATTGCTATTGCATCGAAAAAAGTTTGGTGATTTATTGACACTCCATGAATTGCAGGCAGTGCCAGGATTTGATCTTAAAACGATTCGATTGATAAAGCCGTTTATAACAACCAAAAAAGGATTAGATGATTTTAATGTGACGATTCCAAAAATGTTGACTACGGGTAAAAATGAAATCTTTGCTCGGTTCAGGAGAAACTTACAACTTCAAGAAGAATTTTTGAGAGATGAAACCTCCAACTCTAGATTTTTAGGCGATCCTAATCAATATTATATTCGATACAAACATACTTATGATAATAAATTAAGTTTTGGAATAACTGCGGAGAAAGATATTGGCGAAGAGTTTTTTGCTGGTAGTAATAATCATGGGTTTGATTTTTATTCTGCTCACTTATATTTAAAAAAGTATAACAAGACATTTGAGGATATTGCAATAGGTGACTTTGTTGCTAGTTTTGGGCAAGGCTTGTTGATGTATGCCGGCTTTGGTAGAGGAAAAGGTGCAGATGTGTTGAATATTAAACGTTCTTCTAGAGCTATAAATAAATATTCCTCGGTACAAGAAAGCGATTTTCTTAGAGGTGCAGGAGTTACCTTAAATCTAACACCAAACATACAAACAACAGTTTTTGGTTCCATGATGCAACGTGATGGAAATTTGAACTTGTCTGATACGACTGATGTTGACCTTGATGAAATTGGTATAACTTCATTACAAGCAAGTGGTTTTCACCGTTCACCAAATGAGATTGCAGATGAAAATGCCGTCAATCATTTGACAACAGGTATTAGTGTAAAATATCGGACGGACACTTGGCATATTGCTGCAAATGGATTGTACAACAAATTTGATCGGGAATTGTCAAGAAGAATTTACCCATACAATCAATTTTATTTTAGCGGAGATCAATTAATCAACGGAAGTATAGACTACTCTTTTGTCTTCAAAAATTTCAATATTTTTGGAGAAATGGGAATTAGCGATAATGGCGGAAAAGCTATAACAACTGGTGCACTTATTGGCCTGGATCGTAAAATTGATTTTGCAATCTTATATCGAAATTTTGCAAAAGACTATCAATCATTATATGCCAATCCGATTTCAGAATCAAATGGTGCGAGAAATGAATCCGGTTTATACTTAGGAGTAGAAGTCAACCCTAGTTTGAACTGGAAAATCGCTGGATACTTTGATATGTACAAACACCCTTGGTTACGTTTTGGAATTGATGGACCTTCCAGTGGCTATGATGTGCGTGGTCGTGTGACTTATAAGGTTAAGCGAAAAATGGAAGCATACATTCAAGTGAAAAATGAAATCAAACAAGTCAATGCACCAAGTAATCAAACTAAGATTGATTATTTAGTGGACAATCAATTGTTTCAAATTCGTTTCGATATCTCTAATAAGTTAACCAAAAGAGTACGTATGCGTAGTCGTGCTGATTGGGGTTTCAGAAAAGATGGAGCGAACACTTACAAAGGCTATGTATTGTTACAGGATATATCTTACAAACCTGCTGACTTTCCAGTTTCAGGAACTGCAAGAATTGCTATTTTCAAAACAGATGGTTTTCCAATCGCTTTTTATCATTATGAAAATGACTTGTTAAATAGCTTTTCTATTCCTGCCTATTTTGGCAATGGGATGCGTTCGTATCTCAACTTGCGCTGGCGTGTGAGAAAAGGTTTAGTGCTTGAAGGTCGATATGCCTACACATTTAAAAGAGATCTAACCGCTTTAGACAACTTCATTCAAAATGTTATTGAGCAATTCGATGATTTTGATGTTAGTACAAGATCTGATATGAAGTTTCAAGTGAAGTGGACTTTTTGATGTTGTGGATTTGTTTTATAAACCTTTTTAGGTTTGGGCAAACATGAATATAGGGATATTCGGAAGTAAGTTAGTTCACTGATTTTCAAAGTGTTGATATGATATAACTAAATAATAATAATAATACCATTTTAGTCGAGTTTGATCGAAAACGGGGTAATATTTATTCCAACAATTAAAATACGAGCTATCCAGCTGTTCATTATTAGGAGCATGTTAAAATTTCAGGATTGGCATTATACAGTTTAGTGGAAAAAGTTTTAAAATCCGTTAAGAAATGAAAATTGTAAGAGCCAAACGAATATCACACCTGAACTTGCCTGTACACATAGCAAAGCAATTAAGGGTGAAAAAGAAATGTTAGGCGAGTTTTTTCATTTTAGGATTTTAAAACTTTTGGAGCGTTAAAAACTGTGTAAAGCCAGGATTTTTTGAATACTTTTTCATCGGGAAAAAGTATTGCCAGTCCGGCGAGGACAAAGTAAA
>CALDGQ010000095.1 GCA_937941765.1 uncultured Saprospiraceae bacterium
GTAGAAGTTGAATACGCGAGTATACACGTATATTAACGAATTTCATGCTTAATTGTCCACGTACTCTACTTCGACATTCGATATTCTGCGGTTGGATATTCTGCGGTTCAGTTTCCGAAAGCATATTCGCACAGTCTGACGTCGTACCCCTTCCTTTTCAAGGAAGGGACGTCCAGCTTTGCTGGTACAGGGATGCCTGCCTGTTGCAGACAGGGATTCTAGCGACTAAAAAGCAGCTTCGCTGCCATCAATCAATCATCCCCAAACTCTTAGCACGTTCCTCCCACTTCTGACGAGCCAAAGCTTGCAAATCCGGAGCAGCATCTGACTCATCCATAATTTCTAAACCGAGTAATGTTTCCAGTACATCTTCCAAAGTGATAACACCCAACACACTACCAAACTCATCAACCACAACTGCTAAATGTTTACGACGTTGAGACAAAGTGTCCAATAATTCAGGAAGCGGCTGCTCATTGTTGACAGCCATAACTTCGTGCTTGATATCTTTTAATTTGATATTAGGTTTATCTTCCGCCATCAATTTATAAACATCATCTTTTAAAACGAAACCTGTAATATCATCTAACTTTTCTTCGTATACTGGAATTCTGGAAAATTGAAGGCTTTTATTTTCATTGAAAAATTCACCAATCGTTTGCTCTTCTTTAGCAGCTTTCATCAAGGTACGTGGCGTCATAATATCCTTCGTCTTGATCGTTTGAAAACGTAACAAGTTTTTGATAATCGTAGATTCATTTTGATCCAAAGCTCCACTATCTGAACCCATTTGAGTCATTGCAGCAAAATCTGCACGACTTAAGACACTTTCGTCTTTGTTCTTTTTCAACGCCTTTGTTATCAACTGACTTAGCCAAACCAAAGGCGATAAAAGAATCATCAAAATATTCAATGTGCTGATGGTAAAAGGCGTTAATGACTTCCAATTATTAGCGCCAATTGTTTTAGGGATAATTTCAGACAAGATTAAAATTGCCAAGGTCATTCCACCTGCAATTAAGGATTCATAACTTAAATGGATTGGACCTAAGTCAAAATAATTTTCTCCGAAAACATCACCTGCAATTGCACCAACACCAATGGCTCCAACTGTATGTGCGATTGTATTCAAACTTAAAATTGCTGATAAAGGGCGATCAATTTCTTTTTTATATTCTTCTAATTTTCTACCCAAAGCGCTTCCATCCGCTAATTTTTGCTGCGCATACGCAGGTGTTATACTTAGCAGTACTGCTTCTAATATTGAACATAGAAATGAAAAACCGATTGAGAGTAAAAAAAACGCTATTAGTAGTATCATGAAAAGTATGTGTTATTTTAAGCCCGCAAATTACTCAAATCTTAAGAAATGAAGGAGTTATGAGAGGGATTCTCTGTGAATAACAACACTGAAAGGGCTTTCCTTCATAAATAAGTAGATATAGTTTGAGGTTAAGAGGAATTTTAATAATAGAATACAGCCCTTTTAGTGTTTAAGAATTCAGTTCTAGGCACTAAAAGGTCATCGAGTTTCTTAAGAATATTCACAAAATTTTGAAGGATCGAAAACAAACGAAAAGAGGGAAGCCCTTTCAGTGTTTACTTTTATTTTGACACTGAAAATAATACAGCCCTTTTAGTGTTTAAAATTTTGGTTCTAAGCACTAAAAGGGCATCGAGATTCTTAAGAAAATTCACAAAATTTTGAAGGATAGAAAACAAACGTGTTTACTTAATCATGTAAGCATGAAAATCGACCGCATCAATTCCTTGCACGGATTCCGTCCAAGTTGTTTGAAAATCAGATTCTACTTCATTGACGATTGTCCAAATGATCGTGTTATCATCATTTGCGACAATCGTAATTATATCTCCTGTTCTACTCCATAAGAACGAATCATTTCTTGATACTGGGACACCTTGTCCAAGCAATCCAATCACGTCAAAACTATAATCAGCACTACCACTTCCATCTTCATTAAATGTAATCGTACCGGTAGGTTCTGAATCTGTATAATCTCCTAAAATTGGAGCCGTTGTCGTTACTTGGTTAAAAGTCCATTCACCGATTAATTCAAAAGGTTCATCTGGAATAATTTCATCTTTTTTTTCACAAGAAGTATTTAGAAATAAAGCGAAAGAAATTAATAATACGGATGTCAAAAGTGAAGTGTATTTCATGTTCTTGAATTTTTTATTATTGATATCGGACAAAAACGTAATATGTGAATGTTTGTTAATTGGTTAACGAATCTTTGCGCTAATTGTTAGTTTTACAATGGTTATTTTTGTGCTTTTAACATTGTACATTTCTTTGTATCATTTCACATCCCATCTTGTTACTGAATTTTAATTACTTATGAAAAAAATACTTTTACTTATATTTTGCTTGTCGTCCATTATTCATCTATCGCAGGCACAAGAACGAGGCGGTCGTCCGGGAGGCAAGCCAGGTGGTGGCGGTCCTCCGGAAATCAATGTAAAAGGTCAAATCGTAGATGCCATCACAAATGCGCCACTGGAGTTTGCAACCATTTCTCTTTTTAGCAAAAGGGACTCTTCTGTGGTTGGAGGAAATTTAAGTGATGAAAATGGGAATTTTGATATTAAAGCAACAGGTTTTCGGATGTATGCTGTTATTGAATTTATCGGATATGAACGAAAACTAATCGATAATGTGAAACTTGACAAAGATCAAATGCGTGCCGGTATTCGTGAAATAGATATGGGAATTATCCAATTAGGTCAAGATGGAATCGAACTAGATGAAGTAGAAGTGAGAGCCGATAAAAGTGAAACTCAGTTTTCTCTAGATAAACGTGTTTTTAATGTTGGAAAAGACTTGGCAAACAAAGGTGGGACTGCTCAAGAGATTTTAGATAATGTTCCATCTGTAACCGTAGATATCGAAGGAGTGGTTTCCCTACGTGGAAGTACAGGTGTGCGAATACTTGTCAACGGTCGACCATCCAATCTTGCAAGTGCTGATAATGCGAACAGTCTCCGCCAAATTCCCGCTAGTATGATTGAAAAAATTGAAGTAATCACTAATCCATCTGCAAGATATGAAGCAGAAGGAATGTCCGGAATTATCAATATTATTCTCAAAAAAGAAGATAGAAGTGGCTTTAATGGTTCAATAGATGTCAGTGCTGGATTTCCTGGTAATGCTGGCGTTGGTCTAAATTTAAATTATCGAAAAGGAAAAATAAATTGGTTTGCTAGTTATGGATTGAATTATAGAACCAATCCCGGAACTGGATTGTTATATCAGGAATTAGATGCTAGAGATACCCTTTTTATTACCAACCAAACAAGAGATAGTGAGCGAAAAAGTCTGTCGAATACCTTTCGTGGAGGTATCGATTATTACATTTCTGAGAAGGAAACATTGACCGGTGCAATTCAATACAAAATTTCGGACGAAGACAATTTTGCGGAGTATGTTTACAATGATTATTATGAAACAATTGATAATCTTATTGGAGTTTCTAATCGTACCGATGATGAGTTTGAAAATGAAAGTGGTTTAGAATATAGCTTGAATTACAGGAAAGAATTTTCTTCTAGAAAACATACTTTGAATATCACCGCTAGCTATGAAGACGATTTAGAAACGGAGGGTTCTAAGCTAAATGAAATCTTTGACTCTAAAATTGACATTCCAGATTTTAATTTAGAGCAACAAACAAATAATAGTGAAGGAAGTAAACAATGGTTGGCAAAAGCAGACTATGTAAAGCCACTTGGAAAAGATCATCAATATGAATTTGGTGTACGGTCTTCATTTCGTACCATCACCAATGACTATTTGGTGGAAGATAAAGTAGGGGATGTTTGGATCGATGACATCAATATTAGTAATAATTTTATTTACAACGAAGACATTTATGCAGCTTATGCGCAATATGGAAATCGTCTTGGAAAATTCAGTTATCAAATTGGATTGAGAGGAGAATATGGTAAAATCAGAACGGAGTTAAAACAAAATAACGAAATTAACAATAGAGATACGTTTAATCTTTTCCCAAGTGCATTTTTGAATTATGAAATTAATGAAGGTAATAAGTTACAAATCAATTATAGTCGAAGAATAAGACGTCCACGTTTTTGGTCTTTGAATCCATTTTTTACATTGAGTGATCGTAGAAATTTCTTTAGTGGTAACCCAAATTTGAATCCAGAATATACTGATTCTTACGAGTTGAATTATTTAAAATTTTGGGAGAAAGCCACCTTCACTTCAGGCATTTATTATAGGCATACCAAGGGGGCAATCGAACGAGTTCGTTATGTCAATGATGATGGAACAACGACGATGCTTCCAGAAAATTTAGCTGAAAGAGAAGACTTTGGTTTAGAGTTCATTGTTTCTTATTCAGCCCTAAAATGGTTGCGTTTAGATGCAAATGTAAATGCCTTTAGATCGGTTACAGATGGGACTAATCTCGATGATAGTTTCGAAGCAGATGCTTTCACGTGGAGAGGTTCGATGTCTACTAAATTTAGTTTTTGGAAATCAGATTTACAGATAAGAACAAACTATCGTGCGCCAAGAGTGACAGTCCAAGGAAAAAATAAATCGATTACCAGTATTGATGTCGGATGGAGTAAGGATTTTCTCAAGCGTAAAAATGCAACCCTAACATTAAGTATACGAGATTTGCTGAATTCTCGAAAACGTCGATATGAAAATTTCGGTGACAATTTTTATAGAGAAGGAGAGTTTCAATGGAGAAGTCGTTCCATCAATTTGAATCTCAATTATCGAATCAATCAACGCAAACAAAGAAAACGAAAAGGCGGATTTGGCGGCGGTGGAGGTGAAGGCGAATTTTAATTTGTAAAATATTCATGACCATTGCTGGTAACATAAATCCTTGTTAATCAATTGTCTTCAGAATCTATATAATAATGTCTTCTTTTTGATTAAATAAATATGAATATATAGAAAGCTCTTTGGCTTAGATATTGCATTTTTCTGAATATATGAAATCCGTATTTAGCACATTAATCGATTTCTTTATTCCAGAAAACCTGAAATCTCCAAAAGAGGTTTATTGGCGTGCCCGTATCATATCTTCAATCCATATCTTTCTTTTAGTAAATGTCATTGTTTCAGAAATACTCTGTTCTATGTTTTTTACTGATAATGAATTTCCTCATTCCATTTGTTTTATTGGGATTGGATCCTTACTATTTATTTTTAAGAAATGGGGCTCATTCATTATTAGTGGAAATTTACTAATCGTATTATTGGTAGCGATCCTATTACCTTTCAGCCTTACCACTGGTGGACTTTATTCATATGATTTCCTTGCCTTACTAGTTGTGCCGATGCTAGGATTTTTAATTGTCAACCGATTCTTTGGTTTCTTCTGGACGTTTTTTATGGTGGCGACAAGTTTTGGATTGCATTATCTGGAATTAAACGCAGTTGTTTCTTATCGATCTGGAATATTAGACAATGATGCTAATTATTATTTGTCGTTGACGTTATTTCTTTATGTTTTGATAACTAGTTGTGTTGCAATTTTTGATAAAGGGCAACGTCTTATTATTGATGAATTAAATTTTCAAAGAGATCTATTACATAAAAATAAAATTGAACTTGAAGAAAAAGAAGAAGAATTATTAGAATCAAATGCAAGTTTAAAACATTTCGCACACGTTGCTTCTCATGATTTGAAACAACCGATTAGAACGATATTTAGTTTTGGCCAATTGCTTCAAAGAGATATTGGTGATACACTATCTAAAGACCACCAAATGTATTTGGACTTTATTATTTTAGGTTCCAAGCAATTGCAAAATCAAGTAGATTCTATTTTAAATCATGCGAAAATAGGATCTAATAAGGATATGAATCTTGAAACGGTTGAAGTGCTTCCTTTTGTTGAAAATGTTGTATTGAAATTGCAACAACAAATAATTGAATCAGGAGCCAAAGTAACAATCAAAAAATTACCAACAGAAATTATTGCCTCAAAAATTGAGTTAAGTCTTGTCTTCCAAAATATCATATCTAATGGAATTAAGTTTAAAGAACCAGATGTTCCTTTAGAAATTAAAATTACTAGCAAAGAATTACCAACGCATTATGAATTTAGCATAGCCGATAATGGAGTAGGAGTAGAGCCGGATATTATTGACAAGATATTTACGCCTATGGTGAAAAGTTATTCAAAACAAAATGCCGATGGCACTGGTATGGGATTGGCAACTTGTGAAAAAATTATTAAAAGACATCAAGGAACTATTAAGGTAGTATCTGAACAAGGAGATGGAGCGACCTTCATTTTTACAATCAGTAAATCTCTTAAGCCGACAGGGAAGACACTGGAATTCGGATATGAAGAGTTGGTTTCTTAAGAAAACGGTGAACGGTAAACGGTTGACGGATATAACGCGGAGCACACGTGTTCATACGTCAGACTGTGCGAATATGCTTTCGGAAACTGAACCGCAGAATATCCAACCGCAGAATATCGAATGTCGAAGTAGAGTACGTGGACAATTAAGCATGAAATTCGTTAATATACGTGTATACTCGCGTACTCAACTTC
>CALDGQ010000096.1 GCA_937941765.1 uncultured Saprospiraceae bacterium
ACTTCTCATTTGTTGATGAAAGAGGAGCCACGTACGGATCAGGTTGAGCATTTAAGGACTTTGCAATTTGCAGCTAATGACTTGGTCGTATTTATAAATGACATTCTTGATTTTTCAAAAATTGAAGCGGGTAAATTAAATATTGCGAGCCGACCTTTCAATCCAATAAATACATTTAAAGAAATAGAAGAAAGATTCAAAGTTTTAACCAATGATAAGAATGTCAATTTCTCAATGGAGCTCCACGAAAATGTTCCGGAGAATATCATGGGAGATCCAATTAGATTAAATCAGGTAATGACCAATTTAATTGGAAATTCTTTTGACAATACAGACGAAGGAAAAATCGATGTAAAAGTTGAAGTCATGCATGAAACTAGTACTGAATCTACTTTTAAAATCGTTATTGAAGATACTGGGCAAGGCATGTCAAAAGAGCAAATAGATCAGATTTTCAAGCAAATGAAAGCTGGTGAAACTACAGAAGAAAACTTTGAAGGATACGATACTGCCACTATGGGATTGTTTATTGCAAAACGATTGGTTGAATTGCAAAATGGAAAAATCGAAATGAATTCCTATCAAGGAAAGCAAACGGTTGTAACGGTATATCTACCATTCAAAAATGTGAATGCAAAGTCAACAAAGAAGATGATTTCTCCAGAAATGCTTTCTTCAAGCGGACATCGTATATTGGTAGTTGAAGACAACAAAATCAACCAAATAGTAGTAGCGAAAATGCTGACCAAAATAGGAATGCAAGTCGTTACTGCCAACAATGGTTTGGAAGCTTTAGATGAAATCAAAGTGCAAAACTTTGACCTAATTTTAATGGATATCCAAATGCCTAAAATGGACGGCTATCGTGCAACAGCAGAAATTCGGAAAATGGCCGACCCAATGAAAAGAGATGTGCCGATTATTGCTTTGACCGCTTCTGCTTTCTTAACCGAAAAAGAAAAGGCAAAATTATTCGGTATGAATGACCACGTTGGAAAACCTTTCAGCCCAGAAGATTTAATGGAGAAGATTAAAATGTGCTTGTCTGTTTATCATAAATAAAGCGCACAAGCAAAAGAAATAATAATAACAATGGAGTACGTGAGGCTTGTGAGCTCGTGTACTCCATTGACATTGTTATTTACATTGTTATTAAAACCCTAACATATCTCGCATTTCAAAAACACCTTTTCGATCTTTCAACCAAAAAGCAGCTTGCAACGCGCCTTTCGCAAAACCTTCACGAGAATGTGCTGTATGTTTCAATTCTATCGTATCAATAGGAGAAGTGTAGGTAATGTTATGGGTGCCAGGAACATGATCAATTCTTTTTGAAATAATGGGTAATTCTTTTTCATCCTTTGCCTCCTCGTTTATCCAGCTTGCTTTTTTATCCAACATTTGAATAGCACCATTCGCTAAGGTAATTGCGGTGCCACTGGGCTGATCCTTTTTCTCTGTATGATGTATTTCCTCAATAGAGACTTTATAATCGGAATGTCCGTTCATTCTTTCCGCCAGAAATTTATTGACCTCAAAGAAAATATTGACACCGATACTAAAATTGGAAGCATATAGCATCGCGCTTTGATGGGTTTCGCATAGCGCCTTTGCATCGTCATATTTATCCAGCCAACCCGTCGTCCCAGAAACTACTGGAATTTGATTTTTGATGCAAAAAACAATGTTTTTAAAGGCAGCACTAGGTTTACTAAACTCAATAGCAACATCTGCTAATTTAAGTAAGTCAAGACCGTTTTCTAGATCTTCCATCGTCTTGGTTCTTAAAACAACTGTATAATCGCGATTATGCGCAATTTTTTCTATGGTTTTACCCATTTTACCATAACCAATTAGGGCAATTTTCATTTTTTTGAAATTAATTAGTGACTTTATGCTTTTGCCACGTCACAAATGTGTAGTTTTAGAGCCTTTTGGGTCGCTATCCAAATGAATCACACAAATAAACAACAATCCTTTTATGATTTAATATCCATAAAGGGATTTTTTTTGTGCCTTTGTAAAACAAATTTATTGAGGTTTTATTCGTAAAGTCGTAAAAATAAGGGAGTTATAACAATTGAATTTAACAATTGTTTTATATTTGAATTTTATCACCGTCTAAATCCTTAACCGATTAGACAAACAAACTAACGAAATTGGAGCTTTTTAAAAGTTCTTTTTTCACTATTATTAAATCAAAACAAGCGAAATTATGAACAAGTACATCGTTGAATTTATCGGGGCTTTTTTCCTGATTCTAACTATTGTATGTGTTGTTAACGGAAATCCGGCAGACAACTATTTACCGCCATTAGCTATTGGGTCTATCTTGATGGTTATGATTTATGCAGGTGGACACATTTCTGGTGCTCATTACAACCCTGCAGTTACCCTTGCGTGCACTATGAGAGGTGCTTGTACTTGGGCTGATGCTCCAATGTATATGATTGCTCAAGTCCTGGGAGGAGCAGCGGCAGCAGCTCTTGGTTCTTTCTTATTCGGAAAATATGGTACTGGTGCAACTGACTTAGGTGCTACTATGGCAAACGGTGCGGTCAACAGTTCTGTATTGAAAGGTTTTGTAGCTGAATTGTTAGGAACATTCGCATTAGCTTATGTTGTATTAATGACAGCAACTACTAAATCAAATAGTGGTAATTCTCACTATGGATTGGCAATTGGTTTCACAGTATTAGCTTGTGCTTACGCATTAGGTGGTTTTGGAACTGGTGGTTGTTTCAATCCTGCAGTGGCTGTTGGAACTTTGATAAATGGATTGAATACAGGAATGAATGTAGGCATCATCGTAGTTGCGAATTTGATCGCAGGTGCTTTGGCTGCTTTGGTTTTCAAAGCAACGTATCACCTAGATGACTAATTAAACACTTAGATTATTAATTGATTTATTTCAATTGTAATATACGACCGCTTTCTGTCCAGGGAAGCGGTTTTTTTTATTCGGGCGACTTTAGTCGCCCATATGAAGGGTAAGTTCAATTCAAAAATCTTATCTTGCAAACTCAAAATCAACGTTTCAATTCATGAAAAAGACTGCCGTTTTCCCAGGTTCTTTTGACCCAATAACTGTTGGACATTTAGATCTCATTAAAAGAGCTATTCCATTATTTGACAAAATCATCGTCGCTATTGGTGTCAATAGTCAAAAGAAATATCTATTTCCATTAGAACAAAGAATTGAATGGCTAGAAAAAGTATTCAAAAAAATGCCAACAGTTCATGTTGATAAATTTGAAGGCTTAACTGCACATTATTGTAAAAAGAAAAAGTCAAAATTCTTAATTCGTGGTCTTCGAAATGCATCTGATTTTGATTACGAAAAAACAATTTCTCAACTGAATCATATTGTCGGCGATGGAATTGAAACCGTCTTTTTGATCAGTGCTCCTGAATATTCGCATATTAGTTCAACGATTGTAAGAGAAATTATCAAAGGTGGTGGAGATGCTAAAAAATTCTTACCAAAAGAAGTCAAAATTAAATTAAAGGGATTATGATAATTGATGTATGATTTATGATAGGAACGTTATTGCGTCAGACTGTGCGAAAATGCACGAAAGTTGGTTGTCAAACACCGAGAGGTTAGAAACTTTCGGCTCGCTTTTGTTTAACCGAGCCAAAGGTTTCTAACCTCTTGGCGTTTGTATTCTATTTTCGCACAGTCTGGCGTGTTCATACGCTCACATTCTAACGGTCATATCATACATCATAAATCATACATCACGTACCCAAATGTCAAACCGCCTACAATATAATTTTCATTCAACTAATATCTATTCTTTATAAATACAATTTGTAGATTTGCACCCTCACTTAACAAAGAAAATTAATTATGTCAAACGCATATTACGAAGTCCCATATCCGGTCAATGAACCAATCTTAAGTTATGCTCCAGGAACCCCTGAGAGAGCGGAAGTAAAAGCTGCCATCAAAAAAATGAAAGCTAAGAAAATGACCATTCCGATGGTGATTGATGGGAAAAGAGTAACTACCAAAAATAAAGTATCTATTCATCCTCCACATGAAACTAAACATGTACTTGGACATTTTACAAAAGGAGATGGTACACATGTCAAAAAAGCGATTAAAGCTGCATTAGATGCCAAAGCTGATTGGGAAAATATGCCATGGCAACATCGTGCAGCGATCTTTTTGAAAGCAGCCGATTTATTGTCAGGTCCATATCGTGCACGTATGAATGCGGCAACGATGCTGGGGCAATCCAAAAATGTCTTTCAAGCAGAAATTGATGCAGTGGCAGAATTTTGTGATTTCCTTAGATTCAATGTTCAGTTTATGACAGAGATTTATGGAACACAACCAGAAAGTGCACCAGGAATTTGGAATCGTTTGGAGTATCGTCCATTGGAAGGATTTGTTTTTGCAATTTCTCCTTTTAACTTCACTTCTATTGCGGGTAACCTTTGTTGTGCTCCGGCAATGATGGGAAACACCATCGTATGGAAACCAGCTGAGACTCAAATTTATTCTGCGATTGTGATTATGGATATTTTGGAAGAAGCAGGATTGCCACCAGGTGTTGTTAACTTAATTTACGTTGATGGACCGGTTGCTGGAGATATTATATTCTCACATCAGGATTTTGCTGGGTTGCACTTTACAGGATCAACTGGTGTTTTCAGAAGCCTTTGGAAAACAATAGGAAACAACATTGCTAAATACAGAAGTTATCCAAGAATAGTAGGAGAGACCGGTGGAAAGGATTTTGTCATTGCTCATCCTTCTGCTGATGCTAAACAAGTAGCGACTGCTTTGACTAGAGGCGCATTTGAATTCCAAGGACAAAAATGTTCAGCTGCATCTCGTGCCTATATACCCAAGTCATTGTGGGCAGATGTAAAAAAATATTTACTAGCAGATTTAAAATCTATAACAACTGGTACCCCTGAGGACTTTTCAAATTTTGTAAATGCAGTAATTGATGAAAATGCTTTTGACAAAATCAGTGGATATATTGCAAGAGCGAAGAAAAGTAAAGACGCAAAAATCATTGCTGGTGGAGGTTATAAAAAAACTAAAGGTTACTTCATCGAACCAACTGTTATCGAAACCAAAGATTTGAAGTACAAGACCATGTGTGAAGAAATTTTTGGACCTGTTTTGACCATCGCAGTTTATAATGACAAGGATTATGAAAAGACTTGTAAGATTTTGGATGAAACATCTCCTTACTCATTGACAGGAGCTGTTTTCGCAAAAGATCGCTATGCTATTGAATTAACAAGCAGATTGTTACGAAATGCTGCTGGTAACTTTTATATCAATGATAAACCGACCGGCGCAGTTGTTGGACAACAACCATTTGGCGGAGCAAGAGGTTCCGGAACGAATGATAAAGCAGGTTCTGTCCTTAATTTATACAGATGGGTTTCACCTAGAACAATTAAAGAGAACTTTGTTCCACCTACAGATTATCGTTACCCGTTTTTGGCAGAGTAATGTTTTTTATTTTGAACGTTAATTTGTAAACTATTATACACGAAATTCTTAAAGTCCTGTTATTAAATGACAGGACTTTATTTTTTTGTTAGTTTATTTGTTTTTTACCAACGCTTTTATAATCAACCCCGTTGTTTCAATAGTGAGACGATATAGAACTAAGCACATTTTACCTTATCAACCTTTTAAAAAAACCAATTTTATGAAAAGAACAATTCTTTTCTTCTCATTCCTATGTACGGCTATTTTAGTATTTGGCCAAAACAAGTATACCATTAGCGGATATGTAGAAGACATCGATTCTGGTGAAAAATTAATTGGCGTAAATGTTTATGATTCCAACAGTAAGTTGGGGACCACGACTAATACTTACGGGTTTTACAGTCTTACCTTGCCCGCCGATTCAATTATTCTTTCTTACTCTTATGTAGGGTATGCAACAACTGTTAGAGCTGCAGTTTTAGACAAGGATCTCAATATGAATATCAAGTTGGGTTTCTCTGTAGATTTGGAAACAGTGGAAGTAGTTGCAGAGACATTTGAAAAAATAGAGGAATCTACACAAATGAGTACCGTTGATGTCCCAATTGAACAAATTAAAAAAATTCCAGCGCTTTTAGGAGAGGTGGATGTTTTGAAAGCACTTCAATTATTACCAGGAGTACAATCCGGTGGTGAAGGTCAAAATGGAGTTTATGTTCGTGGAGGAAGTCCAGATCAAAATTTGATTTTATTGGATGGCGTTCCTGTTTATAATGCTTCTCACTTATTCGGTTTCTTTTCTGTTTTTAATGCAGATGCAATCAAAGATGTGAAATTGATGAAAGGAGGATTTCCTGCCAGATACGGAGGACGGCTATCTTCTGTTATTGATATCACCATGAAAGAAGGAGATAACAATGACTTTCACGGAACAGGTTCGATTGGATTGATCTCTTCCAAAATAATGTTGGAAGGTCCTATCAAAAAAGAAACGACCTCATTTGCTGTTTCAGCAAGACGAACTTATTTGGATGTAATGGCAAGACCATTGATAAAACGTGGTTTTAAAGAAGAAGGAGTTACTGGAAAATTTGATTTATATTTTTATGATTTAAATGCCAAAATTAACCACAAGTTTTCGGATAAAGACAGAATTTATTTCAGTATTTACAATGGTCGTGACAAATTTGGTTTCGAAACAACTGAAAAGGATGCAAATGATTTGACTTCTATTGGATTGGATCTTTGGTGGGGAAATCTTACTTCTGCTGCCAGATGGAATCATGTCTGGAACAATAAATTATTTAGTAACACGACACTTACATACTCACAATTTAAGTTTACAACAGGTGCAAATAACTTGTTTGAATACACAGATAGCGGAGGTGAGTTTAATAGAGAAAAGTTTTCATTAAGATATCTTTCTGGGATCGATGATATTGCTGGAAAAATTGACTTTGATTTTTTTCCAAGTCCAAAACATTATATCCGTTTTGGAGCCAGTGCTATCAACCACACATTCGAACCTGGAGAATTTGATATTGATTACGAAATTACCGAAGGACCTGCAACTTTTTCAGTAGATACACTCCTCGGCCAATCACAAGTAAAAGCACAAGAATACGACTTATATGTCGAAGATGATATGATTATCTCCGAAGCATTTAAGGCAAATATTGGCGTTCATTTATCTGCTTTTAATGTTAAGGATAAATTTTATACTTCTGTTCAGCCAAGAATTTCTATGCGTTACTTGTTGCCAAATGGAATTGCATTAAAAGGATCTTTCTCTACAATGCAACAATATGTACAACTCTTAACCAATGAAACGATTGGTTTGCCAACGGATCTTTGGTTGCCTACAACAGCCAGTGTGAAGCCACAATTTGCATGGCAAGCAGCATTAGGTGTTGCCAAGACTTTTGATGACACTTACGAAGTTTCATTAGAAGGGTATTATAAAGAAATGAGCAACTTATTATCTTTTAAAGAAGGTGCTAGTTTATTTCAACTAAATGATTGGCAAGAAAGAGTGACTCAAGGAAATGGAGAAAGTTATGGGGTAGAATTTTTTGTTCAAAAAAAGAAAGGAAGATTATCAGGATGGATAGGATATACTTTAGCATGGTCCAATCGACAATTTGATGATTTAAATTTTGGAAAAAAATACCCATTTACTTACGATAGAAGAAATGATTTTTCAATCGTTGCGAGTTATGAAATCTCAGATAGAATTTCGATTGCTGGAACATGGGTTTATGGTACTGGAAATGCGATTACTTTAGCCAATTCAGTTTACAACGGATATTATCCTGGGATTGAATCAGGAGGTAATGTATTTGATGGTCGCTACTTCAGTCAATTGGAATATTACGACAACAGAAATAATTTCAGAATGAAACCATATCACCGTTTTGATATCGGTGTGGAATTCAAAAAACAGAAAAAACACTGGAAACGAGTATGGACTTTTGGCGTCTACAATGCTTATAGCCGTAAGAATCCATTCTTCATTTATCTAGATTCAAAAAGAGTTGAGAATCCAGATGGAACATCGGACTATGTGCCTGCATTGCGTCAAGCATCATTGATTCCATTTTTGATTCCTTCATTTAGCTATCGTTTTGAATTTTAATTGATGCTCAAATTTCTGACATATAATTTAATGATCGTCGTTTTATTGTCTTCATGTAGGGAGGACCCATTCTCAATTGCAATTGATCTAGAGGATCCTCAGTTTGAAAAGCAATTGGTTATACATTGTTATGTTACTAGCACTACAAAAGAGGTGGTAGTTTCAATGGCTGATGCTAAAAGTATATTTGATGAAGATCAAACATCTAATGGTGTAATTGGAAATATTAGTATTTATCAAGACGGAATTGAATTGATTGAATTTGTCGAACCAATCGCTATGACGTCACCAAATTATACATATAAACTACAAGACGCTTTTGGTCTACTGCCGGGTGAAATCGAATTGCGAGCATCCGCAGAAGGCTATCCAGATGTATACGCAACTCAAAAATTTCCAACGCTAGTTCCAATAAGTAACATTGATTTTGAAAAAAATAGTTACATAAATAATCTCGGGAACGTAATCGATAAATTCGAAATTACTTTTAACGATCCAGTTGATGAAGAAAATTTTTATGAAGTTAGTGTAGTATCAATTGATTCTACTTGCTCCAGTAGTGAGGGTTTTGTTTGGGATGTAAAATATATTGAGACAAGAGATCTTATCGCTAATAGAAGCGGTAACTACAATTCAATAACCTTGTCTGATGAAACATTCAATGGTCTACCATACACCTTGGTATTCGGTGCAAATGAGGTGCGCTCAAATGGACACAATATGCAAATTAGTTGGAAATGCATAACCAAAGAACAATATCAGTATTCAAGATCATTGGACAATTTTGAAAACCAAGAAGTACTTGGTTCATTTGGTCAACCTGTTACTCTTTTTTCAAATACTGAAGGTGGAATTGGGTTTTTTGGATGTGCTGCACACAAAACATATGCTTTGTCAGATTTTGAACCATATGTTTATAACAAAGTGAATGTAAATTTTTCTGGCGGAGATAACTTTGAGGCATGTGCTATGCTAGCAAATCTAAGAAATGCAGATAGCTCAAGTTTTGATTTATTAGCACAAGCCATCACTAGTGAAGAATTAATAGGTAGTATACGGATGCGGATAGAGAATCTTACTACTGGATTGAATGAAGGAGTTATTCAATTTTATAGGTCAACAACAAATGGAAATGATGTTTTTTCTGTTTCGGAGGTACCTATTCTTATTACTACGTTTGACGAAGAAAAGAACATTATATCAGGCAGTTTTAATGGAACTTTATTTAATCAAGATTCAACTGAAATGCTGACTATGAACCCATTGTATTTTAATATGAATTATAGAGATTTAGAGTAACCCTTAATTCTAAAAAACTAAATAAGATGAAATTTTTTAAATTAATTTACACCTTGTTTTTGTCAATTATTTTTTTGACTGGATGTGGTGGAGGAGATCCATTCTCAGTAGTCCTAGATGTAGACCCACCAGAGCATGTTAAACAATTGGCTGTACATTGTTATGTTACAGATAGAAGTTCGGTTTTATATGCTGGCTTGTCAGAAT
Source organism: uncultured Saprospiraceae bacterium (assembly GCA_937941765.1). GTDB lineage: Bacteria > Bacteroidota > Bacteroidia > Chitinophagales > Saprospiraceae > CALDGQ01. The sequence continues at coordinate 9,606 of CALDGQ010000096.1, forward strand.
CAAGAGGATTATTAGATGTGAATGAAGAAATTGGAAATGTGCCTGATGGAAATTTAAGTCTATATAATGATGGAGCTAAGCTTTTTGATTATGAACCAAACGATAATACCGATTGGTTCGTAAATTTTGCATATGATAACAACGGACCTTTTGGGACTAAAGATGGTGTGATGGAAATACGAGCGAGTGCTCCTGGATATCCAGAATTGACGGCTACTCAAACTTTCCCCAATTTCGTTCCATTGACGGATTTGAAATTTGAAAGAGATGGTACGATCAATATTGATGGAGAGAAATTGGATGCGGTAGAAATTACTTTTAAAGATCCAGCGGGCGAAGAAAATTACTATGAGATAGGATTGGTAACAGTGGACTCTTCTTGTATTAGTGGAGAAACGGTACTCAATCGAGTATATTTCGAAACACAAAATTTAAATGTAGAAAGAAGTGGTGATTATGACGGCATATTGTTATCAGATGTCGGATTTGATGGATCAGAATATAAAATTGTCCTTGGTACCTATAATAATTTTAATAATGAAGAAGAACTTTCTTTAGTTTGGAAATGTATCTCAAAAGACCACTACGAGTATTCTAGATCTTTGCGTGCTTTTTCTGACAATCAAGATTTAGGTGGATTTGCTCAGCCTATTTCCATCTTTTCGAATGTTGAAAATGGCTTGGGAATTTTTACTTGTGGTAGAGAGGAAGTATATCCTGTATTAATATCGGATTTACCGGATGTAGAACCTAATATACTGACTGCCACTTTTAATGGAGATGATTATGAACCTTGCGATATTGAAGCTTATGGAGGTGGTGCCAATGAATATTTTAATATCAATTCAAATGATGGTAATTATTCACTAAATTTGTTTATAAATGATCTGGTGGTTGGTGTGATTGGAGCAGGAACGAACTCAATTTTTCAAGTAAACGTTTATGACAATTCCAATCAACAAGGTTATAATACAATTGGCGACGGAGATTTCGAAATTACAGAACACAATGAAGATACCAAGTTTGTAACTGGAACTTACTCCGGAACTTTATCAAACCCAACAGATCCAAATGATAACATTGAAGTAGATTTAATGTTTGAAGTGACTTATCAAGATTAAGTAAATTTATTGTTAAGATACTTTGCAAAACTAGCTAAATGAAAAATCAATATTTAATAACTTTGTTTTTAGCATCTATACTTTTGTTAAATGGATGTGGAGATGATCCATTTTCTGTAGTCTTAGATGTCGATCCACCAGAGCATGTTAAACAATTGGCAGTACATTGTTATGTTACAGATAAACAAACAACATTATTTGCTGGCTTGTCTGAATCACGAGCTTTGCTAGATGTAAACGAGGAATTGGGAAATGTACCAGATGGAACCATTAGTTTATATAATGAAGGGACCAAATTATTTGATTTTGAATCAACCAACGTTTCCAATTGGTATATCAATCACTCTTATGACAATACAACCCCTTTTGGAGTGAAAGATGGTGTGATGGAGCTCCTAGCAAATGCACCTGGATATCCAGAACTAAGAGCGACGCAAACTTTTCCTGATTTTGTACCAATTACCGATTTGAAGTTCGAAAAAGAGGGAACGATTGATATTGATGGTTTTAAATTAGATGCGGTAGAAATTACATTTGATGATCCAGCAGGAGTAGAAAATTTTTATGAAATCGGATTGGTTGCGGTCGATTCTTCCTGCATTAATGGAGAAATTTACATCAATCGAGTTTATTTTGAAACCCAAAATTTGAATGCGGAAAGAAGTGGTGATTATGACGGTGTTTTGTTATCAGATATTGGCTTTGATGGGTCAGAATATAAAATCGTTTTAGGGATTTATGGAAATTTTGATGAAGACAGAAATCTATCTGTAGTTTGGAAATGTATCTCAAAAGATCATTATGAATATTCCAGATCGCTTCGTGCATTTACAGACAATCAAGACCTTGGTGGATTCGCTCAGCCCATTTCCATCTTCTCAAATGTTGAAAATGGACTAGGTATTTTCACTTGTGCGAGAGAAGAAATTTATACTGCGTTGTCAGCTAGCACCGAAAATGATCCAAATAATTTAACTGGAATAATTGATGGAACTCCTTACGAACCATGTGATATTGATTCATACGACAATGGAGGAACGGGTGCTAATAAATTTCGGATTAATTCGAATGATGGTGTAAAAACATTAAGTTTTGGATTGTCTGATATAGTAGTAGGAGAGATTGGTCCTGATACTGGAACTACCTTCTACGTTTACTTTTATGATAGCTTTAATGACAAAAATTATTTCTATGAAGAAGGAGTGTTAGAAATCACAAGTCATGACGACGACTTAAATTTTGTAACAGGTACATTTAATGGAGTTTTGAGAAATTCAAATGGTGTAAATGATGAAATCGAAGTAGAAGATGTAATATTTGAAGTTACTTACAGCGATTAAATGCGATTAAAGCATCCCTTTTTCCAACATCATCTGCACTTTAAAAATAGAAGCAACTGCTAAGGCATCTGTTATCTCTCCGTTCATCGCCATTTGAAATACTTCTTCAAAAGGCAATTTTTTGACAACCAAATCTTCACTTTCTTCAGGTTCTGCTTCACCAATTTCCAAGTCCTGTGCAACATAAGTTATCGATGCTTCATCTGACACTGAATTAGACATATGCATATCTAAAATCTTGGTCCACTTTTTTGCAGTCACACCTGTTTCTTCTTTCAATTCTCTTTTCGCTGAATCAATCGGATCCACTCCAATCAGTCCACCACCTTCTGGTATTTCCCATGAGTAAGCTTCCAATGTGTAGCGATATTGTCCAACAATCCAAGTATTTAAATCTTTATCCAAAGGTACAATGGCAATCGCTAAATTCTTAAAATGCACCATTCCATATATGCCTTTGCCACCACCAGGGTTAATGACATCTCGGTGTGTGACTTGTATCCAAGGATTGTCGTATCGTATTTCGTTTGTTAAGGTTTTCCAAGGATTTTTCATTGAAACTAAATTTAATATAGACTTTGAGAATTATGAATGAAAAATTATAAATATGACTCTGTTTCGCAAACTCACGTTGGACTGTGCGAAAATCCCCAAAAGCAAAGAGGTTAGAAACCTTTTGCTCGTATACCGTGTGTGTTACGAGATGAAGGTTTCTAACCTCTCATCTCGAACGAGTATTTTCGTACAGTCTCACGTTGGAACCGGAATGGGCGTCCTATTTTTAATTTTTAATTATACATTTTACATTCAAATTTTTCAGAAAAAATTTGCTAAATATACCCACGAGCCCAATACCCCAACATCCCAAACCATTCTTTAATCATTAATTCCCAACGATAAAAACCGAGATTATTTGGTGTAAAAAGAGATTCAGGATGCATCCGCGTACGCTCACTTTCATAGTCCACACAATAAGGCGTAAAAGCAATGTTTTCTTTTTTAAAGCAAGCCATTGATCGACGCATGTGCCATGCAGAAGTAATCAGTAAACATCGTGCTCCCGGATAATTGGCTTTCAAAATTGCGCCAGTAAATTCTGCATTTTCTTTCGTATTTCGGGATTTACCTTCTATGATCAAATCTTCAGCAGGAACCCCCATTTTTTCTAAGAAAACCACAATTTTTTCTGCTTCTGAAACTTGCTCTTCCAATAAATTTCCAGCACCACCTGTCAACAATAGTTTCTTTATTTTACCTTGTTTATACAACTCGAGCGTTTGTGTGAACCTATTAGCACGAGCACTAAAATTATACCGACCTTCTTGATATTGAATATTGAAATCCGAGTAACCACCTAGCAAAATTCCAATATCATAAGGCTCAGAAATATCTTTAGCTTGAATAGATTCTGGCTCCCAAAGATTCATGACTTGATTGAGAATAAAGTGATTCGTAAAAAAAACAAGTAATGTAACACTACTTAATAAAGTAATGCGTTTCCATTTTTTGCTTTTTAAAAACAAACTGGAAAGCGACAACGCTACCACCCAATTTAATGGCTGAATTAAAACGTATAAAACTTTGCTGACTACGAAAAACATATTGTTAGGATTTTTATCCACCTAAAAAGCTAGGCATTTTTGGACCTTCCATTAATCGTTCAATAACAAATCCCATTACATCAGGATTTAATAATAGAATGCCCGCCATTACAAATACAAAACCATAAACAGCACCCCAAAAGTGGGCATTGTGACCGATATTATCTGACTGACGTTTATCCATATAAGATGAGTAAAATAGATAGGCAACTGCAAATAAAATGGATGGCAACGGCGGAAAAATAAACCATTCCCAAGGATTGAAAATTACAAATGCCAAAACCATTGCAGAAGTTGCACCGGAGGCTCCTAGTGAATTGTAACCAGGATTGTCAGCAGATTTCATGTAGGTAGAAATACAAGAAACAACAATAGCAGAAAGATAGAATAAAATATAAATTCCACCTGCTGCAGAACCAAATATTTGTTGAAAATAACTTTCTATAGTTGAACCAAATTGCCATAACACAAACATATTTATGAACAAGTGATTTTGATCTCCATGAATAAATCCATGTGAAATAAAACGATACCATTCTCCCCGATGCTTGACACTATATGGATTGAACATCAATTTGTTTTTCAATTCATGATTGTTGAATGCTAATAATGAAAGACCAATAGTGATTGCAAGCAAAACGTAGGTTAACTTAAAGCCCATAGTTTAATTCTTTTATTAATACGTGATTTTTGAAATGCAAAGGTATAAATTATTCATTGTGGTAGGGGAGATTTCTCAAAATGGTCATCGCACGATACAGCTGTTCCATAAAGATTACTCTTATAATTTGATGAGAATAGGTCATTTTTGATAAAGAAAGCAAGTGATTTGCTCTTTTTTTGATAGCATCAGAAAAACCATAAGCGCCTCCAATGACAAATACAATTCTCTTAGAACTGTGTTGAAATTGTTGATCCATGAAAGCTGCAAATTTTTTAGAATCCATTTCTTTTCCTCGCTCATCCAATAAAATCAACGTGTCTGTGGGAAGAATTTTATTTAAAAATTGAACGCCTTCTTTTTCCTTCAGTTGGTCAGCAGACAACGTTCCAGCTTTTTTAATATCTGCAAATACTAGCGTTTCTAATTTGATGAAATGCTTCAGTCTTTTTTCGTAAACCCCGACCCCTTCTTTTATAAATGGAAAAGAAGTTTTTCCAATCATCCAAAATGCTACTTTCATTTATCGTTGTTTAATATTTACACCTTGAAAGGGTTTTCTTGTTTTATACCTTGAAAGGGTTTTTCTCAATTTTAAAATCGAAAGGTACTTTTAAATATTTCACTAAATTATCCATAAAAAATAGAAACCCTTTTAAGGATAGTAGTATAATTTTGAACCATCGATTAACTAGCCTTGAAAGGGCATTTTTCTTTTATTAATCCGAATGCTTCATAAGGAAATCTGTATAACATTATGATTTCGAAGCCCTTTCAAGGTTTAATTTCTGCCCTTTCAAGGATCAAAAGTCAGCCAATTCTTCCATCAAAGAATGTCTTTCCGCAAAATTATCTCGACACATACGGACCAACTCTTTTGCTAATATTTTATGATCCAATTTTTCTAAATGAGCAATTGTAGAACGAACTTTAACGGAAGTTTGTCGACCAATATGACTTCTTAAAAATGAACCTATTATTTTAGTGTACAGTTTGTTGGTTTTATTTGAATTAAATTCGAAAAGTTGAACATCATATTTTTGAAGTAATTCTAATGAACGGATATTCGAAATATAATTAATCAGCTCATCAAACATTTTTTCTTCAGCATAAATTTTTGCAACTACATTTCTTTTCTCAATTGAAAATTTACCCAATTTCATCTGTTCAATCAATGTTGCTCGCACGGATGGCCAATTGTTGGTGACGGCTTTTTTTGCCATTTCAAAAAACGTAAAATCATAGGTGCTTGTGAATCGAGCGATGGCAAATTCATAAGTAGCTTCCATGTCATTTTCCAAAATACTGATTTCCAAAAGATATTCTTGCAGCATTGCTTTTTGATGCGTATTGGGTTCTTTTTGCAATCCAGAAAATGCTAATTGTTTTCCACGTTTATAGTTATTACTACGCAATGCATTCTCAACTGCCAAAATTAAAATATCAAGATGAGCGAGGTTTTCATTGACAACTTGTTCTATCATTTTTTCTTGACCTAATTTTTCTAGAAATGCAATTTTCGTAGAAACAAGATTGACAGCGGTGTGCTGTAATAAAGTGCCTTCAACGATCGCTTTATCAATCACATCAATCAAGTGGATTTGGCGATCTTTTGTAGTTCCCATAATTTGCAGGATACTTAAAAACTGATCTGGAATTTCGTAAGTAAAGAAAAGCGAATTTAAAAAACGATCACAAGTATAATTCCAAATTGCTTCTGAAAGGGCAGGAGGGATTTTGGAAACCGCTAAATCTTTGAAACTAAGAAATTGCTTACTGATCGCTATATTTAAGTTTTTCTTTCCTTCTGCTTCTCTTTGTAGAATAGGAATTATATTGTTAAAAATGGCTTTGGAAATAGAAAATGCTTCTAAATAATTTTTAATAGCAATATTTTTATCAACTTGATCGTGTAATTCTGTAAGCATAGCCAAAATTTGCCGCATGCCAGTTAGCGATATTTTACGAGAATTTTTACTAACAGAATTAATGCACGATTGAATCAACTGTCCATACTTTTCTACATCATTTAGAATCTCCACTTTACCCACAAATCGTGCTTTTAGTGCCAATGAAAAAGCCTTGTTATTTCTTGCGTAATCTCTAAGAAAATCATTTAATTCTTCACTGGAAACACTTTTGAGAATAGAGGCAGTCGTCAATTTTTTAGGAATAGTTGGAGTCGATCTGCTTGGCTTTCTTTTGGCCTTTTCTTGTTTTTTAACAGCAATAATCGAAAGTAATGTTGCTGCAATATGTACACAAATATCTTTTGAACTGGCCTTTTCACAATCACAGGTAGTTGCTTTTACATTTTGACCAACCAACATCACTTCAACTTCATAAGTGGTACCATCTATTATTTGACTTACCCAAAGATTCTTTTCGAATTCTTCCAATCGCTTCAAGCCATTTGAATCAATTAGGCGTTCTCCTCCCTGTAAAATCTCATCATTTACGTTTAATTCGATATTCTTTAGGGGAAAATTCATAAACAATTATTGTAAATCTTTAGTTTTAATTGAGTGATTGTGATAAATTGCGGTACACTTAAAATTGTGTGGAACAAACTTTAAAAATAGAAACATTACCGTACAATTACAATTTCTGAGAGTTTCAATAATTAAATAATTTTAGTCAAATTTTGAAAACCGTCTATTTCATTCGACATGCAAAATCTAGCTGGGACAACCCGGGTTTGAAAGATTTTGACAGACCCCTCAATCACAGAGGTTTACGGGATGCTCCTTTCATGGCAACTGTTTTAAAAAATAAAAAAATTGAAATAGACCGGATTATTTCTAGTCCTGCTAACCGTGCTAAAACCACAGCCGGATTTTTTGCAAGAGCGCTCGGTGTGACTGATTTTTTAGAAGATGAAGTTATTTACGAAGCTTATTCACACGAAGTTTTGGATTTGGTAAAAAGTCAATCTGATGATTTAAATCAATTAATGATTTTTGGGCACAATCCAACATTTACCTCGATTGCTAATTTATTTTCTACCACTTATATTGCTAATTTACCTACCTGTGGCATTGTTAGAATTGAAGGAGAAATTGATCATTGGAAAGCGCTCAACGAAGAAACTGCCCGTGTTGTCGATATTTATTATCCAAAACAATATTTCAATTGAAGCCATTACTATTCTTTGTTTTAATATGCATCTCAATTTTAGGGTGCGAAGAAGAAACACCTCCTCCGTTTTCGAAAGAAAAAATTCAATCAATTCTTATCCAAATTCATTTGACGGACGCATCGGTCACTTCATTGTTAGGTGAACAAAAAGATAGTATGACGAAGGTGTACTTGGAACAAGTGAAAGAGATAAATAACATTACAGATGTAGAAATAGCGTCTATTTTTACTTATCTAAAAGAACATCCGGAATTTGCTGAAGAGATATATGGAAGTATGATTACAGAAGTCAATAAACAACAACGTTCTAAATAAAAAAAAGCAAAGTCTTCACTATAGAAGACTTTACTTAGACTTATGAGAGAATAATTAAAAGGCTATTACAAAGATAGCTTCCTAATGAAGTGCTTTTGAGCAAAAATGTACGAAATGGGAATATTTTGACCTAGAGTGTATGTTTCAACTAATCAACTTTTTGTATCAAATCATATGAATTAATTCCATGAAAAAAAAATAGTTTTATAAATAACTGCGAAACAACAGGTTATGTGATTTTTGCCAAATATGTGACATAGTAGATCAAATTAAAACCGAACATGAATAAGCGTCCTAAAATATTGATAGTCGATGATGAGGAAGACATAATTGAGATTCTCAAGTATAATCTTGAAAAAGAAAACTTTGAGGTTCGTGGTGCAATGGATGGTGCTGCTGGACTTGAAATGGCACATGCGTTTAAGCCCGATCTTATCTTACTCGATATTATGATGCCCAAAATTGATGGTATTGAAATGTGTAAGCAAATTAAAGATTCTGGCAAATTACCAGATACGATGATTGCTTTTCTAACAGCAAGAAACGAAGATTTTACCCATATTACTGCTTTAGAATCAGGTGGGGATGATTTCATAAATAAACCGATTAGACCACGTGTTCTAATTAGTCGAGTCAAAGCATTGTTAAGAAGAACTGCAAAAAAAGAGGTGGATGCTATTGTTAATATTAAAGACTTAACAATCGATCGAGAAAAGTTTTCTGTATACAAAGGAAATCAAGAAATTGTACTAGCGAAAAAGCAATTTGAGTTATTAAATTTATTGATTTCGAAACCAGGAAAAGTATTTTCACGTGAAGAAATATTTAATAAAATCTGGGGACCGGATGTTTTAGTTGGTGATCGAACAATTGATGTTCACATTAGAAAACTGAGAGAAAAGTTGGGTGAAAACTATATTAAAACGCTGAAAGGAATCGGATATAAATTTGAATTCTAATTTATATCTTTCTGTTGTTTTAACTTAAGCTAAAATATCTTGCAAATTATTAAACAATTATCTAAAATAAACTTAAAGCGTGTTTATTGTGTTGCAAATTCACCTCAATTAAAGCAAAAAACGTGCTTTTGAAGTGGGTGGCGGATTTTAAATGTTCGAGGGACGAGCCTGCCTGCCGGCATAGGCAGGTTTTTAAAATCTAGAATTTTGTATACTTTTTTCAATGAAAAAGTAATAAAACCAGACTCCTTGAAAATTTAAATTGAAAAATGATGCTTGTTGATGATCATCTTGTTTTTTCAAAAATCAAAATTTGAATTCTAATTTATACATCAGTATTATAGAATGAAAAATCTAACACTATTTCAATTAGCTATTTACGCTGCCGCCGTTGTTGCCTTTCTGGTAACAATATCACTTGCTATATTTCAATTTTTCGGAATCGTTTCTTTCCAGTCCACAGCTTGGTTGATTATTCCAATTATCATTTTAATTACTTCTTATTTCGTCTTTTCATTTGCTATTAAATGGTTTGTCTATAGAAGAATAAAAGTACTTTACAAAACAATTCGTTCTTCAAAAGTCTCCACTCAGAATACATTTCGAGATATCAATATCAACTCAAATATTATGGAGGAAACAGAAAATGAAGTAAGTGCTTGGGCCTCTGATCGAGAGAAAGAAATCGAGTCTTTAAAAGCTAGCGAGCATTATAGAAGAAATTTTATTGGAAATGTATTCCACGAATTGAAAACGCCCATTTTTAATGTCCAAGGGTATATTTTAACATTGCTCGAAGGTGGACTCTACGATGATAACATTAATGTTACATATTTGCAAAGAGCAGCGAAAAATATAGATCGACTCAATGCAATCGTTGTTGATTTGGATTATATCAGTAGTCTGGAATTAGGGAGCAAAGAGTTGGTAATGACTACATTTAACATTAAAGATACGGTCAAAGAAGTGTTCGATGAATTGAACTATATGTTTCAGGAAAAAAATATCACCCCTAAATTTAAAGATGGAATGGAGCGTGGGATGATTGTAAAGGCCGATAATAAAAGTATTCAACAAGTACTCAACAATCTTATTTCAAACGCGATCAAATATGGGAAAAATGGTGGTGAAGTGAAAGTGGCATTTTACTCATTTGATGAACATATTTTAGTTGAAGTCGCTGATGACGGAATTGGTATTTCTGATAAGCATTTACCACATATTTTTGAACGGTTTTATCGGGCAGATGAAAGCCGATCACGCCATATTGGTGGCTCCGGTCTTGGGTTGGCGATTGTAAAACATATCGTTGAAGCACATAATCAACAGGTAATTGTTAGAAGTACCCTTGAAATTGGCTCAACATTTGGTTTTACATTACAGAGAGGTTGATTTCTTTCTAGCGCTATTATTTATTGAACTAAATTGCTGATTCTCAGGCAAAATTTGGAATTTAAGTAATAATTAAGATTAAGCAATTTGGATGGAATCTCTATTTTATCTAATTTTGCGGAAATACTTAAAACGTTGGAAATCAATTAATGAGTTGATTTCTTAAGTTGCATCCCTCTAGAAACAGTGTTTGATTCTTATAGCAAATTTTGTTTGCTGAAAATGAATGGATATTTGTTTTGAAACTCCTCCAAATGATAATATAAGCATCTAGAAATAGATGTTATTCCAAAACAATATATTGTTGGAATAAAGCTGAAACGGTCTATTTGACTAACAAAATTACTATGCGTCGTCTCGAAATAATAGAATTCTTAAAAGGGTATGCCATATTTACAATAATGATTTATCATTTTTTGCAGATTCTTGATTTGCCGAATCCTTTTCAGCATTTCATATCTTTTGGAGGTACTGGAGTTCACTTATTTGTTTTGCTTTCGGGTTTTGGATTATTTTTATCTTATCTAAAAAAACCTACCAATTATGTTACATTTCTGAAAAAACGGGTATCGAAAATATATATTCCATATGTTTTCATAGTGATTATTTCTGCGCTAATTTCATTCTTTATTCCATTGTATCAGAATTCTCTATATGCTTTTGGAGGTCATGTTTTCTTATATAAAATGTTTGACGAAACAATAATCGGTTCATACGGCTATCCATTGTGGTTCATATCTATGATTATTCAATTTTATATAATTTTTATTCCGCTTGCTTCTATTGCTAAAAAAATGAAACCAATCGATTTTATAATGTTAGGAATTACGATAAGCTTTATTTGGATTTGCTTAGTGTTGACATTAGGTAAAGAAACAGAGCGCGTATGGAATAGCTTTTTCTTACAATTTATGTGGGAATTTATTCTAGGAATGGTAATCGCATTAAAATATGCTGAAAACAATTACGAGTTCAACTATAATCCGAACAGAATTTATTTATTGGTTCTTGGTATCGTTGGCTGTGTTACCTACGGAGTGTTGGCAATGAAAGGTGGTGTTGTTGGAAAAATGATCAATGATGTTCCTGCACTGATTGGTTATTCAGCAATTGCAATTTTTATATACAAACTAAAAATTGAAAGCATAAATAAATTTTTCATCTATTCTGGTCACATATCATTCTCAATTTATTTACTACACACTTTGATTTTAAGTATCGCATTGATATTTACTAATGGTGCTTACATTAGTATTGTTTTGTGTGTCTCTTTAGTGCTTATTTATTTAGCCTCATTTTATTATCAAAAGGTAATTCTTAGCGTTTATCGTTTCTTGAAAATTTGATAGCTGAAAAGAAAAGAACCAATCTTCTCGCAGTACTACATTCACGTAAAACAAAAAGATTGGTCCAGAATAAAATATCGATCGATTTACTATTCCTCAATCGCTTCCATCACTTCTCTATAATGATGTGAAGAACTAATATTTTTCGCTACTTTTTTATAAGCGTCTATCGCAGATCCTTGATGATCTAAAACATCATCTGCCAATTCCTGAAGTGCAGCAGATAGATAATGATCAGATGATAGATTTTCTAAAACAAAAATCAAATCCGTCAATTCCTTTTCATTTAGCTTTTGGGAATCAACAATATTATCTACGATTTCATAGAAATAATGACCGCTATCAATGTTAGCTAATGCTTTGTACATAGCAGATAAACTCTTGGAACCTAATTTGTGATGGTCCATAATGTCATCCAAAATTTCGTTTTTATGATGACCAGAATCTGTCACTTCCATAGATCGGGTAATTAAAATTGCAAGCGCATCATCTGATAAGTCTCGTTGTTCAGCTATATCTTCAACTGCTTCGGAAATGTGATGACCCGACTTAAAAGTAGAAATCAAATCCATAAGATCTTTCACTTGTTTTGCATCCACTTCTACATGACGCACATAGTCCGATAATAAATCTGCTTTGAAATGACTAGATTTCATTGATTGGATGGCATTCAAGTATTGTGCTTTGCCATGCTTAGACTTTAATATTTTTCTATGATTATTTTCAAATACATCAGAGATAAAATGTTCGCTACTCAAATGTTTTAAGACAAGATGAAGCGTCTGCTCCATTTCCGATTCTGTCAAATCTTGGTCTAATAAGAAATCAAAATATTCCTTTTTTAAGTGATCATCCTTTTTTGATTCCATTTCATTCAAAAGCGCATTAGCACCTCCTTTTTTATACATTCTTTTCATTTTGGCTTCACCGCCTAAATTAGTGGTACTGACAATGATTGGTAACATCTCTGCCATCCAATTTTGTCCTTCAGGTATATAAGGTACTTTTTTTCTACCGATAAAAAACTCATGAGTTAAGTTTCCATTTCTATCTGCGTTAATCGTTACTTTTTTCTTTTTGCCAAATTGCTTTTTAGTAAACTCGAAATATCCATTGTCAGAAATACTTATAATTGCTGTATTGTCATCGGATATTTCCAAACTTCCTTGATGCGTTAATTCGAAAGAATTTTTTCCATCATTGACTTTAATATGGGTCTCATTATTTGAAATAATAATCGCTCTATTTTGACAAGTTGCGAATAATGGAATCAACATTAACAAGGTCAATGCAGTAATGTTAGATAGACTTTTTGATGAGGTTAAGATAGTCATGATTTATGATTTTTATTAAATGATATGTCAAATATGGATTTTAAATTCTGGACTTGCAAATAAAATGGAGTAACTTTTTTAAATTTTGAAAAGTTTAACATTAATTTGTAATTGAAATGTTATTAAATTTACCTTTGATTAAGTTGACTTATGTTTGAATTTTGAAAAATATAAAATGGAGTGATGACTTCATTTTATTTTTCTTCCTTTTCAAATTCCCATTATCGAACATGGAGTGTCCGATATCGTACAGTATTTGAAATAGTGAATTATTTAAATCATTGATAGTCAATGTGTTAATTATTGGCACACCGATTGGACTTTATAAATTAAATAATAACCAAATGGATCGAGTACTTACAAATTCAGAACAATCAAAAAACAAGTTCAAAAAATTTTTCCCAGCAATTTTTGTAATTGGATTGCTTGGAGGTGCATATTATTTGATGAAAACAACTTTTACAAAAAAAGCAAAAACAAACGAATTACATGTTGTAAAAGTAGAAAAAGGAAACATCCGAAAAACGCTAACTGCTACTGGAACAATCGTTGCTGCTTCCGAAAGAATTATCAATGCACCTGTGTCAACGGAGATAGAAGATGTGTTGATTTCAGCAGGTGCCAATGTGAAAAAAGGAGATTTGATTTTAAAGCTAGATCAGGAATATACCGCTTTGGAATATGAAAGTTTAAATGACGAATTGTCGCTAAGGAAAAACAATATTGAGAAATTAAAATTGCAATTTGACAAAGATCTTCGTGATTTAGATTATCGAGACCAAATCAAAGCGCTTGAATTAAGTGAATTGAAAACACAAGTTAGTGATCAAGAAAGGTTGTTGAAAATCGGTGGGGCTACTGCTGAAGAACTAGAAGCGGCTAAATTAAAATTGAGTATTTCTAAAATCGAAAAAAAGTTGTTGGAAAATGATTTGCAATTCAAGCGTCAAGTCAATTCAACAGATAAAAACAATCTTCAATTAGAATTTGATATCCAGTCTAAACGATTAAAGCAATTGGGTCGAAAGTTAAAAGAAACAAGCGTCACCTCTCCTCAAAATGGAGTCATCACTTGGATCAATGAAGATATCGGAAAGACAGTTCAAGAAGGGGAACCACTTGTGAAAATTGCAAATCTAGATCGCTTCGAAATTCTAGCATTGACTTCTGACAGAAATAGCAAAGCATTGCAAGTTGGGTTGCCAGTCGAAGTTCGTGTGGGCAAAGAAAGATTGAAAGGGGAGATTACTAGAATTCTTCCAGAGGTCGAAAATAACACAGTGAAATTTTACATCTCCTTAGAAAAAAATAATCACCCATCACTTAGACCAAATCTTAGAGCTGAAGTTTATATTATCACGAGCAACAAAGAAAATGTGCTTCGAGCAAAAAGAGGAAATGCCTTGAAAGGAGCACCAGATCAATTTATATACAAAATTGTTGACAACGAAGCTGTGAAAACAAGAATTAGTAAAGGTTTAATAAGTAGTGATTATTTCGAAATAACAAGTGGTTTACAAGTAGGTGATAAAATTATCATTTCAGAAACAGAAGAATTTGATCATATGGACCGATTTGTAATTGATTAATTCTCCAACTTAAACTAGAAATGAAAATGCTACAATTAAAAATATATTTTACATTATTAGTGTTAACCTTGGTTCAATTAAGTTTTGCCCAAGTCAATATTGAAAGTATCCATCAAGAAGTAATTAGCAATAGTTTTGTTGGAAAATCAGCCAAATTGGATCGAGCAATGGCTGCTGAATCTTTTAATTTTTATAAATCCCAATTGAAACCGAATTTGAGTCTTTTTGGAAATATTCCGAATTATTCAAAAACTTCATCACCTATTCCTCAGCCTGATGGAACGATTGATTTTCAAGCAATTCGTCAAGCAAATAGTTCGCTTTCATTATTTGGAACGCAAGTAATTCAGAAAACAGGTGGAACAATATTCGTAAATAGTGATTTGCAAAGATTCGATGATTTTACTTTTGATATCAACCAATACAATGGTGTACCATTAAGAATCGGAATTCAACAATCTCTATTTGGTTACAATCCATGGAAGCACGAAAAGGTGATTCAAAACTTATTATTGACGGAAGCTGAGAAGAATTACAACATTCAAATTGAAGAAGCATTAAGAGATGCAACTGCATTTTATTTTAACATACTTGTTGCAAAACAAAATTTAGAAATCGCCAATACCAATCAAGCCGTCAATGAGAAATTGCTAATCATTACGGAAGAAAGATTATTGTTAGGAAAAGTGAGTAAAGATGAAAAATTGCAATTGGAAATCGAATTGAATAATGCTAAATTGTCGGTCTCTCAAGCTACTTCCGAATTGGATCAAGCAATAGCGACCTTATATACGTTCACCGGAAAAGCAATTCCGCCTTCAACGACAGACTTTGCCATTCCTGTAAATAATTCATCTGGTAATTTAGACTTAGAAAAATTGTTATCTAACTATAAAATTAACCGACCAGAGATTATAAGTTTTCAAAGAGCAAAAGCAGAAACACAACAAGCATTGGATCAAACAAAAGCGGATTTAGGTTTTCAAATAGATTTGCAAGCATCCATCGGGCTAGCAAGAGGTAGTCAAAAATTGAATGAAGTTTATACAGATCCTTTTGATGAACAACAATTTAATGTATCATTGGCAATTCCAATTTTGGATTGGGGCAAAAGAAAATCAGGAATCAATCAAGTCAAACTAAGAGAGCAGAATTTGGACCTGATATACGAACAACAAATGTTAGAATTGGAAAACACAGTGCGTCAAAGTGCACTTGCGTTTACAAGATTGCAATACGAAATTATTCTGTTACAAGAAATTATGCAAAAAGCAGAAGAACGTTTTGAAATCTCTAATCAACGTTACATTTTGGGAAATTTGGACATCACCAATTTAACATTAGCACAAAGAGAAAAAGATCAAACCAAAAGAAATTATATTAATGCTTTAAAGAATTATTGGGTCACTTATTACAATTTACGAACATTAAGCGGCTATGATATTTTGGAAAATAAAGTAATTCAGTATTAATTAAAAACTTGGATAAAATTTTAAAACAACAATAATTTTAAAAAAATATAAAAACTCCATCATGATAAAATTAAAAAATATCTCAAAAGTATATCGAACAAAAACGATAGAAACCACAGCATTAAATGACATCGATCTTCATGTTGCAAAAGGTGAATTCTTAAGCATCATGGGGCCATCAGGTTGCGGTAAAAGTACCTTGCTTAACATCATGGGACTGTTGGATGAACCTTCCAATGGTAGTATTGTTGTAGACGGTCAATCGATTACCAAATATGCTAGTAAAGCAACCGCAAAATTTAGAAATGAAAAACTAGGATTCATTTTTCAAAGTTTCCATTTAATCTCAGATTTAAGTGTAATCGATAATGTAGAATTACCATTATTGTATAGAAAAATTTCAGGAAAAGAAAGAAGAAGATTGGCCGCAGAAGCACTAGAATCAGTTGGGCTTATTAATAGAAAAGGACACTTTCCAAATCAGTTATCTGGAGGACAAAAACAACGTGTAGCCATAGCAAGAGCAATCGTTGGAAAACCCGCTATCATTTTAGCGGATGAGCCAACAGGAAATTTGGATTCCGTAATGGGAGATGAAGTAATGGCTATCTTAACTAGATTAAATGAAGACTTAGGCACGACCATCGTCATGGTAACACACGATGAGCGGATGGCAAAAAAGACCCATCGTTTAATTCGATTATATGATGGATCTCAAGTTGCAACTGCTTCATTGGCTTAAATAACCCAGTCTGTATTAACGACAGATCAAAAATAAAAAACCATGTTTTTAAATTATATAAAATTGGCCTGGAGAGTTTTGGCTCGAAGAAAATTCTTCACTTTTATAACCCTTTTTGGAATCAGTTTCACCTTAGGAATTTTGATGGTCTTCCTTTCTTTTTTGCAAAGCGAGTTGGGAACTTCCGCTCCGATGAAACACAAAGATGACTTTGTTTGGATCAGTCAAGTTCAATTGATTCGGAATGTAATAGACACGATTCCTGTTGTTGATTCAATGATGCAAAACGGTGCTATGGTCTTTGACACCGTTTCTTATGATTATAAAGAAAGAAGCTCTGGACAATCCAATAGTGAGATAAATTGTCAGTTAGCAGAAAAATATTTGATCGGTTTGCCTTCTGCAGAGTACGTTACCATTTTTAATTCCAGTTACACAAATGATGTTTTTGTAAATGGCGTAAAAATCACCATAAATGCTTTGATGGGAGATCCTAATTATTGGAAAGTTTTCAACCACAAAATATTAGAAGGAAGAACTATTGATCAGGATGATATGGATAATGCAGCTCAGGTTATCGTAATTTCAACAAAAACTGCACGTGAATATTTTGGTGTTACTTCTGGTGTTTTAGATCGGGAATTGAAGATGGATGGCAAAACATTTAAAGTCATTGGTTTGTATCCAGACAATTCCAAAATTGTCGATATAATATCGCCCGATGCTGTAGTTCCCTATACGATTTATAACATGGAAAATCAAGATTCTTATTATTTCGGAGGTTTCGGTGCCATGCTTAAGAAGAGAGATGGAGCTACTACACAAAAACTGAAAGAAGAAATTTATCACGCCGCTTCTACCATTCCAATTGACCATCCTGATAACAATTGGGAAATGAATGAAGTTAATTTCAAACCCGCAGCTACCTACAATGAAGCCTATGCACAAGGAATATATTACGAAGATAAAGCGGAGGACAGCCACCAGATTATGTCATTTATAGTTTACGGCTTACTATTGTTTTTTATTTTACTTCCGACACTGAATCTGATAAATTTAAATGTCAGTAGAATCATGGATCGCTCATCTGAAATCGGTGTCCGAAAAGCTTTTGGAGCACACCAAGGAAATATCGTTGTCCAATTTATAGTAGAAAATATTTTGCAAACTTTTATTGGAGGTTTACTTGGATTAATCCTAGCTTTTTTATTAATCAGTTTAATTAACTCGGGAGGATTATTAGGAGATGCTATTTTAAAATTGAATACCAAATTTTTCATTTATAGTTTCTTTGGGACGCTACTTTTTGGAATACTTTCAGGATTCATTCCAGCACTAAAAATGTCAAGACTTCAAATTGTTAATGCACTAAAAAGAAAATAAGTTATGATTAAGCATATTTTAAAATTAATCTGGAATAAAAAAGGAAGCAATGCATTAATGGCTTTGGAAATACTCCTTTCATTCATCGTATTGTTTTTTGTGTTAGCTTTCGTTTTCTTCAATTTTGAAAGAACGAGCCTTCCATTAGGATTCGAAACCAAAGACAGATGGATTATCAATTTGGATAACGTAGAACATATGGATTCCCTTGAAGCGGTACAAGCTATTACTAACTTGAGGCAAGATCTTCTGGCGCAAGATGAAATCGAAGCCGTTACGTTTACCAGCTTTATGGCTCCTTTTCGAAATAGTCAGTGGAGCACTCAAAATGATGAAAATGGATTCACATTCGAAACTATGATCGTGCGGGCTGATGCTGATTTCGCCAAAGTATTGGGAAGTGAAATATTGGAAGGGAGATGGTTTACAGAAGAGGATGGCAATAGAAAAGATGACGCTATTATTTTGAACAAGAGATTTGTTGATAGTTATTACCCTGGACAATCTAGAGTCGATAGTACCTTGTTACTTGATGGTCCCAATACGATTGTAGGTGTGATTGGTGATTATAGATATACAGGTGAATTCCAGGAAGCCAGAAATATTGTTTTTGCCTACCGACCTTATGTGAAAAATCAATCGTTTGTTGTTTTAAAAATGAAACCAAACGTTCCAGCTTCATTCGAAGAAAAATTATCAAGCATTGTAAATACTGCCACAAAAACTTCTGGAAGCACTATTTCTACTTTAGAAAAAGACCGAAAAGAAGATAGTTCCGAAAGTTGGATACTGGTAATAGCATTGTTATTTATTTGCGGATTTTTGTGTCTCAATGTTGCATTAGGATTGTTCGGTGTATTGTGGTACAATATCAGCAAACGAAAATCTGAAATCGGGCTCCGTCAAGCAGTTGGTGCCAATGGTTTTGACATCACCAAACAATTTATAATAGAAATTTTAGTGTTAACTTTTGCAGCATTGGCCATCGGCATCTTTTTCGCCATTCAAATTCCAATATTGGAAGTGACCGAATATCCAAATGAATTGTTTTACAAAGCAATTATTTATGCTTGTTTGATCATTTTAACATTGGTGTTTTCATGTGCTTTGTTTCCAAGTATTCAGGCCGCAAAAATTACACCTGCTAATTCATTACACGAAGATTAATAGTTCTCAATTTGTATAAAATAGAAAGAGAAAATTCACCAAAAAATAGTAAACTTACGCGATGAAAACCCTAATCATAGACGACGATCAAGCAGTTTGTTCCAGCTTGAAATTATTGTTAACCCGAAATGGATTTGATGTTGCAACCATCAACCAACCTGCAATTGCATTGGAAACCATTCAAAAAGAAGATCCAGCTGTCATTATTCTTGATATGAATTTTACAATCGATACTTCTGGGAAACAAGGCATTAAATTACTAACTCAAATAAGAGCATCATTCCCGAAAATTTCTGTCATTTTGATGACGGGTTGGGCAACGGTTCAATTGGCAGTAAAAGGAATGAAAATAGGTGCCAAAGATTTTATTGCCAAACCATGGGACAATAAAGACTTACTCAACTCTTTGAAAAGTATCCAACGATTGTATCATCCAACAACTGATACACTTAGTCCAATAACGGAGATTGATTCAACACCAAATATCATTGGTTCCAGCCCAGAAATGGTGGAAGTGATGACCATGGTTGATCTCGTCGCTTCCACAGAAGCAAGTGTTTTGATAACAGGCGCAAGTGGAACCGGAAAGGAACTAATAGCGGAGGCCATCCATCAAAAAAGTCATCGATCCAACAATCCATTTGTAAAAGTAAACCTTGGAGGAATTCCAACCAATCTTTTTGAATCGGAAATGTTTGGTCATAAAAAAGGAGCATTTACGGGTGCAGCGGCAGATAGGGAAGGGCGTTTTGCAAAAGCGCACACAGGAACTATATTCTTAGATGAAATCGGTGAAGTCAATTTGGAAAACCAAGTAAAATTATTGCGTGTTTTACAAGAAAAAGTCTACGAACCACTCGGTTCAAGTAACAGCTTACGAACAGATGTACGTGTAATCAGTGCCACGAATAGACCAATTAAGCGGATGGCAATTGATGGTGGTTTTAGAGAAGATCTTTTTTATAGAATCAATTTATTAAACATTCATTTGCCTTCTTTGTCTGATCGTAAAACTGATATCCCTGATTTAGTGAAATATTTTCTCAAAAATGTATCTTCGCTTTATAATACAGAACGACCTCAGATTGATGGGGACACTGCAAATTGGTTGTCAAATCAAGAATACAAAGGAAATATACGGCAACTTAAAAATATTGTTGAAAGAACTTTCTTGCTAAATTTAAACCAGAAAAAATTAACTAGAAAAGAATTTCAACCTTCTTTTGGAATTTCTGTAATGTCAACAACAGCTGGTTCAGAATTGAATTTGGAAGAGATGGAAATTAATACCATCAAAAAAGCATTGGCAAGACACAATCATTCTATTAGTAATTCAGCAAAAGCACTAGGGATAACAAGAAGTTCACTTTATAGACGTATCGAAAAATACAATATTCAACATGAGCCTAAAATATAAGTACTTATTTTTTATTGGAATCATTCATTTGGTTCTGGTTGTGCTTATATATCAATTGTTGAAAGATCAAAAATTGATCTTTATTGCAACTGAAGTGTTAGTAATGTTTAGTTTGTTTTTAAGCTATTTATTATACAAAGCTTTTATTCGTCCGATCCAACTTATGCAAGCAGGTTCAGATGCCATCGCGGATGCAGATTTTAGTGTTAAATATGTGAAAACTGGTTCTAAGGAAATTGACAAACTCGTCGATATTTTTAATACGATGATTGACAAACTTCGGCTCGAACGAACATCTATGGCCGAGCAAAGTTATTTTATTCAGAACCTAATTGAAGTGACACCACTCGGAATTATCATCATGGACTTTGATGGAAACATTTCCAGTATCAATCCTACCGCTAAAAGTTTACTCAATATTGATAACAAATCAATTGGAAAAAACCTATCCGATTATCCTTCCGAATTAGTTGATGAAATTTTAAAAATTGAAACGTCATCTTCTACCGTCATCACCCTCAATGGAATTGATAAATATAAATGCCAAGTAAATGAAGTAATACATCAAGGCTTTCAACGAAAATTTATTCTAATTGATGACCTTTCTAGGGAATTCTTGGAATCTGAAAAGGAAGCGTATGGTCGGATCATCCGAATGATGGCACACGAAGTAAATAATAGTATGGGAGCCATTAATTCTATTCTCGATTCTGTGATTGAATTCGGTTTTGAAGATGATAAAAATTTGGATCTTAAAGAATCTTTGTCCATTGCAAAAAAACGAAATGTTGGTCTTGGAATCTTTATGGCCAATTATGCTTCTATTTTAAGATTGCCACCTCCGCAAAAAAAGAAAATGGATTTGGTGCAATTGTTGAAAAAATGTGGACAATTATATATTCCGATTGCAAAGGAAAATAACATCAAAATTACGTTTGTGTTACCTAGCCAGTCAATCACCGTTTTCGGTGATCATTTATTACTAGAACAGGCAATTTCTAATATTTTGAAAAATTCAATCGAATCAATCGAGCAAGATGGTGAAGTGAAATTGACTTGCGGACAAGGCCCAACACATTTTACGATTTCAGACAACGGCGCTGGTATCCCACCTGAAATAGAACAGCAATTATTTACGCCATTTTTTAGTACCAAACCAACTGGACAAGGAGTCGGCCTGATGTTGATTCGCGATATCTTGGATAGTCACAACACGACATTTACATTGAAGTCGGATGAAGTAGGTTGGACCCATTTTAAGGTTGATTTTTAGGAATTTTTTTATACTTCTTGCGTTATCGGCATAATTCTTTATTGTTAAGTATGTAAAGGATGCTTTTGCCTAATTTTGATAATATCAACATTATTACCATTACTTTTTTGAATGGATGCTCATTTATTCCTTGTCATTTTGAGCTTTCGTTTCAGCGAAGATGTCGAAAAAGCAAGGAATGTTAGGACTTTAAAATTTCGATCTGGTGGAGAAACCTATTTCAACTTAAAACGGACTATTTACTCAGCATATTCACAAATACGAAAGCGCTGAATGACCATCTGCGTGCATTCTACCTATAAATCGACACCTCACACTAACAAAAAGTTAAAGTACTTTCACAAGTTCCCAAACCTACAATTATAAATATTACCTTTCGTTACATTTTAAATTTCAAATTAAATTTTGAAAAATGACTAAGCAACTTTTCATATTATTCCTAATCGGAACCATCGCTTTAAGTGGATGTAAAAAAGATCCTGATGACGATGAAATTGATTTACCTGACAATAATGCTGGCGTTTGTTTTCAAGAAGTAACTGGTGATTGTGCTGAATTGAGTGAGCACCCAACGATGATTAATTTATCAAACGAGTCTTGTTCAGGTTTTTGCATCATGAAAAGATTTTTGGAAAGTTGTCCAGATGATATAAATATCAATGGACAAGACTTAAGTCCTGCTGGTTATCTTTCTATCTTTTTCAACAATCCGAATTTCGGTTTTGATGATGTAATTGCAACCAATGTTTTAGTTCATGAATCTATGCACTCATTAGCCTATACAGAATCAAACGGATCGGATGACCTCTATGTAATGTTAGATTGCGATGTAGATTGGCATGTTGAGATGACCAATACCTTCCCAAGCAACGAATTAATTGCAGTAATCGACTCAACTTTAAGAACCAGTCGATTCGATGGATATATAGATGCAAGTACTTTTCACGTAACGCAAACAAGAGGCGTATACGGATTGTTAAATGAATTCATGAGTTACTACCAAAGTGGGTTGGCAACTTTTGAAATGGCTAAGTCAAACAATCTATTTATCGATCCTGATTTAGCGATTCTATATTCAATCAATGCATCGATTCCCTATTATGAGTTTAAATACTGGATTTTGACTTATCTAATTCATGCTGAAGATAATTACCCATCGATATATAATGAGATCATGGCAAATGAGAATTTCAAAGAAAGTTTTATTTCAATTGAATCTGAATTTCGAGAAGTAGTAGATAAAATAAGTCTTTTTGCTGACCCACTATCTGCAAGTTCTGAAGTAAATACTAACAATATTATTACAGAAATGGAAACTGATGCTTATTTTGAAATGATGCTGAATTTAAATTGAGAACCACATATGAAATTTAAAGAAAAGGCATTTAAGTCCATTTAAGATGGTTCGGTTGGTCTTAAATATCAAAAAAATCACAAAATGCAAAAATCAGATGCACCAATCATTGTCCAACAAACCTTCAACACAACCCCTGAAATCCTTTGGGCCGCAATTACAGAGTTATCACAAATAACAAAATGGTTTTTCGAAAACATCCCAGATTTTCAACCAAAAGTAGGATTCAAAACAAGTTTTCCAGTTTCGAATGAAGGTAGAACCTTTACACATCTTTGGACAATCACGGAAGTCATTCCATCTCAAAAAATCACTTACAATTGGAAATATAAAGAGTACCCAGGTGACTCCTTTGTTACATTTGAAATTCTTAAAATAGAGGATCAATCAATAGTTAAGTTGTCAACTCAAGTAACCGAAGATTTTCCACAAAATATACCTGAATTTAAAAGAGAAAGTGCAATAGGAGGTTGGAATTATTTTATAAGAGAAAGTTTGAAAAAATATATCGAAAGTATTATCTAGATATTTCAGTTTTTTATTCCCAAAATTGATATTGAATTTCCTAAAAAAATAGTAGCTTACTTACGATTAAACAAACCGTTTTTTTGAAATAAAATCTATGATGTATAAAGAGGAAATTGAGCAGTTAAAGCAAGCCCTTGCCGCTTCCCCAAACAACAATTTTGTCAGAACCATGCTCATTAAAAAGATGCAGCATCACGCCGAATATATTGCTGAGTTAGAAACCTTATTGCAGGAAGCAATCAGAAATGAACCCAATAATATTGAGCTTAAAAGTATTTTAATTGATACCTATTTTAAACAAGATAAGTGTTCCGCTTGTATTGTGTTGGCAGAAGCAATTCATGATAAATCTGCAATGCCACTAAGTACTAGAGCGAGTATTGCTAAATGTTATTTAAGAGAAAATAATAAAGATGCTGCACGAGAATTGTATCAATTAATTGTGCAAGAAGATGAAAGTTATGAAGACGAGGAGTTAGATAATGCCTTTCGAATGCGTGCCTCAACTCAAGCTGATGGAAGTGCGGATAGTAGTATGTTTACAAAACCTAACATCAACTTTGCGGATGTTGGTGGAATGGATGATGTCAAAAGAGAAATTGATCTCAAAATCATCAAGCCTTTAGAAAATGCTGAACTATTTGCTAGCTACGGAAAGAAAGCAGGTGGAGGAATCCTTTTGTACGGACCTCCAGGATGTGGTAAAACTTTTATTGCAAAAGCAACAGCTGGACAAATTAATGCTAATTTTATCAATATCGGATTAGAAGATGTTTTGGATATGTGGCATGGCAATAGTGAGAAAAATTTGAACAAATATTTTACCCTCGCAAGAAGAAAAAAACCCTGCGTTATATTTATTGATGAGGTCGATGCATTAGGTGCCAAACGTTCTGACCTGAGACAATCCGGTGGAAAAAATGTGATTCACCAATTCCTGTCAGAAATGGATGGTATCGCTGCCAGTAATGAAGGGGTTTTGATTATTGGTGCCACTAATGCTCCTTGGCATTTAGATTCTGCGTTTAGAAGACCTGGGAGATTTGACCGAATTATTTTCGTTCCTCCACCAGATGAAAAGAGTAAAGAAAAAATTATAGAATTAAAATTGGCTGGTAAACCGCAAGAAAAAATTGATTATAAAAAAATTGCCAAGAAAACTCCAGGATATAGTGGTGCAGATATTAATGCAATGATTGATATAGCCATTGAAAAAATATTGGAAGAAGCCATGAATACTGGAATTCCGAAAAAAATTACAACAATGAACTTGCTAGATGCCGCAAAGCAACATCATGCAAGTACAGTAGATTGGTTTACCACCGCCAAAAATTATGCACTCTTCGCTAATAAATCTGGCCTCTATGATGCCATTATAAAATATTTGAAATGATAGGAATTGGGGATCGGGTAGTCCTACTCATTAATCAAGGACGAAATCAAGAAGCTAAAAAATTATTAGAAGATCACCTGGATAATAATCCAGAAAATGATGCTTTGAAATATTATTATGCATTTACATTGTTACGTCTAGGCGAAAATGATAAAAGCAGAGAGATTACGGATATGTTGATGACTGCCAATCCAGAGGATGCAAGAATCATGGAACTTTCTATTGATATTGATATCAAAGATGAGTTGCTTCAAAAGGCGGAATCAAAAGCAGAAATTTATATTGACATGGATCCGGGAAATGCATCCGCATACTTGTCAATGGCACAAGTAAAAGTAGCGCAGAATAATTACGATAAAACTCAATATTTTGTTGACAAAGCTTTAGAAATAGATCCAGAAAATATCAGTGCATTGAATTTGAAAATCATGGTGCAAGGTATTTTAGGAGAAGAAGATACCAATGCTTCTATTGATACCGCTTTGGAATTGCAACCTGAAAACGCTTCTACCGTTGCCAATCACGGGATTCAATTGTTAAGAGAAGGGAAGACTGATGAAGCATTGGAGCGTTTAGAATATGCATTAAGTTTGGAGCCAACCAACTATTTAGCAAGATATGGAATGTTGGAAGCCATGAAAAATAAATTCTGGCCTTATCGAATGTTGTTTAAATTCAAAATGTTTTGTAGTAAATTGACTGCCAAAGGAAGTTGGGGTTTGATTATTGGATTTTATATTGTCTATCAAATAATTTTGAGCGTAGCAAGGAGTATGCCTCACTTAGAACCATTTTTAATGCCAATTGTGTACGCAATGTTTGGTTTCTTTATTTTAACATGGATTTTAGATCCATTAATGAATATTTATTTACAAACTAATAAATATGGAAAATTATTGTTAGAAAAAGACGATAAAAAAATGGCAAATCTATGTGGAATTGCACTAATTGGCGCTATCCTTTCATTATTATTTATGATCGTCAGCCCAAGAGGAGCTTGGATGGCTATGATTTTTGGTCTAAGTCTGATCCCATTAGGCACTTTTTTAAATCCGACCCAAGCCAAGAATCAAAAAAAGACCACTTATTTTACTATAGGCTTAGTCACAATTGGTTTACTCGCTTTACTTACTGGTGGGGATATGATCATCTTCGGTTTTATAATCGCTGTTTTTGCTTATCAATGGTATTTTAATAGTGTTATGATTGGTGAGAATGCTCGGGTGATGGATTAATTTTCGTCTATTAGTGAACGTCGAAATCAAGGACTCTTATATAGCTTCATTAAATCTTCATCGTTGACATTCAAGATTCTATATTCGATGCCAAAAGCTTTCGGCATCTGAGGTTCAGTAACTATATTTGCGAACCAAAAGAACTGTAAAGTATGAGTAGTAAGGTGGATTATTTAAATGTAGGTTGTGGTAAGAAATTCCATCCAGATTGGGAGAACATCGATATGGTTTCGCATAGCAAGCATGTCCGTGCTTATAATTTACTCAAAGGATTTCCTTATTCAGATCAACAATTTCAAGCAGTTTATCATTGTCAAGTCTTAGAACATATTCCTAAAGAAAGTGCTGCCACGTTTTTAAAAGAATGTCATCGAGTTTTAAAAACAGATGGAATACTAAGAGTCGTAGTTCCGGATTTAGAAAATATCATCAACGAATACAAAAGATTACTTGACGAAAACTTGACCAATCCGACTACTGCTTCAGAAGCCAATTATGACTGGATCATGTTAGAAATATATGATCAAACAATACGAAATAATTCGGGAGGACAAATGCGAGAATTTTTAGCTCAAGAAAAATTAGCAGATCCTGATTACATGGCTGGACGTATGGGATTTGTTGGATCCGAAATTCGCAAATCCGATCAGCAAGAGTCTACGCCTCAAAAAATGAATCGAGTAATCAAAGAAACAGGTTTATTCGGTTTTTTAAAATTGTCAGGTGGACTAGCAAAGCAAAAGATATTAAACCTTTTATTAGGAGAAAAATATCGGGTTGGAAGTTTTAGATTAGGAGGTGAAGTTCATTACTGGATGTATGATAGGTATTCTTTAACTCGATTGTTGAAGTCAGTTGGATTTCGAGACATTCAAATTAAAACGCCACAAACGAGTGATATTCCGAATTTCAATGCTTATGAATTAGATGTTAAGAAAGATATGATTTATGATCCCACCTCCTTGTTTATTGAGGCACGTAAGTAAAAGGTTTTGACCTTCATTAAATTCTTCTTAGAAATTTCCTAATTATTTAGCTATATTAGGTAGATAAAATGCTAC
The DNA here is from genome assembly GCA_937941765.1 of uncultured Saprospiraceae bacterium. Lineage (GTDB taxonomy): Bacteria > Bacteroidota > Bacteroidia > Chitinophagales > Saprospiraceae > CALDGQ01. Next base: position 37,427 of record CALDGQ010000096.1, read on the forward strand.
CATGCCAAAACAGATTTTAATAATAGCTTTACTTTTCGTTGTTTCCACTTCGAGTACATATTGCCAAAAAGGATTCGGATTAAAATTTGGAGCATCAAGTGGTTGGCGTGTATTGACTGTTGCAAAATCTTCTCTTTATCGGTCCGAAAGATTTAAAGAAGAGTCGGTATTACTTCGTCCTGAAGTTCAAATATTCTATAATTATTTTGAAAAAAATGGATTTAAATTATCCGCTGGTATTGGTTATGCTGAACTTGGTTATCAAATAAACAGATCACTTATCGATCCAGGATTCAGTCTAGTTACAACTGGTTTTGAAAAGGAATTATTTCGTTATAGAGCAAGATATTTAAGAGTTCCATTGAATTTCTCAAAATCAGTAGGAAAGAAAAAACGACTTGATATACAAGGTGGTATTTCTATATTGTATTTATTGAATAGCGAATTTCAATATTTAGTAAGAAGAAATATGTTTGAAACTAATGTTATTAATGAAGAGGAGTGGAAGGTCGGTGAAAATTTTCAACTCGCCTTTGATACTGGTATTTGTTATCATTTAAATCCAAACCAAAAACATGGACTTGAAATTTGTTTAGAGACTAGCTTGCTATTCAATGGTTTTGAAAATGCGCATATTTCAGAGAGCGTATACAACATTGGACGTTTTGTAGGTGTAGACAAAACAACAAAAGAACATCTTTTGAGAATTAGCGTTCTCGTTAAATATGTGTTATAAAAGTAGTATTCATTCATGAAAAAAATATTTTCAACAATAAATGCACTTTTATTAATTATAACTATTTCATATGCACAATTTGAAGTTAAGGTCAATCCAATTGAGCTTATTGTTAATCAATTAGAAGTCTCTGTTGAATATGTCATTACTGAAAAACTAGGTATTGAAGTATCCAATGCCTTTTATTATGGAAACGCACCGCTATCTGGATTGACTACTGCTGAAAAATTTGAGCAAGGTGGATATCGACTGCGATTGGCAGCAAAATATTATTTCAAACCAAATATTCCAGGAAACAAGTTTTATTTGGGTCCTTACTTCGGTCCCCGTAAAGAAGTAGTGTCAGGTGATATCGCCCAATTTGGATATGATCCTGGATACGAATTGACCGCATTTTCGGTAGGTGTTTTGGGTGGGTATAAATACTTATTTAAGAATGGAATTATATTGGAGTTTCAAGGAGGAATAGGATATGGATTTAATTCTCAGATATCTCCTAATGACCCCACTCTTAATGTTTATGTAGTTGAATTGTTAGAAATTGAGGCGGTACGATCACTTTCCATTGGATATCGTTTTTGATTTGTTCGAAAGCGCTTCTTGCTTGTCATCCTGAGCTTCGGCATCTTCGCTAAACCGAATGCTATCTATGACAACTTTCACAACTAACCGTTAAGACATGATTTTTTTGTTACAAATGATTCGTGATTTAATTGTTGCAAATTAACCATAAGCTAAGCCCAAAGTAGGATTGTGTTGAGGGTGGCGGATTTTATATGTCTGAGGGACGAGTTTATAAAATCTAGCGTTTTTGTTTCTTTTTTGGCAATGCAAAAAGAAAAAAAATCGAGATTCCTCGAAAATAATAAACATGAAAATCAATGGAGCAGATTATTATTTAAGTAAAAAATGCTCTATAAATTGGGGAAGATTTCTCCACAAGGCCTGCCTGCTTTCGCACGAAGGCAGGTCGATCTTATTTATTGTCCAAGTAAGATGCAAGAATCATTATAAATTTAAGTAAACATTTTACCGATAAAGCGCCCCCAACAAATTCAACTCCTCCTTCACCTCATCAATTAGAACAGGGAAGTCAGTCTCCGTAATCCGTCTTCCTTGTCGATAAGGAAACATTTTCTTATAAGGAAATTTTGCATTCAATCTAATTTCAAAATCATAATATTCTGAAAGCAATATACCATTTGATGCATATAAAGGTAAGTCAATAGAAGTGGAAGTTAATTCATCGATTTGCCAATTAGGGACCAACCAAGGCGTAACGGTCGGAAAAACATTAAGCTGTCTTTGTAAGAGTACTGTTTTGTTAGGTAAGCGTTTTTCATTGGTCCACCAAATATCCAATACTTCTTCCATTGCTATAAAACTTTCTTCTTGACTCCAAACCACATCCAATTCATACAAAGCTTCTTCAATATATTTGGTCATCGCTTCTTCAAAAGGCAATTCACTTTTCAACGCTTTCATACTGATCAATACACCCAACAAATTGGAGTAAGCATCTTCAGCCGAAAAACTGGAATATCTTTCAGGAACCATCGGAATCGTGGAAGCACCAAACCATGTTGCGATTTCATGCCACAAGGAAAGATCATAAGCAATTCTACCGGCTAGTTTTATTTCATCTTCTATGGTCATTTCTTCACTCAAATTCAAAAACAATTTCTTTGATCCTCCTTCCTGACCCAATTTTTGAAATGAAACAGGAGTCTCTTTTGACCTCAATATTTGAGTATATAAATAAGCAGTCCAATCAGCCTGATCACGCAAATGCGCTAAGTCAATAAACCCACCATTCTTTGTATAGATAATTCCGTTTTCTTCAGAAGCATGTCCTAGATAAACATGTTTCCCAATGGAATGAATGTCAGAAATTTCAGTGATTTTGACACCAGGGATGCCGACTAATTTCATGTCGTAACCAAATGAACAACAAGTTCTAATAATTCGCGGAGGCGGAGAAGTCAATTGCTTTTTGGTCAACTCTGGAATTTTAGCAAACATCGAATTTGACAAAAGCAATAAAAGGATCAGTAAGGTAAAGGTTGAAATATTTTGCACAGGAATTTGTTTTTACAATACAAAGGTAAAGTTACTTCTTGAAGGATGCTTGTTTTGTTTGATTTTTCTTTCGTTAATATTTGTGAGTTGTAATTTTTCTTCAGTTTGTAAAACTCATTTAACTTTCCACTTAGCCAATTTCAATATTAGCAATTAATGTTATATTTTTGTAACTCATTGCAACCTCCTTGTATTATTATGGGATGCCTTTGTTGGCAATCATACCCTCCGGTTTAATAACTACTTTTACTTTACGATTAAAATTACCCGAATGAACTTTTTAAAACCACTACTACTTGTTAGTAGTATCCTTTTCTTTTGTACAACGATTTCAAGTGCCCAAAAAGTGAATCCCAAAGATGTAACCATTGTTAGAGATGAATGGGGCGTACCACATATTTATGGAAAAACAGATGCCGATGCCGCTTATGGCATGTGTTATGCGCATTGTGAAGACAACTTTAAAAACATCCAATCGACGATTGCAGCCATCCAATCTCGTTCTTCTGAAATTGATGGCATTGAAGGAGCAGGTTTTGATATAATTGCTTTTTTGACAAACGTAGATTACTATTTACCCGAAAATTTTGAACAACAATACACACCTCAATTTCTAAAAGTTTTAAATGCAAGTTGCCAGGCATACAATGACTATGCAGCAGCCAATCCTGATAAAATTGAGCTGAAAGGGTTGTTCCCAATGACCACCAGAGATATCATCAAAGGTTATTGTCTTGGACAAACCATTATGACAAATGTCGCATTTGATTTGGGTCGTCTGATAAAAGGTCAGATGGATGCTTATAATGTAAACAACGTGTTAACTGGTTCAAATGGTTTTGCTTTTAATAGATCGAAATCCAAAGATGGTGTCACAACGATGGTTTCAAATACACATCAACCATTGGAAGGAACGCTAAGTTGGTATGAAGTGCATGTCAATAGCGAAGAAGGTTGGAATTTTTTAGGAGCTACCTTTACGATTGGTGTCACCCCTTTTATTGGAACTAATGAACATTTAGGTTGGACACATACGGTTAACTATCCAGACTTCAGTGATATTTATAAATTGGAAATGCACCCGACAGAAAAGAATAAATATAAATTTGATGGGACGTGGTCAGACTTGGAAGAAAGAGTTGTAAAATTGAAAGTGAAAATCGGTCCGATTAAAATACCCGTTAAAAAGAAATTCTATTGGAGTAAATACGGTACCACTATTAAAAATAAAACAGGGTATTATTCAGTGCGATATGTTGCTGGCATGAATGTCAAAGCAGCTGAGCAATGGTACTATATGAATAAGGCAACAAATTTTGAAGAGTTTAAGGCGGCTTTAGATATTCTTGGAATTTGTAATCAAAATGTTATATATGGAGATCAAGATGATAATATCTTTTATATGTGCAATGGTCAATTTCCTTACCGTGATCCTAAATTTGATTGGCAAGAAATACTTGATGGAAATACTTCTGAAAATTTATGGGAAGGAAATAAGTATCATCCTCGTAAAGAATTAGCGCAAATTGAAAACCCCAAAAGCGGTTATCTTTTTAATTGTAACAATACACCTTTTAATGCAACTGCTTTGGATGAAAACATCGATCCATCTACGATCGATCCGACTTTTGGGTACATGACACGCAATTCTAATAGAGCAATTCGTTTTCGAGAATTAATTGATCAATATGAAAAAGTTAGTTACGAAGATATTAAGAGGATAAAATACGATCAACAGTATTCCGACACAACCTTTTATACCTGGGCAATTGAAAATTTAGACGATATTTTTAGTATCGATACCAACAAGTATCCAGACCTTCAAGATGCAGTTGACATCATCAACGAATGGGATCGAAGTACAGATATTAAAAATGTAAATGCTTCTTTGATATTAGTAAGTATACATTTTGTTTTGGACGAAGTCATTAAACGAGGTGGTTTTTCAATGACTCAAACTGTTGACCACGAAATTTTTATTAAATCCATTCGAAAAGCAAAGAGGCATTTAAAAAGAAATTTTGGAAAACTAAAAGTACCTCTAGGTTTGGTACAAAAACATGTTAGAGGAAAAAAGGAACTGCCAGTAGGTGGTGGACCCGAAATTATGGCTGCCATGTACACGACCCCACATGACAATGGAACATTTAGAAGTTTCATGGGTGATACTTATATTCTATTTGCTCAATATGATGGAGATAAAGTAATGGTTGAAACAGTCGTTCCATATGGTGCATCAAACAATAAAAAACACGTGCATAGTGATGATCAAATGACTTTATATGCTGGTCAAAAATTGAAAAAAATGACGCTGGACAAAGCTGAGATAATGGCAAAAGCTGTTGAGCAATATCATCCTGGTTCAAGAAAAGGCGTTTAGGACAAATTTCTTCAATCTTTAGTTTAATACATAAATAACTGAATATTAGCGAAATATTCAAATTATTACTACTTTTGAGCTGTGAAGTAGGGGTCATATTATATTTTAATGTGACGTGTAAGTATTAATTCGTCAAAAACTTGGAAATAATCACATAATTATTTCTTCTAATGAAAACCTTACTGAACCAACAACAATCCTTATCTCAATTGCAATGTCCTTATTGCGAACTATCATTTCAATTTGTAAACATTCACTTAATTCATAATTAAAACATATAACAATGGCAATCAATTTATTAGGTCTGTTAAAAGATCAAATGACAGATGGTGTTCTAGAGAAAATGGCTGGATTAGCTGGTGCTGACAAAAGCGCTACTGGTTCTGCGATGAACGCGATCCTTCCTACAATTTTGGGAAGTGTATTAAAACAAAGTGATACTTCAAGTGGTGCAGGTGCATTATTGGATATGATGAAATCTGGAAACCATGACGGCAGTATGTTAGACAATCTTGGATCTGTTTTAGGCGGAGGTTCTGCTTCTTCAGGTTTGATGGATGCTGGAAAAGGAATTTTATCTACTTTGATGGGAAGTCGTCAAAGTGGTGTACTTGACCTATTAGGAAAAGCAACAGGATTATCAAGAGGATCCAACTCTTCTTTGATGAGTATGGCTGCTCCAATGGTAATGGGTTTGGTTGGAAGATACGTAAAGAATAAAGCATTAGATGCTGTAGGTCTAGGTAAATTTCTAGGCGGACAAAGAAATGGAATTATGAGTGCACTTCCTGCTGGAATGGACAAAATTCTAGGATTTGCTAACACTGGTTCTACATCTTCATCATCTTCTTCTTCTTCTTCAAAGTCAACTGCTTCTACTACAAGAAGTACGCCTGAGCCAGAAAAGAAAGGCGGAGGCTGGATTAAGTGGTTATTGATGGGATTAATTGGTCTTGGTTTGATCAGTTTCTTAGCTTCAAGAGGTTGTGCTGGTGGAAATGTTGTGGATGCAGCTAAAGATGGAGCATCAGGTGTGGTTAATACAACTACTGGTGCTGTTAAGTCTGGTGCAAATGCTGTTGGAAATGCAGCTGGAGCTGCTACGGATGCTGCAGGTAATGTTGTATCTGGTGCTAAAGACGCAGCTGGAAATGTAGTTGCAGGTGCTAAGGATGCTGCAGGAAATGTTGTTTCTGGAGCTAAAGATGCTGCAGGTAACATGGTCGCTGGTGCAAAGAATGCTGCTGGTACTGCTGCAAACGCTGCCGCTGCCGCTGGATCTTTCAGTTTAAATGCTGCTGGTGATTTATTAGACAGTTCTGGAAATGTTGTTTCTAAAGCTGGTGAATTCACAAAGTCTAAAGATGGATACTATGTTGACAAATCTGGAAATAAAATTGGTAAGTGGTTAGCTGGTGCTAAAGATAAGGTAGTAGGTGCTGCTAACAAAGCGGGTGATGCAGTTGCTGGTGCAGCTGGTAAAACTGCTGATGCCATGAAGAATACTTTTGACAAGATGTTCAAAAAAGAATCTGGTGCAGCAAGCACATATAGCTTATCTCAAATTAAGTGGAATCCAGAAAACCACAAGATCGAAAACTTCTCAAAAGCAGAAGTTGAAGGTTTGGCAGCTGCTCTAAAAGCAAACCCAAGCTCTAAGATCAAGGTACAAGTTCACACTTCTGAAGGAAAGAACGCTATCCAAAACAAAGCAATCGCTTCTGCTCGTGCAGACGTTGTTCAAAAAATGTTAATCGCATTGGGTGTTGGAAAAGGTCAGATCTCTTCTAAAGGTGTAACTAAAGATGCTGCTAAGTCAGCTAAAAACGTTGTAGAGATATTGGTAGACTAATCCCTATCAATTTGATTTAATAAAGAGCAATCTCGGGTTACTGAGATTGCTCTTTTTTGATGGAAGAAAAGTAGCACAGACATTCCAGTCTGTGTCTTATTACAGTTAACACAGGCAAGAATTTCTGTACTCCTAAAACAACAAATGAAAACCCAAACCACCCAGCCATCCCAAAATCTCGCTCACTTAATCAAAGAATTTTCGTACACCTCAATCATGGCCAATGAAATGAAGCGTACCGATCAAATCGTTATTGACGACGGCTGCTATGATTTTGTTTTTTTTAAAGGTCAAGAAACTACATTTTCGCATGGAGCAGATCATAAAATTCCACTGACAAATGGTGTCTTTACCATACATCAACTAAAACCACCTAACCAACTAATTTTTAATAATGAATTGGAGTTGTTCGCTGCAAAAGTTCAACCATGGGCCAACGCTACATTTTTTCCAGCTACTTTAGATCCGGGATTAATTTATTTGAATTCGATTTTTTCAAATGACATGGATCAATTGTATAATGAAATTTTTGAGACACAAACAATTGAAGAAAAAGCAGTAATTCTAGAATCTTTTATTGCTTCATTGAAAATTGAAGAGAACGATTCTTTTAAAACAGTCAAAGCTATTTGTGAAAAAATATATGCATCGAATGGAGCTATTAAAGTGAATGATTTGGTGGATATTTTTAAAATGAATCGGCAGTTGTTGAACAAAAAATTTAAAACACAGGTACATTATACCATTAAACAATTCATTAAAATTGTTCGCATTATTTCTTTAATTAAATATAAAATTAAGCATCAAGAACAATCATTGACGACCGTTGCATATCATTTTGATTATACGGATCAAGCACATTTCAATAACGATTTTAAAAAAGTATGTGGGATTGCCCCTTCCATTTTCTTCAAAAACTTACCCGCATTTTTCCATCGTCATAAAAAGAAGGGTTTTTAATTTATACCATTTTTACAAGTTTTAATGATAGATGGATAATAACTTTGATTTAAATTAATATCAATAGTTATGAAAAATTTTTGTCAGTTCACTTTCCTTCTTTTTACAATCATTTTATTCGGTTGCCAATCCATATCTAGCGAAGCCCAAATAGACAGTAAAGAAAAATCGAGTTTAAAAACCCAATTAGATGAATATTTCAATGTACTTTTAGATTTAAAGCAATTTAATGGAGTGGTGTTGGTTGAAAAAGATGGGGAAGTCATTTTAAGAAAAGCATACAATCTAACAGATAACATGGATAGTAGCCTTCATGTTACAACTGCGCATCAATTTGATTTAAGATCCATTTCAAAACAGATTGCAAAATTTTCGATTGAAAAATTACAATCAGCAGGCAAGTTGTCAATACATGATCCAATTGGCAAATATCTTGGCGAATTTCCAAACAGCGATAAAATTACGTTGAAACATTTGATAGCAAATCAGTCTGGTCTTCCAAGAGAGTTTGAAGATGAAGATGCGCTTAATATTTTTGATATGGAACCAGCTAAAATTGTTGAACTTATAAAAAAAGAACCACTAGAATTTGAGCCTGGAACAGAAACACAGTATTCAAATTTAGGTTTTCAATTAGTCTATTACATCATTGGTCAAGTGACTGGTCAAACGTTTGCACAACATGTGCAAGATGAAGTTTACAATCCTCTGAAGATGACTTCATCTGGTGCTCATTTTTATACTGACAAGAATAATTTAAAGAAATTTGCTGCATATCATACCAAAGCGGATGATGGTGTAATAGTCCGCATTCCGCACCACGAAAAAGGAAGCAAGAAACAAGCAAAACTGTACTCGACAATTGATGATTTAAATAAATTATTGCATGCTTTCCAACAAGAACCTTACAGTAAGAAAATGGCGAGTTCAACTGGGATTATTGGACACTCTGGTGGCTCAGAAGGAATCCGAAGTCATTTTCAAACAAATATCCAAAAGAATTATTCTTTCATTTTTTTAGCCAATTATGACGGAATTCCTTTTACAGATATTATTAAAACAATTGAAAAAATAGTAGAAGGAAAACCATATGATATTCCTGTTGAGTTAAAAAGAAGCCCAATTACCTTGTCAGAAAATCAATTGCAAAAATATGCTGGAACATATGACTTCAAGGATGCCAATCATATTACTTTTAATTTCAAAATTGAGGATGGGAAATTGACAGCTTATCAAAATGAAGAATTTCGTGGTATACTGTATCCTGAAAATGATTCGGTGTTTTTCTGGGCACCGGATGATGCACAATCTGTAAAATTTATACTCGATTCAAATGGAGATTATAAAGTAATGATGGATATGTTTGGAGCACCTTGGGAAGGAACGAAGGTGAATTAGTAGTCTGATCCTGGCAAAAACAATGTAAATTTATCCTGAAAAAAAATTGAGTGTCAAATATACGACGGTGAATGGGGTAGAGGGGTTTTAGGTTGAACAGGTGATCGTATATAAACAGACGGGATGTCTGTTTAACCTAACAACCGTTTTACTTGCAAATCACCAAAACCGTAAATGGCACCTCTTTTACTAAATGCTTGAAATATTTCACCAAAGTTATCCGTCTTGAGTTCATTAATAATTTCTTGCAAAAGAATAGTAGGTTGACCTGCCCAATGATTAACACAAGCTTTGACAGCAGGCTGGATGAAGTCAAATCTAATACTCAATTGATTTGCTATTTCTAATAATTTAATCTCATTTTTTTCCTGATACGCTTCCCAAAGCTGAGCAAAGTTATTTAGATCTTCATCTTGTAAATGATGAGTGTTTCTAAAAGCTGTTTTAAGTAGAGTAGTGTCTAAGCCACCAAATCCATATTGTAAGGCAGATGCTGGTAGTTCGTCATTCAAATAGGCGAGTGGTGGTCTTACTAAAGAGGTTGTAATCTCATTGTTACTTGATAATAAAAAACATACAAACCACATATTTACTTGACAAAATAAATCATCTTCAAACCATAAATACACTTCAGCATTGACAGGTATATTCCGAATACGCTCAATTTCCGACATCGAAGTATTATGATAAATAGATTTTTCGATACCGTAATTTTCAAATAGGAAGAAACTACGTGTTTCATAAAATTTGGAGAGTGAAGTTGGATCTGTTAAGATATTGACTGGGCCGTCAACAAGACATTCGCGTAGAATGATTTGTGTTCCGGGTATGTTTGTTGGAAATCTTTCTTTTAATGCATCGCCATTTAAGATGTGGAAATTTTTTTTCATATTCGTAACACCGATATCGTGTCCGTTTCTTTTTAAATTCCAAACAGACAGGATGTCTGTTCAACAACACTTACACCGCCATTTCATACTCCGAATGATCTACCAAAGTATAATACAAAGTAATGCCCATTGATACAACCAAATAAATAGCAAACAAACCATTCCCGTATGGCAAATAATGATCTAAATGATACCAGCTATTTAAATGATACATCAATGCAAATCCCATGACAAGTTTCAGCAACTCAACAGGAACTGCTAAGCGGTGTCGATCCATCAAAGTTGTATATGCGAATATGGAAACGAGTAAAAACATCCCATAGTAAAAGAGGTCAAAATAAGCACGATCTGGCAACAAAGTAATTAAATGAAATTGAAAAAGTAAATGAAGTGTTAGTTGAATGACGCTCCAAACCATCAATCCCCTCGTCGCTTTTGTGGTATATTTTACTTGATCGGGTGCATGTTCTACATATTCAATTGGAAATTTTTCATTCACATCAGCTGGCCTCCAACCAGTTGGCATAAAAAATATTCGAATTTTATCCCACCAATTTTGAGTACGCCAAGCATCTTTGAGTAAACCCCATAAATGAATAAAATTAATTAAAACAGGATTCCATGTTTCCACTGCTTTTTTGACACCATAGACTGGTGTTACCTCTGGCAATTCCTCTTGAAAAGTACCAAACCATTTATCCCAGCAAATAAAAATGGCTCCATAATTTCTGTCAATATATTCTTTGTTGATAGCATGGTGTACCCGATGATGAGAAGGTGTCATGATGAGGTGTTCTAAAAATCCCATTTTATTGATCAACTTGGTATGATACCAAAACTGTGCAAACAAATGAAGCGGTGCCAATATCACCACAACTTGGTAAGGTATCCCAATCAAAGCCATCGGAATATAAAGAAAGAAGTACACCTCAATCATCCCAGAAAGTGGTTGCCGTAATGCTGCTGCTAAATTATATTCCTCACTACTATGATGGGTGATATGTCGATTCCACATGATATTGAATTCATGATTCCAACGATGACTCCAATAAGAACCAAAATCAATTCCAATAAATGCAAGTAGATAAACCCATGGACTGGTACCAATTTCAAAAACAGCGATATGTCCTACCATCCATTCATAACTCACGATAATAATCGTCAATTTTAAAATCGTTTTTATATTGTTAGTCATTCCTGAACTGAGACTGGTAATTGTATCAAAAGTTCGATATACTTTCTTTTTCATTAACCGACTAAATCCATATTCAATTGCCATTAAAATGGTAAAGAATCCGATTGCGATGGTGAGAACATTTGCGTAGGCTTCCATGTTGCGGGTGTTTGATGGATAAGATAAGGAAAAAATAGAGAAAGCAATAATTTTTGGTTTCACGAAGTATGAAAACACATGGCTCGCGTATGATCTTGTTGCGTTTGTACCCATCCCTGTACCAGCAAGCTGGACGTCCCTTCCCTTTAAAAAAAATGGAAGGGGAGCACGTCAGACTGTGCGAAAATTCCCAAAGCAAAGAGGTTAGAAACCTTTTGCTCGAATACCGTGTGTGTTACGAGATGAAGGTTTCTAACCTCTCATCTCGAACGAGTATTTTCGCACAGTCTGACGTGCCAGTGTTATGTGTTCAAACGAAACTCCAAAATTTTATAAATATTAGATTCACGAATTACGTGCACGTATGACTCGTGAGTGGGTCCTTTCCTTTTTTTAAGGGAACGGAAAAGAATTTGTACACAAATTCTGAGGATTGGGTTAAAACGGATTGAGTTTAAAACCCAGGATGAACAACAACCTCTTCACGTTTCTCAACCAAAGACACACCCAAAGAAAAAGTCGTAGACCCATCATGCATGATCTGCGAAGTAGGACTCAACTGAATACTCAAATCTTCATTCACATCAAAATCCAATAAATGGGCATCAACAAAAGCTTCAACACTATTTAATAAATAAACAACTCCAAAGCCGATATAACTTAATTGGTAATTTTTGAAATGAAAATCTCTTAAATCTTTTAGCCCTTGAGCTTCAATAAATCCTTCGTAGCGATCTACCGTGCAAACCAAATCATCCACACGATATTTGTAGGCATCCCGAAATTTTCGATATTCTCTTCCATTCCAACGAATCGCATAAACCAAACTTCCGATTCCTGCATAAACGATTGGAACTTTCCAATATTTTTTATTGTACGCTTGACCAGCACCTGGAAGCATAAATGAAAGGAGAGCAGCTTTTCGAGCAGAAGGATAAGGTTCTTTAAGGATGCCTTTGAGGAAGAATTTCTTTTTCTTTTTTTTCTTGACAGATTCGACCAAGGTTGAATCTAACAATACGACTGGAGTTGTGTCTACTTGTTGTGAAAAGCTAATTTGGCAGCTAAATAAAAAGCAGAAAATAAAAAAGTATCGGTTCAACATATAAGGATAAACGCTGAAAAAAATGGATTAGTATTAATTAACTGTCCGTCGAGAAGTTGCAATGCAACGTCTCAACGGACTTATTCAAAATTGTCTAGCACTCGGTTAAAATCAATATCATTATCAAAGTTGATGATGATCTGGCCTTTACCTGTTGACTTTCTTTTGATGGTTACCCGAGTTTCAAATTGGTCAGATAAATCGTTTTGAATGCGACGATATTCTTCTGGCAAGCTAGGTTTTTTCTTTTTAGCTTTTTTACCGCTAGATGATTTCGGACTATAAGTTCTAATCAATTCTTCAGTGGCTCTTACTGAAAGATTATCCTGTTTAATTTCTTTAAAAACACTTAATTGAATCGACAAATCATCAACACCAGAAAGGGCTCGAGCATGTCCCATGGTTAAGCTTTTATTTTTGATGGCGGATTGAACTTGTGGTGGCAATTTCAACAAACGCATAAAGTTAGTCACCGTACTTCTGTTCTTTCCGATTCTTTTGGATAATTCAGCATGCGTCAAGTTACATTCATCAATTAATCGCTGATAAGTGATGGCCACTTCAATAGCGTTTAAATTTTCACGTTGAATATTTTCTACCAATGCCAGTTCCAACATCTCCTCATCCTTCGTGATACGTACATAAGCAGGAATTTCCTTAAGACCAGCCATTTTGGAAGCTCTAACACGACGTTCACCAGAAATCAACTGATAAGTTTTCTGTGTCAGCCGACGAACAGTAACTGGCTGAATTAAACCATAAGATTTGATTGACTGAGACAATTCTTTCAACGCATCTTCATCAAATTCTGTTCTAGGTTGATCCGGGTTGGTTTCAATAGCAGACAATTTAATCTGTGCAACTGCACTAGAAAGTTCTTTGACTACCTTTTTAGGATCGACTGCAATTTTAGAATCTATATTACTAAGCAGTGCACGTATCCCTAATCCCAACTCTTGTTTTTTCTTTTTGGCCATAACTTTTTTCTTAACTGTTTTCTTGTCTTTTGAGAGCTCGATTCGTTCCATTTAACTAACCTTCTTTTTTTTCTTTTTCTTTTTTGTGCTTTTAGCTTTCCGTCGACCTTTTTCATTTTTGGCGAGGAATTCGTTGGCTAAATTAAAAAAGTTAACAGCACCTTTACTGGCAGCATCATGAAGAACAACTGGAATATGCAAGGTTGGTGCTTCTCCGATTTTGGAGTTTCTGTGAATAATAGTTTTATAAACTTCTTTTTTGAAAGTTTTAGTAACCTCCTTAACAACCATATTTGCCAATCTCAATCGCTTGTCATACATGGATAATAAGATCCCTTCAATTTCAAGATCGTTGTTTAAATTTTGTTGTACTAAAGCAATTGTGTTTTTCAACTTCCCTAAACCTTCCAATGCAAAAAATTCACATTGTACCGGAATCAAAACGGAATCTGCTGCAGTCAACGCATTTAAAGTAACCAATCCAAGAGAAGGTAAACAATCGATAATGACATAATCGAAAATCTCTTTTACTTCGTCCACCATGTTTTTCATGATGAATTCTCTCTTCATCTTATTTACTAATTCTACCTCAGCACCAACTAAGTCGATGTGAGAAGGAAGGAGATATAAATTTGGAGTGGTGGTATCAATGATTGCTTCCCTAGCAGAGATACCATTGACCAAACAATCGTAAGTACTATACTCAATTGCGTTGGGATCATATCCAACACCACTTGATGCATTCGCTTGAGGATCTGCATCAATTAATAAAACTTTTTTTTCTAATATTGCGAGACACGCTGCTAAATTAATAGCAGTGGTTGTTTTTCCAACGCCCCCTTTTTGATTCGCAATAGTGACTACTTTTCCCATAATTTTTTGTTGCTTACAATTTTTAATTAAAATGTTAGCGATTCTCCCATAGAAGGTAAAATTAATTCTTTTCCTCTTAGTCTGAAAGCACCCTTTGCTTTTTCGTGATCGATTTTAATAACATCAAAAGTATCAAAATGACAACCGATGATTTTGTCACAACCAATAAATTCAGCAGCCACCGCAGCATCCTCATATCCCATTGTGAAATTATCACCTACCGGCAGCACAGCAAAGTCAAGATTTGGATACCAATCCTTAATTAATTTCATATCCAATGTCAACGCAGTATCTCCAGCAAAATAACAAGACTTACCATCTGCATCAATGATAAATCCTCCTGGATTGCCACCATAAGCACCATCCGGCATTACACTAGAATGAACTGCCACCACAGATCGGACATTACCGAATTTGAATTTCCATTGACCTCCAAAATTCATTGGATGTCCTTGTACGCCTTTTTGTCCATACCAACTCACGATTTCAAAATTAGAAACGATTTTAGCATCACAAGATTTTGCAATGGCTTCTGCATCTGTTACGTGATCTTCATGACCATGCGTGATCATAATATAATCAGGTTTCAATTCCTGAATATTGATATCTCGTGCTGCAGGATTTGGACTAATAAAAGGATCAAAGAGTAAAGTAGCGGTACTTAACTTCAATAGAAATGTCGAATGACCTAAGTATGTCAATTCCATAAAATAAATTCAGTTTTCTCAATCGGTAAGATAATACGTTTTATGTAAAATTCTGTGTTAGCAAACCCATTTTTCTATATATAATATAAATTGTATCCAATAATTTCCGCTCCTTCACATAAATTACATTTTGTATATCAAAGATTTTCAACAAAGAGCCCATTCCTTTGTTTACTTTTGAATCAAATTAAATCAAAAGCAATGATTACAGTTATAAGCGGAACGAATAGAATTGGTAGTTATACAGAGAAAATATCAGATCAATATCTAAAGATTCTTGAGAATGCAACGGATGAAAAAGTGTCCTATCTTAAGTTGATTGATTTACCCAAAGACTTCGTTGAATCCAATATGTATGCACCTACCAATCAGCATCCTGAAATCACCAAATTACAAGATGAGCACTTAATGAATTCGGATCGAATCATCGTTATTTCACCTGAATATAATGGTAGCTTTCCTGGGATTTTAAAATTCTTTTTAGATGCTTGTTCTATCAGAAATTATGCAGAAACCTTCAAAGGAAAAAAAATATTGTTAGTCGGAGTAGCGAGTGGTCGTGCAGGAAATTTAAGAGGAATGGATCATCTAACCGGTGTTTTTAATCATGTTGGCTCCATCGTTTATCCCAATAAATTACCAATCTCTAATGTCAAAGCGGTGATTGATGAAGTAGGAGATTTAAAGGATAAATCAGTTTTAGGAGCAATGGAAGATCAAGTGAACGGATTTTTGGACTGGTAATTTCTTTCTTTAAAAAATTAATACTCAAAAAAATCTTGTTGATGTAATTTCGGCAAGACTTTTTTATCGAAATTGATAATACATAACAAATATTAGGAATTTACAATTAGGTTGTTATAATTTCCGCAAACACATCTTGGTTTTAAAAATGGTCCAATAACTAGGCACATACGGATCTCCTTTGCTTAATTTAGTTTTCCATTTTTTATAGAAGTATTGAAATTCTTTGTGCTCACGTTTTGCGTTGCCGTAAACTTCACTGGTTCCACGACTTTTTGATTCGTAATGAGTAATAACTACGTCTGGATTCAAGACTATTTTTTTTCCAGTTTCGTGGATCTTGAAACATAAATCTACATCATTGAATGCAATAGGTAAATGGTCTTCATCCATTCCACCTACATTGACAAAATCCTGTTTAGAAATGAGTAAACAAGCTGCTGTCACTGCACTACAATATCTTGGCTCACTACCCATAAACAATTGATTATCAATAGGTCGTTGATTGGTATTCATGTGATTAATGAATAGATTATTGCTATGTTCTTTTCCAAACCAAACACCATCATGTTGTATCGTACCATCTGGATATAATAATCTTGCACCAACAATTGCAACTTCCTCATTTAAATAGGATAGCATTTTATGAACCCAGTTTTTTGTAATAATTTTGGTGTCATTATTTAGCAAAAGCAAAAAGTCAGTATCAATTTTTTCAACAGCCCAATTGTGGATCGCAGCATAATTGAAAGGCCGGTCAAAATGTAACAATGAAATACGATCTTTGCCTTGTATATACTTCGTTAGCTGATCAATCGTCTTTTGATCACTTTGATTGTTGATTAAAAAGAGTTCGTAATTTTTAAAATTCGTATTTAATTCAATGCTATCTAGGCAGGTAATTAATATTTCAATTTCATTTTTGAAGGGGATTAGAATGGAAACTTTTTTCGAAGCTAAATAAGTAAAGTCCAAATTTTTATTTTCATTCGGAACCTTACTAATTTCGTTAAAAAATAAGTCTTCAGGTTTCTTGATATTAGGAAATTTTGAAGAGTCAACATATTGTTGGATTCGATCGGTGTCATTTTTGGAAAGATACCAACTATTGGCGGATGTAGCTAATCCTACTAATTCCAAAACCTTATAAAACCCATTAGTGATCCACATAGACGGTGGCTCATGTTGTATGGCTAGGATAAAAGTTTTGATAAGAGCAAGCATGAGATCGTGTTCGTGATATTATATTACATTGGCAACTTCTTGCAACAAAATTACAAAAATAACCAGTTATACATGTTGGAATAGATCAAATGCTATGTTTGGAGTGAAAAAGATCACTCCACCCAATCCGCCACAAAAACATTCGTATCACGCCCACCACCATTATTACGATTAGATGAAAAAGACAATTGCTTCCCATCTGGTGAAAACATCGGGAATGCATCAAATGTATTGTCAAAAGAAATTTGTTCCAATCCAGTGCCATCTAAGTTGATAGAAAAGATATTAAAAACTCTTTTTGACTCATTATGATGATTGGTAGAGAATAATATTTTTTCACCTGAAGGATGGAAATAAGGAGCCCAATTAGCACCACCTAAGTCCGTGATTTGTTTCAAATCGGAACCGTCTATGTTGCAAACATATAATTCCATTTCAGTCGGTTGTACCAGTCCTTTTGCAAGCAAGTCTTTGTATGCTTTTTGAGCTTCAGGAGTTTTGGGTCTAGAAGATCTGAAAATTAATTTTTTACTATCAGGACTAAAGAATGCGCCACCATCATATCCTAATTCACTAGTTACTTGAACTAAATTGGAACCATCAATGTCCATCACATATAATTCCAAATCACCTGAACGAGTGGAAGTGAAAACTATCTTTTTGCCATCCGGAGAAACTGTTGGCTCTGCATCATAACCGGGTTCATCGGTCAATTGTCTGATGATATTTCCTTCTAGGTCGGCTTCATAAATATCAAAATCTTCAAACACGGCCCACACGTATTTACCACCAAGTGTACGAGGTGCATGTGGACAAGCTGCATCTCCTTTGTGCGTCGATGCATAAATGATACTTTTATTTCCAGGCATAAAATAAGAACAAGTTGTTCTTCCTTTTCCGGTGCTAATCATAGGTGGTGCGAATGTTTTTGTTTTTTCAGTAGCTACATCCATAAAAAATATCTGATCACATTGGGCACCCCAAGCTTCATTCGTTGCTTGAAAAACCAATTGCTTACTATCTGTACTCCAATATGCTTCTGCATTATCTCCTCCAAAAGTCATTTGACGAACATTTTTAAAATGCTTTTCTTTTTCATAATGCTTTTTCTGTGGCCCAACAGGTCTTGTTCCATGATGCGAACTTCCATATGCCTTATCTCCTTCTTTTTTAGCATGCTCATGTCCCGCATGATGTTCCGTTTTTTCTTTTTTATCAGTGCTATGATTTGCTTCAGCATGTTTGGACTGTTCTCTTTCACTGGTATTAATAGTAGGAGGAGCAACATCAACTGGCTTGTTCGGAATTTTTGAATTACAAGCTAAGATGAAAACTAATAGAAGGAAAGAAACGTATTTAAACATGAGTCAAAATTTAAGCAATTATTTTAATCTACAAGACTACCACTTTATTTGCCTAAAAATTATTTTCTTGCGTAATATTAATGTCATAAACAATATTTAAAACCACTCATATGAATAAAGTATTCGTTCTATTATTCACCTTAATTTTTTTGATCGGTTGTAGTTCAGATACAGCAACTAATGGAGGAGCAACTCAAGCCGCTGGAGCCAAGAAAGTATTTGTCTATAATCAAATTAATTCCATTACTTCATTAGATCCTGCTTTTGCTAGAAGTCAAAATAACATTTGGGGGGTCGACCATTTGTTCAATGGATTGGTTCGGTTAGATGAGCAGTTAAACATTAAACCTTCAATCGCTAAATCTTGGGAAATTTCTGAAGATGGAAAAACCTATACGTTTCGATTACGAGACGATGTATTTTTTCATGACCACGAAATTTTCGAATCAGGGAAAGGAAGAAAAGTAGTAGCTCAAGATGTAGTCAATTCTTTTAATCGAATTGTAGATAATAAAGTAAATTCTCCAGGAAGCTGGTTATTTAAAGGTAAAATTGATGAAAACAATGCTTTTACAGCTATAGATGAAAGTACTTTTGTTTTAAAATTAAATAAAGCATTTCGACCAATGTTGGGAATTCTGACGATGCAATATTGTTCGATTATTCCACAAGAAGTAGTCAATCAATTAGGCAAAGATTTTAGAAGTAATCCTATAGGTACAGGACCCTTTAAGTTCAAAAAATGGATTGAAGGTCAGGCATTGTTTTTGACCAAAAATGAAAACTATTTTGAAGGTTCAAATGCATCAAATGTGGATGGAGTGAAAGTGGAATTCATGTCAGATCGGAAAACTGCATTTTTGGAAATGATGAAAGGAAAAATCGATTTTATGTCTGGTCTAGAGTCATCCATTGCAAATGAATTATTGACGCCAACAGGGGAGTTGAACCCTCAAAAGAAAGACCAGTTACAATTGCTAAAAGCACCCTATTTGAACACAGAATACTTAGGGATCAATTTGAAACAAAACCCTTCGAATCCATTGATGAAGAAAAAAGTAAGGCAGGCTTTAAACTATGGTTTTGATCGTGCTCAAATGCTGAAAACCTTGAGAAATAACATAGGAAAGCCTGCAGATGCGGGGTTCACTCCAAGAGGGCTGCCATCTTATAATGCCGATGCTGCTCCAGGATATAATTACAATCCAGATAAAGCACGTCAATTGCTGAAAGAAGCGGGATATCCAAACGGAAAAGGTTTGTCAGAAATTGAATTATTGACGAACAAAGATTATCTAGATCTTTGCACATTTATAGCAAGACAATGGGAAGATTTGGGTGTTAAAGTAAAAATTGAGTTGATGGAATCAGCCACACTTCGTCAGCAAATGACAAATGGGAATGCTGATTTTTTCCGTGCTTCCTGGATTGCTGATTACCCAGATGCCGAGAGTTTTTTCACCGTTTTTTATAGTAAAAATGCAGCACCTCCAAGATATACTCGTTTTGAAAATGCAAAGTTTGATCAGCTTTATGAGCAAGCATTACAAGAAAATGAGGATGCAAAAAGATATGATTTGTATCATCAAATGGATCGGATTTTAATTGAAGAAGCACCCGTCATCTTTTTATTTTATGATGAAACTGCGTTGTTTGTTCAAAAAGATATAAAAGGAATTAGTAAGAATGCGATTAATTTGTTGGATGTGCGAGGTGTGCGTAAGTAGAATGTTTTTACCCCTGTCTGCTCTGACGGGAGTCAGGCAGGCATCCCTGTACTAGCATAGCTGGACGTCCCTTTGAATAAATGGAAGAGGAGCACGTGAGTACACGAAACAAGTACACGTACCATCCTTCCTTTTCAAGGAAGGACTATCCGCAGGATTAGAGGATGGATCCTACGAAACAAGATCAAATTCTTATAAATATAAACAGTATCCTTCCGAATTTGAATACAAATTCTCCCTCCTTTTTCCGGAAGTACAAAAAAAGCCGCTACTCAATAAGAGCAGCGGCTTTTTTATATTCTTAAAAATGAAAGTCTTATTGACCTACACCTAAAGCTTTTAAAGTCTCAAGGTTAAGGTTACCTACAGGTAAACCTTTATCATTTTGGTATTGCTTAAGAGCAGTCTGAGTTTTAACACCCATAACACCATCCGCTGTACCTGGGTTGTAACCAGCAGCAGCTAATGCAGATTGAACTTGTCTAACTTTGCTAGAAGTAGTTCTTTCAGCACAAAGAATTTCAGTCCAAACAGTGAAACCACCTTTCTTAACTAATCTTCTTTCGTTGATGTTTGTGTAAACAGCAGGAATATCAATAGTTCTTGTTGATTCAGGAGAAACTAAAACTTTCTTAGTTACTGTCTTGTACTGAGCTTCAACTGGAATTTCTTCCACACGCGCAGGCGTATCAATTACTTGTCTAGTTACAGTCTTGTACTTCGCAGGCTTAACGTCTTCTGTAGTTGTTGCAGGAGATGCTAAAACTTGGTAAGTTTCAGTTCTGTACTTAGCAGGAATTTTTTCGTAACAAGCAACATAACAGTCTTCAGGATTCTGAGAGAAACAGTTAGGAGACTTCTTCTTCTTAACCCACTGTCCTCTTTCTGGAGTTTCCAAAACTTGTCTTGTGTTAGTTTCGTACTTAGCAGGAATCGTTCTGATCGTTCTTTTCTCTGGCTCAGACATCATTTGCTCAGAAACTGTCTTGAAAGTAGCAGGAATAGTTCTGTACTTGATAGATGCTTCTTTAGCTAAAACTCTTTCAGTTACTGTTTCGTAAACTGCAGGAATTTTTTCTAAACGTGTAGAAGCTTCTTTTTTGATCTTAGAAACAGAAACTGTTTCATAAACATCAGGAATTTTACATTTAGCATAGCACTTGCCATACTCGTTTGTTGGAGGTAAATCACCAAAAGGAGTGTCAGTATCTACTTGTGCAGTAGCCATTGTAGAAATACACATCGCAATTACCAATACTAGAAGGGTACTTAGTTGGATCCTCATAATACTCTATTTAAGTTTTTAAAAATTAGATAAATAATACATTATTGTTTCGACGCCTATAATGTCAAACAGTCACTCTTTAAAACATTGAAAATTAAATTAATAACATGTTATAAAAAAGTATAATATATAGACGCAATCGACCACAAAGTTAATTAAATTCTTATTGGAGTTTATCTTAATTAACATGATTTTTTCATAAAAAAAAGTGATAACCATTCATGACTATCACCTTCAAATAAGCAAAGTAAAATAATTTAGCGATTATAATTTTAATATTTTTTCTGTTTTTATTTCGTTATTTCCGTCAGTCCATCGTACTAAATAGATTCCAGGAGATATAGCGGATAAATCTATTTCATTTTGTTGTAATATATAATTTTTTGGTTTGTAGGTATTTAGTGTAGTTCCAGCAGGGCTTAACAATTCAATTGTTGTATTTGACGAGAAACTTGATTGAATGGTTGCCTTGTCTTTTATAGGATTTGGAAAAATTGAAATTTCGGAGGATCCCTCGGCTTCATCTTGGGTGAAAATTAATTCGATTCCAAAGTGTTCTCCGCTTTCTTTATAGGCTTCAGTTGCCATCTTATGATGATTAATTTTTACTGCATCCACCAAAGAAATGTTCTTTTCAGTTGTTAATTTTATTGAAAAGATTAATTCATCGGCTACAAAATTCCGTTTTGTTCCTGAAAACCAATTGGTAAAAATTAATCCTTCTGCTGCTTTATGGCATCCAAAATTGTTTTTTGTTAAGAATGGAATCTCACCGGGAATCACATCAACAAATGAAATCCCTTCAGTTAATTCGAATGCGAATTGATATCCGATCATGTTTTTATTATTGGCAGCTCGAAATTCAATAACATATTCGTTTCCCTTTTCCAATAGCTGGTCTTCTATTTTCAAGACAAAAGGGCTTTCACCGTTAATATTAATAGCTGATATAGAAATGCTGAGTAGCATCCCAAAAAGTAGGACAAGATATTTCATGTTCAATAATTTGTTGGTCTAACTTACAAAAAAATTGTCACATTTTCATCCAATCCTAATCAAAATAGACGCTATGGTAAGAAAGTAAACGTGTTTGGTAGTTTTAAAAAATAAACGTTTTAAAACTAATTAGAAATGACCAATTTAGTGATTTGGGGAATTGATTGATCAGTCTCCACTTTGATGATATAGGTGCCCGCAGAGATATTGGATGTGTTTAAGGTAATTTTGTTGGTACCAGCTCTTCTTTCTTCTTTGAGGATGGAGCGAACAGTTTGACCTGTCATATTTAATAACTGTAAATTACAAAAACTAGACTCATTCAGGTTGAATTCTATGTTTGCCTCATTTG
>CALDGQ010000097.1 GCA_937941765.1 uncultured Saprospiraceae bacterium
GAAATCTTATATATTTGTGGACGATTAAACTACTTTAAATTATTAAGCCCAGGTGGTGAAATTGGTAGACATGCCAGCTTGAGGGGCTGGTGCTCGCAAGGGCGTGCAGGTTCGAATCCTGTTCTGGGCACAAAAAAAGCCACATACTATATTATATAGTGTGTGGCTTTTCTCATTACAGCAATGGCAAATTATATCTAAAGATTTTATTGAATTCCTTTAATGAGATTAAAAAAGGTGGATCGGTAGCTTTGTCCAATTGGCAATCTTTGCTCATTTAATAAAACAGTATTTCCATCCACTTCGGTAATTACATCAAGATTTATAATATAAGATTTGTGGATTCGAACAAATTGGAATTCTGGAAGAATCGTTTCCAGTGTTTTCATGTTTTGTAAGCTAACGATGTTTTTGTCTTTACATACGAATTTGACATAATTCTTTAAGCCTTCCACATAATATATCTCTTGAAATCGCACTCGGTGAAATTTATTTTTTGCATCTCCCTTTATAAAAATATGCCCAGGTGCGTTTTTGTTAGAAGATTCTTCAGATCGTGTAATTCCAGCTTTGGAATTAATTTGAGTTCGAACTTTTTGAATTGCTTTAAGAAAACGTTCAAACGAATAAGGTTTTAATAAATAATCTGCCACTTGAAATTGATACCCATCTAATGCATATTCTGAGTATGCTGTTGTTAAAATTATTGGACAAGTTTTATTGGCAATTTCCAACATCTGTAAACCAGTTAAATCTTCCATTTGAATGTCTAGAAAAGCTAGATCAGCTTTTCCTGCTTGCAAAAAGGACAATGCTTTCCAAGGTGAAGTAGTCGCTAAAGTCAGTTCCAAGAAAGGAACTTTCTCGACATACATTTGTAATAGTTTCAATGCATGAGGTTCGTCATCTACTGCTAAACATTCAATGATTTTTGTGGAGTCAGTCATAATTCTAGAGCTAAGCTAACTTTATAATTGGTTGGATTATTTTCAATAACAAAAGTGTGTTTATCAGGATACAAAACGTTCAATCTTTTTCTGACATTTTCAATACCGACTCCACTAGTTAAATCTTTGACTTGACGTTTAACTTTATTACTTGATTCAAAAGTTAAGTAACCAGTTTTTGTTTCGAGTACAAAATTTATCGAATTATTAGGATCTGAAAATTGGCCGTGTTTAAATGCATTTTCGACAAAAGGAATTAATAACAATGGTTCAATTTGTTGCTCAGTACCAGAACCTTTGATTTCGAAATTTACGAAGCAATTATTTTCAAATCTTTTCTTAAAAATAGCAATATAATCTTTTAATAAATTGATTTCTTCAATAATGGTTCGCTTACCACTTGCTGAGCTATCAACAGCGTATCTCAATATTCCAGATATTTTTTGAATGGTTTCGGCCAATTCAGGATCTTTGGAAAAAGCTTCGGTGTGAATTAGGTTTAATGTATTGAATAAAAAGTGCGGATTGATCTGACCTCTTAAAAAAGCCAACTCTGCTGCGGTTTTTTCTTGTTGTAAAATCAATTGTTGTTTTTGATTTTCCTGATTCACTTCGAATAAAAATACAAAAGCACTTCCCAATATTACAGGAATTGGTCGGAACCAGTTGTCTCTCAAGTAATACAATAAGGTCACTCTGTTTGGATTGTAATTGGTGAAACCAAAGACATGCCAGTTAAATACTTCTTGCAAAAAATATCGGGAACCTATGAACAAGAGAATTCCTAATAACAAAAAAGATACAAACTTCCACCATCTCTTTTTCAATACTAATGGCCAAACTAATAAGTAGAAAAAGTAAAAAGTTAATATCAATGCAACGATGTAAGTAACATCAATTATAAATCTATAATTTTCAAAATCTTCATATACATAATCATTCCACTCTGTGTAAACGACGAAAGTTAACCAACCTATGATGTGCAGTGGAATCTTCGTTTTTAAATTCATGTGGTAAAAAATTCAATTTTAGAATAGACTTGCATAAGGTAATTGATTTAAGCTTAAACTGCTTATTTATTACACGAAACTAGACTTATTCGGATATCAAAACTTCTAATTGTAGTATGAACTTGTTATTTAGCAAATGCTAATTCTTGTCCTTAATATAATACGATTTGTACTTTTATTTTTCAACAGTGAAAAGCTTCCCTCAATTTAGTATTGATAATAGAATTCAATCATTAAAATCTTACACCATGAGTAATAAAATAAAGCATACTTGCATTTTAATTTTAGTTTTCTGTCTCACTTTTATGTGTTTGGCAATGAACAATAGTCGGATGGATGCTACTAGCATTCCTGCAATTCAAGATGAATTTGAAATTCCTATAGCTGATGAAATTTTGCTTAAAGATATTTCCCAAACCGAAGTAATGTTGTTGGGTACTTGGCACTTTGCATATTATAATCAAGATAGTCATAAAACGGCACAGGAGGACATGATCGATTTTACAACTCCTAAAAGACAAAAAGAAATTCGAGAAGTAGTTGATCTATTGAAAAAATTTAATCCAACAATAGTTTGCCTGGAAAGTCAAAGCCAAGCAAGAGAAGATTCTCTTTTTGGAGCTTTTTTAAATGGTACGCATCGATTGGCGATTGATGAAGGAGAACTACTAGGATATCAAGTAGCGAAAGAAGTTGGATTAAACAAAGTGTTTGCGACAGATACCTATAGTTGGCTAAGAGAGCACTATGAATCCATGGAACATAAAGATCTTTGGGATGATAAGTATTACATCGATACATTGGAACGTGACTTTTGGTCAGAGAGATATTATAAATGGTATGATTTGGTAGATAAATTTCCCCAAAAATATACGATTAACGAATGTCTGCAAATTGAAAACCACCCAATAAATTTGAAACGAAGTTTAGGACATTATTTAATCCAAATGAATACAATTAATGATCATGGTCCAGATGCATTCGCCCTTAAATGGTATGACAGAAATGTTCGAATTTTTAATAACATTTTAAAGACGAGACCAAAATCAAACGATAGAATATTGGTGATTTACGGAACGGGTCATGTTCCTATATTAGAACAATTATTTGATGTATCACCTCAATTTAAATTGGTTCGACCTTATCAATATGATAGCAAATAATAAAAAAAGCCACAGACGATACACTAGTCTGTGGCTTTTCTGATAGCTCGTATTTTTTTTATTCAACTACCAATTTTTCTGTTAAACTACCATTTTCAGTTTGAAGTGTAACAAGATAAATACCACTTGGGAAATTCTGAGTATCAAATTCCTTCTTAATATTTGTATTATTAAAATTGTAGGTATCCAATACTTGTCCTAATAAGTTGGTAACAATAATATCTCCTTTAATCTTTGTATTAAAACTTGCATTGACACTAAACCCAACTTGTGCTGGATTCGGAAACAATGTAAAATTTGTAACGAAATCGATATCAGTAATACCAACTGGACCCGTCAAAATGTAGGTTGCTTCCGATACACAATCATTTGCATCTGTTAAGGTGACAGTATAATTCCCAACGGAAAGATTGCTAGGATTGAAAGAAGCATCACCATTACTCCAGCTAACGGTGTAAGGTGTCACGCCTCCATTTGGAAACAATTGAATTTCACCATCTGAAGCAATCGAAGACGTAGGTTGTGTCAAATTACCATTTAATGAAATCATCTGAGGTTCCATTATTTCGAATGATGTAGATTCTGAACAATTATTGCTATCTGTAATTTGTATGTTGTATATACCTCCGTTTAAATTATTTAAGTTTTCATTCATGCTACCATTGCTCCAATTGTATTGAAATCCAACATTGCTTCCACCAGAAACGGTCAAGTCAATCGCACCATTTGCATCTCCATGACATTCCAAGTTGTTTACATCACCTTCGATAGAAATGGCTAACGGTTCCAAGATAGTATGTGATTCAGTTACCTCACATCCGTTCCCGAAACTCACTGTAACGATATAGTTTCCAGCTGATAAATTTTGAAGATCTTCAGAGGTCGGACCATTACTCCAGTTATAAGTGTATTCATTGTTGGTAGGTGTGACGGAAAGATTAATGGATCCATCAATAAGGCCAAAACAAGAAGCATCAAATATTGTTGAACTTACTTGTGGGGCCGGATTTGTCATTATTTGAAAACTTTCAGTTGATGAGCAGTTATTGCTATCAGTAACTGTAACAAAGTAATTTCCGGCAGAAATATCTGTTAAACTCGCAGCGGTTGATTGGTCGCTCCATAAATAAGTATAGTCGCCGCTGCCACCAGCAATACTCAATTCTATCATTGCATCACTACTATTTATACAACTTTCTGCAAAACTAAAATGCTGAATATTGATAGGTTCTGGCTCTGAAATAACAAAAGAAGCACTTCCTTCACAATTTGATACATCTACCACCACAACATTATAATTGCCAGGTGCTAAATTCGCAAGATCTTCAGAAGTAAGACCGTTATTCCATTGGTAGGTATAATTTCCGTTACCTCCAGTCACATTGATATCGATGCTTCCATCAGTGTCGCCATTACAGGACACGCCGGTGGTGATATCATTAATAACCAGTTCATTAGTCATTTCAATTGTTACTTGTTCAGAGGTAGTGCAATCATTGGCATCAGTGATAACAACTGAGTAGGTACCAGCAGTTAGATTACTGACATCTTCGGTAGTTGGTCCATTACTCCAAGCAAAAGAATATGGAGTGGTTCCACCTGTAACCGTCAAATCAATGGCACCATTTGCACTAGAAAAGCATGGAATTTGACTTGCATTAATATTGCTTGTTAATTCATCTGGTGCGTCAATAACAAAAGATTCTATTTTTGAACAACTGACATTGTCAGAAATTGTAACACTATAGTTGCCAGCCGCTAAATTATTAATACTACTTCCTGATTGGCCAGTACTCCACATATAATTATAGGGAGGAACACCACCATTTACGTTTAGGCTAATGGATCCGTTAGTATCATCATAGCAATTCAAATCATTTGACTGTACACTATTTTGAAGTGCTGCTGGTTCTATTATTGTAAAACTTTGGATCTCTTGACAAAAGTTCGCGTCTTCAATAGTAACGGAATAACTCCCTGGAGCTAAATTTGAAATATCTTCTGTGCTTGCACCATTATCCCAAGAATAATTAAAAGGTCCGGTGCCACCAGAAATTTGAAGGTCAATTAGTCCATCATTGTCGCCATTACAATCAATTTGATTAGTAGTAGAGTTGACAATAAAAGAAGTGGGATTGCTTAAAATGAATTCTAATTCATCGCTACAATTATTTGAATCTGTAAAGGTGACTGAATAATTTCCAGCCGATATATTACTTAAATCTTCTGTGGTCATTCCATTATCCCAAATATAAGTAAAAGGCATGTTAGGGCTAGTTGGTGTCAATTCAATAGAGCCAATTGCTGCATTATCGCAAGGAGGGTTATTTATAAAACTTGAAATAGTTGGCAATGGATTTACTGTAATACTGATAGCATCATTTGCAGTTTGTCCGAAACTATTAGTAACAGTAACAGAAAAATTAGCAGAAGCTGTAATGTTTAACAATCTACTTGCATTAGTATTCCCATCATTCCAAAGGAAAGTACAGCCAGTACAATTAGAGGTTGTAGCTGAAATGTTGATAGATTCTCCCAGACACACACTTTGGTTTGTCCCTAAATCTACGGTAGGAGGTAAACCTGCTCCTTCTAATTTCATGACCCATCCATCATCAATTCCTCCCAGAGTAGTAACATCGTTATCTGATGACCAGGTACGACCTGCAAATACCAAACCTCCATCTTGGGTTTCAGTAACAGCAGTTGAGAAATCATTTTGTGATCCTCCATAATTCTTAGACCAATTCATATTTCCTGAATCATTTAAGGATAGCACCCAGAAATCTTTAAATCCATAATTGCTACTTACATTGCCATCCGTACTATTACAATAGCCAGATATGATGTATTCACCGGTCGAAGCTTCAATGGCACCATATGCTTGTTCATATTTTGATCCACCATACATATTTGACCAAACCAATGAACCTGCACTGTTAACTTTAGTCACTGCGAAATCAACATGGTAAACAGAATTGTCAGTTCCTGATTGTGTCAAATAAGTAGAAGCTCCAGCTAATAAATAACCTCCATCACTTGTTAAATCCATTGAATTAGCATGCTCTTC
This sequence comes from uncultured Saprospiraceae bacterium, assembly GCA_937941765.1. Lineage (GTDB taxonomy): Bacteria > Bacteroidota > Bacteroidia > Chitinophagales > Saprospiraceae > CALDGQ01. Next base: position 6,191 of record CALDGQ010000097.1, read on the forward strand.
TCCTGCTCCTCCAAAGGTTTTGCTCCATTGGATGTTTCCATTGGCTAGTAATTTTACTAACCACATGTCACTAAATCCACCATTATTTGCAATGTCAATATCATTAGACCAAGTGCTACCGGCAAAAACATATCCTCCGTCACTTGTTTGTTTTATAGAAGAAGCAAGGTCATTTTGCGAGCCACCAAATGTTCTGCTCCATACTAGATTTCCTTGTCCGTTTAATTTTAATATAATGGCATCTTTTTTACCTGCATTCTCTGAGATTATATTGTTAGTAGGAGAGGTAGTCACTCCCGATACAATGAAACCACCATCGGTCGTATTGCTAATCGAAGTTGCGTCATCAAATCCACATCCTCCATAAACTTGGCTCCATTGAAGTGTTCCGGTGCTATTAACTTTCATAATCCAAACATCACAATCGCCATTATTTATTGCTGGAATTCCATCGGAAGAATTGGAAGTGCCGGCCATTACAAAACCACCATCGGCAGTTTGCACAACACTATTTCCAACATCACTTTGGGAACCTCCAAAAGTTTTACTCCATTCGACAATTCCGTTTTCATCTAATTTACTTAAAAGTAAATCCGCTTGATTGTTGGTATATTCATATCCTGTCAGAATAACGCCGCCATCTGTAGTGCTCATTATTGCATTGAATCCTTGGTTGCAAGTATCTCCAACAGATTGTACCCATTCAATTGGAGCTTGTCCAAAAACAGATAAATTAAGACCCAAAAAAAGTGATAAGATCAAAAATCTAAAATTGATTTTTGGCTTCAAAAAAATGCTCATTTCCTAAAGGATTTTTGCCTAAAATTTAATAATTGTATCGGTGAATGGAGGAGAAGTACAAAGACTTACAATAAACGATGGGAAATACGTGCCAAAACTACTCACTTTTTCCTATTATTTCGACTATTAACTCAACTTAGTTTTAACATAGGTCGTTTCAGGTATAAAACTTGCATTTATTTGTATTTTTGAGCGGAACATTTACCCACCACCGATTTTCATTAACTTTAGGAAGCAAATAAATTATGAGTTTCAATAGGAACGGCATCTATATATTATTTTCATTTTTATTCTTTTTTACTGCAAATTTGTCTGCACAAATTACGGTTGTACCAGACAGAGCAAATGCTACCTACACAGCAGGTGAGCAAATGCATTTTGTATGCAATACACACATTACGGGAACATATAGTTATACGATTTATTTAAGCGTACATACTAAGCCCATTGCAGAAGGGAATATTTATTTGGAAGCTGGAATTGAAAAAAAGATTCCATTCAAAATGGAAGAGCCTGGACATGTTTATTGTAAAATTGAAATATGGGGTAACAATGCTATTGCAGGAGTTGTTTTTTCTCCATGGGAAATTAAGGGTAGTGTAGACACGCCTAGTGATTTTAATTCTTTTTGGGCATCCCAAAGAGCATTGTTAGATAATATCCCTATAAATGCGGTAGTTACTCCATATGATACAACGGAGTATACCACATCCTATAAAATGCGATTGGATAATATTGAAGGGAAAAAAGTTTGGGGTTACATTTCGGTTCCAAATGGTCCTGGTCCTTTTGCTGGAATTATTACGATGCCACCATTTGGAATTATTGGAGATATCGTAGTGCCAGAAACAACAGTTGCAGAAAGAGGTGGTGCTATTTCCATAACATTATCTATACATGATGATGATCCAGAGGTCGATTCACCTGATGGATACATGCCGGATAATTATGCTGTAAGAGAAGAGAATTATTATCGATATGGATTATTAGGTGCAGTTCGTGCTATTGACTACTTATTTACTCGACCTGATTTTGATGGTGAAAGTGTAGGAATAACTGGTGTTAGTCAGGGTGGGGGATTAGCGATTGTAATGACAGGTGTTGATCCTAGAATCAAAGCAATGGCTTTTACAGTCGGTACTATGTGTGGTCATAGTGAATTCAATTATGAAAAGGCTAGTGGACTTCCTTATTATCTTAGAGATTCTAGAGGAACGATTGGAACCATCGCACATGAGAACGCAACAATCGAAGCAACCCAGTATTATGACGGTATTCATTGTTTGAAACAATTTCAGGGACCAGTATATGGATCCATCAGTTATTTAGATACGATAAGTCCTCCAGGGACTGTCTTTGCAGCAATGAATAGCGTTGAGCAAGAGCGGATTATCCTTCATGCAAAGCACTTGTCTCATTGGACAGCACCACAATATGAGACAGAACGATTGGCATTCTTTAAAAAACAGTTCCCTTCCATGATTACAAATGCAACATGGCCTTGGGCAGATCCTAGTACAGGAAAATATATCAATGCTGGTGTAGACCAGATAGTTAGTATGTCTAATACAGTTTCATTATCAGGTGAGTTAGGGGACAATGCTGTTCCCAATACGTCACTTCCTGTAAAGTGGGCAAAAGCATCCGGACCAGGAAAAGTTTCATTTTCAAATTCAGAAAGTAGAAATACGGATATCACATTTTCTGCTCCAGGTACCTATAAGATTAAATTCTTTGCTATTGATGAAAGTATTTTGTTAACAGACCAAGTCTTTTATAGTTTACATGATTTTGTGACAATACAAGTAGGACCTTAACCTTCAACAAACGAAGCACCAATAAATAGGTTTCATTTTTGGTCGTAGAATTCGACATTAAAGCTGTTGAATTTGCCAAAAAAGAATTCTAATAAGTCACACAACATTCCTCCCTAAATTTAATTGTTAATGTTGGCAATAATATTGCATCACCTCTTAGGTGTCCTATAAGTAGGACAAAAACAAAAACACAAAAAAATGATTAAAGTACTGATAATCAGACTTTAATTAAGAACAACCACTCCTAATAAGATTGAACACGACTCCCCTGTTATTAACTAACGGCTGATCTTTCTATGCAAATTAATCAATGCATAAAGAAAAATCAGATCTAAAAGAATGTTGAAAAACAGGCACGAATGAATTTATTAATGATTACAAATATTTTGATTGGGATAACCATAGGTTTTGGTTGTCTTGAATTGTCATTTCATTCTATTCTTGCTCAAATTTCTAAGTTTCTTTTAAAAGGTATTTATAAAAGCGAATTCGCTGCATCTCCCCACTGCGATGTTATTGAGAATGATTCTTTTCTAACAGAATTCATTCAGAGTTCACGAAACAATTTAAACACTATTGATAGACATCAATCTAATCCGATTGATAATTCTATTGATCGATTAAACAAAATTTTTAAAAGATGAAGATCCTAAATCTTTACATGCTACAATTATTATCAACCATTCATAAAAAATGGGGAAGTGATCCGCAATCGCTGGTCTCAATACCTGCTTATGATAAGTTAAAATCTGGTAATAATTCCACCAAGACGAGTTGGCTAATATCAAATATTTTGATATTGGCAATTACTATGTTAGGAAGTCAAACATTAAATGCTCAATGTACTTCTTGTAATAGTCCTTGTAGTGTTACTGTCTCAAATACTAATCATTGTGATGACGGTAGTTCTTCTAATGGGCAAATTTATCAAACATGGTTAGTCAATAGCAATGATGAAAGAATGCATTTGGCTCCAGTAGGGAATGTTTCTTACACTAAATGTAGTAGTGGAAAAGTTAGGTATCAAGGAGATTTTGTTTGGGCTGGGGATAATATCTCATTAGATATTGTATTCTCAGGATTAACATGGGCAGCACCTTCAGATAGTCCACACGCACACGCGTGTTTGACTATAGATACTGAAAGTTGGCTCTACTACCCAAATATGTGCGGAACTTTGACATCTTCCAATCATGGTACTTTTAGCTTAAGTAGAAAAGGGCCTGCTTATCAGGTTGGATATGGAGCAAATGCAACAAGTTCGACCTTAGATTATGGAGGTTCTGGTTGGTTTACTATTTCTGGTGGTGATGGGTTTTATACAGATGGTGATTTAAATATAATGTTGGAATCAACTGATTGTAATGGTACATCTGAACCACCAACTGGAGATAATTATACTTGTTCTTCTTTCAGTGGTGGATTGTATTTTCCAGATATTGGAAGTGGATGGGTTGATTTTGTTGGTTCTGGTACTTATGAATGGGATGCTACGACAGGAACAGGAACCTATACAATGAGTACTACCTCGGCAACCAATTCAGCATATAGTGATTACGCTTGGGATGTAACTTGGGTCGTAAATAATTTTGAAAATTGGAGTACCTGGTCAGCTGGTGGCGGATCTTACCATCCAGAATCACCATGCAATTATCCAAATTTAGAATACGGGCAAACCGTAAGTATGACACTTGTTGGAACAGGTACTGGCAATTCAGGAATAACAATGACTGGAACACATAGGCCTTCCGATTTTTCAAAAGGAGTAGAAAGGGGAGATCGATTATGTAGCGGAAGTACAGGTCAGAAAGGTTGGATGGACTTATCTGGTGGACCTTGGGCAAATGGAGATATCTGGGTAACTGGTCCTGAAGGGAATTTCTTCGATGGATGTACCTCAACACCACCAATCCCACCTCCAGCATTTAATAGTTATAGTGGAATTACACCATGTTGTGGGAGATCAGCAGATGACTTGACTTCGTGCAACAATGGAAATGTATTAAGTGTTTGGTTGGATCATAGTGGTTCTGAAACGAAAAATTTTACAACTACCAATTCTCAATGGCTTGAATGTACCGATGGAACAGCTCAATTTGGAGGAAATTTTACCAACGGGACTGATAACATTGCAGTCAACTTGACTTTCTCAGGATACACAACTACTGCTCCTTCTGGAAGTCCAAAAACTTCTGATTGTTCGGGAGCTAATTCCTCTTATACCTATTATACTACTACTACAGGAACAATATCTTCTCAAAATCATGGAACCTATACTGTGACAAGAATGGGACCTGCATTTCAAGTTGGATACGATGCATCAATTTTTGATTTAGGCTTTGGTGCGAGTGGTTGGTTTACGATGTCAGGTGGAGATGGATACTATACGAATGGAGATGTAAACACACAGTTAGCAGATGCTTGCGATTCTTCAATTTCTGAGATACCTCAATTTTATCCACCTGGTAGTCCAAACTTCAATTTTGGTGGTTTACCTTCAGGTTGTTGTGCAAGAGATGTAAGTAATTTAAATGAAAATTGCGGCTCAGGTGGTGCGTATTCATTTTATATGACAAATACTGGAACGGATCCTTTTCTTTTTACAACGACTAATGCAAAATGGATTGAATGTGCTGATGGAACTGCATATTATGGTGGTATTTTTACAAATGGAACCGATGATATTGCTGTAAATTTAAACTACACTGGATATACAACAACACCTCCAGCGGGAAGTCCAAAAGCTGGATGTGGAAATACGGCTGGATATGGTTATTATACAGGTCTGAGTGGTACGGTACAATCCGTAAATCACGGAACCATGAACATAACAAGAAGAGGTGAAGCTTTTCAAATTGGATATGATGCCGCTTCGACAGATCTTGGATTTGGTGCTAGTGGTTGGTTTGATATATCAGGAGGTGATGGTTATTATATAGTGGGTGATGTGAACATGCTTTTAAGTGAAAACTGTAGTAGTTCACCTCCAAATAATGAATCATTTACACTTTGTAATGCGACTGCGAATGTGTCACATGATGGGAATATTACATGTAGTGACCCATTAGCTAATATCTCTGCAACTGCAACGAACACTTACGGCACACTTTCTTACAATTGGACAGTACCTGCAGGGGAGGTAAATCCAGGAAATGTTGCTTCATTTCCAGTGACTGTTGGAAATGGTCAATACTGTGTTACAATTACAGATGAAAACAATTGTGAAGCTTCAGACTGCACTAGCATTACGCAAGAAGTCTGTGATTTCAATTGTCCAGGTTCTTTACTAGTTAACCCAGGTTTTGAAACAGGAAATAGTAATCCATGGCAAACTACAAGTAGTGTTAATGTAAATACACAATACGTTGGTGATGGAAATTATGGAGCTTATGTAACCAATGGTTCAATGTGGCAAGACATTCCTTATATAGCTGGATGTACTCAATATAACTTAGGAGTTTATTCTGGGATCCATAATTATGATGACGCAAATCAGATTGTCTTTTTGAGATATCTTGATTCAAGTGGAAATCAATTAGGAGAAGTTGTAAAGGATGTAAACAACTATGTCGAAAATGGATCTCTACAAATATATTACTTGTCTGGCACGGTTCCACCTGGGACAACAACCATTAGAGTTGGTGCTGATTCAAGAAATGGTACTTATGTGAAACTAGATGCTTTCTGTTTAGAAGGTTCGTGTGATCCTTGTTTGATACAAGCCGATTTAGGTGAAGATCAATTAATTTGCGATAACTCTTCCGCTACTTTGACCGCAAACTATACTGCAGAAAACAATTGTGGTGGTGATACTTCTGTTGATTATCAATGGTCAACAGGTGCAACCAGTCAATCAATAACAGTCAATACAACGGGTACCTATTATGTAACAGTAACCGATTGTGCTTTTTGCGAACATGTTGACGAAATTGAAGTAAATCTAGTAGATATCTCCAATTTTAATCCAGGTGAATTAGGAAATAATCAAAGCTTTTGTAATGGTGGAGACCCAACAACATTGCAATCAATCTCAGGTGCATCGGGTTGCAATGGAGGAACGATTGAATACCAATGGCAAGAGAAAAGCCCCGATACTGGAAATGTCTGGTCTGATATTCCAGCTGCAACTAGTTTAGAATATGATCCTCCTTTTTTAAGTGTTTCAAAATGGTATAGACGTGGTGCAAGATGTGCTCCATGCGATACATGGGAATACTCAAATTTCTTAGATGTGCATATTCAAGAGAACTATACAGATGGAGGAACGATAGGTGGGGATGAATGTTTGTGTTCGGGAGATGATCCAGCACCTATTAATAACATAACACTTCCAAGTGGAGAGGTTGTCACCTGGGAAGGGTTTTATAATGAGAAATGGCAGAGTCGTCCAGTTGGAGGTTCTTGGTCGGATATCCCTGGTTATGTAAATGATGATGGAATCATTGCAACACCACAAATTTCATTGACTTCCTACGACCCTGGGCCAATCACACAATCAATGGAGTATAGAAGATGTGTAAGAGCTAACGATTGCGGAGACTGGATTTGTTCAAACATAGTTCTAAAAGAAGTAGATACTTCTGGGCCAACCATTACTTGTCAAGATGTAACAGTACAATTGGAAAGTGATGGAGCCGTCTCAATTGTAGCTGCAGATGTCGTGTCTTCTGGTACAGACAATTGTTCGAGCAATTCAAACATTACATATACAGTAACACAATCTAATTTTAATAATTCAGACGTTGGAAATAATGGAATTACTGTAACCGCAGAAGATGCTTGTGGTAATACTTCTAATTGTAATGCAAATGTAAGAGTCGAGAAATTCGACTTAGCATTGCAAAAACAAATGGCAACTGGAGAAGATACAAGAGTCTATCCTGGTGAAAATATCACCTTTACCATAACAGTATACAATCAAGGAACACTTGCTGCATCCAATGTAAATATTGTAGATTATATTCCTTCAGGATTGCAATTAGCAGACAATGATTGGACATTAGCTGGTTCGCAAGCTACGTATACTTTCCCAGGAACAATTGCTCCGGGTGCAAGTGCGGAAGTAGATATAACATTCTTAGTGACTCAAAATACACAGGGAACAATTATCAACGAAGCAGAAATTGTTAGTGCAAATGCACCTTCAGGTTTTGATTCAGATGATATAGATTCAACACCAGACACCAATCAAAATAATGATTCAGGTGGTGTCGTCAATAGTGGAACGGATGATACAGTTGGAAATGAAAATGGTGATGAAGATGATGCCGATCCTGAAGATATCACTGTTGAAATATTTGACCTTGCACTTCGTAAAACACTAAATACAACAGTTACACAACAACCTATCGCTCAAGGTAGAGATGTAACTTTTGATGTCGAAGTCTTTAATCAAGGAACTGTAGATGCACAAAATATTCAAGTTACGGATTATACACCAGCTGGTTTGAAGCTGTCTGATCCTAACTGGTCTATGACCGGAGGAGTTGCAGTCTATAATACGTTCTTGAATATAGCTGCCGGAAGTTCTCAATCAATACCTATTAAATTTACAGTTGATTTAGGCTTTTCAGGTGGTTCTCAAAATGCAGCGGAGATTAGCGATTATCAAGACGATCTTGGAGCAACTCCAACAGATATCGATTCTAACTCAGATCAAAGTAATGGAAATGATACAGTTGTCGATGATGAAATAAACGGAGCTGGAGGCGATGAAGATGATCAAGATATTGCACCACTTACGGTCGAAAGATTTGATATTGCGTTAATCAAGACCATCAACAACTCATTAACTGCAAATCCAATTGTTCAAGGTAGAACAGTAGTATTTGATATCACTGTCGTTAATCAAGGTTCTATTGATGCTACAGGAATTACACTAGTAGATTATGTTCCTGCAGGTTTGACCTTGAATGATTCTAACTGGTCGATGTCAGGTGGGAATGCAGTTTATAACAATCCAATTTCATTAGCGGTTGGTGCCAACACAATTATTCAAGTTGCATTTACAGTCGATGCAGGTATTAGTGCACAAACACTAGTCAACCGTGCGGAGGTAAGTGATGCTCGAGATGAATTTGGTGCACCTATTCTCGATATTGATTCAACACCAGATGCAAGTTCGGGTAATGATTCGGGTGGCGTAGTCAATACATCAGATGATGACAATGCTGGAGAAGACGGAAAGAATGGAGGGGATGAAGATGATGCCGATCCAGAAGACATCTTTGTTGAAACTTTTGATTTAGCGATTAGAAAAACATTGAATACTTCAGCAACTCAGCAACCAATCTTATCTGGTCGTCCAGTTGTTTTTGATATTGAAATTTTCAATCAAGGAACCATAGATGCATCTGATGTACAAGTAGTCGATTACTTGCCAGCAGGATTGACATTAAATGATTCCAACTGGACTTTGTCAGGATCAACAGCAACTTATAATACTGGAATTAATATTCCTGCGGGAGGAAGTCAAGTGATTGCAATCGAATTTACAGTTGATGCAAGTTACTCAGGTGGATCTCAAAACGCAGCTGAAATTACAGCAGCTTCTGACGAATTCGGTGTGCCTGCAATTGACGTTGATTCTTCTCCTGATTCAAATAATGGAAATGATACTTTAGTAGATGATGAAATAGATGGAGCAGGTGGCGATGAAGATGATCAAGATATCGCAGATATCGTAGTAGAAAGATTTGATATCGCATTGATTAAAACAACTAACAATAGTTTAACATACGATCCATTATTCCAAGGTAGAGATGTAACTTTCGATTTGACTGTTGTGAATCAAGGTTCTGTTGATGCAACTCAAATTGTTTTAAGTGACTACATCCCAGCTGGTTTAATCTTAAATGATTCTGATTGGACACAAACTGGAAATATTGCAACATTAAACACACCATTTAATTTAGCAACAGGAACCAACCAAATAGTACAAATCACATTTACAGTAGATGCTGGTTTCGGTGGTCAAACATTGATTAACCGTGCAGAGGTAAGTGATGCAAGAGATACTTTTGGTCAACCTGCGGATGATGTGGATTCAACACCAGATAGCGATCCTTCAAACGATCCAGGTGGTGTAGTGAACACATCAGATGATGACAATGCTGGAGAAGACGGAAAGAATGGGGGAGATGAAGATGATGCCGATCCAGAAGATATCTTTATTGAAACTTTCGATTTAGCGATCAGAAAAACATTAAGTTCAACAACACAAATGCCGATCTTAACAGGTCGTACAGTAACTTTCGATGTTGAAGTTTTCAATCAAGGTACAGTTGATGCAACACAAATTAATATTGTTGATTATTTGCCAGCGGGTTTAACTTTAGCAGATGCAGCTTGGACACAAAGTGGTTCGACAGCAACTTATAATACACCTTTAAGTATTACAGCTGGAAACAGTCAAACCATTCAAATTTCATTCACGGTTGACGCTGGTTATTCAGGTGGTTCTCAAAATGCAGTTGAAATTAGTAGTGCGGCAGATGAAAATGGTCAACCTGCCGAAGATGAAGATTCATCAGCAGATAGCAATAATGGAAACGATACTTTAGTTGATGATGAAATCGATGGAGCAGGCGGTGATGAAGATGATCAGGATATTGCGGATATCATCGTTGAGCGTTTCGATATCGCTTTAATTAAAACAGTCAATCCAAGTTTAACAGCAAACCCAATTTTACAAAATAGAGATGTTGTATTTGATATCACAGTTGTAAATCAAGGTTCTGTAGATGCAACAGGAATTGTGATTTCAGATTATATTCCAACAGGATTTACACTGAATGATTCTAATTGGTCAGTAGCCGGTGGAGTTGCAACCTATAACACACCAATAAACTTGGCAGTAGGTGCACAAGAAATTGTGATGATTACATTGACAGTTGATGCGGGTGTTGGAAACCAAGATTTAATAAACGTTGCGGAAGTAAGTGATGCAAGAGATGAATTTGGAGCACCAGCAACGGATATCGATTCAACACCAGATAGCAATCCATCCAACGATCCAGGTGGTGTAGTGAATACATCAGATGATGACAACGCTGGAGAAGATGGAAAGAATGGTGGAGACGAAGATGATGCCGATCCAGAAGATGTATTTGTAGAATCATTTGATTTAGCAATTAGAAAAACAGTAAATACTGCTCAAACTCAGATGCCAATTTTATCTGGTCGAACAGTAGTATTTGATATAGAAGTATTCAACCAAGGAACTGTTAATGCAACTGGAATTGAGCTAACAGAATACTTACCAGCTGGTTTAACATTGTCAGATGCAGGTTGGACTCAAAGTGGTTCAACAGCAACTTACAATACACCATTGAGTGTTGCTGCTGGTTCAAGCCAAACAGTTACAGTTGAATTTACAGTCGATGCGAGTTACTCAGGAGGATCTCAAAATGCAGTTGAAATTTCAGAAGCATTAGATGAATTTGGAACACCTGCAGATGACATCGATTCTACAGATGATAACAACAACGGAAACGATACAGTAGTAAATGATGAAATCGATGGAGCAGGAGGAGATGAAGATGATCAAGATATCGAAGACATTATTGTCGAAAGATTTGATGTCGCTTTGATCAAAACAATCAACCCAAGTACCGACAGTCCATTGTTAACAGGAAGAAATATAATTTTCGATATTACAGTGGTAAATCAAGGTTCAGTAGATGCAACAGGAATAGTAGTTTCAGATTATATTCCAGCCGGATTGATATTAAATGATGCAAACTGGTCTCAGACTGGTTCAACAGCAACTTATAACACACCACTTTCATTAGCAGTTGGTGCAAATCAAATTGTACAAATATCATTTACAGTAGATACAGGATTTGGTGGTCAAACACTAATCAACGTAGCAGAAGTAAGTGATGCAAGAGATGAATTTGGAGCAGCAGCAGATGATGTGGATTCAACACCAGATAGCGATCCAGGCAATGATTCAGGTGGTGTAGTCAATACATCGGATGATGACAACGCTGGAGAAGACGGTAAAAATGGAGGAGATGAAGATGATGCCGATCCAGAAGATGTCGTTATTGATATTTTCGATTTAGCAATCAGAAAGACTTTAAGTCCAACAACACAAATGCCGATCTTAACAGGTCGTACAGTAATATTCGATGTTGAAGTATTCAACCAAGGAACGGTAGATGCTACACAAATCGAAGTAACGGATTATTTGCCAACAGGATTGACTTTAGCAGATGCAGGTTGGACACAAAGTGGTACAACAGCAACTTATAATACACCATTAAGCATTGCTTCTGGAAATTCACAAACAATCCAAATTTCATTCACTGTAGATGATGGTTATTCTGGAGGATCTCAAAACGCAGCGGAAGTTAGCGGTGGTTCTGATGAGAATGGAACACCAGCAGTTGATGATGATTCCACATTAGATGATTTACTTGGAAATGATACTTTAGTTGATGATGAAATCGACGGAGCTGGCGGAGATGAAGATGATCAAGATATTGCTGACATCATCGTTGAGCGTTTCGATATCGCATTGATTAAGACAGTAAATAATAGTTTAACTGTAACACCAATATTACAAAACAGAGATGTAGTATTTGATGTAACAGTTGTGAATCAAGGTTCAGTAGATGCAACAGGAATTGTAGTTTCAGATTACATCCCAGCTGGATTTACTTTAAACGATCCTAACTGGACTGCGACAGGTGGTGTTGCAACTTATAACACACCGCTTTCATTAGCAGTTGGTACAAATCAAATTATACAAATCACCTTAACAGTTGATGCTGGAATTGGTAGTCAAACTTTAGTAAACGTTGCGGAAGTAAGTGACGCGAATGATGAGTTTGGAGCTCCTGCAACGGATATAGATTCAACACCAGATAGCGATCCTTCAAACGATCCAGGTGGTGTAGTCAATACATCAGATGATGACAATGCTGGAGAGGACGGAAAGAATGGAGGAGATGAAGATGATGCCGATCCAGAAGATGTATTTGTTGAATCTTTCGATTTAGCAATTAGAAAAACTGTAAATACTTCATTGACACAAATGCCGATCTTGAATGGTCGTACAGTTGTATTCGATGTTGAAGTATTCAACCAAGGAACTGTAAATGCAACTGGAATTGAAGTCACTGATTTCTTACCAGCTGGATTAACATTAGCAGATGCAGGTTGGACACAAAGTGGAGCAACCGCAACATACAACACACCATTAAGTCTTGGTGTTGGACAAAGTCAAACTATCCAGATTGCTTTCACAGTAGATGATGGATATTCTGGCGGATCTCAAAACGCAGTTGAAATTTCTGATGCTGCTGATGAAAACGGAGTACCTGCAGATGACATCGATTCTACCGATGACAGCTTAAATGGAAATGATACAATAGTAGATGATGAAATCGATGGAGCAGGTGGAGATGAAGATGATCAAGATATCGCTGACATTATAGTAGAACGTTTTGATATTGCTTTGATCAAAACTGTGAATCCGAGTTTAACTGCAAACCCAATCTTAGTTGGACGAACAGTATCTTTCGATTTGACAGTGGTGAATCAAGGTTCAGTAGATGCAACAAATGTTGTATTAACAGATTATGTTCCTGCAGGATTAACTTTAAGTGATGCTAACTGGACAATGTCTGGTGGATTGGCAACTTATAATACACCGTTAAATTTACCAGTTGGTGGAAACCAAATAGTACAAATTGCATTCACAGTAGACCAAGGTCAAGGTGGCAACACGATTATCAACGAAGCAGAGGTAAGTGATGCAAGAGATGAATTCGGTGCACCAGCAGATGATATTGATTCAACACCAGACCAAGATCAGAATAACGATCCAGGTGGTGTAGTAAATACAACAGATGATGACAATGCTGGAGAAGATGGAACAGCAGGAGGAGATGAAGATGATGCCGATCCTGAAGATATTGTTGTTGAAGAATTTGACCTTGCTTTGTCTAAGAAATTAGCAGCAGGTGAAGATAACAGAGTTTACACAGGCGAAGATATTACGTTCACTATAGAAGTAACCAATCAAGGAACAGTAGATGCAACCAACATCAATATCAGTGATTATATCCCAGCTGGCTTGTCATTGAATGATACAAACTGGTCACAAGCTGGTTCAATCGCTTCAACTACATTAAGTACAACATTAGCTCCTGGAGCAAGTACTTCTGTTAACATCACATTTACAGTGACACAAGCAACAGCAGGTGATATTGTAAACCGTGCAGAAATCACAGAAGCTTCAGATATTACTGGAACACCAACATTTGATGATGATTCAACTCCTGATAATACATTAGGAAACGATACTGGTGGTACTGTAAATGATCCAACTCAAGATGATGTCATCACTGATGATGGAACTATTGATGAAGATGATGAAGATCCAGAAGATGTAACAGTTGAAGTATACGATTTAGCAATTAGAAAGACATTGCCTGCTGCTCAGTACGATCCAGTATTTGCTGGTGAGACTGTAACTTTCAATATCGAAGTATTTAACCAAGGAACGGTTCCTGCTTCGAATGTAGTCATCACAGATTATATTCCTTCAGGATTACAGTTACAAGATGCACAATGGACAGCAAGTGGAGCAAATGCAACAAGAACAATTGCAGGACCAATTGCACCAGGTTCATCAGCAAACGTAACAATAGAGTTACTTGTAACACAAGCAACCGCGACTACTTTAGTTAACAGTGTCGAAATTGCTTCAGGTAATGATGATTTAGGGGATTCACCACAAGACATCGATTCAACTCCAGATACAACAGATGGAAACGATACCGGTGGTACTGTAAATGATCCAACTCAAGACGATGTAATTACAGACGATGGAACAATTGATGAAGATGATCAAGATCCAGAAGATATCGAAGTGCAAGAATATGTGAAATTAGGAAACTTTGCATTCTTAGATTGTGATAATGATGGTCTTCAATCACCAGGTGAAGAAGGATTAGAAGGAGTACCAGTTATCTTGAATGGAACAGATTTAAGAGGAAATAGCGTTAACAGAACATCTGCAACTGATGCAAATGGTGAATATCTATTTGATCAATTACTTCCAGGTGATTATGTAGTAACTTTCGGGTTCCCTGCAACACCACAAGGTCTAGCATATGCAACGCAAGATGTTGGTGGAGATGATTCAATCGATAGTGATGCAAATACTTCAGGTGTTACAACAACGTATACACTTACAAGTGGAGATGAGGAAATGTCAATCGATGTTGGTTTCACAGATATTGAAGCACCAGTATTGGCAGGCGTTCCTGCGGATACAACTGTTGAGTGTGATGATGTGCCAGCTCCTCCAACTATCTACACTGATATTGTTGGAAGTGACAATATTGATACGAATGTTGAAATTACTTTAGAAGAAACTTCAACGAAAGGATTAGGAGATGCATGTACTGAAAATACATATACAATTACAAGAGTTTGGACTGCAACTGATAATTGTGAAAATTCAGTTTCACAAACACAAGTTATTGAAGTAGTGGATACAACAGAGCCAGTATTGGCAGGCGTTCCTGCTGATATAACAGTAGAATGTGATGAAGTACCTACTCCAGCAAATCCAACTGCAAGCGACAATTGTGATGGAGCTCCTGTAGTTTCTTATAATGAGAATCAAGTACCAGGTGTTTGTGCAGATAGTTATTCAATCGAACGTACTTGGACAGCAACGGATGCGTGTGGAAATACTTCTTCACAAATGCAGGTAATAACTGTTCAAGATGTTACCGCACCAATTATTGCAAATGTACCTGATGATGTAACAGTAGAATGTGATGCAGTTCCTGCTCCGGCAAATCCTACAGCAACCGATAATTGTGATGCCAATGTTGACATTGAATTAGTTGAATCAAGAATTGACGGACCATGTGCTGAAAATTATACTTTAGTTAGAAGATGGACAGCAACTGATAATTGTGGTAACACTAGTGTTGCAACACAATCAGTAATTGTTCAAGATACACAAGTACCAGTTATTGCTGGAGTACCTGCTGATGTAACAGTAGAATGTGATGCAGTACCAACAGCAGCAGTTGCTGGTGTAGATGTGACTGCAACAGATAATTGTGATACAGATGTTACCGTTACTTTAACAGAAGAAGTTGTGAATGGAGATTGTGCTGATAATTATACAATCAACAGAATTTACATCGCAACAGATAATTGTGGTAACCAAAGTAGTCAAACTCAAACGTTAATTGTACAAGACACAACGGATCCAGTTTTTGCAGGAGTACCGACTGACGTAACAGTAGAATGTGATGTAGTGCCTACACCAGCAAATCCAACTGCAACGGATAATTGTGATACCAATGTTGATATTTCTTTTGAAGAATCTAGAATTGATGGACCATGTCCTGAAAATTATACATTAGTTAGAAGATGGACGGCAACGGATAATTGTGGAAACGCAACAATAGCTACACAGTCAGTAATTGTTCAAGACACACAAGTGCCAGTTATAGCAGGCGTTCCTGCGGATGTAACAGCAGAATGTGATGCAGTACCTGCAGCAGCAGTGGCTGGAGTTACAGTAACTGCTACAGATAATTGCGATACTGCTGTTGAGGTAACTTTGACAGAAGAAAGAATTGATGGTGCGTGTGCTGATAGTTACACACTGAATAGAATTTATATTGCAACAGATAATTGTGGAAATCAATCGAGTCAAACGCAAACAATTGTTGTGCAAGATACAACAGATCCGGTTTTTGCAGGTGTACCAACAGATGTAACAGTAGAATGTGATGCAGTACCTGCAGCAGCTTCTCCTACAGCAACGGATAATTGTGATACCAATGTTGACATTACTTACGAAGAGTCAAGAATTGATGGACCATGTCCTGAAAACTATACTTTAGTTAGAAGATGGACAGCAACAGATAATTGTGGTAATGCAACAATAGCTACACAATCAGTAATCGTACAAGATACTCAAGTTCCTGTTATCGCTGGATTGCCTGCGGATATCACAGTAGAATGTGATGCAGTACCTCCAGCAGCAGTTGCTGGAACAGAGGTGACCGCAACCGATAATTGTGATACAGATGTTGAAGTAACTTTGACGGAAGAAAGATTGGATGGTTCATGTCCTGAAAGTTATACACTAAATAGAATTTACATTGCGACAGATAATTGTGGTAATCAAACAAGTTCTACTCAGGTAGTAACAGTTCAAGATACAACTCCACCAGTATTGGCAAATGTACCAGTTGATGAAACAGTTGAGTGTGATGCAATTCCTGCAGCAGGAAATCCAACAGCAACCGACAATTGTGATACCAATGTAGATATTACATTTGCAGAAACGCAGATGCCTGGAGTATGTGCAGATAATTATACAATTCAGAGAACTTGGACAGCAACGGATAATTGTGGAAATGCATCAAGCGAAACACAAGTAATCACGGTTCAAGATACAACGAATCCAATTCTAGCAGGAGTACCTGCAGATGTAACGGTAGAGTGTGATAACATTCCTTCTCCGGATTCACCAACAGCAACAGATAATTGTGATACAAATGTAGATATCGCATACAGTGAAAATCAAGTACCTGGATCATGTGCAGATAGCTACACGATCAACCGTACTTGGACTGCGACAGATAATTGTGGAAATGAAGATGTGCAAACGCAAGTTATCACAGTACAAGATACTACGAATCCAGTGTTAGCGGGTATGCCAGCAGATGTAACGGTTGAGTGTGATAACATTCCAACTGCAGCAAGCCCAACCGCAACAGATAATTGTGATACGAATGTAGATATTACATTTGCTGAGAATCAAATTCCTGGTTCATGCGAAGATAATTATACAATAGAAAGAACTTGGACTGCAACCGATAATTGTGGAAATGTAGATGTGCAAACACAGTCAATAACAGTTCAAGATACAACAGTACCAGTTCTAGCAGGTGTGCCAGCAGATACAACGGTAGAGTGTGATGCAATACCAGCAGCAGCTTCACCAACAGCAACTGATAATTGTGATACAAATGTTGACATAACATTTGCAGAAACACAAATGCCAGGAGTATGTGCGGATAGCTACACAATCCAACGTACTTGGACAGCAACTGATAATTGTGGAAACGATGGAATCGCTACACAAATCATCAAGGTTCAAGATACAACGAATCCAACATTAGCAGGAGTGCCTGCCGATGTAACAGTTGAATGTGATAACATTCCTTCTCCGGATTCACCAACTGCAACGGACAATTGTGATACTGATGTTGATATTACTTTTGCAGAAAACCAGATTCCTGGTTCTTGTGAAGATAATTATACTATCAACCGTACTTGGACTGCGACAGATAATTGTGGAAATGTAGATGTGCAAACGCAAATAATAACAGTTCAAGATACAACGGTTCCTGAATTAGCAGGCGTGCCAGCAGATGTAACAGTAGAATGTGATGCTATCCCGGCACCAGCATCTCCAACTGCCACTGATAATTGTGATACGAATGTAGATATTACATTTGCAGAAACACAGATGCCAGGAGCATGTGCTGATAGCTACACCATACAGCGTACTTGGACAGCAACGGATAATTGTGGAAACGATGGAATCGCAACACAAATCATCACGGTTCAAGATACAACGAACCCAACTTTAGCTGGAATTCCGGCTGATGTAACAGTTGAGTGTGATAACATTCCTTCTCCGGATTCACCAACAGCAACAGATAATTGTGATACAAATGTAGATATCGCTTACAGTGAAAATCAAGTACCAGGATCTTGTGCAGATAGTTACACGATCAACCGTACTTGGACTGCCACAGATAATTGTGGAAATGAAGATGTTCAAACGCAAGTAATCACAGTGCAGGATACTACGAATCCAGTACTAGCGGGTGTGCCTTCAGATGTAACAGTTGAGTGTGATAACATTCCAACAGCATCAAGTCCAACTGCAACAGATAATTGCGATACCAATGTAGATATTACATTTGCTGAGAATCAGATTCCTGGAGCTTGTGCAGATAGTTATGTAATTGAAAGAACTTGGACAGCAACGGATAATTGTGGTAACGAAGATGTGAAAACGCAATCAATTACAGTTCAAGATACAACAGTACCTGTACTAGCAGGAGTGCCAGCAGATGCAACAGTAGAGTGTGATGCGATACCAGCACCAGCATCTCCAACAGCAACTGATAATTGTGATACGAATGTAGATATTACATTTGCAGAAACTCAGTTGCCAGGAAGTTGTGCGGATAGCTACACAATACAACGTACTTGGACAGCTACTGACAATTGTGGAAATGACGGAATCGAAACTCAAATGATCACAGTGCAGGATACTACGAATCCAGTACTAGCAGGTGTACCTTCAGATGTGACTGTTGAATGTGATGCAGTACCAACTGAAGCATCTCCAACTGCCACTGATAATTGTGATACAAATGTAGACATCACATATGCAGAAACACAGATCCCTGGATCGTGTGCAGATAGTTATGTTTTAGAAAGAACTTGGACCGCAACAGATAATTGTGGTAACGAAGATGTACAAGTTCAAAGAGTTACAGTTCAAGATACTACTGAGCCGGAATTAATTGGAGTGCCTGCAGATGTTACAGCGGAATGTGATAACATTCCAACGGCAGCTTCACCAACAGCAATAGATAATTGTGATACAGATGTAGACATTACATTTGCAGAAACGCAAATACCAGGAAGTTGTGCTGATAGCTACATCATTGAGCGTACTTGGACAGCAACAGATAATTGTGGAAACGACGGAATTGCAACACAAAGGATTACGATTCAAGATACAACCAATCCAGTATTGGCGGGTGTGCCTGCGAACGTTACAGCTGAATGTGATAACATTCCAGCAGCAGCAACTCCAACAGCCACTGATAATTGTGATACAGATGTTGATGTAACTTTTAATGAAAGCCAGATTCCTGGTTCTTGTGAAGACAGTTACACAATCAATAGAACATGGACAGCGACTGATAATTGCGGAAACCAGTCAATCGAAACGCAAGTAATCACGGTTGAAGATACAACGAATCCAACATTAGCAGGAGTACCTGCGGATGTAACAGTTGAGTGTGATGCAATTCCATCAGCAGTAAACCCAACAGCAACCGATAATTGTGATACCAATGTTGATATTGCAATTTCTGAAACTCAGATTCCTGGGTCGTGTGCGGATAGTTATACAATAGAAAGAACATGGACAGCAACTGATAATTGTGGTAACCAAGATATTCAGACACAAATAATAACGGTGGGTGATACAATGGCTCCAGAATTCGCAGGCGTTCCTGCAGATGTTACAGCTGAATGTGATAATATTCCTTCAGTAGTGACTCCAACAGCGACAGATAATTGTGATACAAATGTAGATATTACTTTTGATGAAACTCAATTACCTGGATCATGTGCAGATAGCTACACAATTCAGAGAACATGGACAGCAACAGATAATTGTGGAAATGAAGCAGTAGCTACACAGCTAGTGACAGTGGAGGATACAACAGCTCCATCATTGGTTGGTGTTCCTGCTGATTCAAATGTTGAATGTGATAACATTCCAGCAGCAGCTTCACCAACGGCAACGGATAATTGTGATACTGATGTTGATATTACTTTTGACGAATCTCAGATTCCTGGTTCTTGTGAAGATAGTTACACAATTGTTCGTACATGGACAGCGACTGACAACTGTGGAAACACAACACAAGCAGTACAGAATTTATCTGTAAATGATACAACTTCACCAGCATTAGTCGGAGTACCTGCAAATGAGTCAGTAGAATGTGATGCAATCCCAGCAGCTGCAACACCGACTGCAACGGATAATTGTGATACAGATGTTGAGGTTACATTGAATGAAGAACAAGTACCTGGATCATGTGCAGATAGCTACTCGATTCGTCGTACTTGGACTGCAACAGATAATTGTGGAAATACTTCACAGCAAACACAAGTAATTTCAGTTGATGATAACACAGCTCCTACGATTGTAGGTGTGCCTGCAGATGTGAATGCTGAATGTAATGATATTCCTGCGGAGGCAACGCCAACTGCTACGGATAATTGTGATACGGATGTTGATTTGACTTTCAATGAAACACAAATACCTGGATCATGTGCAAATGAATATACAATTCAACGTACTTGGACAGCGACTGATAATTGTGGAAACACAAGTCAGGAAACGCAAACAATTACAGTGGGTGATAGTGAGGCACCAGTATTGACAGGAGTACCTGCAGATACAAATGCAGAATGTAACAATATACCTGCAGCAGCAGCACCAACAGCAATAGATAATTGTGATACCAATGTTGAAGTAATATTTAACGAAACACAAATACCTGGATCATGTGCAAATGAATACACAATTCAACGTACATGGACAGCAACTGATGCTTGTGGAAACGCAAGTCAGGAAACACAAACAATTTCAGTTGGAGATAGTGAGGCACCAGTATTGACAGGAGTACCTGCAGATACAAATGCAGAATGTAACAACATTCCTACAGTAGCTTCTCCATCAGCAACCGATAATTGTGATACCAATGTTGAAGTAACATTCAACGAAACACAAATACCTGGATCATGTGCAAATGAATACACCATACAACGTACATGGACAGCGACTGATGCTTGTGGAAACGCAAGTCAGGAAACACAAACAATTTCAGTTGGAGATGCAACGGCACCAGTAATAACAGGTGTTCCTGCGGATGCAACAGCAGATTGTAGTGCAGTTCCTGCGCCAGCAACGCCTACTGCATCTGATAATTGTGATACAAATGTACAAGTAGTATTTACGGAAGATCAAGTACCTGGAAGTTGTGAAGATAGTTACACAATTCAACGTACATGGACAGCAACCGATGCATGTGGAAATGTTGGTCAAGAAACACAAGTAATTAGTGTTGAAGACACAACTGCTCCAACTTTAATCGGTGTTTCTCCAGATGTAACAGTTGATTGTAACAGTGTGCCTCCAGTTACGAATCCAACAGCAACTGATAACTGTGATCAAGATGTTGAAATTACATTTGCTGAAACTGATATGAATGATAATGGATGTGCAGGTAATAGTATTCAACGTACTTGGACTGCAATGGATAATTGTGGAAACACTTCAGCATTAACTCAAATCATTACGATTTCCGATAATGACAACCCAGTATTTACGAATGCACCAGCAGATATTACTACAGAATGTGGACAAATCCCTGCTGTTGAAACACCAACTGTAACCGATAATTGTGATCAAGAGGTTGAGGTGGCATTTGCTGAGCAAATGATACCAGGTGCATGTGAAGATGATTACGTGGTTACTCGTACTTGGATTGCAACAGATGATTGTGGTAATGCAACAACGCATACACAAAAAATCACTGTACAAGACAATACATTACCGATGGTAGTTATTACTCCAGCTAACATTACAGTTGAGTGCGATGTTATTCCAGAACCTGGGACACCAATTGCAAATGATAATTGTGATACAGATGTTGATATTACTTTTGCTGAAGTACAAGTTCCTGGAAACTGTGAATATGCATTCACATTATTACGTACTTGGACTGCAGTTGATAATTGTGGAAATGCAGGAGTAGCAACTCAAACAATCGTTGTTACAGATACTGGAATTCCAGTCATAAGTGATGTGCCTGCTGATATAACAGTTGATTTAGCTGCAGGAGAAACAGTTCCTGTTGCAACAAATCCTACTGTTGTTGATAATTGTGATGATAATGTAGATATCGTGTTAAACGAAGATCAAATTCCTGCTGGTTGTGGGTATGTCTTGACTCGTACATGGACTGCAACAGATGATTGTGGAAACAGTGCTGAGGCGTCACAAGTAATTACAGTAATTGATGAATTATCTGTGGTAATCAATGGAGCTGAAGAAGTTTGTCCTAATGAAGGGATGACATTAACAGCAGTTGCAGAAGGTTCAGGAAATACAACTTACAACTGGACTGCTACTTCAGGATCATTTGATAATCCTACTGGATCAACAGTTGTTTATTCGAATTCGACTCCTGGTACTTACGAAGTAACAGTGAATGCTACAAGTGGAGCAGATTGTAATGGAGATGCAACAATTTCCGTAACAATACTTCCGCGACCTGAAGTGACAGCTACGATTTCAACACCAGTATGTGTTGGTGATCAAATCACGATGTCAGCAGAAGGAGGAACAGGATATGCTTGGACAGGTCCTAATGGATTTACATCAAACATCCAAAACCCTGTGGCAGATGCGTCAATGCTAATGGAGGGAACTTACGCTGTTGCAGTAACAGATGTCAACGGTTGTACGAATACTACCTCTGTTGAGTTAGATGTTGTGCCAGGTATTTCTGTAGATTACACGGCTGATAATGAAACTTGTGATGCATTAGGAAATGCAAATATCGGAGTTAGTGGAGGTACCGGTGATTATATCTTTGATTGGGCGGATCTTGCTGGTGAAGATGATCCAGAAGATAGACCTAATATTCCTGAAGGTATTTATTACGTGACAGTTACAGATGCTGTGGTGGGTTGTAGTGGTCAATTGACGGTTACAATTGGAAAAGATTGTGAAGAATGTTTAGCGCAATCAGGTTCAATGAATGCAGCAAATAGTTCAATATGTTTAGAAAATGGAGATGCGACACTTTCTGCAAGTCAGAATGGGGATATGGTATTACCTGATGAATTCAGTACGATATATTTATTGACTGATACAGAAACAGGTACAATTATCCAGACAAGTAGTTCGCCTTCATTTACAGTTTCAGCAGTTGGAGATTACTCAATCAACGTGTTGGTTTATGACCCTGCTGTTTATAGCCTAAGTCAAATTGTTACTGGCTCATCATCATTAAATAGTGTTTATTCAGTATTGATTGAAGGTGGTGGAAACATCTGTGGTGATCTTGATTTAATTGGTGCTCCAATCAAAGTAGTAGATATTGATGCTGAAGTAGTTTCAACTTCAAATGAAAACTGCGATGACAATGATGGGGCAGCGATACTCGCACCAGCAAGTTTAAGTTATACTTGGAGTGATGGTGGAATGGGTGCATCAAGAACGGATTTAAGTGATGGAACTTATACGGTAAATGTTGTGAACACTGATGGATGTAGTATGGACTTAACAGTAGTGATTGAAGAGACACCTTGTGTTGAAGAATGTGTGAAGCCAGAATTGACAGATATTGCAACTGAAGATACAGGTTGTAATAGTTCAACAGGTGCAGCTACTTTATCATTTACACAAAATCCTGAAACATTTACTTACCAGTGGGATCCAAACGTGGGTACTTCTTCAGCAAATGGAAATGGTAGATCAAACTTGCCGGCAGGTAGCTACTCAGTAACAGCTACATATCCTGGTGTGGCAGATTGTAACAATGTATTCAACTTTGTGATTGGAACTTTAGGTGGACCATCTATCAATCCAAATGACATTGTAATTGTTCCTGCAACCTGTGATGGTGCAGATGGATCTGTTACTTTACCAGACAATGGATATACTTATGCATGGTCAGTTGATAACACAATGAGTACGTCAAGAAATGATTTAGAAGCTGGTACTTACCAAATCGCAATCATTGATATGACGAATCCAACTTGTCCAGCAATGATAGATGTTATCGTTCCAGCTACAGATTGTAACTGTGATAATCCTGAAGTATTGAATATCGTGAAGATTGAAGGTACTTGTGGAAATGAAGATGGAAGCGCAACGATCGAAATGGTCGGTGGTGCTGGCAACTTCTCATACATGTGGTCACCTGCTCTTGGTACGCCGAACTTTGGTGGAAACGCAAGAACTGGATTACCAACAGGAACTTATACAGTAGTGATTTCGGACAATGCAGATCCTTCATGTTCTACAACAACAACTGTTGTAATTGGAACAACTGACGGACCTACGGCTGAAATAGTTTCAACAACAGGTTCTGACTGTGGTGAGAATAATGGTGCAGCAACATTAAGTCCTGCAACATTGACATACACATGGAGTGATGGTGGTAATGGTGCTTCAAGAAGCAACTTGCCAGGTGGTAGTTACCAAGTTACCGTATCAGATGGATCTGCTTGTACAGATTTATTAGATGTAGTAATTGAAGAAAATAATACTTTAGTAGCAGCAGCTACAATAAATACAGAACCTACTTGTGGATCATCAAATGGTGCAGTTACAATTTCTGCAACAGGTGGTTCAGGAAACTATGCTTACAACTGGTCTAACAATGCAAATTCAGCAACACTGAATAATTTAGCTTCTGGAACTTACACAGTAACAGTTGTAGATAATGGTGTTGGAAATTGTAGTACTGAAGTTACATTCTCTTTAACGGATGATGTAGCAGGTGCAACAGTTGAATTCGCTAACAACCCAGTTACAGTTAGTTGTGTTGGTTCAGTCGATGGAGAAGTTGATTTTACAGTTGTAACAACTGCATCATTTGCAATACCATTCACTTCTACAATTGTTGATGGAAACGGAAATACTTACAGCAATGGAAATCTTTCAGTTGGTATGTATTGCGTAGTTGTAAATGATGCCAATGGTTGTACGGCAGGTGAAGGTTGTTTTGAAGTAGTAGAACCTACTTTAATTGACTTAGATGTAGCAGTAACAAATACAACTTGTGATAACGGAGGAAATATTGAATTAGCAGCATTTGGAGGAAACCCAGGTTACACTTACAACTGGGCTGATTTGCCAGGAAATGATAATTCAGCAACACGTTTCGGATTACAACCTGGATCATATAGTTTAACAGTCACGGATGCAAATGGATGTATCGCGGTTGCTAACAACTTAATGATCGAAGATGGATGTGGACAATGTGCTGAACCAGAAGTATTGAATATCGTGAAGATTGAAGGTTCATGTGGAGCCAATGACGGTAGTGCAACAATTGAAATGGTTGGAAACAATGCCGATTATTCATATACATGGTCACCAATTGCAGGAACAGCAGTTGCTGGAAATAGTAGAACGAATTTACCAGCTGGTACATACAATGTTACTATTACCAATTCTGCAGACCCAAGTTGTTCAACAACTACGACTTTCGTATTAGGAACAACAAATGGACCTGAAGCAACAGTTAGTTCAATCTCAGGTTCTGAATGTGGAATGAGTAATGGTAAGGCGATCTTAATGCCTGATAATTATTCATATGCATGGAGCAATGGTGCAACAGGGAATGCAGTAGATGGATTGGCTCCAGGTACTTATGCAATTACAGTGTCAGATGGATCTGCTTGTACAGATGTGATTGAATTAGTGATTGAAGAAATCAACAACTTAGAAGCAACAGCAACTGTTGACGTTCAACCGAATTGTGGACAAAGCGATGGTGCTGCATCAATCAATACAACTGGCGGTTCAGGAAACTTCTCTTACGCTTGGAATGATGGTGGAACTGGAAGTTCAAGAAGTAATTTAGCTTCTGGTACTTATACTGTAACAGTGACAGATAATTCATCTAGTTCTTGTTCAACAATGACAACATTTACACTAGCGGACAATGTACCAAGTGCAACCGTAGCCATTTCAAATGCAAATGGTGAAGTAAGTGTAAGTTGTGTTGGATCTACAGATGGTAATGTTGCATACAATGTTACAACAAGTGCAGGATTCGCTACTCCATACACTGAAACGATCGTTGATGCAAATGGTAATACCTTTACAAATGGCAACCTTGCAATGGGGGCTTACTGTATCGTAATTACAGATGCCAATGGTTGTACTGCAGGTGAAGGTTGCTTCGAAGTAATCGAACCTACATTGATTGACTTGGATGTATCTGTTTTCAATACTACTTGTAATACGGGAGGAAGCATCGAATTAGTAACATCAGGAGGAAATGGTGGCTACACTTACGATTGGAGCGATTTGACGGGAAGTAATGATCCTGAAGATAGAACGAATCTACAACCTGGTACTTATAACATCACAGTTACAGATGTTAACGGATGTATCGCAGTTGCAAATGGTTTGACGATCGCTGATGGTTGTGCAGAATGTACAGATCCTGAAGTGCTAAATATCGTGAAGATAGAAGGAGCATGTGGGCAAAGTGATGGTAGTGTTACAATCGAAATGGTTGGAAACAATAGTGATTATAGCTACTCATGGTCACCAGCAGTAGGAAACGTAAACACAGATGGAAACGCTAGAACAAATCTTCCAGCTGGTTCTTATACAGTTACTATTTCAAATGGTGCATGTAATGTTGTAGAAACATTTGTATTAGGAACGACAGACGGACCAGAAGCAACAATTACTTCAACTAATGGAGCAAATTGTGGATCAGCAACTGGATCAGCGACCTTGTCTCCTGCGACTTATACTTATACATGGAATGATGGTTTGACTGGGTCATCCAGATCAAACTTGGCTCCTGGTACATATCAAGTAACGGTCTCTGACGGTTCAGCTTGTACAGATTTACTAGAAGTTGTTATTGATCAAATCAACACATTAGAAGCAACAGCAGTTATTGATACCGCACCTACTTGTGGTCAAAGTGATGGAGCAGTTACAATTAACACAACAGGTGGTACTGGTAATTATAATGTTGCTTGGAGTGATGGTGGTGCTGGAACTTCAAGATCAAGTTTGTCAGCTGGGACTTATACAGTGACAGTAAGTGATAATGGAGCACTTGGATGTGAAGCAACCGCAACATTTACATTAGTTGATAATGTAGCTGGTGCAACAATCGCAATTTCAAATGCAAACAATGAAGTAAGTGTAAGTTGTGTTGGATCTACCGACGGAACAGTGAATTACACAATAAATACAGATGCTGGATTTGCAACTCCTTATTCAGAAACAATTAGAGATGCCAACGGAACTACTTATACAAATGGTAGTCTTGGAATGGGTAGCTACTGTATAGTGGTAATGGATGCAAACGGATGTTATGCAGGTGAAAATTGCTTTGAAGTAATCGAACCTACATTGATTGATTTAGATGTTGCATTATTCAATAAAACTTGTGATGCAGCTGGTAGTATCGAGCTGGTTACTTCAGGAGGAAACGGTGGGTACACTTACGACTGGAGCGACTTATCAGGAAGTAATGATCCTGAAGATAGAACTGGATTGGATGCAGGAACTTACAACATTACAGTTACAGATTCGGAAGGATGTATTGCAGTAGCAAATGGATTGGTCATCAATGATGATTGTATAACGCCTCCAGGAGAATGTGATGAGCCAGAAGTATTGAATATCGTGAAGATTGAAGGAACGTGTGGAAGTAATGATGGAAGTGCGACTATCGAAATGGTAGGAGGTACTGGAAATTATTCTTACGCATGGACTCCTGCTGCTGGATCACCTAACTTTGGTGGAAATGCAAGAACAGGATTGCCTGCAGGTACTTACTCAGTTGTAATTACTGATAACAGTGATGCAACTTGTTCAATCACAACAACAGTTGTATTAGGAACAACAGACGGACCAGAAGCAACAATAGCTTCAACCTCAGGTGCGAATTGTGGTCAATCAAATGGAGCTGCTACCTTGAGTCCAGCTAATTTGACATACACATGGAGTGACGGACAATCTGGAGCAACTAGATCTAACTTAGCAAATGGTACTTACGCAGTAACTGTTTCTGATGGATCAGCTTGTACAGATGTATTAGAAGTAATCATTGATCAAATCAATACATTAGCAATAGAAGCAACAATTAACACAATGCCTGATTGCGGTCAAGCAAACGGTGCTGTTGCAATCGCAACTACTGGTGGTACAGGAAACTATAACGTTACATGGAGTGATGGTGGTTCTGGTACCTCAAGATCAAGCTTGTCAGCTGGAACTTACATGGTGACAGTAACAGATAATGGAGCAGCAGGATGTGAAGCAACGACTACCTTTACTTTGACTGATAATGTCCCAAGTGCAGAAGTTACGTTTAACAATGTAAATACAAATGGACAAGTGGCAGTAAGCTGTGTTGGTTCATCTGATGGAAATATTGGTTATACAATCAATACTTCAGCAGGATTTGCAACTCCTTACTCAGAATCAATTAGAGATGCAGATGGAACTGTTTATACCAACGGATCCTTACCAATGGGTAATTACTGTGTTGTTGTAATGGACGCGAATGGATGTTATGCAGGTGAAAATTGCTTTGAAGTAATCGAACCTACATTGATTGACTTAGATGTTGCATTATTCAACAAGACTTGTGATGCAGCCGGTAGTATCGAGCTAGTGACGTCAGGAGGAAACGGTGGTTATACTTACGATTGGAGTGACTTGTCAGGAAGTAATGATCCTGAAGATAGAACTGGATTGGATGCAGGAATTTACAACATTACAGTTACAGATTCGAATGGATGTATTGCAGTGGCAAATGGATTGGTCATCAATGATGATTGTTCAAATCCTCCTGTAACATGTGATCAACCTGAGGTGTTGAATATCGTGAAGATTGAAGGAACTTGTGGAAATAATGATGGAAGTGCGACAATCGAAATGGTTGGAAGCAATACTGATTATACTTACAACTGGTCAACAACTGATGGAAATGCGAATACTATCGGAAACGCTAGAACGAATTTACCATCTGGTGCATACACAGTGACCATTACAGACAACACAGATGCAACTTGTAATATTGTTGAAACATTTGTAATCGGAACAACTGATGGACCGGAAGCAACTATTTCTTCAATGTTCGGTGCAAATTGCGGAGCTAATAACGGATCGGCTACTTTGAGTCCACAATCATTTACATATACTTGGAATGATGGACAGGCAGGTGCCATGAGAACAGACTTAGCAGCTGGAACTTATCAGGTAATTGTATCTGATGGTACAGCATGTACAGATGTACTGGAAATCATTATTGAACAGGTCAATACATTAGTTGCTACCGCTTCAATTGGTGTTCAACCGAACTGTGGTCAAAATGATGGAGCAGCCTCAATCACAACTACTGGTGGAACTGGAAATTATAGCTACACATGGAGCGATGGTGGAACCGGTTCATCAAGATCAAGCTTGGGTGCTGGTGTTTACATGATCACAGTAACAGATAATGGAGCTGCAGGATGTGAAGCAACAACTACCTTTACATTGATTGACAATGTACCAGGTGCGAACGTGGTTATTTCAAATGACCCTGTAAGTGTAAGTTGTGTTGGATCATCTGACGGAACAGTAAATTATACAATAAATACGGATGCCGGATTTGCAACACCTTATTCAGAATCTATAAGAGATGCGAACGGTACAATTCATACAAATGGTAATTTAAGTGTTGGAAACTACTGTGTAGTAGTGATGGATGCTAACGGATGTTATGCAGGAGAAAATTGCTTCGAAGTAATTGAACCTACATTGATCGACTTAGATGTTGCATTATTCAACAAAGATTGCAACGTGATGGGTAGCATCGAAATCGTAACTACTGGAGGAAATGGTGGATACACTTACAGCTGGAGCGATCTGAATGGATCAGATAATCCAGAAGACAGAAGTGGATTACAAGCAGGTACTTACAACTTGACAGTCACTGATGTGAATGGATGTGTTGCTGTTGCAAATGGTTTAACAATCATTGATACTTGTGTGAATCCTGGAGAATGTGTCGAACCAGAAGTGTTGAACATTGTGAAGATAGAAGGAGAATGTGGTGAGAATAATGGAAGTGCAACAATTGAAATGGTATTAGGTGCAGGTAACTACATTTATTCTTGGTCGCCAGCTGCTGGAAATGCAAATGCAATTGGTAACACAAGAACACAATTATCAGCAGGTACTTATACTGTTGTAATTACAAGTATGATTGATGCAAGTTGTTCTACAACAACAACCGTTGTGTTAGGTACTACGAATGGTCCTGATGTAACCATCTTCTCAAATACACCTGCAAGTTGTGCAACTGCAAATGGAACAACTATCTTGCAGCCAGCTACCTTGACATACGCTTGGAGTGATGGTGGAGCTGGTGATACTAGGACTGACCTTGCAGTAGGTACTTACGGAGTGACAGCAACAGATGCGACAGGATGTATTGATGTGGTAGAAGTAGTAATTGAAGAATCTAACACTTTGATTGCAGAAGCAGTAATTAATACAATGCCTGATTGTGGTCAGTCAAATGGTTTAGTTACCATGAATGTTGCTGGTGGCACTACGAACTACGCTTATGCATGGAGTGACGGCGGTACTGGTCAGCAGAGAGACAACTTAAGTGCTGGATCATACATGGTGACCATTACAGATATTGATGGAAACATGTGTAACACTACAACTACATTTGTATTGATTGACAACGTTGCTGGTGCAGAAATTACGATTAATAATTTCAGCAACCAATTCGCAGTAAGTTGTATAGGTGCGACAGATGCAACGGCTGATTTCACAATTTCAGAATCTGCCGGTTTTGCTGGTCCTGCAACTGTTACAATCGTAGATGCTTCAGGAGTAAGTTATACAAACGGAAGTTTAGGAATGGGTAACTATTGTGTCGTCGTAATGGATGCAAATGGTTGTTATGCAGGTGAAGCTTGCTTTGAAGTAATCGAACCTACATTAATAGACTTAGATGTTTCATTATTCAATCAGACTTGTACTGAATTGGGTAGAATTGAATTACTGACAACAGGTGGAAACCCACCATATACATATGACTGGGCTGACTTAAACGGATTTAATGATCCAGAAGACAGAACAGGATTAACAGCTGGATCTTACAGCTTGACCGTTACTGATTCAAATGGATGTACTGCTTCTGCGAACAACTTACCTATTGCGGATGATTGTGATCCAGGAGTTGAATGTGATGCACCAGAAGTATTGAACATCGTTAAGATTGAAGGAGAATGTGGTGCAAGCAATGGAAGTGCAACTGTTGAAATGGTTGGTAACAATACTGATTACACTTATACTTGGATGCCGTCTGCAGGAGTTCCTAACGGACTTGGAAATGCAAGAACGAGTCTTCCAGAAGGAACTTATACAGTAGTAATTGCTGATAATAGTAACAGTTCTTGCACGACTACTGAAACTTTTGTTCTAGGAACGACAAATGGTCCTGATGTGACAATCGTTTCAACGACACCTTCTTCATGTAGTTCTCCAAATGGTACTGCTCAATTAGCACCTGCTGATTTGACATACATATGGAGTGATGGTGGAAATGGACCTGCGCGTGCTGATTTAGTATTTGGTATTTATCAAGTGACAGCAACAGATGCTACTGGATGTGCCGATGTAATTGAAGTCATCGTTGACGAGCAAAATGATTTAGTTGCTGAAGCAGTAATTGCAAGCGAGCCAGATTGTGGCGCTTCAAATGGGGTGGTCAATATCTCAGCAATGGGTGGGAGTTCAAACTACACTTATGCATGGAGCGACGGTGGAACAGGTGTTACTCGTAACAACCTTTCTGCAGGAACTTATACAATTACGGTTACAGATAATGCTGGTAACAACTGTACAGCTGAAACTACATTTACATTGACTGAAAATGTACCAGGTGCTAACATTACGATTGCAAACGCAGTTGGAAATAATAATGGAGAACCTTACATCATGGTTAGCTGTATTGGAGCAACAGATGGAGATGTTCAATTTACGATTGATACAGAACCTGGCTTCGCACTACCGCAATCAGTAGAGATAGTAGATGGTTCAGGAATGGTAATGAATAATGGAAACTTAGGAGCTGGAAACTACTGTATCATCGTAAGAGATGGAAATGGTTGTTTAGCTGGCGAATCTTGTTTCAATGTTATGGAACCAGAATTGATCGACTTAGACGTTGCATTGTTCAACCAAACTTGTACAGATCTTGGATCTATCATGATTGTTACAAACGGAGGAACGGCACCATATACTTATGATTGGGCTGACTTGCCAGGTGATAATGATCCTGAAGATAGAACTGGATTGCAAGCAGGTACTTATAGCTTGACAGTGACAGATGTGAATGGTTGTATTGCTTTTGCAAATGACTTACCAGTAATTGATGAGTGCGAATTAGATTGTGATTACTATAGTGGATCATTGACATTGACAGCACCAGATTGTAACAGTCCTGCTGATATGTGCTTGGATTTGGATTACACGAATTTCAATAACTACGTAGTGACTGACAATGGAGTGTTGTACACAGATCCATTAGCTGGATGTAACTTCGATACCTTGTTAAGTTATACTTACTTCACAATTCCTAACCAAGGAGCAAGTGGACCTTATACAGTTGACAACTGGAGTGTAAATGGAACTCAATTCACCGGAGCATTTAACAATGTAAATGAATTAGTTGCATTGATGAATACTTGGGATCAAACTGGAACATGGGTGATAAATACAGCAACCTTCCAAATTGAAGGTGGTGATTTCAGCAGCCAATACGGTGTAATGAATGTTACACAAACAGCTACTGGAGCATTTGCTGGATTAGAAATCAATATCCAACCAATCCCACAAGGATTAGGAATTGCATTAGAAGTAGGAAATCATGAAGTAATCGTAACAGATCAAACTTCAGGATGTATTGATACGATTAATGTAGAAGTAATTTGTCCTCCACCTGGTGCGACTAACATTATAGATACATTGATTACAATCTCTACTACCGATACGCTTTGCTTTGATTTAGCTGGAGGTGGTGCCATTGTAGATATCAACAATCTCTGTCCACAAAGTTCAGACGGAAACGTTGCTATCTCATTGATACCTGGTACCTCATGTATCCAATACTCAGGAGAGTTATTAGGCCTTGATACTTTCTGTATTGAAGTATGCGATGCGATTGGAACTTGTGATACAACTACTTTGATAGTAGGAGTAATACCAGTTATCAATATCTTCCAGAATGAAATCATTGTTGGAGGTGTTGATACGATGTGTGTTGATACGACAATTTTCCAAGGAAACATTACGTCAATCATCAATGATTGTCCAGATGAATCTGGAGAGAATGCTACTTTCGAATTAATACCTGGTACAGCTTGTTATGAAGTTACCGCAATCTCGGAAGGAGTTGACTCTGCATGTATTGTAATATGCGACGATCTAGGATTCTGTGATACAACTATACTGATAGCGAATATCATAATGCCGACACCAGAAACTGTTTATGATACCATTCCAAATGGAACGGGGCCATACACTTTCTGTCCTGATCAATCGCAGTTGATTGGAAGCCCAATTTCAATTGTCAATATCTGTCCTGATGATTCAGGTGATGAAATTGAATTCACAATTGATGCAGCAACCTTCTGTGTAGATTACGAGGCCTTTGCAGTCGGAACAGATTCAGCTTGTATTGTGATTTGCGATGCTGCTGGAATATGTGATACAACTTACTTAATCGTAACATCTGATATGATGGATGGAATTCCACCGATCGCTACAGATGATGATACAATCACGGTGATTAATACACCAGTTACATTGAACCCACTTGCAAATGATACGATCAACGGTAACCTTACAAATATCGAAATTATTTTCGATCCAATGCATGGTTCAGTTGTTATCAATACATTTGACAATACATTTACATATACTCCGTTTAGCGATATTTGTGAAGAGACAGATAGTTTCACTTATGTGATTACTAACGAATTCAACTTATCAGATACTGCAACGGTTTACATCGATATCCTTTGTGAAACAGTTACTATCTTCTCTGGATTCTCACCAAACGGTGATGGCGTCAATGACGGATTCCAGATATTAGGAGTTGAGAATTTCCCAGACAACCAACTATGCATCTTCAATAGATGGGGTAATCAAGTACACCTTGCAAAAGGATACTCAAACGATGATCCTTGGTTTGGAACATGGGATGGAAAAGATTTACCAGATGGTACTTACTTCTATGTATTTGATAACGGAGCTGGAAAGCAATATTCCGGTTACGTCCAAATACAGCGATAGGAATACTAGTACTTTGTCGATGAAGTTAATGAATGTTTTGAAAGTAGAATTTTTGTTCAAATCGAGGCACAGGTTCAGGATGATAGCCTTAGCTATCAAGCCTGGTTCTGAAACGAAGAGTTGGACAAAAAGATCAACTTCAAAATATTTAGAAATTTAATTGACGAAGTGCCCAAGGCGACTAAACACGCCTTACATACTTTGAGAGAAAATTGGAGTAGTGCTGAAAAGTGCTACTCCTTTTTTTTATCCTGGGTCGCTTTGGCGTCTCGCCGAAGCAAATTTGTCTTTATAAAAAATAGGGTAGCAACACTTTTGTTGCTACCCATATTATTAAACTAAATTTGCCCCTTGCCCCAGTTTAATTTAGTTAAGCTTCACAAATTTCTGTGTATAAATACGCTTTCCAGTTTTAACCTTGATCACATAAGTCGCTTCTGCTAGCGGTTCAACATTTAAATTATGTTTGTTGAAACCCTCTAATGCATCAAAATTCCAAACAACTAGTTCACGACCTAAGACATCATAAACGGTAACGACTGTTCTACCTTCAATTGCAGAAGTGTAATCTATTGTCAAATCACCATAAGTAGGATTTGGATACAAGTAGAAATAATCTTCTATAATTTCAACTGCTTCGCTTTCCACTTCAATGATGGTGCTAGTTGAACAACCATTTGCATCTGTAACAATGACTTCAAAAGTGCCAGTTTCTTTTCCAGCAACAAGCACTGCTTGATCTTCATTGTCTACCAACTGCCAATCCGTTCCTTCTAACAATTTCCATTCGTACGTATATGGAGCCAATCCAAATGCAACAATTGCTTTGTAGGTACGCTCCTCGTCTTGGACAATGGAGTTTGGTCCATCAATCGTTAAGTCCATAACAGCATCCAAAATTGGAACCGTCATCGTTTGTGCAGTTTCATTTCCGCAATCATCCATCGCATTCCAAGTGATCTTATATTTGAAATCATCACAATCACCATTATCCGAAATTATTGGATCGAAAACAGTTGCATTCGTACAATCATCGGTTGCCGTTACTTGTGGTAACTCCATGTCAAAAAACATTTCGTAAGTCAATGCTGTTGAATTTGGAGTCATATCAAATTGCGGTGCTTCTATATCTTCGACATTAATTTGTTGTGAAATAGAACTAATATTTTCACAATTATCAGTAGCTGTCCACGTGCGAATTAATTGATAGCCACATGCTGTTGTCACTTGTGCTTCCTCAAAATGATATTCCAATTCAACATCGCAATTATCAGTAAAGATTGCAGACTCCATTGGTATCTCTTGATTGCAATTCAAGAATAAATCTGCAGGAACATACTCCAACTCAGGTTGATCCATGTCTTCGGTTAGAATGGTTGAAGTTGCAGTCATTACATTGTTGCAATTGTCTGCAGCAAACCAAGTTCTAGTGATTTCCAATCCACATGTAGTTTCAATTACTTCATCTGTGTAGGTAATTAATACTTCCATACCACAATTATCAGCAGCAGAAGCGGTTCCAATTTGATCTTCAATAATGGCATCACAATTCACGACCAAATCAGCTGGTACAAATGTAAATTCTGGTGCATCCTCATCTGGTAAAATGGTTAGTACTTGAGAAACATTTGATGTGTTTCCACAATCATCAATCGCCGTCCATGTTCGTGTAAATACTTGTGCTTCATCGCAATCATTCGTCGCATTTACATCTTCGAAAGTAATCGTGACCTCACTACAATTGTCGATAGCGGTCGCTTCTCCAAAAATTGGACTTTCAATACAAATTAATTCTTGATTATCCGGAACAAAAGTAAAGATTGGTCCTTCTTCATCTGGAGTTACATATATCGTTTGGAATGCTACTGCTGTATTGCCACAGCCATCAACCGCAGTCCAAGTTCTGATATGTGCATTTCCATTTTCGCAAGAGCCGATTTCAGTATTATCATCAAATGTAAGCGTAACAGTAGAGCAATTATCTAAAAATTCTGGTTGCTCAAATTCAATCTCTTCATTACAATTGACTTCCTTATTTGCAGGGACAAAAGTAAATACTGGAACTTCAACATCCACTTCTCTAGTAATGGTTTGAGCAATAGAAGTTTGATTGCCACAAGCATCTGAGAGCATCCAAGTTCTTGTAATTGCTACACCCGTTTCACAAGTTGAAGTATTGGTTACATCTTCAAACAATATAGATACTTCCGAACAAGCATCATCAAAAGTAGGAGTGTCAAAAATTAATTCATCATTACAACTGATAAATTTGTCAGTCGGTGTACTGTTAACCACAGGTGAAGTATTATCAATGATGGTCAAAGTGGTACTTGCTTGCAGGCTAACATCACATGCCGTCAAAGTCCAGGTACGGACAATGGAAAATGCTGCTTCACAACTACCTTCCAACATTACATCTTCGTAACTCACAACAACGGATTCATCACAATTGGTGTCAGCAATTGGTTGCTCAAAATATATTTCATCTTCGCAAGTAAGTACTTGATCGGCAGGTAAGAAAGTAAATGCAATGGATGTTTCTTGGCTGACTGTAATCATTTGTGAGATGGCCGTTTCATTTCCACATTCATCAATCGCTGTCCAAGTTCTAGTCATTGAATAACCAGAAGAACAATCTCCAATGGTGTTGGTATCTTCAAAATTAAGTGTTGCCTGACCGCAATTGTCGACCACTGTTGGTGTTTCAAACTGAGGAGTGGTATTGCAGTCAATAACTACATTTTGAGGTGCTGTAACAAATGTTGGAGATTCATTATCAGTACTTGTAATTGTTTGACTCGTATTGTTTGCATTTCCACAAGCATCTACAATCGTCCAAGTTCTTGTAATACTAACTTCGCAATCATTAGTAAAAGTTGCGTCTTCAAAAGAGATGGAAGTTTCAGAACAATTGTCAAAATACGTTGGTTCATCAAAAACCGGTGCTTCCCCACATGCAATGTATTTGTCGTTAGGTAAGGTGACCATAGTAGGCATCTCATTATCAACAATTGTAATGGTAGCTGAGGCAGTGTGTGCAATGTCACACGCTGTAGCCGTCCAAATACGTTGGATGGAATAACTCGATGAACAGTTGCTCTCTAATAACTGATCTTCATAAGTTAATTCAACATCCTCAGTGCAATTAGAAGAAACTACCGGCGTCCCGAACTCAACAGATGCATCACAAGAGATTTGCTGATCGGCAGGCAGGAAGCTAAAAGAAATAGCTGTTTCCTGATTTACCAGAATGGTTTGTGAAGCAGTCGCTTCATTACCACAAACATCCGCAGCCGTCCAAGTACGGATTATGGTAAAGCCAGAACTGCAATCTCCAGCAGATGTGATGTCATCAAAATTCAGGTCTATTTGTCCGCAATTATCCTCAACTATTGGCGTACCAAATTGAGGTGTGGTATTACAATCAATTACTAAGTCTTCTGGTATAGATACGAATAATGGTGCTTCTTCATCTACTTGTGTTATTGTTTGGCTAGTAGAAATAGCATTTCCACATGCATCAACAATGGTCCATGTCCTCGTAGTGTTGTATTCGCATTCGTCATTTGATATTGCATCCGTGTAAGTAATGCTAGCATTCGAACAATTATCTATGAAAGTTGGTGCGTCAAATGATAAATCAATTCCACACGTTGTCACTTTGTTTGCCGGAGCTGTCAATAAAACAGGTAGTTGATCATCACTTACTGTAATAGTAGCTGAAGCAATGATTTCAATATTACAAGCATTTGCCGTCCATGTTCTAGTAATGGAATACTCACTTGCACAACTTCCTTCAATCATTTCATCTTCATAGGTTATTTCAACATCTTCGCTGCAATTTGAAGCAATTTCAGGAGTACCGAATTCAACGTCCTCATTACAAGATAGGTATTGATCTGCTGGTAAGAAGCTGAAAGCAACTGTTGTATTTTCACTAACAACAATAGTTTGCGAAGCAGTGCTCGTATTTCCACAAGCATCAACTGCAGTCCATGTTCTTGTAATAGAATAACCAGTTGAGCAATCACCAGCTGAAGTTTCATCAACAAATGTAAGGGTAACTTGGCTACAGTTTTCATCTGTAATTGGCGTACCAAATTGTGGAGTTGTGTTGCAATCAATTGTCATTCCAGAAGGGATTGATGTGAATACAGGAGCGATCTCATCAACTTGTGTAATCGTTTGTGAAGTAGATGCGCTGTTGCCACATTCATCCATAATGGTCCAAGTACGAGTAGTTAGAATTTCACAACCATTTATTGCTAGCTGGTCATTAAATTGAATTGCTACATCTGAACAAGTGTCATAATAATTTGGTGTATCAAATGACAGTGGCTCATTACAAGTGATTTCTTTGTCTGCCACTTCATTTTCAAATGTTGGCAATTCAGCATCTTCAATCAGGATAACCTGTGTTGCATGGCTTACATTTCCGCAATCATCAGTTGCTGACCAAGTTCTAATAATTGAGTAATTTCTTGGAC
This sequence comes from uncultured Saprospiraceae bacterium, assembly GCA_937941765.1. Taxonomy (GTDB): domain Bacteria; phylum Bacteroidota; class Bacteroidia; order Chitinophagales; family Saprospiraceae; genus CALDGQ01. Next base: position 45,253 of record CALDGQ010000097.1, read on the forward strand.
AAGTTCCATCTTGTTGCGAATCTGTATAATTCAACACCGTATTTCCACATGCATCAAACGTTTCCGGGATTAGTAGTGGAATTTCTTCGTTGCAGTTAGCGAAAAGATTTTCATCGATATTAGTGAAAATAGGTGCTGAATTATCAAATACGGTTATAGTTTGTGAGGTTGTTATGATATTTTCACAATCATCCTCAGCTGTCCAAGTTCTAGTGGTGCTATATGAAGCGTCACATGAACCTGGAAGGGTATTGTCGGAATAAGTCAAGGTAGTATTCCCGCAGGTAGTAAATACTTCTGGTGTTCCAAATATCATTGTTGATCCACAATCAACGGTTAAATTGTTTGGTGTTGCAGTAAATTCTATGGTAGAAGTATTGTTAATAAAAATCGTTTGCGAAGCAGTTGCTACATTTTCACAAGGATCTACAACAGTCCAATTTCTTGTAACTTGATAGCCGCTCTCGCAATCACCGGAAGATTGAGTATCTTCAAAAGAAACTTCAAATTCATCACAATTATCTTCAGCGGTGATATTTCCAAATACTGGTTGTTGGCTACAGTTAATCGTTAAATCAGCTGGTGATTCCGTAATTATTGGAGCGATATTATCTATCACTTCAATTGTCTTTGACGTACTAGTTGCATTTCCACACGCATCTACTAGTGTCCATGTACGAGTAATGTTGTAATTACTTGGACAATTTCCTTGAGTTACTTCATCAGTATGTGTCATGAAAATTTCACTACAATTATCAGAGGCAAGTGGTTGGTCGAAATCAATATTTTGGCCACAACCGATTACTTCGTTTTGAGGAGCAAAGTCTAGGGTAGGAGAGGCGCCATCTATACGTGTAATTGTTCTTTGAGCCATTGCCATGTTTCCACAGATATCAAAGATTATCCAGGTCCTTGTTGTTTTGCTTTCGCAGTTTTCAATTGTCGTTTCATCAGAGAATTCAATTGACACATTGTTGTCGCAATTATCAGCTACTTGAATGTCTCCAAATTCTATGTTCTGTTCACAGGTAACGGTTGAATTTTGTGGTAAGTAAACAAAAGTCGGAGCTTCATTGTCTTCCATTGTAATGGAACGTGAGGCGGTTGTTATATTTCCGCAGTCATCCGTTGCAGTCCATGTTCTTACTTGTGTAAAAGTACCTAAACAACTTCCATTGAAGATTTCATCTGTGGAAGAAACGGTTACTGAAGAACAATTATCAAATGCTGTTGCATCTTCAAATACGATCTCCTCAGCGCAGCCTACTACTTTGTCTCCTTGAATAAAGGAGAAGGTAGGAGCTGTAGTATCTGATGGTCTTGTAATCGATTGGGATTGAGTAGAAATATTTCCACACGCATCTGTAGCTGTCCAAATTCTGGTCACTACATAATCTAAACTACAATCATCCGATGATATTTGATCCTCGTAGTCTAAGGTGTAATCTATGCTACAAGCATCATTTGCAAGTGGTGTATCAAATAAAACCGGTTGGCCACAGTCTATGTTTTTATTTTCTAAAACAGAAACAAAGATAGGTGCCGTATCATCAAATACGTTTAAGGTCTGAGAAGCGGTAGCTGTATTTCCACAATGATCCACACTCGTCCATGTTCGAGTAATAGAATAGGAATTGCCACATCCTTCAATAACCTGATCTTCATAAGTTACTTCAACAACATGACTACATGCGTCATCACATGTCGGTGTGCCGAACGTAACTTCTTGAGTACAATCTAAACTAGTATTTTCAGGGACATAAGTAAAAAATGGTGCCACATCGTCAACTACGTTAATAGTTTGTTGGCAATTTGCAGCTGTGCCACATTCATCAGTTGCGGACCAAGTTCGTGTCATTGCATATTCACCTTCGCAATCACCTTCAGTCATTAGATCTACATGTGTCATTTCAAATGTGTTACAGGTTGTATTTCCAATCGGAGTTCCAAAAATCATCTCATCGTTACAAGAAATAGTCATATTATCTGGTACGTAAGCGAAAGCAAATGTCAATTGACTTGATTCAGGAAGTACTGTAGCTGTTTGAGAAATACTGGATACATTTCCACAACCATCTGTAGCCGTCCACGTGCGAGTTACGGTATATCCCGTATTGCAATCTCCGACACTCGTTACATCATTAGAAGTAACAGTAGCATTTTGACAATTGTCAACAGCAATTGGAGATCCAAAAATCAATTGATTATTATCGCAAGGAACCGTGAAGTCCTGAGGAGTAGATGTAAAAGTTGGGCCTTCCGTGTCTACTGTGGTTATGGTTTGAGTGAATGCAGTTGTATTGCCGCAATCATCAGTAGCTGTCCAAGTACGCGTGTATTCTATGTTGCAACCTTCAGTAGAATTGTCAGAAATAGAAAGCGTAATATCTGTGTCACAATTATCTGTGATTGTAGGATTTCCAAAATTGATGATAGCATCGCAAGAAATTTCTAAATCATCTGGTAAATTACTGAAGACGGGAAGTTCATCATCTGTAAATGAAATTGATTGATTTATAAAGGATTCATTGCCGCAATCATCTGTTGCAACCCATGTTCGTGTGATGCCACCTGAACAACCATCGGTTGTTGGAGTATCAAAATAATTTAATGATACAACTTCACCGCATTGATCACTCGCAGTTACTTGTTCAAATACAGGTGTTTGACCGCAAGAAATGGTTTGATTTTCTGGTGATTCGTTGAAATATGGACCATCATCATCAATATATATGATACGCTGAATCCTGCTAAATGTATTCCCACAGATGTCTTCAACCGTCCATGTACGGAACATGGTCATTCCATCGACACAATCGTTGTCACTCATTTCATCAGAAAAAGATAAGGCAGTCACTTCAACACCGCAGTCATTGTAGCCAATAGGGGGATCATAGTTGAGTGCACTTGTTCCACATGGTATTGTAATGTCTGGAGGGAAATAAGCAAAAGTTGGAGGTATATTATCTATGATATCTATAAATACACCTAGTGTAGCTTTATTGTTACAATTATCTGTTGCTTCCCAGTAACAGTACATTCTTGTCATGACTCCATCGTGACATTCATCAAACCAGTCTACATCATCAAACATAACTACGTTTGGAAGTAAGTCACAAGCATCTTCCGCATTTACATCATCAGGGCTGAAAACTGCATTTTCATAACAATCTACAATCAGCGTTTCACCATCACTCATTCCTTCAAGTAATGGATGTGTAAATGCCATTGTTGGTGGTGTTGTATCTTCTAGGAAAATAGTTTGAGAAACAGTTGAGGACTCGTTACCACAAGCATCAATTGCGGTCCAAGTTCTCGTAACACTGTATTCAGACACACAATAGATGCCCTCTGTTGTAACATCCACTTTCACCAATGTTACTTCATTACAATCATCAGCAACTGTAGGTGTATCAAATGTCAATGGATCTGAACATTCCATCGTTTTGTTAGTAGGGTTTGAAGTTATAATTGGTGCAGTTGTGTCTGTAATAATGAATGATGCAGTTGCGCTGGTAGTATTGCCAGCATCATCTGTTGCAGTAAAGGTTAAGTTATATCTACCTGCAGTTCCACATTCTTCTTCGAATACTAAATTGGTGTCATAACTCAACTGAACGCCATTAGGATTGCTGCTGTTTTCTGCGCAATTATCAGTTGCTTCCATTCCAGCATATGAAACTAACCAATCGTTTAACTGAGTTAAATTTCCATTTCCATCACATTCAATCATGGCAGATGCAGGATAAATATTTATCTCAGGATCCGTATCATCATTTACGTTGATAGTTTGTAGGACACTAGATACATTTCCACAATCATCAGTGAAAGTCCATGTTCTTGTCATAGTAAAGTTATTTGGAGACTCTCCATCCACTACTTCTGTAGTCGGGCTAACGGTAATTTCGCCATCGCAATTATCAATCGCAGTTAAATCGATAGGAGCAGGCACATCAGTTGCACATTGTAAGTTTAAAGTTTCCGGCGCAACTGGAGTCACAGGAGCAGTATCATCATTAACGTTAATAGTTTGTGAG
>CALDGQ010000098.1 GCA_937941765.1 uncultured Saprospiraceae bacterium
ATCCATTTGCGTCGAATCTATTTTTCGTTCTTGTTCAAAAAATAAATATTCCGCAGCTAAAGCAGCGCCTAAAGCACCACCTGAATCGCCCGCAGCAGGTTGAATAAAAATATTTTCAAAAATATTTTCTTCTAGTAATTTTCCATTCGCCACACAGTTTAAAGCGACACCACCAGCGATACATAGATTTTTAGAGTTGGTTAAGCGTTTGGCCTCTTTCGCCATTTTAATAACGACTTCTTCTGTGACCATTTGAATAGCCATTCCTAAATTACAATGGTGCTGTTCTAATTCTTCCGTCGCCTCTCTGCGAGGGAAGCCAAATAGCTTAGTCCATTTTTTATCATAGACCATTCTCAAACCAGTTGCGTAACTAAAATAATCTTGGTTGAGCCAAATGGAACCATCTTCTTTTAAGTCGACTAAAGTCGATTTTATAATTTGTAAAAATTCTTTTACTTGAGGTGAATTGGGATTGCCATACGGCGCTAAGCCCATTAATTTATATTCTCCAGAATTTACTTTGAATCCTAAAAAATAAGTGAATGCTGAATACAACAATCCCAAAGAATGCGGAAACTTCAATTCTTTTAGAATCTTGATATTGTTTCCTTCTCCCAAACAAATAGAAGCTGTAGCCCACTCTCCTACTCCATCTACTGTCAAAATCGCTGACCGATTATAAGGTGAAGAATAATATGCACTCGCTGCATGAGACAAATGATGTTCTGGCCAAAGCAATTTTACTTTTTTCTTATCGTATGATTCGACCTTGCTTAGTTCATCATAAATCAATCGTTTGATAAACATTTTTTCTTTCAACCAAACCGGAATTGCAACAATAAAAGAACGGATTCCTTTTGGAGCAAAAGAATAGTAGGTTTCTAATAATCTTTCAAATTTCAAAAGTGGTTTGTCGTAAAAAACGATTGCATCCAATTTATCAATCGTCAATCCCGAATATTGCAAACAAAACTTCACCGCATTTACTGGGAAAGCACTGTCTTGTTTTTTTCTGGTGAAGCGTTCCTCTTGGGCAGCAGCAATCACTTTTCCATCCTGCAAAATCACTGCTGCAGAATCATGGTAAAAAGCGGATATTCCAAGAATGTTCTTCATGGTTAATGTTGTTTTCTCTTTATAGTTTCTTTTGGAATGAAATTCGGGGGTGGTCGGTTAAATTACCTTGTAAAATTAAACATATTCTAAAAAACTTAAAAAAATTTAAAACATATAGTTTAATTGCATTTGAAGAGGACCAATTTAGTGCCAAATGAGCGCTTTGAGCCTATTAATATAATTCTAACTACCTTACTTGCAGCTATTTAGGATTAATTGGTAATAAATCTGAATAATCTGCTTATAGCTTTCTTTTGAAATCCTTTCATCAATACCGTGGATTCGACTAAGATCATCCTTGACTATTTGAGTGGGTAAAAAACGATAAATGTTATCTGACAACCCTGCAAAATGTCTGGCATCTGTTGCACCAATCATTAAAGCAGGTGCTACTAAAACATCTGGTTTGATTTGTTTGACACTTCGCTGAATCACTTTATAACCAAAACAATCGGTACTAGAAACTGCAGAAGGATTGTTGGAAAAATTTTCAACATTTTCAGAAATGATAACGCGATCATCATCGATTGTTTTTTTGACATATGCTTTGACTGATTCGATTGTTTCTTCTGGCAAAATTCTGAAGTTGATTTTTGCTGATGCTTGTGATGCTAGTACATTTTCTCTGACACCTCCACGGATCATGGTAGTTGCAGTTGTCGTTCTGATCAATGCATTGGTTGATGGTATCTTAGATAATTTATTTTTAAGTACTCCTTTGAAAAGCCAAAGATTTGAAAAAATGACTTTGTTCAGTAATGTCATTTCAGGTCCGATATGTTGAAATAATTCAGCAGTAGCACCATTTATTTTGGCTGGAAAAGGATTCGTTTCTAATTTATTGATAGCCTTACTTAACAATCCAATTGCAGTGTTGGTTGGTGGCATCGAAGAATGTCCTCCGTCTAGATTTACCGTCAATGTCAAAGTTGTGTATCCTTTCTCTGCGATTCCGATGAGTGCCGTTGTTTTATCCAAACCGGTCATTGGTTTTTCCAAGATCAACATCCCTTCATCCATGATATATTCGAACTCGATTTTTTCACTTCTGAATTTATTGGCAATGGTGACGGCACCTTGTTTTCCACCAACTTCTTCATCATGACCGAAAGCGAAATAGATGGTTCGTTCAGGAACGAAATCTTTTTGCAACAACATCTCCATGGATTCCAATAAACCGAAACAAGTGATCTTATCATCCATTGTTCCTCTTCCCCAAATGTATCCATCTTTTTGTTCACCAGAAAATGGTGGCACCGTCCACTTTTCCATCGATGCTTCATCTACAGGCACAACATCCAAATGTCCCATTAATAAAATAGGTTTTAAATCAACATTTCGTCCACGTAATTTAAAAATGGTGCTAAACTCATTAATTTGTACTGGCTCCATTAAGGAATCGACCATTGGATAATTGGCAACGATAAATTTATTGATGTCTATGAATGCAGCAGTATCAATTGAATTTTCAAATGAAACGGTTGGAAACTGAACTACTTGTGCTAGTCTTGAGACAGCTGCTTCTGGAACGGCAATCTTTTCTACCTGATCATATTGAGTTTGCTTAGAAGCATAATTGACTGTATTGAGAATGAGGATGGCAATGATGATAATCAGTGCGATAAGGAGTAGCCAAAATAGGGATCGTAGCAGTTTTTTCATTCGTGTAAAATGCAGCGTGTTGTTTAGTCATGCAATTTTACGCATTTTTTTTGAGGAATGATTATGAAGCTATAAACAGATGCGGTATTTGAATATTCGCTTTAATTAAATTGCTTAAAATTATTCAACCAAATAACTTTGCAAAAATTCCTCTCTTTTTGTTTTTAATTACCCAAAGTAATTCGGTAGGATGTCTTTCCATATAAGAATCACTACCAAATTTTCCTCAAGCAAAACCTAATTTATTTTTCCCCTCTCTTAAGTCTGCAACAGTCCAGTTAGCTGATTCATATTTTTTCATGTAATCAGAAAATTTAGGGTTTTTTTCTAGGAATGAATTTTTCGAAATGCAATCGCTATTATTTTCCCAAATTGTCATGACCGTTTTCTCATGAATTTCGTCTAGATGATTATTCCCTGGTTGTTCATAAAACTCATATAAATGATGAAGATATTCATTCAAATTTTGAGAATGAATCACAACTACAGCTGGATCGTGGCAAGCAAAAAATACCTTTCCTAAAATACCTTTGTCATCAATATCAAGGATCCACGAATTTCCAAGTCCATCACCTCCAAGTTCTATACTGTGTTGAGAAAACTCCTCAAAACCAAAATATCCAATTGAATCAAAAAAAATGGGACTAGGACCATGACCAGTCCACCCTTTTGTAATTTTTAGAATTTCGATTAATTCATTTGAAAGTGTTCTGTTTGGAAAATTTGTTCTTAAACTTTCAATTTGCTGATCGCTTAAACCTTCTTGAAATTCTAAACGATAATCACGATCATCTTCATCCGTAAATGTTTTCTCTTTTAGAAGATTAATTATTTCGAGATTGGTCATAACATAAATGATTTCATTGGAATTTTGAATCAATTTGCTGCACAATCTATTTTACTCCAATTAGCAACATCTAAAATCTCATCAGTTTCTTTTGATTTCAAGATTAATAACCTACTTACCTTACCAACCTTTTGCTTTTTCATGACACAAGTTTTAGTGCGCTTATTGTACTCCATATTCAGAGGTGCATTTTTTAGCTCTACTGTTTTGCCTTCCATATCTTTTATTGAATAAGCAGAAATTGTTTTCTTATAACACATGACATAGCAGTCTTCTTCGTTCACAGAGAAACAGTTGGGTGACTTTTTACATTTCACATAGCTTCCAGTTTCTCTTAAATTTGAGATTGGGATGAAAGCATCAATTTCTGGATTTGAGATTTCAATGCGATCAACTACAAGCTGCTCGGATGTATATTTCCCTAGACTTGTCATTACTTCAAAACATTCATTTCTCTTTTGAAGTCCTGATAATTCTAACATGGTTTCGCTGTATTTCATGGTTTTAATCCAAGCATCAGAAAGTAAAGTAACCATTGTTTGTTCCTTTTCAATCCCATCTAATGCTGATTGAAATCTTTTCATTTTTTTCTTGAAGCTTTTCTTATTTGGATTTCCACTATTTTTTAAATCTTCAATATCCTTTTGGACACCTGCTTTCTTTTCTTCTAGTTTTGGTTGGAAAGCATTTATCTTAGAAAAATAATGGATTGCAGTCGCCTTTCTCTGGAAACTAACATTTTCTGGTCCCAATAAAATGTGGTCTTTTATTGTTTGGGAAACGAACACTTGACTATGGATAGATCCAACCAACAAAAGATTAAAGAAGAATAACAAAAATAGTTTATGCATTTTATAACAATTTGAATGGATCTGATTGGGGAGAATTTTAAAAATAACAAAAAGATTTCAGGATCACCAATTCCTCCGAATAAAATCCAAGGCATTTCCATAACAAAGTTTTTCCAACAATATTTCATTTATCCCTTTCTTCCTGAGTTGATCCAAAATAATTGGATATTTAGACGCATCAATATGTTCCTCAAAGAAAACTGGAATTCTTTCAGGATACATTTTTTCCAATCCAGCTCGGAAGAAAAAATCTGCACCAAAAGCCATTTGATTTAACGCAACTTTGTCATCTAGACCATGCAAGAAATGATTTAAGAAATAACCAGGTTCTGTGTCGTGGATATAGGCTCTTAAGAAATTCATTCCAATCAATCCTTGGTGTTGGACTAGTCGTTCCACAAATTCGTCAGGAAGATTACGGACATGCTTATGTAAAGTTCTGAAATTTGAGTGACTGGCGATAATCGGTACATTCAAGGATTTTTCTTCGATGTAGTCCATGATACCGATTGCGAGATTGTCGCTTGTATGTGCAAGATCAACTGTGATTTTATGTGCACTCATATATTCCAACAAGGCTTTTCCATCTTCTTTCAAACCAACATTATCACTATAATTTCCACCGCCAAAACGATTTTCAGTATGGTGTGTAAAACCGATATACATGATTCTTCCTACTTGATCCAAAATTTCATCTAACCTTTTAAAAGCATTTTCCAAAGGCTCCTCTTCTTCTGCTAAGACACTTGCATTTTCTATCGCAGGGATGATTCCTATTTTGTTGGACGTGATTATTTCCTCTGCTGCAGATTTCGTGGTTACTGCTTGAAATTCTGGCAACTCCAACATTTTCTGATAAGCATCGAATTCTTTTCTTCCGACTTCGACACTTCCTTTTGCTGTAAATGAAAAGACCGCTAGGACTTGGAGTTTAACATTACCAGCTTTTAGATATGGTAGTGTTACACCGATTCCTTCTTTGTCATGGACGGTGGCATTTGGGTGTGTTGAGAGGTAGTGAAGCAGGTCGCAGTGAAGGTCTATGATTGGAAGTGAGGTGTTGGATTTCATTTTGTAAAGTTACGAAGGATTTTATGTTTCTTAAGGTTTTGAGGATTGAGAAACTTTTTCTACGATTAAGTTTAAGAATCCTTAGAGGCTTCTCAAACTAGACAAACGTAAGTGGGTTCCCTAGTTTCTTAAGGTTTTGAGGATTGAGAAACTTTTTCTACGATTAAGTTTAAGAATCCTTAGAGGCTTCTCATACTAGACAAACGTAAGTGGGTTCCCTAGTTTCTTAAGCCTTTGAGGATTGAGAAACTTTTTCTAAGATTAAGTTTAAGAATCCTCAAAGGCTTCTCAAACTAGACAAACGTAAGGGGATTCCCTAGTTTCTTAAGCCTTTGAGGATTGTGAAACTTTTTCTACGATTAAGTTTAAGAATCCTTAGAGGCTTCTCATACTAAAAAAGCCTCGTTTGCGTGTTGCAAACAAGGCTTTTTTACGGTCATAGTTCTGAAGCGGGATGCTTCATCTACTATACAACTGCATTTTTATTTTTCAACAAATTTAGTAGATATTCACCATATCCACTTTTGATAAATTTGACTCCTAATTTTTCTAATTGTCCATCATCGATGAAACCCATTTCCCAAGCGGTCTCTTCAATACAACCAATCTTTAGACCTTGACGATCTTCGATTACTTCGATGAATTGTCCGGCTTGAATTAATGACTTATGTGTTCCAGTATCCAACCATGCAACTCCTCTTCCGAGTACACCAACTTTCAATTTTCCATTATTTAAATAATGTTTGTTGACATCAGTGATTTCATATTCTCCTCTAGGACTTGGCTTTAGGTTTTTGCAAATTTCCACCACGTTATTGTCGTAAAAATATAGACCTGGGACCGCGTAATTTGATTTTGGATTTTCTGGTTTTTCTTCGATTGTCAATGCATTGAATTGGTCATCAAATTCTACAACACCATATCTTTCTGGATCTGCAACTTGATAAGCAAACACTACACCTCCGTCTGGCTTTGATGAATTCTGCATTAGTTCAGCCATACCTCTTCCGTAGAAGATATTATCTCCCAAAATCAAAGCAGCTGAATCGCCATCGATGAATTTTTCACCTAGAACGAAAGCTTGTGCCAACCCATTTGGTTCGTGTTGAGCGACGTACTGGAAATTGCAACCTAAGTCTTTTCCATCACCTAATAATTTTTCAAAATTAGGAAGATCTTGTGGTGTTGAGATAATAAGGATATCTCTGATACCAGCAGACATCAAAGTTGACAACGGATAGTAAATCATTGGCTTGTCATAGACGGGCATCAATTGTTTACTTACTGCGAGTGTGAGTGGATACAAACGTGTTCCTAAACCACCTGCTAAAATAATTCCTTTCATAGTATTAAAATAAAATTTGTTTAAGCCGTAACTCTTTTTCTTTGAGTTTCTAATCGATCAATTCGGATAACCAGTTCTGTAGGTTTGAATGGTTTCGCGATGAAATCATTGGCGCCATGCTTAAAAGCTTCGTGTATCAAGTCATCATTTTCCAATGCGGAAATCATGATTACAGGTACATTGCTTTTTAAGGTATTTCGAATATATTTTAAAAGTTGAATGCCATTATAGTTGGGCATCATAATGTCAGCAATCACACAATCCGGCATCTCATTTTTGAGAAAAGCTTTCGCTTCAGCACCATCTTTTACTGTTTCAACTTCGTTGCCTCTTTTGTTCAATCGGAACTTGAGAGAGGTCAGTAGCATCTCTTCGTCTTCGCAAATTAATATTTTCATGTCTTATATCGGTAATTTGCGCTCAATATCTCTATTTATTTAATCAGAGGCAATTAATATGTTAATTTTTTACATATTTAAATTGCAGATAATTAAAGTTTTCTACAAATACTGTGTTACAGCCTATTATATTCAGTTTTCAACTCAGCAATCGCTTTCGGATAAACCTCTTCGATAATACTAACTAAGCTGTCTACATTAGTAGTGTCGCCGTTTGCTTTAGTGACATTTTCAATTTCGATATTTGCAGCGGACATAGTTTCGTTGCCGATGAAAGCCAAAGTTGATTTCATTTTATGAGCTACTGATTTCATTTCTTCCCAATCACCGACTTGTAGTAATTGTCTCATTTTAGTGATTTCAGTAGGTAGTTCTTCAAACAGCATTTCAAGCATGATTTTCTTCATACCGTTGTCACCGTCGGCCATCAAGTTTAGGTAATCTAAATTGACGAATTCAAATGTTTTCACTTCCATTTTCTTTATTACGTTTAATTTTTAAATACTTAGCTATTTTAGAAAACAATTGGATGGGTTCAAAAGGTTTCAGAACGAAGTCATCCATTCCATACTCTTTGTATTTTTCATCCTTTGCTATATGGGCGTGAGCGGTCATAGCTAAAATTGGAAGTTCAGCAACCTCCTTAGGCATTTTGTTTCTTATATATTGAGTTGCTTCGTTACCGTCCATCACTGGCATTTGAATATCCATCAAGACGAGATCGAAACTTTCTTTTGCTAACAATTCAGTTGCGATCTTTCCATTATCGGCAATCGTTACGTTGATGTTAGCGTAATTTTTTTCTAATGTTTTTCTGGCAACTAGTTGGTTCATTTTATGATCTTCCACTAGTAACAATTTGAACGCATGCGTTTTGGCCCAAGCCAATAAAGCTTCGTTGATTCCATCATCTGCCTCTTCTACTTTAACTCCTTTTTCAAAAATCAAATCGAAGTAAAATCTTGAACCACTTCCCAATTTACTTTTTACACCAATTCTACCGCCTTGCAATTCAATCAAATTCTTGGCAATTGACAAACCTAAACCAGTTCCTTCAAATAAACGTTCCTTGGTACGAATACGAGTAAACGTTTCAAAGATGGCTTCTAATTTATCATCAGGAATTCCAATACCGGTATCTTCTACTTCAAAATAGATATGGATACTATCATCCGTTTCGTTTAAGTTTTTCACTTCCAATCTTACGTGTCCACGATCCGTAAACTTAACCGCATTACCCACCAAATTGTACATAATTTGACTGATACGCAACTTGTCACCTTTGATTATCCTAGGCAAAGTCGGATCTATATCTAACTTTAATAGCAAGTCTTTTTCGTGCGACTTATATTGCATTACATTGATGATATTCATCAACAGATCATGCAAGTCTAAATCCTTATTATCAAATTTTACTTTCCCTTGTTGGAGTGTTGATATTTCTAAAATGTCATTTACAATACCCAATAAAATCTCAGAAGAATTTTTTATGGATTTTATGTAATTGTGTTGTTCTTTATTTAGATCAGTTTCAATAACCAAATTACTCATTCCTAAAATTGCGTTCATTGGCGTACGCATTTCGTGACTGATGTTGGCGATGAATTGTTCTTTCATTTCAGCAGATTGGCGAGCAATATCTCTTGCCTTACGCAACTCTTCCGCTTGCTTCATATCTGTAAGGTCACGTATCAATGCGCTGTAAACAACCCCATCAGCGTTCGTCTCCATGACCGTTGCGTTGATAACACAATACCGTTTACCGTTATTATTGACGACAATATCATAATCTTTCAATGCACCACGATCAATCAAACGTTCCAAGAAGACATCATATTTGTCGATCACTGTTTCCAAATCAACAGTAGTAACATTCTCTTTAGTAAAACCAAAAAGATCAGCGGTTGCTGGATTGAAGTCGACCATTTCTCCTTCAGAGGAAGAAACAAATATGGCTTCATTAGAAGTATTGAACAATTCTTGATAACGTTCTTTACTTGTTACCAATTCCTTTTCAGAAACTTTTCGATCTGTTACGTCTTGGATAATTCCACTAAGAACCGTTTCATTTTCATTCGGCTTAGTAACTGCAGTTTGAATAAAGACATTACTTTTTTCACCATCCACATTCGTGATAACAATATCTTCTTCTAAAGAACCGGACTCTAAAGATTTTCTATGAATTTCTACAAACGCATGAAACGGATGATTTTTATCTAAAAAATCTTCGGCATTCAAAATTGCTTTTCTTGGTACTTGTCCAAAAATTCTGTAGACCTCATCCGAACAAACGAACTCATTTGTTTTGTAATCGTAATCCCAGTTTCCAATATGTGCGATTCTTTGCGTTTCTTCCAAACGTTTCAAAACGCTGTTTCTTTCGATTGAATATCTTAAGGACTTTGATAAAGTTTCTGCATCAAAATTTCCTTTAATTAGAAAATCTTGCGCACCTGCTTTTACTGCATTAATCCCAAGACTTTTATCTTGAAGACCAGTGAGCACAATTACATTGTTGTCTGGATATTTTGTGATGAGTTTTTCGAGTGTTTCGAATCCTCTACTATCTGGCAAAGTAAGATCTAAAATAATGGCAGCGAAGCCATCTTCTTTAGACAATGCATCCATTCCCTCAGCAAGAGACATCTTGTGGGTAATTTGACAATTGACAAGATCGGAGTCGCCAATATAAATTTCTACGAGTTTTGCATCACCAGGATTGTCTTCTATAAGAAGCACCTTATTGAGTGTCTCGTATTGTACGTGATCTTCACCATGCATAATATAAGGTTCGCTTGAACCGCCTGGTCTCATGTTATTTGAAGTTGTCTTAAACCCTTCCGTTTCCAAAATATTATAAATTATGGAGGATTAACGAATAAATTGCTAAAATATGTGGGAGGTACGTTTGTAAATTATATGGGTAGGAATACAAAAGTTGCACCAAAATCGGCTATTACAAACAAACAAAAACGTTTTTTTGGGTCTCCGTAAACCCCTTTAAAATCTTCGACCTTTTCTGCAGTAATTAATTGCTTAGCTGTAAATTCTTCTAATGAAGAGGCATTTATGAGCCAACCTTCTGGTTTTATGGGTTCTGTGACCAATGGTATGCCAACTGCAATGTTCTCTTTATTGATTACAAAAATGGGATATTTAGATACTTCTTGATCAATAATAGTATCAGAAGCCTGACCCATTATTTTTTTAAAGGGTTGCAAATTAATTTTCAAATCTATTAATTGGTCTTCTTTTTTCTTCATTTTACTATAAATCTAACGCAAAGATAATAAAGCCACACTTTCTATATGGTGTGTATGAGGAAACATATCGACTGGCTGCAATTTGAGCACTTCGTATTTTTCAGAAAGCAAATCGATATCTCGAGCTTGGGTTGCTGGGTTGCAACTTACATAGACGATTTTAGGAGCAGCTAATTGTAGTAACGTGGCAACTACTTGTTTGTGCATACCAGCTCTTGGTGGGTCTGTGATAACTAAATCAGGTTTGTTGTGCTTTGCAATAAATTCATCTGTCAAAATATCTTTCACATCACCTGCATAAAAATCAGCATTTTCAATATTATTGAGTTTTTGATTGGCTTTTGCATCTACAATTGCCATTTCTACTTCTTCCACTCCAACAATACTTTTACATTTATCGGCAATATACAATGCGATACTTCCAAGGCCTGTATACAAATCATAGACGTTTTCATTTCCAGTCAATCCAGCGAACTCAACTACTTTGTCGTATAAAACTTCTGCTTGTTTGGTGTTGGTTTGAAAAAATGATTTGGGCCCAATTTCGAATTTCACATTGCCAAGTTTCTCTGTAATCTTTTCGGTTCCATGATAAAGTACCATATCTAGGTCTAACAAAAAATCATTGACCTTGTTATTAATGACATAATAAAACGAGGTGATTTCAGGAACGGCTGCAAGCAGTGTATCTATATATTTATTTCGAATTTCTTCCTCACAAGATTGAAGACTTAGAATTACCATGACTTCATTTAAGGTGGAAGTACGGATGATAATATTTCTTAACAATCCTTCATTTTTTCTAACATCATAGAAGGAAAGTTGCTGTTCAAGTGCAATCTTTTTGGCGACTAATCGAATTTTATTAGATGGATCTCCTTGCAAAAAGCATTTGTCAATATTAAGAATTTTGTCAAAAGCACCCGCTCTGTGAAAACCTAAAACATCTTCTACATTTGAAATATCTGTTTTAATTTCTTCAGAGGTCAACCATCGTTTATTTGAGAAAGTGAATTCTAATTTATTTCTATAAAACTGTGTTTCTACCCCTCCGATGATTGGCAAAAATTCTTTAATCTCCACCTTTGCAATTCTGTCCATCGCGTTTCTGACCACTTGTTCTTTGTGATGGATTTGTGCATCGTAAGCAAGATGTTGCCATTTGCAACCACCGCATTCTGAAAAATGTTCACAGAAAGGGTCGACTCGATCTTTGGAGTATTCACGAAAATCAGCTGGGATTCCTTGCATCACTCCTTTTCGTTTTCGTAATACCAGCACATCAACCAAATCTCCTGGCGCCACGTCTTCGATAAAGATAACTTCACCTGCCTCACTTCTTCCGACAGATTTTCCCTTGTCAGCGATTCCGGTGATGCGAACATTTTCAACAATTTTCTTCTTTCGATTTCTTCTTCCCATACTATATTTATGAAACTATCTTGTTAGAACGATATAATCTCTAATCAATGTTTTTAAAAATCCGATTTTATCCTTTGGTGGTTTTTCTATTTCCAAAATTTCCATGCACTTTTTGACCACATCCATAACGGCAGTACGATGAGCTTCGTTAGGATATTTTTTATATCGAGTAATAACATTTTTGATCAATAACATTTCTTGCTCATTAAAACTTTTAATACCAGGAAACTGTGGTTCGTAATCATCCAGTGTTTGAATTTTCAGAATATCTTCCAACAAAAAATGAAGTCTATATTTGATTCTAATGACGGCGGTGTTGGCGGTCATATCCCCTAACCGTTGACTTTTTGAGGTGGAACTTATTAAAAGTCCTCCTACAATCCCCATTGAAAACAAAGCATCCACAATTTGAAAAACAGCTCTTAACAAATAATCTATGATTCCTGGTTGTTTTCCATCCAAACGAACCACTTTAATTCCAATAGCTTTTTTCCCAAGTGATTGACCATTTGCTAAAACTTCAGATAAAAATTGATAAATAATAAATAAAGTAACTGGTAATAAAGATAAGATTCGGCTCATATTTCCAGAACTTTCATCGTAGATTGAATCTGAATAAACAGCCTGAACCAATACATACAAAAACATCATAATTACACTGATTACTAATCCATCAATAAAAAGCGCCAAAAAGCGTTCTCTTAAGGATGCCAACTCGTATTCTATGGTTACGTTTTGAGTGGTTGTGATATCAATTGTTCTTGTTGCTGCCAATGAAATTAAGTATAGTTGGAAAAGTTAAATACGAAGAAATGTATAAACTTGGATTAATTAAAAAAAATTAGTAAAATTCTAAATACTAAATTTAGTCTCTTTTTTGCTACAAACCTGATAAATGCGCGAAACAAGTTTTATAAAACAGAATAAAAAGAAGTGGAAGGAGTTTGAAAAGACGATGGAGACGACTGAACCGGATCCTGAGAAGTTGAATGAATTGTATGTCAAAATCACTGATGACCTCTCTTATTCTCGTACTTTTTATCCAAATCGATCGGTAAGAGTTTATTTGAATAATCTCGCGCAGCAAGTATTCCATACCATCTATAAAACCAAACAGAACAAGAGTTCCAAGTTTATTACATTTTGGACGGAAGAATTGCCACAGCTTGTTTACCATTCTAGAAAAGAATTTCGATTAGCCACCATCATTTTTGTTACTTCCTTTTTAATCGGAGCACTTTCATCTGCAATGGATATTGAATTTCCAAGAACCATCTTGGGAGATGACTATGTTGATATGACCATTGAAAATATCGATTCAGGTGATCCTATGGCGGTTTATAAATCAAAAGGAGCAATGGGGATGTCTATCGGGATTGCGATGAATAATATTTTCGTGGCATTTTTGACTTTTGTCTTGGGTGCATTATTTGCAGTTGGTACGATTGGTTTGCTGATTAGTAATGGTGTGATGGTTGGTGCTTTCCAATATTTCTTCATTGAAAAAGGAGTTTTCTGGGAATCTTTTTTAACAATATGGACCCATGGAACGTTGGAAATCGCTTCGATTATCATAGCGGGTGCTGCAGGATTGACAATGGGAAAAGGATTGGTTTTTCCAGGCACCTTTTCTCGTGCCAAAGCATTTCAAATATCGGCTCGTCGTGGATTAAAAATAATGATTGGTATCACGCCTATCTTTATTTTGGCAGCTTTTATAGAAGGATTCATGACGAGATGGACGGAAACACCAGATATTATTCGTTTACTCTTTATTTTAGCATGCTTGTTTTTTATTTTGGGTTACTTCTATTTCTATCCACGCTCTTTGGCGGCAAAGGGATTCAAAACTTCTCTTCAAGATGAAAAGCCGACTCCAGACAAACCGCTCATCATCAATACGGGTAGGATAAAAACATCAGGAGAGATATTTTCAGATGTCTTTATTTTTTATAGAAATTACTTTAAACAATTTGCGGTGACTGCCTTGTTTGCAACTTCGTTTTATTGTTTAATGGTTTTTATGTTTGGTGGAAAGTCTCCTAGTGCTTTATTTACATTCCCTTACCAAACATTTGGGATTGCAACGGTATTTGATCAATTTTTCATGAATCCAAATCTACCTTATTTACCATTGGTAAATGTGTTGATTTATTCCGTGTTGACTTTTGTTGGATTTTCAATGTTGATTAAACATACTGGTAAAATGCCACCAAAAAAGGGAAGAAAGAAAACCTATTTCATTTTCAACTTTTTGAAGATCGTTTTAGTTACGGTTCTTTGGAATGCCATCTTTTACTTAGACAATCCTTTTTTAATTTTCTTAGGTTTCATGTTTATCACACCGATCATTTTATTTTATGGATATATTATGTTTGTGGAAAACATAGATCCGTTTACAGCAATTGCGAAAACATTTTCTACTTATTCCAAAAAATTTAGTCAATTATATGGTGCTTATTTTTTAATCTCATTTGTAGGAATTTTGTTTTTCTTTATTTTGGATACCATGCTTGCTTGGTTTTATATAGATATGATTGGTTGGAATATTAACTTGGAACAAGAATCAAAAAATGAACTTTTGAATGTCCTTCTTACATTCTCTAGTATCTTTACATTTACATTGATAACTGTTGCAATTGTTTCATCAGTTGGATTGATTTACTATTCAATTTTAGAAGTGATCAGCGCCAAATCGTTGAAAGAAAGAATTGCCAATATAGGAACCACTAAAAAAATAAAAGGACTCGACCGAGAAGGTTAATTACGAATGAACTTGATTTTAAAACATATAACAATCGTTTTGCTGATTTTTTGCTCATTTACATTAATGGGGCAAAATAGTGTTGAGTCAAAATTAAATTCCTATAAAGAACAAAGTATTAACACCAAATCTTTTGACAAAGGACATTGGGAAGAGATGGTGGGCGGTGTTGACTATTCCGAAATTCAAAAAAAGAAAAAGGAATCAAAAACAAAGAAGAAAAGAGATAGAAGCCGTTCATCCTCTAGCAGTACAAGCGCTAGTGAACCTTGGTTCAAGAACATGGATGGTAAAATCTGGGCGGTCCTTGGAAAAATTATCTTAATTCTCCTCGCAGTAATTTTACTTGCTGTTTTAGTCATGCATCTTTTTGGTAACAATATTTTTGCTGGTCCAAAAAACACTCGAATACTCACAAAAGACGGAAAAATTGATATCGAAAATATTGAAGAAAATATGCATGAAATTGAGTTGAATGACCCGATTCAATTGGCAATACAAAGAGGTGAATACGATACGGCGATTCGTTTATACTACATTGCTGTAATAAAAGAATTGTCAGTTAAAAAATTAATCAAATGGAAAAAAGATAAAACCAATCGTGACTACTATAATGAGTTGGCAGGTAAAACCATTCAACCTTCTTTTTCGGATATGACCAATGTATATGAACGTATTTGGTACGGAAGTAAATCATTACAACAACATGATTTCAATTCCTTAGAAGGTCGTTTTCAGCAAGTAATTAATTCTATTAAGCAAACCGTCATCCCTACTAATGGATAAAAGAAAAGTAACCATATTAGCGGTAGCGGTATTTGCCATCATGCTTTTGTTTGTGATGACACGCGGGAAAAGATACAACTGGAAAGAGACGTATGTTGAAAATAGTCAAGAACCATTTGGCACTAACATTCTGTTCAAAGTCTTACAAAATGACAACCCTGAATTCAACATTATCGCAAGAAACTATGTCGATGATCTTCCGATAGATTCAACAGGTCATTCCAATTTTGTCTTTGTCGGTCAAAATTTATTTTTGGATACTGCAGATGTAACCCAATTGTTGGGTTTTGTTAGGGCTGGAAATAATGTCCTAATTTCTAGCAGAAAGGTACCGTTTGATTTAATGTTCTATGTCTACTATGAAGAATGCGATGACAACTATTGGGATCACTATAATGAACTAGCGGATTCTATAGTATCCATGAATTTTGAACATCCAGAATTAGCAGAAGATGGCATATTTGATTTCAAACATTCTACCAATGGTAAAGTTAGATCTCGGCAATGGCACTTTATTGATGAAAAATATTTTTGTGATCAAGAAGAAGGCTTCATTCCTATCGGGAAATTAGAAAACGATTATATCAATTTTGCAAAAAAGAAATTAGGTAAAGGAAATTTTTACTTGCACACTAATCCGCTGGTGTTCACCAATTATCATTTATTAGAAGAAGATGGATTGGCTTATGCTGAAAATGTGTTTTCTCACTTATCAGATGGACCCATTTATTGGGATAAATATAGTCGGGTTCCTGAAAACATCATGCGCAAAAGAGATCGCCGAAGACCGGATAGCAGAGAGTTGGCAGAAAATGGTCCGTTATCTTATATTTTGGATCAACCTAGTCTCGCGTGGGCTTGGTATATAGGTATCGGATTAGCATTGTTATTTTTGGCATTCAGAGCAAAACGAAAACAACGTATCATACCTGTTGTAGAAACCAATTCCAATACTTCAATGGAATTTATCAATACGATTTCACAATTGTATTTTGTAAAAAATGACCACAAGAAATTGTGTGTTAAGAAAATGAAAATGTTCCAACAATTTATTAGAGAACGTTATCATATTCTCATTAAAGAAAAGAGTCCTGAAGAATTTCAAAGAATCAGCACTATCTCTGAAGTGCCTGTCACTGATATTGAAAAGATATTTTCTTACTTCAAAAACATCAAGACCTCCATCTATGTTTCTGATGAATCATTGATCACTTTCCATCAGATGATTGATGGGTTTCATAAACGATGTAAGTAAGCCAACTTATCCTTGGAATAGCAATTTCAATGGCAATGGCAATATCAATGGAGTTCGTGAGCGCATGAGCTCGCGTACTCCATTGATATTGATATTGCTATTCGGCAAAGCAGCTCACCTTCTGCAAATAAATAACCCCACCAATCCTAGCTGCCACCAAATAAATCCCAGCAGGATACGTCGATATATCCATCTCCACCGACTGCTCCTGCCCACTCCACAATGAAACCGTCTGACCAGCCATGTTTGTAATACTAATGTTGGTAACATCCGCTACCCCAGCTTCTGTCGTCACCTTAAATTGACCAGAAGATGGATTAGGATATACCAAGAGTTGATCGCTTGGCTCAAGGATAATCGGATCGGTGGATACCATCGTACTATCACATCCCGGTGTCAGACATCCCATGCTATCCAACTTGACCAGCCAGAAATTTTGCACCGCTATTGAATCGGGGATGGTATGCCCTGAGCAAAGGATGCCGCCATCAGAAGTCTCTATAACATTCCAGAAAATATCGGTGTCGATAAAGACTAAATCACTTTGATCAAAATAACGTCGCCATAAAATATCTCCATCTGGAGAAATCTTACCAATCGTGGCCGATCTATTAGAACCTCCAGATAATGTATCATGCGCCACAACATCATCTCCACTTACCAAATAATTACCATCGCTTGCGGCTCTGATTTTTACCCACGTTGAGGTTCTATTGCCAGGAATGTCTTTTTCCCACAATAAGTTACCATCTTCATCAAAGGAAGTAATCCACTGGTGAACAATTCTTGGTCCTGGTGGATTGATTCTTTTTATCCCAATGACTAAATATTCTCCATTTGGCTTTTTTACTATATCTAAAAATTGTTTCCTTTCTTCATCAGAGCCGTTTACATCAGGTACAAACTCTTGCCACCAAACCACTTCTCCGTCATTGTCAACTTTGAAAATTGAAGCAACTACCACATCTTGAATCCCGATATTATCTGTGTGAGCACCGACGATGATGTAGCCGCCGTCCGGGGTTTCTACTATGGCTTCGCCAAAATAGATTTCGCCGGGGTCCAATTGTGGATAATGCCGATAGGTAATGAAATTGAAATCTGGATCGGCTTTAAACATTGTAATAGACTGTCCTTGGCCTGAACCTGGTTTAAAATTCCAACCAACTGAAACATAATTTAAATCGCCGTCTTGTATTAGTTTATTAGATATTTCATGTCGGGATGGTCCACCAAAAAATTTTGTGTTTTCAAATTTTATTGAATCGTTTACTATTTTGGAAAGAAAATAATCTGTAGAGTCAAGTGAACAGCTATATTTCGATCCACTAACAATTAATTCGCCATTAGTGTTTAATTGCATGTCACGAATAAAACTACCTTCATGTAACTCATTTTTAAAGAAAGTAGCTTCCAATGTGAATTTATTGATTTTAACAACCAATCCAGTATCACAAGCATTGCCTTGCGACCCTACAAATCCACCAGCCATATAATAAAAATCATTATGCTCGATTAATCCTGCTGGAAAACCCTCTGGTATGGGAAATCCATTAGATTGATCAAATTGTAAATTAAAGTTTGCAACTTGAGCAATAGATGTGAAGTTTAATAAAAATAAAAATACGAAGCAATTCAATGTCTTTGTATATTTCATACTTTATATAAAAAATAGACAGTAAGCAAAATTAACTGCCTACTGTCTAGGTTAAAAAAATTAGTTTAATACTTTGGTAAATCTACCAGATTGTATTAACTCATTCTTAGTCAAAATATTAAAAAAGTAGGAGCCTTGGCCAAGGTAACTCGTATTAATCCTTACTTCATTTCCTCCTTCAATCTGATCTTTTAGAATTAACCTTCCAAATACGTCATGTATTTCAACTTTATAAGTTGCCTCTATGACACTTTCGCTTAAATCAAACACAATGAAGTTTTCAATTGGGTTTGGATATACCTTAATTGAAGTTGTTGCAGATGCGTTTTCACTAATATCCTCATCAGCAGCATCTCTTCCTTTCCCCCCTTCTCCTTTCCCAATCTCGACTGGGACTAATGGAAAATAGAGTCCACGATGTTGGAACATTTTATTTTGCTCCATCGCATGGACCAAGTTTTTGGGATTTTCTAAATCCTCCTGACTTATCGTGTTAGCAAATGGATTGGATGCATTTCCACTTTGTGCTATTGCTAATGCATTGTTCGTAAAAGCACTTGCCTGGTTGGGATTGATACTGTTTAACAAAACCTGTGCTTGATTTGTTTGTCCATTTGCGATATAGGTGCCAATCATTAATTCTTTATCCGAATTTTCTCCTCGACAATTTAGTATATCTATAAGGTGCCCAGATAACTTGCCATAGTTGGCGTTGCTTTTGTAGTAGTTCATTTGCTGTAATTGGCGGATCGCTTCATTTCGCTTTTTGATCGATTTATCAGAAGCACAAAATTGGTTTATCACACAATTCGGTGTGGTGCAAGGTGTATTTTCCTCTTCACAGTCAAATCCTGAATCTGCAACTGATGTATTGAATAGAACTTCCGAAGTTATACAAGCCTGATCAGCTGGATTAGGATTGCCTGCATGCTCGTAATATTGAAAAGGAAACTCAGAATAAATGTGGTTAAAAGTACCTAGACTACAAACGTCAAAGAATTGATTATTGGGCTTATCCCCAAAATTGGAAGGATCACCTTGAGCTGTCAAAACCCCTATTCCATTTTTTTTCACACAAGACCATGCCTGATTCTTCATATTCGAGTAGTCATTACAATTGGTAGTCAGTGCGTAGTTTTCGCCTTCAAATTGATTACCAATCGTTAGATTATCAAATGTATTTTCACTGATTACGACTCCGTCATCGTCCGTATTGGTCATTACGATTCCATATTTTTTGCCCGAATTTGTAAAGCTTGAAAAATGGTTATCTAAAATGAGACATGCATTCGGGTAATCGCCGAAAATACCTGTTGGAACCAAACTATTTGCACTGTTGGCTGGCATATTCTCGAAAGTACAATGGCGGATATCATCTCCTAGCGTTGCACGCAAATTGATACCTTGATAGACATTATTGAAAGTGACACTAGTCGCTTTCAAACTTGCCAATACGCTGTTAGAATACCCTGAATGTTCAATTCCGACTTTAAGATTCGTCATTGTCCCTCCTGTAACATCTAAATCAGCTTCAGAACCTACAATCCCAAATGGTCGATTGTTCGGAGTTATGGAATTCGCTCCTGTAAAATTACAACCTTCAAAATTGACGTAGGTCCCCCACACTGACGCATGGATCTGAGTACCTCTTAGGGCATTGTTGGACATATTGTCATCAATTAATGGAGCATTGCTTATGAAATTACAATTTCCAAATGTACTGTAGTTGTATTTATCGTATTTCATAAAGATGGCACTTCGTTTATTATTTATGAACGAAGAACCGAAGACTCTTATTCTAGCTCCACTATTGAAACCTACCTGCCCAACAGAAGTACCAGTGATTTCTTGACTTCCATTAACAGAAGTTGAAGGTGGATCCAAAATAACTGGTGTATTAACATATTCAAAATCGGCACCTACCACACCTCTTCTAGCGTCTCTGATCTCACTACCTGAGTGAATAACACAGAAACCTTGATTGGTTTGGTTTTGATATTTATTAGGTTGCCCTTCAACTACAATTCCATCCCACATTTTAGCATCTCCATTACAGTTCCAAGCTTTTAAAACAGAGTTAGCTACGGTTAACCTCCCTCCTGGTTGAATGGTAATACCAATTGGTGTTCGATTACCATCGGGATATGCTGTGTAGCTGTCCGCAAATTGCATTGTCGATCCGATAATTCTTAGATGTGCTCCATATGGTACAATTACGTTGGTGCTAATTGTTTTATCACTGTTCCATGTTGTTATGCACATATTTGTAGGAGTTCCAACAACAGTTTGATTTTGACTATTAGTATGAGTATTAGGAATGACATATTCTCGATTATCATATGTCTGAGCGTATTCCAGGGGTGCTGGCTCATCTGGAATATGATCTATTGCGGTGGGATTATAGCAAAAATCTTTTCCACTAAATTTTATTAGGGAATAGTTTTCTCCACCAGTTTCTGGATCTACATTATTAATATCATGGTCTGGATCACCAGTGTTTCCCACCACGATAAAACCATCGCCTTCCAAAGATTCTACAACTCCAAACCCGCAAGTATTTCTTCCTAAAGGTCCTGGAGAAATTGATCTACTTTCTAGTGTACCATTTTGATCAACTAAAATTAGGGCTGAATTTTCATGTGGTGACACACCTTGTGGAATGCCTTCTGGTCTGCCTGTAAGTGTACTAGCAATTGCAAATCCTCCGCCTGATCTTTGTATCATCCTAAAATGGAAATCGGCACCTGTGTAAGTCCCCAAATGTGTTGCATTTGTCAATCCTAAATTATTCTTATCAAATTGAAGTAAGTAACCTTCTCCCCATTGATATTCTATTCCTGAAAATCTTAACACTCCATTATGGTGACAATCTAATCCAAAATCTTGAGGGTCATGTAGATGTTTATTCTGGTCATGCCACATTATAAATTTATTCAACAAAGCAGTCACATATATTTTATCATCTTCAATAACTATAGAATATGGCACATCTTCTGATCCATCTGCCCAAAATTCAATTCCATCAGCGTTCTGCAGATTTTCTGCACAATAACTATCCCAGCCATCTATATCGCGTTCAAAACCACTTCCTATGTAGCTTGGTCCAAACGGATAAACATCTTCCACTTCATTTGGTGGATAGTTATTAAAGATATCAGTAGGATTAAGGTTTTGCCAATCAATAAATTCTAAATGAGGTGTTTGTTTAATTGAATTATGGGAAGCTTCCAAGCCCGTTACTAGTAGATTACCAGAATCTGCATTATAATTTATTGAAGACATCAGTATATCGGAATCTAGTCTTCTCCCGCCAGGTACAGCAATATTGTTACTTTTCTCATGAATGGATGCAAGGTAAATTGTTATCATTTCTCCATTGATGTGGTCAATTGCCAAGGCATTGGCCGCAGCAGAGATTCCTGAAGGGTTTGATAAAAGAATTTCATCTTTAATTCCTAAATCTCCATTTGGATTAATTTCAAATACAACAACTCTTCTCCGTTGATTATTAGAATTATCTGTTCCAAAACCGCCGACAATTAGTAAATCTTTATTACCAACCTGGAGATATTCGATATCTAAAAATCTACTTCTTGAACCAGATTCATAATAGAATGTGGTGTAATTAGAAGGGTCAGCTACATCTATTCTCATTATAATTGCACTATTTCCTAACCAGCCACTTGCGAAATAGTAATTTGGAGTCTCAACTACTTGTACCAGTATTCCACTTTCTCCACCTGATCCAGTATCGTAATTGTCGGTAACGAGCTTTCCTTCGCTATTAACCAAACTGACCTGTTGTTTGAACTTGCCCTCCTTCAATATTCTCTGTGTTTTGAGAAAACCCAACTGCTAAATACTCATTAGATGAAGTTGCAATTACATCAAATAACCAATCAGAAGGATTTTCCCATCCCAGTCCATGTGGAATTTTCACCTCAGTATTCCATTCGACATTTAATTGTTGAGAAAACAGTGGAGGGATTGCAAATAAAAAAATTAGAAAAATGCTAGAAAGTTTTAGGGGGGGAGTAACCAAATTTCTTTTCAAAATCATAATGATAAAATTTTAAATGTTAAAAAAATTTACAAAGATAGATGGCCTCTTTTATAATCTGTTGCAACAAATATATAAAACAATTTGTTTTGAATTGTAATGTTTTGCAATATATTTTAACAATAACTTTACAAAAAAATAAAAACCCACTAATAGTATGAACCAAAAATAACAACTTGTTCACTATTAGCTTTTTACAGATTAGATTTAATAGTCACGTGTTCTAATATATATTACATAATATTAACTTAACAATAGAAAATATCAATTTATCATTCCTACAGGGTGTTTACACAACACCTATAAAAGAACACATTGACATTGAAATCGATATTGCTAATGATATTGTCTCCAATTGGCGCAAATATTGATTTAACAAACCTGTATTCCCTCCTATCTTAAAATTCCCTCCCAACACTATTAATTCTCTACACTAGAATAAGCAAACTATGAGATATGTATTGTGCTTAGTGGCAACGCTTTGGATGGGATTGGCATTTGCTCAACATCCAAGTTCCTTTTCTCCTTTGGTATCTGAAAATCCAGTACCGAGTGACTTCGTGGTGCCATCTGGTGACAAATATCAAGAAGAAATAAAAAAAATTTCCTGCCATGCGCACCATCAAGCGCAAACAGATCAACAAAAATTTTATTTAGAATCCTGCTTCGTCATTGATGACTTGTTACATTCTGGTAATGTGTTGTTCAATGATCCACTTTCAAAATATCTCACCAAAGTAAAAAATGTAGTTCTTGAATCTCAACCAAAAATAAGAGATCAAATGCGGGTGTATGCGGTTCGATCACCTGTCGTCAATGCATTTGCAACCAACAATGGAATTATCTTAGTCAATATGGGTTTGGTAAGTCGCTTGAAAAATGAAGCACAATTGGCATTTATTTTAGCGCATGAAATTTCTCATTTTACACAAAATCATGCATTAGACTTATACCTGGATGATGTTAACTCGCAAAGAGAAAGACAACAAAATCCAATGGGCAAGGACAGTGCTAATGAAGAAATTATTACTACCAACAAATATTCTAAAGAACTGGAGATCTCTGCAGATGCAGAAGGGCTCAAATTATTTTTGAAAACGGATTATGATATCAATGAAATAGATGGCGTATTTGACTTGTTGAAATATGCACATTCACCAATCACTGATATTCCTTTTGACACCCAATTTTTTGAATCTACTTATTTCAAATTTCCAAACGAGTATTATCTACAAGAAATTGAAACCTCCTATGGACTCAATGAGCACAATGAAGACAGCCATAGTACGCATCCAAGTATCGGTAAAAGAAGAGAACAAATGTATGACAATTTAAAAGGTCGTACTTATCGAAAGTTAGAAGATTTTTTGGTTTCGGAAAAAGTATTCAACAAAATGAAGACGCAATGTCAATATGAGTTATCCAACTTGTATTTACGTGAATTCAATTATTATGAATCAATTTATAATTCCTATGTCTTATTGCATCAGGAAAGTGTAATGGATGATGCTTATTTGAAAAAGAATATTGCAAAAGCATTATATGGTTTGACAAAATTCAGAAATAAAGACCGAGATCATGAAACCGAAAGCTCTTTTGAAAACGAGGATGGAGAAATTCAACGGTTGTATTATTTTTTCAATCACATGAAAAATGACGAACTCAATGTTTTAGCATTGCAATACGCCTGGAAATTGATGCGTACTTATCCTGAAGATGACGAAATGAAATCAATCGCTAATGATCTTTTTCAAGAAATGGTTGACAATCATTATGAAAGTGAAACGGAATTTTACGACATCGATCATGCAGAAAAGTATGCTCCTTTCAACAGCTTTTCACAATCCAAAAAACGCAAAAGTGAATTGAAAAAATTTGAAAGAGAATTTATCAAATATGCGTTTGTAGATATTATCAAAGATCGTGGATTTTCAGAAGCATTTAAAGTCTGTAAAAGAAAAAAAGATGCTCAACTTAAAACAGCATTGTTAGATCAAAACAAAACAGCACGACAAATCCGAAGAGAAACAAAAAGAAAAGAACGGCAACTTTTCAAAAAAGGATATGCGCTAGGTGTAGACAAAGTAGTCGTGGTCAATCCATACTACATGAAAATGGATTTTAGAAAAAGAGATACCCCAATTGACTATTTATCTTCTGAATTTTCAGAACAACAATATGCAGACTGGGTTATGAGCAATGCAAAAGCAGTTGGCTTGGATGCACAAATGCTGTCTACAAATTTGTTAGAAAATGAGGAGGCTGAAAAAATGAATGACCTGATGTATATCACCGAATGGTTTAATCAGCAATTGGAATTAGAAGAAATAAAAATGAGGGGTTTCAATCAAGAACGAGTAATCGAAATCGCAGATAAATACGGTACGGATCATTTTTTATGGACTGGAATTGTCTCAGGAAGAAAGAAAAAGTCGATAATGGGATTTCTAACATTCTTGTATTTACATCCTGCATACTCTGCTTATTACCTAACACATCCAGCATATGAATCCATGTTCTTTTCAATAGTTGTCAATGTCAGAACAGGAGAAATGGAGATGACGAAGATGAATCCACTTTTTGAAAAAGATTCCGAAACTGTAGTTAATGCACATTTGTATGACACCTTTTTGCAAATTCAAAAGAAACCGAAATAAGCAACCACTCCATTTGAACTAATAGAACTGAACCATGAAACTTTTATACACACTGTTTTTTATTTGTTTCTTCACTTTTGCCAACGCGCAAGCACCTGGTTATATGGGTAAGCGAAATTTCATTGAATATGATTTGTATTATATGATTGCAGTCGGAGGACCTACTATCAACAATAAAATGTATGCCTACAACAATCTAGGAATTTCTACTAGACATAATTTTAGATTCAATCATGTTATCAATAGATCAGGTGTAATTGGAATCGGATATGATTATTTCAAAACTGGAATTGGGATCGACTACAAAGATGCTGAAGATAATTTTCAATCCGCTTTTAGCAAATTAAAAGTTACTGCAATCTGCTTGCACTATGACAAGTATTTCATGAAACAAGGATCGCTGGCACCTGTCGGTTTATATCATCATTTTGAAGGAAAATACATCACTGGAAGCGTGGTAGACGAACCATTTAATGAAGTCGTGCAAAAAACATTTTATACAGGCTATGGTATTGGTTTAAAAAAGATATTTAAAGAAAATTTCTTTGTTAATTTTTCTGGACAAATAGGATGGACTTGGGGAGATCGTAATTTGGATACCTTACAGGACGATTTTGAAAAGAATGTTAAAACTCGAATCAACAAAAGGATTTATAGTCATTACATTTTTGAAAACAACATTGGAATTGGGATTTTATTGTTTTAAAAATGTACTTCTCAGGCTTCTAAACAGGAGATACTTTAAGCAACAACTACCATTTTCGAATAACATTAATACTCGAACTTAATCTAAAAATCTTATTTTTACTTACTAGAAACTGTTGTTCATCAACACAGCTTTCATATTTCGCTTTGCAGACGTTAGGTCGTCAATATCAACATTCAAATGAGGTATCGATTCCAATGGTTTTTGGGATCGAACAGCGAAGAAGAAAATTATCATAATCATACATCAAGTAAGTAAATATGAATTTAGACGATCCAAATGAAAACGAACTAAAACCTGTCGATAATCTTGAAGTTCCGAAAACGAATATAACTCCTGAAGCGACCGATTTTTCTTCCTATAACACGCCAGTCAACACTTGGCAGCAAAATACCATCGATTTAAGTAAGGTCAAAAACACCGTATCTTCTGTTAAATCAGAATTGTCTAAAGTGATTATTGGTCAAACAGAAATGATGGATTTGATGTTGGCAGCTTTGTTCTGCAATGGACACATATTGTTAGAAGGAGTACCTGGTATTGCTAAAACTTTGACCGCAAAAATGATGGCACGTACCATGTCTGTTGATTTTTCTAGAATACAATTTACACCAGATTTGATGCCAACGGATGTAGTTGGAACAACCGTTTATAATATGAAGACTTCGGAGTTTTCATTCAAACAAGGACCTATTTTTTCAAACCTCGTTTTGATAGATGAGATCAATCGTTCTCCAGCCAAAACACAAGCTGCACTTTTTGAGGTGATGGAAGAACAACAAGTCACTGTCGATGGTGAAACTTACAAAATGGCACCACCGTTTTTTGTGATAGCTACTCAAAACCCAATCGAACAAGAAGGAACTTATAAACTTCCAGAAGCGCAATTAGATCGTTTCTTTTTCAAAATTAATTTGGAATATCCTTCTCTGGAAGAGGAGCAACAAATACTAAATCGATTTAAAAATAGTGATCAAAGTTTAGTCAATCAGGAAGTGCAAAGTGTGTTGACACCAGCCGATCTGAAAGCATGTCAAGAGTTGATTGGTAAAGTGATGATTAAAGATGAGTTGGTACAGTATATTGCTGCCATTATCCATAACACTCGAAATAATGGCGATTTGTTTTTAGGAGCTTCTCCTCGTGCATCGCTTGCTATCATGCATGCGTCTAAAGCAATCGCAGCCATGAGCGGACGTGATTTTGTAACACCAGATGATATTCAATATGTCGCTTACCCTGTTTTGAATCACAGAATTATTTTGACTCCTGAAAGAGAAATGGAAGGATATGATAGCAAATCTGTCATAGAAGATATCTTGAAAAAAATTGAGGTTCCTCGATAGACATAAACAAACTAATTATCCGCACGATTAAAAAATGAAGCACTTATTTCTATCAAGTAAATTTTTCCTTCTTTACAGCGCAGTCATTGTGTTGTTCATGTTGAGCTTTCCTTTTTACTTTCTATTTCCAGTTGCACAAACTGCTTTAGTGATTGCATTGGCCATTACATTGGTAGAATTGATGATGATCTATGGCAAACAAATCAATGTTACTTGCAAACGAACTTTTCCAAAAGTATTATCTCTTGGTGATAAGAATCCAATCCGTTTATTGATTACCAATAATTCTAATTATAAATTGGAAGCAACCATCATTGATGAACTCCCGAATCAATTACAACGAAGAGATTTTTCCGTCGAAACTACTTTGGAAAAACAAGATGAAAAAGAAATAAAATATGACGTCACTCCAATCGAACGTGGAGAATATCATTTCGGAAATGTCAATATATTCATTAGTACTTTTCTTGGACTCATTCAACGAAGATTGCAATTGGAAAAAGAGACGATGGTTCCCGTCTACCCTTCTATTATTCAAATGAAAAATTTCAGTCTCAAAGCATTTGATCAAACTTCTCATCTTCAAGGTATCAAGAAGATTAGAAGAATCGGGCAAAGTTATGAATTTGAACAAATTAAGAATTATGTTCAAGGAGATGATTTCCGAAGTATCAATTGGAAAGCAAGTAGTAAACGCAATTCCTTGATGGTGAATCAGTTTCAAGACGAACGCTCACAACAAGTATATTGTTTGTTAGACAAGAGTCGTGTCATGCGAATGCCTTTCAATGGAATGTCCTTGATGGATTATGCCATTAATTCTTGTTTGGTCATTGCCAATGTAACTTTGCAAAAACATGACAAAGCAGGTTTAATTTCCTTCTCGGATAAAATTGGTACCACCTTAAAAGCAGAACGATCTCAAAATCAGCTAAACAAAATACTTCTATCGCTCTACAATGAAAAGGAACGTAAGAAAGAAGCAAACTACGAAATCCTCTATCACGCTTCTCGCAAATTAATCAAAGGAAGAAGTCTTATTTTTCTTTTCACTAATTTTGAAAGTGTATATGGAATGGAAAGAGTGCTCCCGATTTTGAGACGTATCAATAACTTACATCTTTTAGTAGTTATATTTTTTAAAAACACAGAAGTAGAAGATTTTTCAAAAGGAGATGCTACTTCGACTCAAGAAATATATCACAAGACAATTGCCCAACAATTTATTTACGAAAAGCAACAGATGGTCCAAATCCTTCGCCAATATGGTATCCAGACAATTTTGACTTCGCCTGAAGATTTGTCTATGAATACCGTGAATAAATATTTGGAGTTGAAGTCACGCGGGCTTATTTGATTGATGAATGATTTGTTGATGTATGATATTATCGAAAATTTGCGAGCTCACGTATGCAACCGATAGGAAGGTTTTTAACCGCTCCGCCACACCTCAAAAGCAACATCCTCATTTCATACATCGTATAATCATACATCAAATTTTAAAATAAAAAATTTATGATTTCTATAGAAGGAATAACCGTCTCTTTCTCGGATCGAGCACTTTTCGAAAATATCTCTTTTGTCATTAATGATAATGATAAGATCGCATTGATGGGTAAAAACGGTGCTGGAAAATCTACTTTAATGAAAATTATTGCGGGTGTCGAAAAAGGAAATAAAGGGAAGATCAACAAATCAGAAAATACGACGATTGCTTATTTACCACAACATTTATTGACGGAAGATGATTGTTCAGTTAGACAAGAAGCAGCCAAAGCGTTCCTAGAATATTTTGCGTTAAAAGACCAAATGGACAACCTAAATGCAGAAATGGAAACCCGGACAGATTATGAGTCGGATAGTTACATGGAGCTGATTGGAAAAGCGACAGACATTGGAGAACGTTTCTATAATTTGGAAGAAGTCAATCATGATGCGGAAGTCGAAAAAGCATTGATTGGACTCGGTTTCAAAAGAGAAGATTTGGATCGACCAACTAGTGAATTTTCTGGTGGTTGGAGAATGCGTATTGAGTTGGCAAAAATACTTTTACAAAAACCCGACTTGATATTATTGGATGAGCCGACCAATCACATCGATATTGAATCTGTACTTTGGCTGGAAAATTTCTTGGTCAACAAAGCAAATGCAGTATTAGTTATTTCGCACGACAAAGCATTTATTGACAATATCACCAATCGAACTGTTGAGTTGACGCTTGGAAAAATCTATGATTACAAAGCCAATTATTCGCACTATTTAGAATTGCGAAAAGACCGCAGAGAAAATCAACTAAAAGCTTTTAAAGAACAACAAAAATGGATTGCTGAACAACAACGCTTTGTCGAAAGATTCAAAGGGACTTTTTCTAAAACCAATCAAGTTTCTTCCGTTGAAAGAATGTTGGAAAAAGTTGAAATCATTGAAGTAGATGAGGTAGATAATTCTGCTTTGCGATTGCGATTCCCA
Source organism: uncultured Saprospiraceae bacterium (assembly GCA_937941765.1). Classification (GTDB taxonomy): domain Bacteria; phylum Bacteroidota; class Bacteroidia; order Chitinophagales; family Saprospiraceae; genus CALDGQ01. The sequence goes on from CALDGQ010000098.1 coordinate 29,679, forward strand.
CCAGCACCAAGATCAGGCGACTATCCATTAATCATCAAAGAACTATCCAAATCATATGGTGACCACATTGTTTTCCAAGATGCGAATATGACCATCGAACGTGGTGAAAAAGTAGCTTTTGTAGGAAGAAATGGTGAAGGAAAATCAACTTTAATTAAAGCAATCATGCAAGAAATTGAAGTGCAAGGAACATGTCAAATCGGTCACAATATCGAGATCGGTTATTTTGCTCAAAATCAAGCATCTCTACTAGATGAAAAAGCCACGGTATTTGAGACCGTTGATGAAGTTGCAAAAGGAGATATTCGCACAAAACTTAAAAATATTTTGGGTGGTTTTATGTTTCATGGAGATGACATCGACAAAAAAGTATCTGTCCTTTCAGGTGGAGAGAAAACTAGATTGGCGATGGTCAAATTATTATTAGAACCAATCAATCTACTAATCTTAGATGAGCCGACCAATCATTTAGATTTAAGGTCTAAAGATGTTTTGAAAGAAGCACTTGTCAATTATAATGGAACCTTAATTTTAGTTTCTCACGATCGTGATTTTTTGAAAGGATTGGCGCATAAAGTATTTGAATTTAAAAACAAGCGAGTCATCGAGCACTTTGAAACGATTGATGATTTTCTGGAAAGGAATAAGGCGGAGAGTATGCGGGAGTTGAACTTGTGATATTTTGATGTATGATTTATGATGTATGATATGATCGTTACAACGTGTGCATACGTAATAACGATCATATCATACATTCAAATGAGCTTTAGCGACTGAGAAAATCATCATACATCATACATTTTAAAATCGGCTTTGCCGCATTAAAACCTAACAAATTCCGTACGACGATTACTTTGCCTACCTTCTGGAGTATCATTTGAATCAATAGGCATTGTTTCACCAAAACCTTTATACTTCAATCGACTAGCATTAATTCCTCCTTTTGTCAAATAATCATGAACTGCTTTAGCTCTATTATCAGACAAAGTCATATTATCTTGATCGGAACCGACATTATCGGTATGACCATTTAATTGTATTCTTAATGTTGGGTTATCTATCAACAACTGCTTTAAACGTTCTAATTCATTGATTGAAATATCTTGTAAAGCTGCTGAGCCTGTTTCAAAAAAGACATTTCTCAAGACGATTGGTTCTGCTGCGATAGTTGAAGTGGTTGTTGTAACTGTTGAACCTGGAACAGAAGGTGGAATGGGTTGTAAAAATATTTCTAAAATAAATGGTTCGTTCAAATCTGCTCCTTCTGCCAATGAAAAATTTTCAGAATGGAAGAAGTATTTTTCTTTAGAAACATTCAGTGAATAATTTTTCTTCAATGGCAGTGTCACCAAAAACTCTCCATCATTTCCTGTAATAGTAGACACATGTGTATTTCCTGTTGATAAATCAGTAAAATCCAAACTAGCTGCAATTGGTTTTTTTGAAATCGCGTCAAAAACTTTTGCTTTTACATATGTTACAGGTTGTGGTCGTGCATCCTCATACAAAGGAAAACTATATAAATCCGTCTCACCTCCTCTTTCAGAATCAAATAAAGAACTTCCATCAGCGTCATCAAATGTTTTTCGATCGCTTGCAAAATAAGCAGTCTTACCATCCAGGCTAATGACCAATGCGCCTTCACTTGCTTTGGTGTTGATTGGATATCCGAGATTGACTGGTGTCCCCCATTTACCGTCTGTTCCTTTTCTAGAATAGTACAAATCATGCTGTCCCATTCCTGGATGACCTTTAGACATGAAGTAAAGTGTCTGTCCATCTTGATGAATGAAAGGAGATTGATCTTCTTTTCCGGTGTTGATTTCTTTTCCAAGATTAACTGGTTTCGACCAATTACCCTTGTCATTTCTTTCACTCATCCAGATATCGTTGTCACCTTTACCTCCTGCTCTATTACTTGCAAAATATAATTGATTCCCATCAGAGGAAAGAGATGGTTGAGATTCCCATTTGTTGGAATTGATTGGCAGACCGATATTTTCTGGTTTCGTCCAACGACCATTTTTAACTTCAGAAAAATATAGATCACAACTTCCCATTCCTTCATCTCGATTACAAGCAGTGAAAACAATTAATTTTCCATCAGCAGAAACAGTTTGTGCACCTTCGTTTAAATCCGTGTTAACATCTGTCATTTCTTTCCCTTCTTGCCATTCTCCATCTACATTTTGACTAATATAAAAATCCTCTTGACCACGAATACGAACGGTGTAAATCAACGTTTCACCATCCGCAGTAAAAGAAGGAAGGTACTCTGCATTCTCCGTGTTTACTTTGTTACCTAAACTCTTAGGTTTAAAAGGAACTGGATTTTTGAATGCTTTTTCTGCGAATTGACAATTTCTCAAATGAAATGCTGCTTGCTTTTTAAGCTTCTCATTTGCTTTTGGAAGGGATAGAAATTTTTCAAAATGTGCAGATGCTTCCTCAAATTTATTCAATCGCCATTCAGTTAATGCTAAAGTATAATAGACTTTAGTTGTGTAGTCTTCTTTAATTTTCAAGACCTTTTCAAAACCTACTTCTGCTTCTTGATATTTTTTCTGATCATATTTAGCGGCTGCCCATTGAATTTGAGCATCAATAAATTTAGGATTCGATTTTAAAGCTTTTTCAAATTCATTGATAGCTTTCTCATTTTGTTCAGAGATGAGTAAACTCATGCCCTTTTCATAATATTTTAAAGCTTTCCCTTTTGCTGTCTTTCGGGTAACCATTGATTGAGTCGTTCCACATTGGGCGAAAAACAAAAGTGTAAAACAAAGAAGAAGAAAACGAGCCATAATTATTTTACTTATTTAATTAAACAATCATCTTGAATGTAGAATGATTTAAACTTATAACGTAAGTCTTGATGAAATGATATCAAAAATGGTGATATAATTATTGAGATTCCAACAAAAAAATGGTCACCGGTAATAAAACCAGTGACCATTTTTATATGGTGTATTTAAAAGTAATTATCCTTTTCTACGAAGCAATTGTTCTGCTTCTTTACAACCTAAGCTAACTGCCTCTTTGAAATCTTTCAAGAATCCATTTTTACCCGCTTTTTGTTTTGCCAATCCACGGTGCATATACATGTCTCCTTTTTTCAAACCATCTTTCACTTCATCCATTTCCAGAGCGCTATTGAATTTATCAACTGCTTCTAAATATTGTTCAGAAGCAAATAAAGATCTAGCATAATTGAAAGTCATCTGACGTACCCAAAATTTATTCGGATCTTCGTCTTTAAATTTTCTGCCAGAATAAAATTTCAAATCTTGTAAAGCGCTGACATAATCACCACTCTTGATATATAAATCTGCTTTCAACTTTCTAGCTTTCCAATAGATAGGTTGTAAAGGAATAGAAGACTTGATTGTCATCTCCAAATCTTTAATCGCTTTCTTATCTTCTCCTTTAGTTACATATACATTCGCTCTACCGAAATAAGATTCTGGATTGTGAGGAGCGAAATCAATACTTTTTGTAAAATCTCTAATGGCATCAGCTTCATTCTTCAACAATACATTAACGTGACCTCTTTGTTCATAAGCTTGTGCATGCTTTTCATACTTTTCGATTGCTTTATTTAAAGCATTCATTGCTTCTGTTTCCTTACCTTTTTCTTTAGCCAGTTTGCGACCTTTCAAAAAAGACTGTACAGTTGCACGCTCACTCAAAGGTTCAACAACACCGTGGTGCATAATCTTTCCTTCGTTGGTCATCCAACCACTAATGGTACCAGAAACAGCAAATTGAGCAACATATTCTAACACAGAATAAGTATTCTTCCAGGTCTTTTCAGAACCTTGTCCAATAAATTTTGGAACTACAAGAGAGGCAGATTCTTTGTCAAAAATCTCTTCTTCATCCAAAAGGATATCAGAACGATAATAGTTCTCCACTCGATGTTGAAACATCTTAAGAACCGTATCGAAACTCTTGTCACTACCGAATTCTAAACGTCCAGAAAAAATTGATTTAAATGTATTATTCATTATGCCAAAATATGAGGAATTAAAAAATTAATTACAATTCATTCAAATAAAGATTGCTATTATGCCGAATAACAAACCCATTCTGAGTGTAGTTCCTCTATTTTTGCATTTTGACTATCAGATATGTGTCGCTTAATTGTAAAAACGGGTATTAAGCGATACTGTAGTTAGTAAAAATACTACACGCAGTTTCTCAGTAAGTATGTCTAAAAAAAATAGATAGGTTGATGGGTATTGCTGCTTTTATCCTTCAGGTCTTACACGGATAGACCCTTCAGGAAAATAAATATACAATTTAAATTTTTACCAATCAATATAATTGTAAATTAATTTTAATGTGTATATAAGAAATACCTTATTATCAGTATGTTAGACACTACTATTTAACAGAAATAAATAATAAATGTTTTATCGGCAAAAATGAATTATGCCCATACTTTGCAGCCTTCTGTGCAGTTTTTGCATATATCTATTTGATCTCTACCTTTAAGTAGTTGAGTCCTAAAGTTTTGATAAGGTTTGCCTTCCCAAAGTTCTAGAAAAGACTCTTTTTTAAGGTCGCCCAATCGATGTGTCGCGTCTTTGTCAAAACAGCAAGGAACCACCAATCCATCCCAAGTGATGACACATGCATGCCACAATTTCCAGCAATGATTCAGTAATTCATTTTTGACTTCATACTTACCGCTTTCATTTTTTCGATAGCGAGCATATTTGTCATTTAGAGGAATTAAGTCATTTCCATTTTCATAATCGTAGACTTGGGCAGTCTTCAATTTGACTTCATCTACTCCGATTTCTTCTGCCAGGCGATAAATTTCTGGTATCTGATGTTCGTTAGGTCTAACAACTAAAAATTGAAATATGATATGAGGTGTTTTAGAATTCATTTTCTTTTTCCACTTCACGATATTTCGTGCGCCCATCAATACATTTTCCAGTTTTCCTTCTTTTCGATAATTCTCATACACCTCTTGTGTAGTTCCATCAACGGAAATGATCATCCGATCCAAACCAGATTCAATTGTTTTTTTAGAGTTTTCATCGTTTAAAAAATGGCCATTGGTGGAAGTTATGGTGTAAATACCATTGTCATTCGCATATTTGACCATGTCCAAAAACTTAGGATTGATATAGGGTTCTCCTTGAAAGTAGAAAATCAAATAGAGCAACTCTCGGCGCAATTCATCAATTGTCTTTTTGAAAAAATCCGCTTTCAAATTTCCAGTAGGTCTTGAAAAAGCTCTAAGTCCACTTGGACATTCTGGACATTTTAAATTGCAGGCAGTGGTAGGTTCGATAGATACCGTAAACGGTCTTCCCCATTGAACAGGTTCCATTTTCCATCGTGTGAGATGATAAGAAGCAAATACCTTCAAAACATTCCATATTCGGTATGGAGTTAGTTTGGAGAGAAAATTAGCAGTATCGGACCAGTAGAATTTCATAAATTATAAACGGACTTTTTAATTCCGCATTACAAATATTAGTAATTAATTCCATATACGATGTTCTTTTTGCAAGTCTACTCATAGAACCGTGATGGGCTGTATATAAAACATTGCTAGTTTGTTTAATATTTAATATTTTGCACTACGAAAAACGGTACGCTACTTAGCAATACATGTACGATATTATATTATCCTTTTTAACCGCTTTCACACTTACTTATTTTGCTATTCCATCGATTATCCATATCGCGAAGATCAAAAACCTGTGTGATGAACCTAATGAGCGCCGCTCTCATCAGGAAAGCATTCCTACATTAGGAGGTATTGGTATTTTTGCTGGCGCTATTTTCTCTATCATTTTATGGACGCCTTTTAATGTCTTTGGAGATTTACAATATATACTGTGTTCGTTCATTATTATTTTCTTGATTGGTGCCAAAGACGATATTTCTCCTGTACCACCTTGGAAAAAAATGATCGGTCAATTTTTCGCAGCCGCCATTCTTGTTTTTAAATCCAATGTTAAGTTGACGAGTTTGTATGGCATTTTTGGTGTTTCAGAATTACCAGAAGTGGTTGCAATTGCCTTATCTATCTTTACGATTATCGTTATCATCAATGCGTTCAATTTAATTGATGGAATTAATGGATTGTCTGGAAGTATCGGATCGTTGATTGCAATTACACTTGGAAGTTGGTTTTACTTAATTGATCATATCGAATTGGCAATTGTAGCGTATGCGATGTCGGGTGCAGTGATTGCTTTTTTAAAATACAACATTACTCCTGCAAAAATATTTATGGGTGACACGGGTTCGTTGCTAGTCGGATTGGTATGTTCTATATTGACAATTAAATTCATAGAATTGCATCGTGAAATTCCAATGAATCCATATGCATTCAAAGCGGTACCTGCTGTTGCCATTGGTTTTTTAATTTTGCCTTTGTATGATACCCTTCGTGTTTTCATTATGAGAGCGATAGCTGGAAAATCTCCTTTACATCCAGATCGTACACACATCCATCACTTATTGATTGACTATGGATTTACGCACATGCAAGCAACCGCAATTTTAGTGTTAGTAAATATCTTTTTCATATTGCTGGTTATCACTTTCCAAGAAATGGGATCGCTTAATTTGCTAGCCTTAATCCTAATAATTGCAACGATGCTCACAACTCTCCTTTACACTTCTGTACAAAAACATAAATTGCTAAAATAAATTCGCTACCATGATGAATTACCTTTTAATTTTCATTGGTGGTGGTTTGGGAAGTATTTGCAGATATGGGATTGCTAACGCATTATCCGTTTATAAAACGCAATTTCCGTGGGGCACTTTTATCGCCAATGTTTTGAGTTGTATTTTATTAGGTGCACTTGTTGGTTTGATGCTCAAATCTAATTTAACTTCCAATCTAAAGTTCTTATTAGTAATTGGCTTTTGTGGTGGATTCAGTACCTTCTCTACTTTCAGCAATGAAACTTACCAACTTTTTTCTTCCGGTCAAATCGCAACTGCTTTTGCTAACATTTTTTTGAGTCTAATCGTTTGTTTGTTTTGTATATATTTGGGGATGAGAATTACTCAATAGGTCCATTAACACAACCAACTAATCATGGCACTCGACGAAAACATTGAAAATAAAATCCAAAAGCTTCAAGAGAAATACGAAGCGATGGGACAAAACATGGAGTCTTATTTAGATGGACTTCTTCATGCGGATTTCCTAAAATATTGGGACTACATCCGACTGGAAACTTTGTTGAGTTTGCAACAACCATTGACGCAGTTTCATGATGAAAACATCTTCATTATTTACCACCAAATCACAGAGCTATATTTCAAATTGATTTTGCAAGCAGTGGAAGTGATTGCTGATGATGAAACGGCTGATGTGAAATTGATGACACGCCAACTCACAAGAATCAATCGTTACTTCGCCAACTTGGTCAAGTCATTTGACATCATGGTCGATGGGATGGATCAAAATGAGTTTTTACAATTCAGAATGAGTTTGTTACCAGCTTCTGGTTTTCAATCTGCTCAATATCGGATGATCGAGATTGTTGGAACTGACCTACACAATTTGGTTCACTATACCAAAAGAGATACGATCAATTCGGAAACAGAAATAGCAGACCTCTACCCTATTTTATATTGGAAATCAGGTGCAACCGAATTGGCAACTGGAAAAAAGACATTAACATTGAAGCAATTCGAAAAGCAATATTCCAAACGCTTGATTCGTCTAGCAGTCAATTATAAGAAAAAAAATATTTTACAGTGCTATAAAAGATTGAGTGCTTCCGATCAAAAAAATCCAGAATTGATAAAGGCCTTGAAAGATTTTGATATCCACGCAAATGTATTGTGGCCGCTTTCTCATTATCGTTCTGCGGTTCGTCACCTGGAACGTAAACCTGATGTTATACAAGCAACTGGTGGAACAAACTGGCAGAAGTATTTACCTCCTATGAATCAGCGAGTTGTTTTCTTTCCTGAGATTTGGAGTGAGGCGGAGTTGGCGGATTGGGGGAAGTCGGTTAAGTTTGATTGATGCTCAAAAACTACTGAGGCAAATCAATATCAACATCCTGATAAAGATCTTTCATTGATATTTCAACACCAATAGATTGAAGACTTACGATCTGATCTAGGCCTTCATATCTAGTTATCTGCCAAAGATCACTATTCTCACTTTTGAAATGAACATCTACGACATATCTATTTTGTTCAATTAAAACATATTCTTTAAAACTTGACGATTGACGATAAAGGTGAAATTTATCCCCGCGATCATATTCGGCAGTAGATTTAGAAAGTACTTCAACTATTAAAATTGGATTAGTAACTGAATTAACTTCATTTTTAGAGGTCTCCAAAGGTCCACATATCACCATAGCATCTGGATAAACATAGCTATTTCTTTTTTCTATGCTTACTTTAATTTCACTTGTGAAAGGCTTACAATCAGATTTTATTTCTTTTAGTTTAGTTCTTAATTCTCCAAAAACATTTCCACATAACATACCATGATTGATTGTTCCACCAGCTAACGCATAAATTTCACCATCATGATATTCATATTTGACATCTGATTCTCGTTCGTGTTTTATGTATTCTTCAACAGAAAGTTTTGGAATCTTCTGAGCTTTCATAACTAATTTTTTAGAAAGATAACTATTGTTAAATAGAATATCAACTCTTTATACAATAACTCTCTGAGGGCTACGTCTTCTTAATCAAAGAACGAAGTTTCAAATTTTGTTTGTTGCTTTTAAAAAAGTAGTAAACCCTCCGAGAACTCAATAAAACATCCCCGAATTCAACCCAACATCAAAATAATACCGATCCTTCCGCGATACCTGATCTGGCAAAAACAAATAAGGCATTCCATTTTCATCCAACATCGGATAATGTGGATTGTGAAATTGTTCCCACTCTTTTGGAAAAAATAACAAATCGTGCACCAGTTTATTTTGGAAGAAGTGTCGGACTTTTTCGGAGTCGATACCAGTGCTTATTTGGACCGTTTGAGCATACGGTAAAACTTGTTGAACTTGTAAAGCTAGCATTCCATTTGAAAATTTTCCAAACTTAGCCGCACTAAAATCTTTGTACCCGTGACGGGAAGGATAATTGGGTGCGTCTTTGATACGCTTTACTTTGTCTCCGTGTGTATTTCCGTGCCATAAAGTTGAGGTGATAGCAACACGAGTTTCATCAATTCTATAACTTAGCAACAAGCCGCCCGTACGATATCGATCTTTGCCTTGAAAAGAGAAAGCATCATTTTCTACGATAAATTCTACGTCGCCAAATGACAAACCAATCGTTCCACTGCGTTGTTTTGTTTGCTTTTCAAAATAGAAATTATAGGAGTAACCAACACTATAGTTTCGATACGTTTGATTACTAACCGGATGTAGGAAATTGTTGTAAGTAGAATCTCGATTGCCATATCCTAAAACGATTCCAGTTGTGGTTTGCAGTTCAGGTCTTTTTATTTTCGGACCAAATGAAGTAAAATTGTAAAAGCTTCGAATTCCTAGATTGATTTGTACAAAATCTTTTTGGTAGTATCCTTGAAATTGTGCGCCGATTCGATTGATATGTGTTCCGAAGTTGAAGGTTAAGCCGATGGTGGCTCCGAAATTGTCTTGTTGGAATGGTTGTGCCTGAATAGACACTGCATAAATAATACAACAAATTGAAAGGTAATATTTAAGTTGTTTTTGGATCATTTAAGTTTAAAAAAATTGCCATAGTTTTCACTACAGCAATTTATGTTTTAAATTTTTATAAGCATCTGAAGCGGAGACGCTTCAAGCAACAGATTAAGACGCCTGTCTGATTGCTCATCATAGCACGCAGTCTTCAAGCAACAGCCCCACGTACTCCCCGCGTCTCATCCTTCCTTTTTTTAAAAGGAAGGACGTATCCCGATAGGGATTACAGAATGGATCGATCCTACCCTTTCACAACCTCAATTCCCAATTCCACATCATCACTCAAAGGCACCTTATCAGCTTTCAATCCATCTTTCTTAACCAAGTCAGTTGCCAAAGTTTCATTACAAATATAATCACCGAATTGTTCCACAGCAGGACGAATCGCTTCATGATCTTCCAAAGTAATTACGATTTTATCCGTCACATTGAAGCCATTGTCTTTTCTGATATTTTGGATAATTTTCACCAAATCTCTAGCGACTCCTTCAGCTAATAAAACAGGTGTGGTTGTTACATCCAATGCTACCGTCAAGTTTCTATCTGTTGCAACCATCCATCCTGGAATATCTTCTGAAGTGATGATAAAATCTTCTTCTTTTAAATAGAAAAGTTCTCCGTCAACAGCCAACTCACATCCGCCGGTACTTTCAATTAAAGCAATATCTTCCTGATCAAATTCATTAATCAACGCAGAAGCAGCTTTCATTTTTTTACCCAATGTGCGACCTAGGGTTTTGAAATTCGCTTTTACTTTCTTTTTGATAAAACCAGAATCTTGTTCGATATATTCGATTTCTTTGACATTTACTTCCGCCAAAATCAAGTCCTTGACACCATCAACTTTCGATTTAAAAGAACTATCTACGACTGGCAATAAGATCTTTTGCAACGGCTGACGAACTCTTATACTTTCAGTTTTTCGAAGTGATAAAACTAGAGAAGAAATTCGTTGAGCATACTCCATTTTCTCTTGCAAAAATTGATCGATTGCAGCGGTTTCTACTGTTGGAAAATCAGTCAAGTGAACTGAAATATGATTTTCTAATTTCGTTGCATTATTCAAGTTGCGATACAACCAATCAGAGAAAAACGGAGAAACTGGCGACATCAACTTCGCAATCGTGCTCATGCATTCATACAAAGTTTGATAAGCAGCAATTTTATCCGCTTCATATTCTCCTTTCCAAAACCGTCGACGACACAAACGTACATACCAGTTACTCAAGTGTTCATCTACAAAAGATTGAATCAAACGGGTAGCATTTGTTGGTTCATATTCTGCGAAGTTTTTTTCTACTTTTTGGATCAAGGTATTCAACTCAGCGATGATCCAACGATCTATTTCAGGTCGATCTTTGACTGCTATTCTTGCTTCACTAAAAGTAAATTTGTCAATATTCGCATACATTGAAAAGAAAGAATAGGTGTTGTAAAGGGTTCCAAAAAACTTACGTTTTACTTTTTCAATTCCTTCTGGATCAAACTTTAAATTATCCCAAGGTTGTGCATTCGAAATCATGTACCAACGAGTGGCATCTGCGCCATAGTTTGCAATTGTTTCAAAAGGATCAACCGCATTTCCTAAACGCTTTGACATCTTTTTTCCATCCTTATCCAACACCAAACCTGTGGACAATACATTTTTGAAAGCAACACTATCTTGTGTCATTGCACCGATTGCATGCAGCGTAAAAAACCATCCTCTTGTTTGATCTACTCCTTCCGAAATAAAATCAGCAGGGAAATTTTTCTTAAACTTTTCCTGATTTTCAAATGGATAATGCCATTGTGCATACGGTGCTGCTCCACTATCAAACCAGACATCTATCAAATCTGTTTCACGATACATTGGATCACCATTTTCAGCAACTAATATCACATGATCGATATAAGGTCGATGTAAATCTTCTGGCAACTTTTGGTCTTTTCCTAATTTGGAATTCGCCAAATCAATTTCCTTTTGCAGCTCTTCCATTGAACCGATACACTTCTCATGTTCATTATCTTTCGTTCTCCAAATCGGTAAAGGAATTCCCCAAAATCTAGAACGCGATAAATTCCAATCTTGTAAATTCTCCAACCAATTTCCAAAACGCTTTTCACCAGTATGACTTGGTTTCCAATTGATGGTGTTGTTCAATTCAATCATCCGTTCTTTAGCACTTGTTGTTCGGATAAACCAACTATCCAATGGATAATATAAAACTGGTTTGTCTGTTCTCCAGCAATGCGGATAACTGTGCACATATTTTTCAACCTTGAAGGCTTTGTTTTCTGTCTTCAACTTGATGGCTAACAAAACATCGGTTGATTTATCAGGTGCTTCACCTTCGTTATAATATTCATTCTTTACATAGGTGCCTGCAAATTCTCCCATTTCTGAACGGAATTTTCCTTGCAAGTCAACTAGAGGAACCAATTTATCTTTATCATTTTTCACCAATAATGGTGGAACTTGTGGAGTCGCTTGTTTCGCCACCATCGCATCATCCGCACCAAAAGTAGGTGCCGTGTGCACAATACCAGTACCATCTTCAGTGGTTACAAAATTTCCAGAGATAACGCGGAAAGCATTTTCAGGATTTTCAGCAGGCTGTGCGTATGGCAACAACTGTTCATAACGAATTCCAACCAACTCATTTCCTTTAAAAGTCTTTAACACTTTATATGGCACCTTACCTGGTTTTTTATCACCATTCTTGATCTTTTCTGCATATTCTGAAAACGCTTTATCATCTTCTGCTTCTGCAAATTTTCCACTAAATTGTTTTCCTATTAATGCTTTTGCCAAAATCACTTTACTTGGCTCGTGTGTATATTGGTTAAATGTTTGAACCAATGCATACTCAATTTTTGGTCCAACTGTAAGTGCAGTGTTGGAAGGAAGTGTCCATGGAGTTGTCGTCCATGCTAAAAAGTGTATTTCTCCTTCATTGGATAGAAATTCAGGTAGCGAATTGGCCAAAGCTTTGAATTGTGCAACCACAGTTGTGTCCGTTACATCTTGATAACAACCTGGTTGATTTAATTCGTGCGTACTCAATCCGGTTCCTGCAGCTGGTGAATAAGGCTGAATCGTGTACCCTTTGTAGATCATGTCCTTTTTGTAAAGCGTACTTAACAAGTGCCACACGGATTCGATATAATTATTTTCAAAAGTGATATAAGGCTCATCAAGATCTACCCAGTATCCCATTTTCCGAGTGATATCATCCCAGATATCTTTGTAGCGCATTACCGTTTCACGACATTTTTTATTGTATGCTTCGACAGTTATTGACTTACCGATGTCTTCTTTTGTGATACCTAGCTCTTTTTCGACAGCCAATTCTACTGGAAGACCATGTGTATCCCACCCACCTTTTCTTTCAACTCTTTCTCCTTTCATCGTATGGAATCGACAAAAAATATCTTTTATCGTTCTGGCGATAACGTGGTGAATACCTGGTTTTCCATTTGCAGAAGGTGGTCCTTCTACGAATACGAATGGATTGTTTGGATCTCTTTGTTCTACACTTTTTTCAAAGATCTTGTTAGCCGTCCAAAATTCGAGTAGTTCCTTATCGATTTCCGGTAAATTGAGTCCCTTAAATTCTTTATACATTAGATATCTGTTGTGAGATAGATTTTTAGGTCTACCTTTTTTAAAATTTACTTACTTCTAGAGTGTCTTTACTTAAATTATCAGAGACGTATTCATTATTTGATATTCTCTGTGGGCGGCTAAAGTCGCCCGAACTTTACACGCTACACACAAAACTTAAACAAATGCCAACGGCAGTTGCGCAAAGATAACATTATCAAAAAAATAAAGCCCCGCGGTAACAACCTGCGGAGCTTTATTTTCATACATATAAATAGTCTCTTCACAGATCGACGCTGGACCTTTGAATAATAATTCGAATGATTATATTTGAAGAACTATATAATTGCATAATTTTTCTTTTCAGTTCAAATGTAAATTTTATATAGCTTAAAATCAAGTATTAATTAAAACTTCAATATTATGGATCCAATTTGGGGAATAGATATGGGCGGCACAAAGATCGAAGGAGTCATCCTAGAAAGTCGAGACAATCCTATTGTTTTGAAAAGAATCCGGGTTCCAACGGAAGCTCATTTAGGATATAGCCATATCATTGATCAGATAGCTAAACTTGTAGATGTCTTGATGGCGGAGACTGGTTTCAAACCAAAGTCAATAGGATTTAGCACTCCTGGTGCACTCGATCCGAACACACAGCGCATGAAAAACTCAAACACGACTTGTCTGAATAATATGCATTTCAAAAAGAATATTGAAGAGATGCTAGGTATTCCTATTAAGATGGCGAATGATGCAAATTGTTTTGCGATTGCGGAAACGAAGATGGGAACTATTCAAGAAAAAATGCCGGATGCAAATGTAGTGTTTGGAGTGATTATGGGTTCTGGAGTTGGTGGAGGAATTGTTGTGAATGGACAAGTAATTAATGGCAAGCAAGGAATCGGTGGAGAATGGGGACATAATTTTTTAGATGAATCTGGTGGAGATTGTTATTGTGGTAAAGTGGGTTGTGTTGAAAGAATTATTTCCGGTATTTCGTTGGAGAAATATTATGAATCAATTTCAGGAAACCATAAAAAATTAAAAGAGATTGTAACGCTTCATAAAGAAGGAAGCGATAAATTTGCGACTCAAACCGTTGAAAGATTACTAAAATATTTTGGAAAAGGAATTGCGTCTATCATCAACATTTTAGATCCGGACGCGATAGTAATTGGAGGTGGTGTTGGGAATATCGACCTATTATATACAGAAGGTGTCAAAGAAGTTGAGAAACATGTTTTTAATACCCGTCTAGACACTGTATTTTTGAAACCTAAACTTGGTGATAGTGCTGGTGTTTTTGGAGCAGCGTTTTTGTGATATTTTATCAATCGCTGAAGCTCATTCAAATGTATGATGTATGATTTATGATATGACCGTTATTACGCAAGTCCACGACGTAACGGTCATATCATACATTATACATCATAAATTTTCCCGCGCACTACCGATCATTTCAATAATAAAAAAATGCTAAAGACCACACAATTAAAATATTCATACGATTCACAGAATTCATTTTCATTTCCAGACATTCAATGTGGAGCAGGTGAGAAATGGCTGATGTTAGGTCAATCTGGATGTGGAAAGACGACCTTACTCCATTTACTCGGTGGTTTGTTGAGACCAAAAGCAGGTGATGTTGTCATTGGCTCAACCACAATCAATAAATTATCGAACACAGAATTGGACAAATTTAGAGGAAAACATGTCGGTATTATATTTCAACGACCACATTTTATTCGTGCCCTGACAGTTAGTGAAAATTTGCAATTAGCACAAAAGCTAGCAGGTGTTACACAATCCAAAAACAGAATAGAATCTTTATTAAATAGATTGAATATTGGCAATAAAATAAATGCTAAGCCACACAATTTGAGTCAAGGAGAACAACAACGAGTGGCGATTGCTAGAGCATTGGTCAATGAACCGGACTTGATATTGGCAGACGAACCTACTTCTGCGTTAGATGATAAAAACACAGAGGAAGTAATTAAGTTGTTAGAAAATCAAGCACAAGAAGAAAATGCGACCTTACTCATCGTGACGCATGATGGGAGATTGAAAAATTATTTTGAAAAACAAATCCTTTTGTAAATGGGCTTATTAAAATTAAGTTGGAAAAATTTAACATCAAAACCGCTTTCGATGTTATTGAGTTTACTCTTGTTTGCATTAGGAGTTGGATTGATTAGTTTGCTTTTGTTGATTCAAAATCAAATGGCTGAAAAGTTAGATCGGAATGCGGCAGGGATTCACATGGTCGTTGGTGCCAAAGGTGGTCCATTGCAATTGATCCTAAGTAGTATGTTTCATGTTGATTATCCAACTGGAAATATTACGGTTAAGGAAGCAAAGCCATTTATGAATCCTAAACATCCATTGATTGAAAAGACTGTTCCTTTGTCGATGGGAGATAATTATAAAAGCTATCGAATCATAGGAACCAACTACGATTTGGTTGGTATTTATAATGGGAAACTTGCGGATGGAAAACTTTGGCAAAATGATTTTGAAGTGACAATCGGTGCCAATGTTGCAAAAGATGCTGGGTTGAAAATGGGTGATGAATTCAATAGTTCACATGGATTTATTGTAGACGATAATTTGGTACATGATGATGTTGAAAAATTTAAAGTAGTTGGAATTTTTGCTCCAACCGGATCTGTATTAGATCAACTTATTTTGACCAACTTAGAAACTTATTGGAAATCACATGAAGGACACGATCACGGAGATCACGACCATGGAGATCACGACCATGCACACGACCACGACCATGACCATGAGGGACATGAGGAGCATGATCATGGACACGACCACGCACATGAGCATGGAGCTGAGCACGCGGACACCCATGCACACAAGCATGATGAAGCAGCCTTGCCTTCAGCGGAAAAGAAGACCTGGTTAGATTTTCCTAACAAAGAAATCACATCCATGTTAGTGTTTTTCAAAAACCCTAAAAATTGGCGATCGCTCAACACGCCAAATAACATCAATGACAATACGGAAATGTCAGCAGCGACCCCTGCATTTGAAATCAACAAACTCTACTCCAATATGGATGGCGGAATTACTTTGTTGAACTATCTTGCCTACATTATTACAATCGTTTCCGGACTCAGTATTTTTATATCACTTTTTAATTCCTTACGAGATAGAAAATATGAATTGGCACAAATACGAGTTATGGGAGGTTCCAAGTCCAGCTTGTTTTCTCTGATCATTTTAGAAGGATTGATATTAGCAGTATTAGGTTTTATAATTGGGATTTTGTTGAGTCATATTGGGATGCATTTCTTTGCGGGCTATCTCAAAGAGTCGTATCAATACACTTTTAATGGATGGGAATTTCTAAAAGAAGAAGGGTACTTGCTGATAGGAGCACTCTTAATTGGGTTCATTTCGGCGATTATCCCTGCCTATCAGGCTTCGAAAACAGACATTTCAACTACTTTAACTAATTTTTAAATATCTGTATACATTTAGGGTTGTAACTTGGAGTTATACTTACTGACAGGTATTTGAAAATTTAATGAAAAAATTACAATTCATACTAATGTTCTTCTGCTTCACTTTTGCATTACAAAATGCGATAGGTCAAGAAGAAAACATTTGGAGAAAGTTGTCAGTTGTAAAGTTCGATAAGCGAATTGCAGATGCGGACCAACACATAGCTCGAGAACCGAGATATATGCCTTTGATGCGATCCTTGGATGGTACTGAAATTATCGTTAAAGGATATATAATCCCATTAACGGGAAAAGTGGCTCAATCAGAATTTATGTTTTCAGCTTATCCATATGAAATGTGTTTTTTTTGTGGTAAGGCTGGACCAGAAACCGTGATGGAAGTATTTGCAAAAGAAGGAACTACGGTCAAATTCAGTGAAAAATCAATGACCTTGAAAGGGACATTTAAATTTAGATCTTCTGATGTCAATGATATTATGTTTGCGTTGGAGGATGCTGTTCTTGTAGAACAATAAAAATAACAATAATGAAAAATTTATTTCTATTCTGTTTAGTTAGTGTGTTGATTACTGGAAATGTTTTTGGTCAGGTCAAACAAGATGGTTTGAAAGATGTTTTGAAAAATCAAAAAGCAGATAAACAAGTCGTGAACGCCTGGAAGACCCTTTCTAAGATTACTTTCAAAAAACAGTATGATGAGATGATGGGATTCAAAGTCGACGTCCCTGTTTTTAGTGAAGAAGTAAAAGCATTAGATGGCAAGGAAATTACAATCAAAGGTTACATCATTCCAGTTGAAGGATATAAAAGTCATAAAGAATTTGTGTTTTCTGCCTATCCTTATAACATGTGTTTTTTCTGTGGTGGTGCTGGTCCAGAAACGGTGATGGAAGTTACTGCAACAGAAGGAATTAAATTTCAAGCCGATCCAATCACATTAAAGGGAATTTTGCAAACGAACTCAGGAGATATTAATCGATTGATTTATTCCATGACAAAAGCAGAGTTGGTTAAATAAAACAGGATGAAGCAAAAACTCCATCCTGTTTATCAACGTAAGTCAAAACGATTTACATTTATAAATTCTTTCCAAATTAATTCAATAGTATTCAAGGGTGAATTTGAACCTTTCTTAATTCAATAAGTTTCCAAAAAAATAAATCCTCTTACAAATCAGGTGATGGATGGCCTTCCAAAAAATACTTATAATCATATCGAACTAGAAAGAACGACAGATTATAAGTAAAAATAGTGCTCTTGTAAGTGTTACAAAGTGCGCTCCAGTGTGAGGAGAACTAGGGTTAAATATTAGTAAGCGAGCAAATCTTAGTTTGCTGAAAACGATTTTGAGATAGTCCTACACTAGAGAATTCAAGTGCAATTTACGAGTGATTTGTAGATATTACTATTGACCCATATCAAGAAATAAAATATAAAAAAATCTACTTTTTGCTCGGGTTTTTTCTAAGTCTACTTAAAGTTTCTGGTTTGATACCGAGGTAAGAAGCAATCATATGTTGAGGAATTCGTTGCAAAATTTTTGCATACCGTACAAGAAACTTATTATACTTTTCCTCTGCGCTATCATTTTTCATAGATGCGACTTTGTGATAGGTAACAATTGCATTTTTTTCCTTCAATGCAGCAATCATTAACCGAAGCTTTTTGTTTCTATCAAATAGCTCATCAAAATCTACTTTTTGAATAACCAAAACATCTGTCGGTTCGAGCGCTTGAATATATTTCTCAGCTGTTGTCCTCATACTATAACTTTCTCGATCCGTGACCCAATAATTCTCAAAACCAAAAGCTAAAATATGCTTATGGTTACCTTCATCAACGGTATAAGTTCTCGTTAAGCCTTTGGTGATGAATGCAATGTTTGTGCAGATTTCATCCTTAGAAAGTAAAAATTCTTTTTTTTGATAATGTACAGGTTTAAAGTACGGTTGTACTTCATCTTCAAATTCTTGAAGTGTCATTCCTGTTTTTTCAGAAATGTAATTAAAAAGTATGCTGTGCATAAAACTTGATATGTTCAAATCAAGATAAAGAGGAATCTTGAATTGCATTTGATAATTTGTTGTTGTCTACAAGGTAGCAACAAATTAAAAACTGTTTGCCTCAAAAACGTTTATTTAACATTTGTTCATTTTCTAACAAACAACTGTACATATGAAAATAAAATATAATGTTAAGATTTTTTAAGTGATTGACTTAGGTCAATAGGAAATAGACTTATTAAATACTCGCAGCGGTACCTCATTTCCAATTATAATGCAACCTCCAAGCAAAAAATAACGCTATTCAATTCTGTATAATTTAGTACAAAACAGTTTTAATTCATTCACAAATCGAAGAAGTAAGCGTAAATTGTAACATGCTTGATTTAAGAATAATTTCAATTTGCTTTTGCTTATTTAGCATCCCATTTATATTTAATTATTGGGCTACTGATGCTGTTGCGCAAGAAAGCTTTCATACTTCTGATGAACTTAAATTTTGGGGAAGTATGGTCGATACCCTACCTGGTGGATACAATGGTTTATTTGCTGGATCGGGCGAGTGCAAAAATTGTCATGGATTTGACACGGCTATGATTGCAAGTGTTGATCCGCTCGGTAATGATATAAATGTTGTAGATGATTGGAAAGCGACTATGATGGCCAATTCTGCTAAAGATCCATTTTGGCGCGCCAAAGTTAGTCACGAAGTTCTACTCTATCCAGATCATAAAATGGATATTGAAACCAAGTGCACATCTTGTCATGCACCACTTGGACATTTTGCAGCGATGCATGCAGGCTTTGAACATTATAGTATTGATTCGTTAGTATTAGACCCATTAGCAAAAGACGGAGTTTCTTGTTTGGCTTGCCACCAACATAGTAAAACCGGTCTTGGTTTTGCACACTCTGGAAATTTAAATTTTGATACTGCCAAAGTTGCATACGGTCCATTTATTTCGCCATTGGAATCGCCAATGGTCATGGCAACAGATTACAAACCAGTATACAGTCCTCATATTAGCTCAGCAGGATTGTGCGCAGGGTGTCATACTTTAATTACGGAAACAATAGATTACAACAGTAACCTTACAGGCAACACATTTGTTGAACAAGCGACTTATCATGAATGGCTTAACTCTCGATATGAAGTGGAAGAGATAAGTTGTCAAGGATGTCATATGCCTGCATTGACCAAAGGAGAATTTTATCTAGTAAATGATATTGATATAGATTCGCGAGATACTTTTTATTTACACGAATTAGTTGGTGCAAATACAACGATGTTGAAATTATTGAAAGAAAATATTGCAGCACTTGACTTGACTGCATCACCAGAAAATTTTGATGAAGTCATTGCCAAAACTGAGGACATGCTTCGCAACCGATCTATAAATTTTGAATTAAATTTTCTAGAACAAACTGCTGATTCTCTATTTTTTGAAGTCATAATTTTAAACAAAGCTGGACATAAATTTCCTTCAGGATATCCTGCACGTCGGGCTTTTGTAGAATTTGTTTTACAAAATCAAAATGGAGACACCTTGTTCGTTTCAGGAAATGTAGATGACAACTATGAATTGATGGCGCAGAACAATACTTATGAGCCTCATTATCAAATTATCAACAGTGAAGACCAGGCTCAAATTTATGAACTTGTCTTTGGTGATGTCAACGATAATGTAACTACCGTGTTAGTACGTGGAGATCATGCGATAAAAGACAATCGATTACCTCCTCAAGGATTTACAACTGAGCATATGGTTTATGATACTACGTTGATTGCAGGTAATGCACTTTCTGATCCAGACTTCAACAAGGAAAATGGGATACAAGGAACTGGTGCTGATCGAATTTATTATCACATCGCACACCCACAATTTGATGGGATGTTGACCGCAACTGCAAAAATGTTTTATCAATCCACACCACCAAAATGGATGAAAGAGATGTTTGATGAAACTACTCCAGAAATTGAAACGTTTAGAACGATGTTTGCTAAAGCCGATCGCACGCCATTTTTGATGAAAGAAGCAAGTGTTGATATCGATTTAATGGTAGCCAATGAAGCGTTAGAAATTGTTAATGACATCCATATTTATTCGAATCAAATTGGATATTTACAAATAGAATTGGCCCAAAAAGCAAGATTAACACTGTTTGACGCTAATGGTAGGCTATTATTCGACCAAAACCTGTCATCTGGTAGTCATTCTATATCAACTGGAATCTCAAATTCGATAATTTTAGCTTATCTTAAATCGAATAAAAACACCTTCACCGAAAAAGTCTGGATAAAATAATATCAAATACTCCAGCACTAACTATTATTTCAATCAAATCATTTAAAATGAAAAAAACATTAACCCAAATTTTCCTCTCTAGCTTTACAATTTTGTTTTCTATTTCTATCAGTTTTGGTCAGGTAAGTTTTACGAATATGGCAAGCTCAATCCTTGAAACCACTGGAGGTGGGCAAGAAGATTGTGTTGCGGATATGAATGGGGATCATTTAGATGATATCGTCAGAATTCAAAGCGGTGATATTCGTATCAATTATCAACAAGAAGATGGTACTTATACAGAGACATTGTTTAATGTAAATTTACAGAATAGTCCCGGTTGGAGTATGGCTGCGGGTGATCTCAACAATGATGGTTTCAATGATTTAGTACTTGGAGATGGAGATGCTGTTTCATTTGTAATGGCAATCAATGGCGGTACAGATTATCAGGAACAAGCAATTGCAGAATATATATTTTCACAACGTACCACAATGGCAGACATTGATAATGATGGTGACTTAGATGCTTTTGTTTGTCATGATATCGATCAAAGTCACCCATATAGAAATGATGGAACTGGATTTATGACAGAAGATCAGACATTGATTGAGACGCTTCCACTTGCAGGAAACTACGCAGCGATTTGGGTAGATTATGACAACGACGGAGATTCTGACATGTATCTAACAAAATGTAGACAAGGTTCTACTTCTGGAGATATTGAAAGAACCAATGCAATGTATCAAAATGATGGGAACGGGGTTTTTTCTGAAGTAGGTGCTGCTTGCAATATGGATGACAATGCTCAAAGTTGGGCAACAGTTTTTGAAGATTTTGACAATGATGGAGATTTCGATGCTTTTATTGTCAATCACGATTTCAACAATCGTTTCATGGAAAATAATGGTGATGGAACTTTTACAGATATTATTCAAACTACTGGTATAGATGCCAATGATTTAGGTGCATGGGAAAATGCTTCTGGAGATTTTGACAATGATGGATTCGTCGATATTTTAAGTGAATTAGAGAACGAACTTTACTTGAATAATGGAGACATGACTTTCACTGGTATGAATCTAAGTTTTAATGATGGAGCAATTGGTGATTTAAATAATGATGGATTTCTCGATGTTGTAAGAGGAGGTGCTGTTTACATAAATGATACGAATGATAATAATTGGATCAAATTTAATCTACAAGGAATTGTCAGTAATAAATGTGGCATTGGTGCACGTGTTGAAATTCATGGAGATTGGGGGATTCAAATTCGAGAAGTACGTTCTGGACAAAGCTTTAGTCCGATGAGCACATTGACTGCACATTTTGGAATTGGAGCTGCAACTAGTGTTGATCAAGTAATCGTAAAATGGCCTTCAGGAATTGTAACGGTTATTCCAAATCCAATAATTAATGAAGGACACTTAATTTTAGAATCTGAATGTATATTGGATCCTACTGATATAGTGGTTACTGGTGCAACAACTTTATGTCCTGGAGAAACCGTAACGCTAACGGTACCAGAAGGATTTGAAAATTATTATTGGAATAATGGAATGAGTGGTGCCACAATTGAAGTTGCTACAGCTGGTAGTTATAGTGTCGTTTTAGTTGATACTGATGAATGCGCCTCTCTTTCTAACAATGTAGTTGTACAATTGACAAATGATATACAACCAATGATTGAGACATCAGGAAATGTTTCATTTTGTGAAGGAGGTACTGTAACTTTATCAGTCGATGGAGGTACGAATCCAACTTGGTCTACTGGTGAAACTGGAACATCAATTGAAGTAACTACTTCTGGAAATTATACAGTTGCAACAGATGCCAACTGTGCAGGTGGTCAACTTTCTTCAGAGATGGTTGCTGTTGAAGTAATCAATTTTCCTGAAACGCCTCAAATTACTGCATCAGATTTGAATGCAGATAACTCTGTATCACTTTCTGCTACAGGAAATAATCCAGCTTGGTACGATGTAGCAATCGGAGGTACCTTGTTAGGATCTGGAAATGATTTCACATCTAATCCATTAACAGACATTACCACTTTTTATGTTGAAGATAGAAATGGGACGCCTGGTGCAATACAATCCGGTGGAAAAGCTGAAGCTATTGGACCTGGAGGATTGCCATCTACTGGAGCTCATAGCTTTTTTGATGTGTATGAGCCTTTCACACTTTTAACGGTTGATGTTTTGGTTCCTGATAATGGAGAAGCGGGTCCTCGTACGATTCAATTATTTAATGAAAATGATGTCATGATGACTCAGAAGATTTTTAATCTTGAAGTTGGAGCACATACTTTAGAATTGGATTTTGAAATACCTGTTGGAAATCAATTTTACATTAAATGTTTACAAGAAAATTTATTTAGAAATAATGGTGGTGTCAATTATCCTTATCCGATTGGTGATGTTGGTGAATTGACTGGCTCTGTTTATGGTACATCTTACTATTATTACTTCTACAATTGGCAAATCCAAAAAGAAAGTACGGTTTGTGCTTCTGACAGAGAATCTATTACAATGACTCCGGTTGCCATTGATGAAATCGAATCAATTAATGCGCTAGATGTTTATCCAAATCCAGCTACCACAAATGTAACCATTGAATTCAATGCGACAACAAGTGATGCTTTGACAATTTCTTTATACAATGTAGTTGGAAAATTGGCAACAAATAAAATTGTTCAGAATTTAACCTTAGGTCAAAATTTAATCAATCTTGGAGTTACTGAATTACCTTCAGGAATTTATACCCTAGAGTTGCAAATGAATGGACAAAAGACAACTCGTAAGATTGTTGTTGAGTAATTCTGTTTTGTGACAAATAAAAAAGCCTTCAAGTCCATTTTTGACTTGAGGGCTTTTTTTATTTACGTAACGAGAACACGGCAATGAACAACACTACAAATTAAACCAATAACTAAATTTCAGAACAAAGGTCTTATCCTTAACACTCAAATCTGAGGTCGTATAATTTTCTGTATAAACCAAGTACAAATCAGATAAGGGTCTGAATCTCCAATTTAATCGAGAATTAATATTGAAATTTTCCTTTTGTGTGTTGTATTGCAAAAAGGTAGAAAAGAATAATGATTTTGTAAAACTAAATTCAACTTTGGAACCTAACAATGTAAATTTAGCATCTCCATATTCAGTCGGGTAATCCGTTAAGTATCGTTGATCCCAGTTCAATCCAAGGATCATCAATTTATTAAAACGATAATTCAATTCTGAAAACACCTTTATCCTTTTTCCTGAATATTGACCACCATATTCGAAATTCAACTCTCCATAAAGACTTTGTTTCTTGTTGGTTCTAAATTCTAATGCAACCTTTTGATTCTGATAATTTCCTGGTTGAAAAGGAATATCTAATCCATTTAATTCTAAAGGAAATAATAATTCACTAGAGAATTCTGTCCAATTAACTTCCAACTCACTTCTATTATTAAACTTCGTTGTTAAGCCAATTTCTAAAGTATGTTCTTGAAATTTTCCATGGTTATCGGTAAATATATCAAGGTGAAAATTAGGTGAAATGTAATTGATCGGTCCATCTTTATCCATATAAAATCGACAGTATCCATTGGTTCTAAACTGGATGTAGGGAACACGGAAGGTGGTATCAGCATATTCTTGATAAAGTCTAGGAACATAACCCATATCCGTCATATAGTTTTCTCCAATTGCATCAATACCACCAAAAATTGAAAATTGTGAATTTCGAAATCTAGCTTTCACACTATACGCACCTGCCTTGTTATATTTTTCATGTGTTCTAGAATAATGTGCAAATCCTTTCAAAGTTGTTTTGGAATCTTTTGAAATGTAATCTGCCTCAATGCCACCAACTCGATTAAAACTAGGACCATTAAACGTGAAATCTGAGAAAGCTTGTCGATTGGTAATAAATGCACCAACATTAAATCCTGGTAAGACTTCTTGTTGCAATGAGGCAACTGTATAATTTTGAGATTCAATATCTAGTTCCTTTTTGCTTGCCGTTTGAATATTCATCAAACCAACTTTCAAAGTCTTATTGATATTTCCACTTAATCTTGCTCCGAAAATTATGGAAACAGGTTCGTCTCCTACTCCACCGATTCGACGAGAGAAAAAAGGTCTGACCCTACTGTTCCCAAGTCCAGAAAACTGATTACTATTTTCCAAGAAAAACAATCTGCGCTCTGGATAAAATAATTCGAAACGATTTAAATTGATAATTTGCTCATCCACTTCTACTTGTGAAAAATCTGGATTGATTGTTAAGTCAAGATTGAGCGATGGTGACACTTCAATTTTTGCATCAACTCCAACTGAAGGAACTACTTCCGTTGCTGAAGTTATATCCGTATGATCTTTAGTGATTTTCATTGCTGAAAAAGGAACAATTGCTATGTTATTTCCTGGCAAATAATCAAATTCAGTCATTCTCAAATCACCCATACAACTTTGCGTTGCTACATCAAAACCTCTCGGCACAGGAGACCAAGTAGACGTTTCATTTCTTTTTAAATCATTTCTAGAAAAATTAATTTTCCAATCCCTGACATTTTCGTTAAATCGTAAAGTCTTTAAAGGGATTGCAATTTCGACTGACCAAAATTTTTCTTCTTTAGATCGAAAAACTTCAGAATGCCAAAGTCCATCCCAGCTAGTTGTTAATCCAAAGGTACCACCTCGTCCTACAATACCATCTAGCTGCACACCAAATGGGTTGACAATAAAACCGTATCCACTATTTGAATTTTGAAATGGATCTAAGTAGATTCCAAATGCATCATTATTTTGAAAAGAAAAATCTCGTTTCAGAGACTGTACAATATAATCGCCTTCAATTTCATCATAACATTTTGCAGCGATGTATAAATATTTATCATTGTACGTCATCCAAACTTCTGTTTTTGATTCCGCAGCGATACTATCTTGAGGAAAATTCATTACAAAATCTTGAGCAGTTGGTTTGACCCACCAGTCAGATTCTACGAGACGTCCATCAATTTTTATATTAGATTGTGATTTAGAAATGGCAATACCTGGACCCTGCGCGATCGTGACCGCACTGTACAGGAATAGGAAGAAGAGAATAGGAAAAATCTTCTTCAAACTTGGGATGCTTAATTATCTCACTTCGATAAATGTATGATTAGGAGATCATACAATTCTCAAATTGAGTTGGTAAAAACAATTAGGAAATATAAAAACAAGAGGGGAATTTTACTTCCAATGATTTTTACAAATCACTTAGAAGAACTGAACATTTTACTCCAACTAATTCTTACTACTACTAAAATTACCAGGAAAATCAGCAGCAAGTATTGTATTGGCATATATGAAAAAACAAAAAGTCGTACTCTATCCAAAAACCACATGATGGCAAAAATTGAAATGATCATCATAATCAGACCACCCATTTTTCCAAATCCAGGAATCTTATCCAAACTCACATTTTTTCCAATCAACAAAAGTGTAGCTCCCATTGATATTACAGGAAAAACCTGTGTATACATATCCATGTCAAAAATACTCTGCTTTTCAAACAAGAATAAATAAATCGATAATGCAATTCCAAAAATCCCAGGAATACAAATCAAATAGATTAATACTGAGTAAAGATACTTCCAAGGTGCAATGTGTCCTTCTCCTTTTCCTAAAACCATTGCTATCAAAGCAGTAAAAGGAATAAGGATAAGAAAAGCAATTGCCAATCCTGGTGCATCGCCGATATAATCTAAAAATTCTCTGAGCGTCATGGTGTTGGAGGTATTATATCAAAACTTCAGGTACTTATTTCGCACATATATAATTAGCAAAAATCATACTGAAATTTAGTCACAAAAAAATAAATTCAAACTAGTTTTTAGAGGTATTGAGATTCAATAAATAATAAATTGTAAAAAATTTATATCTGTTTACAAATCTAACAACAGCTCCATCGGATCCTCTAAAAGATTTTTCACTTTCACTAAAAATGTGACAGAGGTACTGCCATCAATCACTCTATGATCGTATGATAAAGCCAAATACATCATTGGTCTAATTTTCACTTCACCATCAACCGCCATCGGTCTTTGCTGAATCGTATGCATACCTAGAATTGCTGATTGAGGTCCATTCAAAATTGGCGTACTCATCATTGATCCAAAAACACCACCATTAGTGATTGTGAACGTTCCGCCTGACATTTCTTCCAAGCTCAATTTTCCTTCCCGTGCTTTTACTGCCAATTCTTTAATTCTCAATTCAATCTCATGGAATTTCATGGACTCCACGTTATGCAATGGTGGCACTACTAATCCAGTTGGTGTTGAAATCGCAATCGAGATATCTACATAATCATGATAAATTACTTCATTACCATCTAACTGTGCATTTACGTCTGGCATTTCCATCAACACTTTTGCACATGCTTTTGAGAACAAAGACATGAAGCCTAATTTGATTCCATTCTTTTCGACAAAACGTTCTTGATATTTTTTACGCATCGCCATGATGTTGGTCAAATCTACTTCGTTGAAAGTAGTTAACATGGCAGTTCCGTTTTTCGCTTCGACCAATCGTTTTGCGATGGTACGACGCATACGACTCATTTTCTTTCTTGTACGAGTACGTTCTCCCGAAGTTGAAACGATGACTCCTTTTGCAGCTGGAGCAGCAGCAGATGAAGATAATTTATTTTGAACTGCCTTTTGAGCATCTTCTTTTAGAATTCTTCCATCTTTTCCTGAGCCTTTGACAGCTGCTGCATCAATCCCTTTTTCTGAAAGAATTTTGGATGCTGCTGGAGAAGGATGGCCACTTGCGTAAGTTGTAGTTGCCGCTTCTTTGACCACTTCTTTTTGTTCTACCGCTTTTGGTGCTTCCGTTTTTGGAGTTGCGCCACCTGCAGGAGCTGCAACACTAGTATCAATTTTTGCAACGAGTGCTCCGATTTCCAAATCATCTCCTTCTGCAGCGACGAAAATTAATTTTCCTGAAGCTTCAGCTGGAAACTCTAGTGTTGCCTTATCGGATTCGAATTCACAAATAGGTTCATCGATGTTGATATAGTCTCCATCGCTTTTTAGCCATTGAGACAAAGTTACTTCGTTGATAGATTCTCCGATTACCGGAACTTTCATTTCTATGATACTCATATCGTATTGATTTACAGCTTATTCAAGTGTATTAAATTATATTGCAATATTCACTATATATTCTAAATTATGCAATTAAATAGACGTGTTTTTGGGTAGGAATGGATTAATTTTTTGAATTCATTTCAAATTTATAAATGAATGCAGCTTCTTGCTTATCTGCTTCTGTTGAAATGTAAAGCGTTCCACTAGGTTCAAAGACGATTCCTTCTGGTTGAAAGTGAACTTTTTTGTCCAATTTTTCAAAATGCACTAATTCTCCTTTTTGATTGCAGACGATTAGCACTTTACTTTTTGACGAAATAACGTAGTAGTTTTTAGTAATAGGATGAATCGCAATTCCAGATGGACCCAATTTAAATTCATCGGCACCTGGATCCATTACTTTGAATAAATGCCTATTTTCTTCAGGGACACTTGTTTCAATAAATTTCATCACTTGTTCTTTATGAAAATAAAAAAGTGGTTCCCCTCTCATTTCTTTGGTGTCCAAATTGAAGTAATAAAAACTACGTGCTTTTTTTGTTGAGTCAGTATCGGCAGCATGGCCTTTGCAAGCCAAAACTAAGTGATTGGTTTCGCTATCATAAGCAAGACCTTCTACGTTGTGTTTTTTATTGAGGAAAGACTTATACTTATTGACAGTCGGAGTTTCTTTTTCCAAATCAGTCACCTCATAAATTGTTCCGGTGCTTTTGACAATATAAGTTTTATCACCGACCATTTCAATTCCTTCATAATCTCCGTCTTTGTAAAATTTCTTTTCGGTAGTTACTTTTCCATTAGTGGTATTTATTTTAAAATACAATCCATTTTCATCTTGGATTGCGCAAAGCGACTTATCATTTGGACAAAAACCAAGTCCAGAAATTTCCTCTAAAATTTTTGGCAACTTAAAAGACTGATTGGGTTGATTGATTGAGTATGGGAATTGATAAGGTGCCTCGACTTCTGGGGTAGGCGTTGGTGATATTGATTTTATTTTTTTGGATGGGTTGCAAGCAAATAAGAATAAGCAGCAAAAACCTAGAAGGATACGGTTTATCATGAGTTTTTTAATTCGTTGATCGATATTTTGTATTTAAATTGTGGTGTATCGGCGAAAAGCTTTTCATAAAATTGTAGTGCTCTACGACGATAGATTCCTCTGTCTATGATTGGCAATTTTTGTATTTCAAAAAATATAGCTGCAATTTCTTTTTCAGCTCTATAATTATCTAGTAGCCCATCTAACGTTTCATATGCCTTGTCGTATTGTCCATTTCTTCTTTCAATTCTAGATTGGCAAATATAAAGCTGGAATAATAATCCAGGATTCCCCAAATCATTGACCAATCCTTTACTTTGGGTAAAAGTATTTTTCGCTGCTTCCAATTGTTGACTGTTCAGTTCTGCATTTGCCTTTTCAATTAAGCAATGTGCGAGCACTGATTTGTTACCAATTTTTTCTGAGATTTCTATCGCTTGATTATATAAATCAATCGCCTCTACAAATTGCTTTTGATTGACAAATACATCCGCCAATGAGTTGGTGGCTTTTGCAATTCCTTTTTGATATCCGATTTCTTTACTTAATTGCAAACTGATTTCTAAATGAATAGAAGCGTCATCAAATTGCCCTTGTACATTCAGCAAATCTCCCAACAATCCATTTACAATTGCAATTCCTTGTTTATCACCCATTTCTTCTACCAACTGCAAATCCTTTTTAAAGCATTTCATCGCCGCTTCAAATTCACCTCTTTCCTGATTTACGGTTCCCAAACTTCCGATAGCAATTGACATCAAAAATTTATTTCCTAGTTCTTCACTTAGTTCCAATCCTTTTTGATAACAATTCATTGCTGCATCGTAATCTCCTTTTTCAAAATAGACGATTCCAGTATTGGTATATAAAGTTGCCATTGCTAATTTATCTCCGCGCTGTTCAGCGATTTCGAGATGATATTCTTGTCGTTGGATGCCTTCATTGAAATTTCCAAG
The DNA here is from genome assembly GCA_937941765.1 of uncultured Saprospiraceae bacterium. Taxonomy (GTDB): domain Bacteria; phylum Bacteroidota; class Bacteroidia; order Chitinophagales; family Saprospiraceae; genus CALDGQ01. The sequence continues at coordinate 59,857 of CALDGQ010000098.1, forward strand.
ATTCATATGAGCCAATCCTAAACTTGCAACAATATTTGCACTGACTTTAACACCATTTTGATTACTCATATTGATACTACGTTCGAAGTAGTCAATCGCTTTTGGGTATTTTCCTTGACGGAGATACAGATTTCCTAGGTTTCCAAACACTTTTGCAACACCCGTTTCATCATTCAATTCCTCGAACCAGGTAACAGCAACTTCTAGATAATTTCTTGCTGCATCATAATTTCCTTTCAGTAAATTCAAATGCCCCAATGCATTATTCGTTCGACCGGAAAGTAGTTTGTCATTCAATTCAGAAGCGATCTCAAGTGCTTTTTCGTAGACTTCTTTTGCACCTTGCCAATTACCACTTTGTTCAAGGATTTCGCCTTTTCGAATGAAGACACCAGATAGTTCTGTAGATATTTTTGATTCTTTATTTAACAATCCGATGAGCTTATCATAGTATCTTAATGCTAATTGATTTTGAAAATTAGCTCTAGAATAATCTGCTGCTTTTTTATAATACTCTTTCGTCTTTTCAATGTTATCTGATTGTTCATAATGGTAAGCCAGATCAACATATTTTTTCTCTAATTGGTCGGGATATAAATTTTCAATGGCTTTTGCAATCAACGTATGTGCCTTACGCAATTGACCATACAACTGCATATCATATACGGTTTCTCGCATTAACGAGTGTTTGAAAATATATCGAAGCTCGTTAACCGCTTGCCAAATTTGTCCTTTTTCAGCAGTTTTAATTTGATCTTTTAAGATGAGGGCAGCTTCATTATTCTCTTTCAAATATTCTTGATTGGACTTCATCACTTCACTCAAAACAGGTACTTCAAACTCTGTCCCAATCACTGCTGCAGCTTTTACGGTTTCTTTTAAAATAGAAGATAAACGATCGATACGAGCGATTAGGATGGAGCGGATAGAGTTGGACATTTTAATATTTTTATCCAGCATATTCCATTGTCCTTCTTCCTTCGCGATTAAATTACTTTCATTAAAATATTGAAGTGTTTGTTCCAGATAAAATGGATTTCCATTAGTAGACCGATGCATCAACTCCAGAAAATCAGGATGCACAGCTCCACCCAAACGATCTTCTAAAAAGTGTAGTAAAGAGGATTTACTCAACAAACTCAAATCAACTTCCAACTCCTCAATCTTATTGTCTGCAATCAAATCATGATCAAAAAGTGTTGGTTTATTCCCATCATCCAAATACCGTCCCAACACTACCACTACAATTGGTATGTTTTGGAAACGTTTCAATACATCATTCAAATAACTAATAGATGATTCATCATACCAATGTACATCCTCCAGTATAATCATGATTGGATTGAAAATCGATTCTATTCTAAAAAGAACGGTTATTGCTTGATAAGTGTTTTCCAATTTTCCTTTTGCATCTAGTTGACTCCAAAGTGCTTTTGGATACTCAATTCCTAGCAATGCTCCGTATACACTTTTTAGACGAATTAATTCACTTTTAAATTCTTGAGCAACTTCATTTTTTTTCAAACCGGCTGCTTCTAGATATATCTTATCTAACTTTCTTTCAAAACGAATTTTCAATTCTTCACCAGACAGTTCAGCTTGCTGATCAAAGTATTTCCGTAAAAAATAAATGAAAGGATTCAACGGTTTTTTTAAAATTTGATCTGCTTTGCAGATGAACTTTGAAAAATCACCTTTAGGTTTCATTTCCAAGACCAACTCATGCATCAACCGACTTTTACCGATCCCTGCTTCTCCATATAGATAAATAATTCCTGCAAATTGGTTTTCAAAAATTGGTTTTACAAATTCTTGTAGCGCTTCCATTTCATTATCACGACCTACTAAGCTTCCACTATATTCTTGTTGATCTGTAGTTTCTTTTCCAATAAACTGAAAAGTTGAAATTGGAAGTTTGATTCCTTTGAATTGTATTTGTCCTCTACTTTCAAATTTGAAATTGGAAGTTCGATTCATTTCTTCATCAACCATTACGGCACCCCAATCTGCATTTGACATCAATCTGGCTGCTAAATTTACTTGATTTCCGACAACAGCATATTGAGACATTTGTGCACCACCGACGATTCCCGTATAGGCAACACCTGATGTCATACCAACTCTGGTTTTTAGATTTTTAAATGAAAGTTCTTTAATTTTTTGACGTAATTCTACTACAAATTCCAATGCTCGTTTTTCATTATTCTCAAAAGCAATAGGTGCTCCAAAAAATGCAACCATCAATCCACCCTTGTCACTAAAATCGATTTCTTTAAAGTAGCCAGAAAAATTATCAATTTGAGTTAGTACGGTTTTGGTAAACTCGTTCAACTCATTGTGTCCTATAAGACCTTTGAATGAAATAAAAATCGAGATGACATTTCTAAATTCTCCTTTTATCTCTGAGTCCAATATGACGTCTGGCAAAAATTTAGAAACTAGTGGGTTTACATCATCACGCTGTCTTCTAGGAATTGTATTGTTGGATTCAGCTTCAAATTTTTGATCTAACAAATAATGTTGATGATCAATTTTCAATAAATGATATTGTTGGTCAAGGGTAGCAAACAACAATTGGTCAAAAACGATCTGTTGATCTTTTGCTTGTGATTGCGCTTGTACCGCTCCTTCGATTGCTTCTCCTTTAAAATAATAGGTCTTGTGATTTTCATTCCCAACAATTCCCCACTCTACCTGACCGATGGACAATCCGATTTTGATGCCAATATCGATCGTTCCCAATTTTGCTTCAATACTTTCTTTTCTATTGAATTCTTCTTTTAAAAAATAGGCAGTCGATAAAAATGAATGGGTATTGAAATTAATTTCATCAATAGGGAAAATTGCAATGAAGGCATCACCAGCAAAGTAAGGAATAAAACCTCCTTTTTGATAAACGATTTCGACTAATGGAGAAAAGATATTATTCAAAACAAAAGATAATTCTTCGGCTCCTTCCGTTCCTTTTTCCATCAATTTTTCAGTCAATGGAGTGAACCCAGAAAGGTCAATAAACATAGTGTATGCTTTGAAGCAATCTTGCTCCAAGCCACGTTCAAGTTTTGATAATATAAAATTTGGTATCAGTTGTTTCACAAAGGCATTATATCGAAACGGAATTTACGAATTAAAACACAATTACATACGTTCCAGCGCTTTCCATTGGTTAATGTGGTGCATTTTTCGGTTAAAATTTAAACTTGAATGTGTATTTTTGCGTATTACAACATAGTATGAACACAACGACTTTTTATTTTTTACTTTGTTGCCTCTTTTCATTTTCATCCTTTGCATATAATGAATCCTCCCCTCCCAAAGAATTAAGTGCACTACGAGCAAATGGGGTAATCAAAATTGATGGCCAATTGGATGATCCAGTTTGGCTGACAGCACCAGTTGCAACTGACTTCACGCAATTGGAACCGCTTCCCGATTTAACACCTTCTCAGAAATCTGAAGTTCGGATTTTATATGATGACAAAGCGATTTATATCGGCGCAACTTTGTATGATAGCGAACCTGATTCTATCCTCAAGCAACTTTCACAACGCGATGATTTAGGAAACACTGATTGGTTTTCAATTTACATCGATGCTTATCAAGATGGATTGAACGGATTAGGATTTCTGGTAACGGCTGCAGGAGTTCAAGTGGATAGAAAATTTTCTGCTGGTGGACAAAATGGTGGCGGTTTTGGATCCTATAGTAGTGGTGACACCAATTGGAATGCGGTATGGAAAAGTGAAATCCGGATCACAGAAAAAGGTTGGGTTATAGAAATGGAAATTCCTTATTCTGCATTACGTTTTCCGAATGTAGCTGTACAAAATTGGAACATCAATTTCGGCAGACAAGTCCGTAGAAAAAGAGAAGTTTCATTTTGGAATCGAATTGATCCAACCAAAGATGGGTTTTTTAATCAGTCTGGAAAATTGAGTGGTATTAAAGAAATTACATCACCTGTTCGTTTAGCAGCGACCCCATTTTTCTCTACCTATTTTGAAAATTATCGAGACTTAGAAAGTGATCCTGTCAGTTCTTGGGGTCGATCATTTAATGGGGGAATGGATATAAAATATGGAATCAATGATGCTTTTACTTTGGATATGACCTTGATTCCGGATTTTGGACAAGTGCAATCGGATAACCAAGTCCTTAATCTATCTCCTTTTGAAGTTCGCTTTGATGAGAACAGACAATTTTTCACAGAAGGTACAGAGTTGTTTAATAAAGGCGGGTTATTCTATTCTCGACGAGTTGGTGGGACACCATTGGGTTATTATGATGTAGAATATGATGAAGACTCAGAAGAATTGTTAGAAAATCCGATTGCACCACAACTTTATAATGCGACCAAAGTTTCAGGAAGAACCAATAAAGGATTAGGGGTTGGTTTTTTTAATGCGACCTCTGCAAAAACCGAAGCGATCATCAAAAATATTGGAACCGGTGATCAACGAATAATCGAAACCAATCCATTGACGAATTATAATGTATTTGTTTTAGACCAAAATTTGAAAAACAATTCATACATCTCGTTAATCAATACCAATGTCGTGCGCAATGGACAGGTGTATGATGCAAATTCGACAGGTACAGAATTTTTATTTCGAAACAAGAAAAACGCTTACAGTCTAAAAGGGAATGGTGTAATTTCCCAACAATACTATTCTGATACCGATGATATTTTTGGACATGGTGCGGGACTAGAATTTTCAAAAACTAGTGGAGCGTTCACTGGTAACTTAGGATACTACGAAGAAAGTGATCAATACGATATCAATGATTTAGGATTTTTGTTCAACAATAATAGTCGAGTATTTTATGTAGATGCCAATCACAACAATTATAAACCTGTCGGTATTTTCAATAGAATAGGAAAAGGATTTTATGCCAACTACGAACGTTTGTACAAACCCAATAAATTTACAGAATTCAATACTGGTTACAACATGTTTTTTATTACCAAAGGATTCAATGCATTTGGAATTAATTTGAACGCAAGACCTGTTGATACTTACGATTATTTTGAGCCTAGAACAGCCGATTATCGGATTGCTTACAAACTTCCAAAAGGTGTCAATCTCAATGGCTGGATTTCCACTGACTATCGGAAACGATTTGCGTTTGACATCAATCTTGGACATAGTTGGATCAATGAAACGGATCGTAGTTTTTTCAATTATCGGATTGCTCCTCGTTTTCGGGTCAATGACAAACTGAATTTTATTTTAAGTCATAGAAATCAGTTTATGAATAGAGATGTTGGCTTTGTTGCTGCAGATGAGTTAAGTGATGGTTATGATGAATTGAGTGAAGCTGATATTTTGATGGGGCGACGTGATCAGAATATTATCAACAATACGTTGAGTGTCAACTATACTTTCAATAACAAAATGGGATTGACCTTTCGGGCAAGACATTACTGGACGGAAGTTGAGTACAAATATTTCAACACATTAAATCAAGATGGCACTTTATTGTTATCAAATTACAAAGGTCGGGACAATTCTGGTTCATTGCATAATACCAACTTTAATATTTTTAATATTGATTTAGTTTATACTTGGAGATTTGCTCCAGGAAGTGATATTATTATTGTTTGGAAAAATTCTATTTCAGATAGTAATGCAAATCTAGATGATAACTATTGGGGAAATTTTAATCAGCTGACGGATCTTCCTCAGACGAATAGTTTTTCGGTAAAGGTTATTTATTATTTGGATTATTTGGACTTGAAGCGGTAGTAATTTTTAAACATTAATATCACTTTGAATCACTTTGTTTGCTTTTTCTTTTGAAAAGATATTTTAAAGAAATTCCGCTGACTGTATTCTTTACGCTCTTTTTACTATTCGGGAAAGCGAGGTTAGAATTAGCCAAACCTAGATTATAAAACATACCAATGTTAATATTGTTAATTGTCACACCAGCTCCGAATTGTAGACCATAATCTAAATTTCTACCATTTCCAGAACTAGAAAGGATTCCGTTTTCATTAATCAGCCTGTTTGCAATACCAGTCTCGATAAAACCATAACTGATCGTGGGTCCAACAAAAATATCAAACTTGATGTCTGGAATTTCAACATAAGCTTTTACAAATAACGGCATCTCCAAAGCATTGAAATTATCGTATATTATTAAAGTTCCTTGACCTCCAGGGTCACTAAATACAATATCATATGGAAAACCTTTTCTAATAAAAGTTACTCCTGACTCTAAATAAATTTTTTGACTTATTGGGATTTCACCCGTTATTCCTATATGAAACCCTGCATTAAAATTAAAAAACAGGCGATTACCTAAAAGAATTAGATCAGTAGAACTAGCATTGATCAACGTTGAAAAATTGAAGCCCGCTCTGACCCCTAATCGAGCTTGTGCATTGATATTGTTAGAAAGTAACAAAAATAAAAAAATAAAAATACAACTAGAAATAGTTCTCATTTTGAATATATTTAATTTAAAGAAACCCTTTAGCTACTTTATTGTAAAATACACAAAAAGAAATATTTAAAAGAATTAATAACAATTAAAATACAATTCTAAAATCATCTAAAAACATAACTAACCATAATTCCTCCTGCACCACTAGCATAGATGCTATCAAAATCAGGTGGAATTGTATCTGTTAGTTTCACTCGTGTCAGGTTGTAAAATAAATCATATTGAAATCTTCCAAATCGAATGCCTAGAGCAAAATGAAATCCTAAATTCAACTTTTTGTAATCTGTGAAATCAGCACTAATATCTAATGCTTTACTTGGAGCTGCTGAAGAAATCGTAGGTCCTACTTTCACCACAAAATCTAGGTCTTCCAGATGGATTTCATATTTTATAAGCACAGGAAATTCGGCAAATAGATGATTCCGAAACGCATTTTGATTCAAAGCAAATATTCGATGTGGAGAAATTTTGGAAACTAAATTAATTCCAACTTCACAAAACAGATGCTTATTAATTGACAACAAAGGCAGCGCTCGCGTTACGCCAACATGAAAGCCCAAATTATTTTTTTCAGTTAATAAAAAAGGATTTGATGGTCCTGTAGTTGTGAGATTAGAAAGATTGAGACCAACTTGAATCCCAATTTGCCCATTCGTAGTTTTTGATAACAAAAAGAACACAAATATTAATAAAGAAATGCGAGACCGTTTCATGCTTCCGTTTGGTTTTGTTTTTTAACTAAAACGTTGTTAAATGGTCAATATTTTTCGCACCAATTTGTTAACAAATCCAAGTTTCAACATTGCATTTGAATGCAATAGACAGAATGCTTACCTTTAAACCTATTCCTAAAAAATCTACAACTTTAAATAAGTGAGCGCAGATAAAAATATAAAATACCAAAACCCACCAAAAGCAATCCTCGATCTCGTTGATGCCCCTGTCACACCGGGATTAAGTTTGAGTCCAGATATGAAGTGGTTGCTTTTCATGGACCGACCAAGTATGCCCGGTATTGAGGAAGTTGCACAAAAAGAATTGAGACTAGCGGGTCTTCGAATCAATCCTAAAAACAATGGCCCAAGTCGTGCGACTCATTATCTCAACATTCAAATACGTGGACTGACTTCTGACAAATTAATTCAAGTAAAAGGGCTACCAGCAAATGCAAAAATCCGAAATGTAAGTTGGGCACCGAATTCAAAACGTTTTGCTTTTACAAATATTAAAGCTGATGGAATAGAGTTATGGATAGTGGATGTTGACCAATCAACCGCATCTCAGATTACAGACAACATTATTAACAATACAATTGGAGGATTGCCATATCGGTGGATGTCGGATTGTAAAACGATGTTATACAAAACGATCCTTCCCAATCGTGGTGAAGCACCTATCGAAGAAGAAGTAACCAGTGGACCGATCGTACAAGAGAATGCTGGAGATCGGGCACCGGTTCGTACTTATCAGGATTTATTGAAAAATGAATTTGATGAAAGTCTATTTACTTATTATTCCGCTTCACAATTAGTAAAATACGATTTAGAAACGAAACAACATACCGATTTTGGAAAATCAGGAATTATCAAAAGCCTAACCACTTCTCCTGACGCTAACTACATTTTAATAGCGACTGTCAAACAACCATTTTCCTATCTAGTTCAATATGATCGGTTTCCATTTTCTTTAGATCTATTTGATAAAAACGGACGACATATCCAACAATTTGCTGACATACCATTGGCAGAAAATATACCTAAAGGTTTTGGTGCAGTCAGAGAAGGAAAACGTGATATTGCTTGGCGTGGCGATCGACCTGCGAGTTTGTATTGGGTGGAAGCACAAGATGGTGGGGATCCAAATATTGAATCAGAAATAAGAGATCAGTTATTTTATTTAGATGCGCCTTTCGACAAGTCTCCAACTAAATCTATTTCATTCCAACTTCGTTTTGGAGGATTGGATTGGTGCAACGATGGATTTGCAACCTGCATGGAATGGTGGTGGCAAAACAGAAGAATGCTAACTTCTAAATGGAATCCAAGTAAAGATGAAAACACCAAAGAAGTTTTGTTTGATCGATCATGGGAAGACATATATGCAGATCCTGGTTCCTTTGAAGAGACTTTAAATGAATATGGTCGTTCGGTATTAATGTTGAAAGATGGAAAGACCTTATTTTTGACAGGATCTGGCGCATCACCTGAAGGAAAAAAACCTTTTGTGGATGAATTTGATTTGGAGACAAAAAACACTAAACGTATTTGGCAATCACAAGCACCTTATTATGAAGTGCCAATTGCAATAATAGACGAAAAAATTCCAACTATACTTACACGTCGAGAATCTGAAAAAGACAATCCCAATTTTTTCCTTAGAAATCTAAGTAGTGATCGTATCCAATCCATCACCACTTTTGAAAATCCGTATAAGCGTCTAGAAGGTGTTCAAAAAGAATTGATTCAATATTTTAGAGAAGATGGAGTTGAATTAACAGGTACCTTATATCTTCCTGAAGGTTACAAAAAAGAACAGGGTACGCTTCCAGTAATCATGTGGGCCTATCCCAAAGAATTTAAAAGCAAAGATGCAGCTGGTCAATTGGACAATTCTCCTTATGAATTTATGAGAGTTGGTTGGCATTCACCTTTGTATTGGGTGACACAAGGTTACGCTGTATTTGATGATGTCGGAATGCCAATTGTCGGTGAAGGAAAAGAAGAACCGAATGAGACTTTTATCCAACAATTAAAAGCCGGTGCAGAAGCTGCTGTCAAAAAAGTGGATGAGATGGGTATTGCTGACCTGAATCGTATTGCAGTTGGTGGTCACTCTTATGGGGCTTTTATGACTGCAAATTTACTGGCACATACTGATTTATTTGCTGCTGGTATTGCAAGAAGTGGTGCTTACAATCGTACGTTGACTCCTTTCGGTTTTCAATCTGAAGAACGAACTTTATGGGAAGCCCCAGAAACTTATGTGACGATGTCACCTTTCATGCATGCTGATAAAATTAAAGATCCGTTATTATTGATTCATGGAAATGCCGATAATAATTCTGGTACTTACCCGATGCAAACGAAGCGTTTTTACAATGCGTTGAATGGTCATGGTGCAACTGTAAGGATGGTGTTATTGCCTCATGAGAGTCATAGTTATCAGGCCAGAGAATCTATCATGCATATGTTATGGGAGATGGATAGTTGGTTGGCGGTGCATGTTAAGAAGAAGAAGGTAGAGATGGTTTGATTTTGATTTTGTGTTGGGATTTTCCCAACACTGGTGTTTATATCGTTCCGATGGAACTTGGATTCACGAAGTTCCAACGGAACGATATAAACACCTAGATATGGGAAAATCCCATATCAAAAATTCCAATCAAAAAAAGGGATGATTTCAAATTATGAAATCATCCCTTTTTAAATTAAATCCAATACAACACCTTCAGGTATCTACACCACTTCTTCCTTCACCACATCAATACTCAACTCCGTCAACTGCTCCTCATCAATCGGAGAAGGTGCATCAATCATCATATCGCGACCTTGATTATTTTTTGGAAATGCAATAAAATCACGGATAGAATTTTGATTATTCATAACAGAGCATAGACGATCAAAACCAAAAGCGATTCCACCATGTGGAGGTGCCCCGTATTCAAAAGCACTTAACAAGAAACCGAATTGTGCTTCTGCTTCTTCTTTGGTGAATCCAAGCAGATCAAAATTTCTAGATTGTAAAGCACGATCATGAATTCTGATAGAACCACCACCGATTTCCACACCATTGATAACTAAATCATAAGCATCTGCACGTAATGCTTTCATCGTTTCGTGATCGCCATTCAACATTCTTTCCACATCTTCTTTTTTAGGAGAAGTAAATGGGTGATGCATTGCATGAAATCTTTCTGAATCTTCATCCCATTCTAACAATGGAAAATCTACTACCCATAAAGGTTTGAAGTCGCCGTCTTTCATCAAGCCCATTTTGCGACCCATTTCTAGACGGAGTTCGTTGAGTTGCTTTCTCGTCTTATCCGTTTCTCCAGAAAGAACGAAAATCATGTCACCAGCTTTTGCACCGAAATGTTCGCCCCACTTTTTCAATTGTTCTTCATCATAGAATTTACCAACAGAAGATTTGATACTACCATCTTTCCCGAATTTGACATACACCAAACCTTTGGCACCGATCTGTGGACGTTGCATCCACTCTGTTAGTTTTTTAATGTCTTTATTGGAATAATCATCTGCAATTCCTGGACAACAAATTCCAACAACTAATTCAGCTTCATCAAATACTTTGAAGTCTTGTCCTTTTACCAAGTCATTGATCTCGTGAAACTCCATTCCAAAACGAACATCTGGTTTGTCAGAACCGTAACGCAACATGGCTTCATCGTAGGTCATACGTGGGAAGTCTTCCATTTCCAATCCAAGTGTTTCTTTGAACAAATGCTTAGTTAAACCTTCAAAAGTGTTGAGGATTTCTTCTTGTGTGACGTACGACATCTCACAATCTATTTGCGTAAACTCAGGTTGACGGTCTGCACGTAAATCTTCATCACGGAAACATTTAACGATTTGAAAATATTTGTCAATTCCTCCTACCATCAAGATTTGCTTGAAAGTCTGTGGTGATTGTGGCAAGGCGTAAAACTGTCCTTTGTTCATACGACTTGGTACGACAAAATCACGTGCACCTTCTGGCGTACTTTTGATCAAGAAAGGAGTTTCAACTTCCACAAAAGATTCAGTGTTCAAATATTTACGAACTTCCAAAGACAATTTACTTCTGAAAATAATATTGTCTTGAACTGGTTTACGTCGAAGATCTAGGTAACGATATTTCATTCTCAAATCATCACCACCATCTGTTTCATCTTCAATTGTGAAAGGAGGTGTTTTGGATGGATTCAAAATATTCAAAGTTTTTACTTCGATTTCGATTTCACCAGTTGGACGATTTGGATTTTTATTACTACGCTCTCTTACTTGACCGACGATTTGGATAACGAATTCTCTTCCTAGCTTGCTTGCTTTTTCTGCGAGCGCTTTGTCATCAGTTTCATTGAAAACAACTTGGGTAATTCCATATCTATCTCGAAGATCGATAAAAGTCATTCCACCAAAATCACGATTGGCATACATCCAGCCAGACAAAGTAACTTCTTGTCCAACATGTTCAATTCTTAATTCTCCACAATTGTGCGAACGATACATAATTTTTTTGTTTAATATTTATACGGAGTGCAAAAGTAAAGGTTATTCGGGAAATAATCCATAATATGAGATATTCCGTGTTTTAAGTCCGTTTGCTAAAATTTTAAAGTTTTGTAAACGTAAGAATCAGGATTTTTTATGAAGAGGCGTTTACTTCAAAAGTTTAGCAAACGCGGAAGAACTGAAAAAAACAACCTGATTCGTAATTAAACGAATCAGGTTGTTTGTATTAAAGTTTCTGAGGCGACACTTGTCCGGCTGAAGCCATTTAGATTGGCAAGCAATATTACTATCGTTGAATAACAACTTTCTTAGTCACCACTTTATTTTCAATAATCATTTTTAGAAAGTAAACTCCATTTGCAACAGCCGAAACATTGAGTGTAGAATATCCATTACTCATTTGTACTTGTTGATCATCCAATACCGTTCGACCTTGTACATCTAGTAATTGTAATGTTGTATTTCCGCTCAAAGAATTGAAATGAATATTTAATTCATTCGTTGTTGGATTAGGAAATAAATCAATTTGCTTAGCAAGGGTTTCTGTTGTTGAAACTTCGTCAGGACCTTGATTCACTCTGAATTTTTTATCACTAATATCGAAGAAATAATTGTCATGTGCTTTGACCATAATTCTTGCTTTTACAGAAATAGAATCAGGAACTAACACTGTTGTAACTCCATCATTAGGTGTATTTTCTTTTAGGATGTAATTGAATTTATTCCCGTTGCTATACGACAGAATGATATCCACAGTCGCACAATTAACTGGTGCCTCATCCGTATTAGCAACTTCCCATCTGACTTCTTGCAAGGTGTTAGATTCCCATTCGATCCCATCGTCACCGTTTGGTTCAATTAAAGTAAATGGACCGGCACTAGCAGTAGATTCTAATGAAATATAATCCCAAGCTAATCCACCTGAACCAGGGTGATTGTCTCTTACTGTAATTGCAAAATCCAAATCTCTAGAATAAGTTGGAAGTACTTCTCTGATGGATGCTGGTTGATTCAAAATCAAATCAATCATTCGTGGGAAAACTCTTGTTGGAGAATCTGTTGGTGGCCAAGATCTAAAAAGTGGCGCGTTTCCAAATGGAAAACCAAGTGTTGAAGTTGGACCTAGATTGAACTGCTCCCAACAATAGGTCAAATCATCATCGTCTGCATCAGTAGCTGTTGCTGTCAACATAAAAGGTGTTTCAATCGGAATAAATTTACCTCCTGAAGGTGCTTCCACATCAGGTGCATTGTTTCCAGTTTGAATATTTACAGCACAAGAATTTTCAATAAAATTCATCAACTGAGTAGACTCTAAAATACTGATATGATTGAAGTAAGGATCACTTTCTGACTTCACATTATCTTGTCCACATAATCCTGCGTATGACATAATGGTACTTCCAGAACCAGGCTCGTAACCTGTTTGATCACTCGCATTTCCTTGTTGACCATCACAACTATTCCAACTGTGATTGGCACTAAATTGATGCCCCATTTCATGCGCAACATATTCTTCTACAAACTCCTCTCCTTCTGCTGGATTCAATCCTGTTGCACCCCATGCTTTGATGTCAGAACAAATCACACCTAAACCGGCGAGACCACCACCTTGCGTTCCGAATACGTGTCCGTAATCATAGTTATTAAATCCGATTACTGCATTTAAATTTTGAACATTCTGGTCAAGCATGTCTCCTAGATCTTCATTATTATATGGATCAGTATCTGGATTGTTATAAATGATTTGATCGTTATTATTTACCAACAACATACGTACAGCAATTTCGCTTTCATAAATCTGATTCAATCGATTCACTGCCGTTACGATAGCAGCCAATCCACCTTCTACTGTATTATTGTGTTGGTAAGTATACTCTCCGGTTGCAGCAATAGCAACTCTCAATGTTCTCAATTGCTCTCCTACACTACCACGACTCATGACTGCCGCTGCTGCTATATTATTGTGTGCTAATTCGCTTTCAACTACTTTACATTCATGATGAAAGTCAGCAGGGATAATTCTGTCTGTTTTATAAAAACTTAGAAAAGTCGTGTTTTCAGTGTTAGAATTTAAAGGAGTAATATAGAACACACCCGTTCTATCTTTTCCATAAACTCTCAATCCACGAGAAGTGTAATCAATACGTACATTAATTCGAGTATCATTTTCATCATATCCGCTATAGGTTTTAAAGTGCGGATATTTTGCAGCCAATCCTAACTCCATAACCGGAGATTCGAAAATTCTTAGATTAATTATTTCACCAGAAGGACCAGGAATTGGAAATAACATTCCTTCTGCTCCAGTAAATTCCATTGGTGCATTTGCCAATTTATTTTGGAGCATCGTCAAGTTCACATCATTTGCTGAAAAATTATCAACATAAGAAACGTTTGAAAAATCAGCTGGACGACTATCATTTTTAGTCCACATAGATTGTCCAAAAGACAACTGAAGTGTAGTAAAAACTAGAAAAGTAATAAGGGTATAAAGCTTCATGAGATTAGTGATTTATTCTAAAATTGAAATGAGACCTAAATTTAAGCCAAAAATAATAGGAATGCCCGTTAATTCTTGTCTCTATTTTGCCAATTGATTATCTTTTATGCAAATTAATTGGTCAGGTTTTAAACGGTTTGTTACAGTACTATGACATTATATCTATAACTGAAATCTATTTTTATCGTTTCATAGATAGGTAAACGACGTTAAAGCAAATGCTTCGAGAATTTAAAATCATCACGGTTACACACAAATCCATGAATGTCAAGGATTTGAATAAATTTGCCATTCCAAATAGTGATGACAAAAAGATTCTAGAGATCAAATTAAAAGATCTAAAAGCTCAATTTAACATCTCAGAACTGTTCTATCTCTCCACTTGTAATCGAGTTTTGTACTTTTTTTGCTCAAAAGATGAATTAAGTGACGCTTATTGTCAAAATTTCTTTTCTCATATCGACACTAGTTTTCAACAAGAAAATCTGAAGTATGTTCAACGATTTGAAGGATCGGAAGCATTAGAGCATTTTATGGAAGTTTCAGCTTCGATTGATTCCATGGTGGTTGGCGAAAGAGAAATTTTGCGTCAATTGCGAGAAGCTTATGAGACGAGTAACCAAATGGGGTTGACAGGAGATTCACTTCGTTTGGCAATGAGAAAAACAGTGGAAAGTGCAAAAAGGGTTTACAATGAAACTCGAATTGGCGAACGTCCTGTTTCGATCGTTTCTTTAGCCATCCAAAAATTGCTCAAAACAGATCTTAAGAAAAATGCGCGCATCTTGTTAATCGGTGCTGGTCAAACCAACTTATTAGTTTCAAAATTTTTGACTAAGTACGAATTCAAAAACGTAACCGTATTTAATAGAAGTTTGGCTCCGGCTATGTCCATTGCAAAAGCATTTAGCACCGAAGGTCATACATTGGATGAATTAGAAAATTATATTGAAGGGTTTGATTGTTTGATTGCTTGCACGGGTGCGCAAATACCAGTTGTGAACACTGTGTTGTATCAAAACTTACTACAAGGTGATAAAACCAAAAAAGTGATTGTTGATCTGGGTGCACCAAGTGATGTTGCCAATGATGTAACTACTTCCTTTAATACGGAATTAATCGAGATTGATGGTTTGAGAGAATTGGCAGCGAAGAATATGGACTTCCGGAAAAATGAAGTTTCATTAGCTCAGACAATCATTCATGATGAACTGCTAAATTTTCATGATCTATTTCAACAAAGAAAAATTGAAAAAGCACTGCAACATGTGCCTACTCAAATAAAAGCAGTAAGAGAACATGCCATCAATTCTGTTTTCAAAAAAGAAATTGCTGGTCTTGATGCAGACTCTAAAGATTTGATGGAACGGATGATGGCTTATATGGAGAAGCAGTGTATTAGTATTCCTATGAAGGCTGCTATTGGGACTAAGAAAGATGTATGATTTATGATAATTTTCGCTCCCGATTCTCTGGATTGAATGTATGATATTGAAGACCTTTCGTTACCATACGTAACCGCCATTTTTAAATGGCGATTTACCCCCTTTGCCTCTCGGCATTTCCCCCTTTAAAAATGGGGAAACAGTAATAACTAAAATTCAAGTTGGGTTTGTAATTGTTGGTTCCGCGCAAAGAACCTGAGTCCATCTGCGACATCTGCGCGAAATAATTCTGCATACATTAAGCCCTATCGAAAAACCACAAAAGAAGCATCCGTCTTCCAATCCGTTTTAGAAAGTGGCGGATTGTTATAAAAACGATTGAGCAAATCTGCATGCTCAATTTGCACGATACCAATATCTGCGGCTTTCACAAAACCTTCTTTCCCATTGGTTAATCGAACTAAGAAATATGGAACAACTTTTTTGGTACTGCCGTATTTATCAATCGTCTCAAAGTGTTTGATAATTTTCAACTTCGTAAATGGAGTAATTCCCAATAATCTTGGACTAGAAAAAGACGGTTCTTTATAGACACTGACATTCGGCATTTTGCTTCCTCCAACAATATAATCCCTAGTCTTTGGATACATCAATTCAAAATTATTTTTCCGATCGTTCCATATATAAGTGTAAGTTACATACTCCATGCAACGCTCCATTGTTTTACTAGTTGTGGTTACATTTTCAACGACATCGTATTTATCACAAGAAACATAGTCCACATATTCAACTCGAATCGTTTCATCAATTACTTCTATATATTTTGAAAAAGCAGGAGAAGGAATTTGTTCAGAATATTCCAGTGTCATCACTTCATTTAAAATTTCAACCATCGTTCCAGCTTGAACAGATTGAATGATAAAACTTTTAGCATCCATATTATCACCGGATGCAAAGCTGGTCGTTTCCATTATTATTTCTGGAGAATTATCATTGGTCAAATCCAACAACTGCATATTGAGGATGGATGTTTTTCCCATCTCACTTTGACCTTCGATATTTACAAAAACCGATTTTCCTCTTTCATTGGTAATTACCAAATACGTTTCTTCATAAATCGGATTGAGATAATCTTTTTCATGAAAATTATCGTGTCCTTTTATTTGTCCAATCCACGTTACTGAATTTTCAAATCCACTGGAAAAATTAGTTTTTGTTTTATGAAAAGATTGGTATTCTTTTTTGATAGCATTATCTGAAATGATAACAGCAATTGCATCGCCAAAAATCCAACCTGTTTTACCATCACTACTTTTGATTTGGAACCACTTGTACTTTTGATTTTGAGCGTCATCTTCATGTTCATAAAAAGTCTCTCCGATAATTTCGAATAATTCACCTTGTTGGAAAAACACATTGGTTTGATTACTGTACGAACTATCTCCAAACATGCTCACCTTATTCAAAGTAGTGCCTACCCTTTTTTGAAAAATCAAATCGGAAGCTTGCATTGTCAGTGCGCTAACAAGTAGAATGATAAATGGAAGGAATAACTTCAAATCGGTATAGAATTTAGTAAATTTAAGGCACCCACAAGTTGCATAAAATAATAATGTAATTCAACTATCTTCTTTTTCAAAAACAAAGTCATGAAACAACAACTTACATTTTTGGTATTTATTTGCTCCATTGCTTTCACGTATGCACAAGATTTTGACAAAGTTGAGATCACTACGGAAAAAATTTCCAACAATATATATATGCTTCAAGGAGCTGGTGGAAATATTGCCGTGTCAGCGGGATCCGAAGGTGTATTTATGATTGATGGGCAATTTGCTCCTTTATCAGAAAAAATCATGACAGCTATCCAGGCAATCTCCAATCAACCAATCCGATATTTAATGAATACGCATTGGCATGGTGATCATACAGGAGGCAACGAAAACTTCTCAAAAAAAGGTGCCACGATTGTCGCACACAACAATGTAAGAACTAGAATGAGTACAGAGCAAACGATCCAAGCATTTGGCCGAAAGGTACCTGCTTCACCTGCAATTGCATTGCCTGCTATTACTTTTGAAGATGACATCACCTTTCATTTGAATGGATAAAAAGTTTTTGCCTTTCATGTACACAATGCGCACACGGATGGAGATGCGATTGTTTATTTTATGAACAGCAATGTCATTCATTTAGGTGATACTTATTTCAATGGCAATTATCCTTTCTACGATGTATCAAGTGGTGGTTCGATAGACGGGATGATTCAATCCGCCAACCAAGTGTTATTTTTAATTGATGGCGATACTAAAATTATTCCTGGTCATGGAAAATTATCTAACAAAAAAGAATTGACTGCTTATAGAGATATGATGATGCAGGTCAGAGATATTGTCAAAAAAGCGATGGCTTCAGGGATGACGATTGAAGCAATGAAAGCTGCGAATTTGACTAAAGAATTTGATGCGGAATGGGGACAAGGATTTATTAAGCCTGAGAAGATTGTGGATATTATTTGGACTGATTTGGGGCGTGGGTGAGTTTTGACATCGACTTTACAATATTTTTTCTATACTCTTCATCCTTTCGTTTAACTCTAAAGTTCTGTTTGGCAAATTTGGATTGATATACATTTCAGAGTACAAACCTCTTTCATCGTTATCATCAAAAAAAAGTTTGAATTTGAAAGCACCATTCTCCAGATTTGCTTTTTCTTGGTTCAGTGGAAAAATTGTATACTTCAGTTTCTTGTTTGTAAATTCTTTTTCAACCGGTTCTTCATAAAGTTCAGAAATAGCTTCAATCAAATTATCACTTTGCTCGCCGATCGATTCAATCACAATTCCATCTTTGATAAATTTTGTGTTATTTATTCCTTCATTATTAATACCTGGTTCCACTCCTTCAATTATGTGAATTCGAAATCCTACGATTTTGCCCTTGTAGATTCCTTCACATTTTAAATTCCAAGCATTCGATTCTAATTTTTTTTCAGTAATTGTAAAAACTAAATCTTGCCATCCATCTTCTTTATCTTGATTAGAAGTTATATGAATTAAACTATTATTTAAATTCTCCTTTGAATTACATCCGAATATTGAACTGAACAATCCCATGACTAAAATTAATTTTATGATTTTCATTTTTTAAATTAATTACAAATTTACGTTTGGATGTACCGATAAATATATGAAGCGTAACAGCCCTTATGTTGCTATTTTAGCATATAGATTGTTATATTATTTTTTACATATTTATTAATTCGATTAATTTATAACTTCTAAAAGATACATGAATACAGTTAAGCCCTGCTTCCTTTCTAAACCTGTCGAATTCGACACCTTTAAAATCTGGGTTATGGAGGCTTTCCCAAAGACCAATAAACTCAACTGTATTTCTATTACGCATCCAGTTTCTGATATGGTCGGAGCCTTCGTCACCTCTTACCATGTCCGTTAAGCAGATGTATTCATTATTATTTTTAGTCTCGATACTAATTGACTTACTGTCAACTTCTATTTTCTTTTTAGCCACTTTAAGTGTTTTTGTAAATCCCAAGATATTTAATTTAGCTGAATTGGGTAGGGTTTTTCAATGAAAGATAACATTAACATATCCAAAGGACGCTTCACCACCTTGTTATCAATTTTAAATTGTGCAAATGTTTTTCTGTAGTTTTTGGCGAAGTATGTCCTAGTAGTGCTTGTATATGAGATGTACTTGCATCTTGTTGTAACAAATGAGTTGCAATGGAATGACTGAGCGTTTTTGGTGTTCCCAAACAACCAATTATACAAAATAATCACCCCATTCTAACAAAAAATATCCACCTCCAAATATTTCCAACACATTTATCCATTTTCCAGTTCAAAAAAATTCATGTGTGCAGTCGTAAAACAAACGGTTACAAACGGCTATAAACGACAGTAAATGTTTAATACACGACTAGCACTTGGATAGCAACCTAACTTTGCATCGACAAATTGATGTATGATATTTTTCTCGTTTACTCGAATGTATGATTAATGATATGATCGTTACGACGTGAACTTAAGAAACAAGATTCTTACATCACTATAAATTAAAGTGTTGGCACTAGTCAATACAAGAATATTTTTCGTAACAGCTCGTGATATAGTTTCGGGCACTAAACATTTTTATTATGAATACGTTGAGAAATCGTGTACAGTTAATCGGACATCTAGGACAAGCTCCTAAATTAGTAGAATTTGATTCCGGTAAAAAGAAGATGACCGTATCCATCGCTACCAATGAAGTCTTTCGGAATGCAAAAGGAGAGCGCGTCAATGACACTCAATGGCACAATGTAGTGGCATGGGGCAAGACCGCAGAAAACATTGCTAAATATCTAGATAAAGGATCGGAAGTTGCGTTGAATGGGAAATTGGTTCACCGTAATTATGAAGACAAAGAAGGTAATAAAAGATACATCACAGAAGTGGTTGTGGATGAGTATTTATTTTTGGACAAGACGGATGACAAGACAGCTATCACTGTCTAATTGAAAAACATTTTGATGATGTGTAGCCAATAGGCAATGCATTGTTATAATAAAGATATGTTCTCGGTTGTCCGCTTGTGGCAGCAGAAGTGGGTGATCGAGAACTTTGATAAATTGAGATTGAAAAACTGGATTAACTGACAGGCGCCAACTTCACTTTCAAACCATCAAGCTCAGGAGTAATTTTCAACTGACAACTCAATCGACTATTGTCTTCTACAAAAAAGGCTTGGTCCAACATGTCTTCTTCGTCATCAGATGCTTCATTCAATTCGTGATCGGATAATACATAGCAATGACAGGAAGCACATAATGCCATTCCGCCACAAGTACCTTCGACTGGAAGTTCCGATGCCCTTGCAACTTCCATTAAATTGAGGCTCATGTCGGTTGGTGCTTCGATTGGATGTTCGGTACCTTCACGGTCTATGATGATGATATTGATATTGTCTTTCATTGTCAAATTACTTATAAAATACTGCTGTCTATTGAATGAACAGTATAACACTTTATTTGGTTTCAATTTAGGACAAAATTAAGGTTTGTTTTAGAATAAATGGACCTGCTGGACGACTATCCAAACATTCATTTTTCTTTACCACATTTTAAGTCTAATATTGGTACCTAAGCAATTAATATACAATTGAGAAACATGCTAGCAAAAACATATGCAAGCGCTGTACAAGGCGTGGATGCACAAAAAATTACCATAGAAGTCAACGTTGGTGGTGCTGTGGGAATGGGAAAAATTGCCTATCAAATGATCGGTCTTCCTGACAATGCAGTCAAAGAAGGATTTCAAAGAATCGAAGCCGCGATTAAAAATATTGGTCTCAAATTCCCAAGAATCAAAATCGTGGTCAACCTCGCTCCTGCCGATATTCGGAAACAAGGTTCTGCTTATGATTTGCCAATTGCTATCGGTGTTTTGGCTGGTTTGAAGCAAATCGAAACTGATAAATTAGATGATTATATTATTATGGGTGAGTTGTCATTGGATGGTGGGCTACGACCGATCAAAGGAGCACTTCCAATCGCGATACAAGCTCGTCGAGAAAAATACAAAGGAATCATACTACCCAAACAAAATGCACGCGAAGCTGCTATTGTCAATGATTTGGAAGTTTATGGGATTGAAAATTTGCGAGAAGCTGTTGACTTCTTAAATGGTCAGGCAGATTTGAAACCAACAGAAGTAGATACTAGAGATGAATTTGCCGTCAAGAAAAACAAATACGATGTTGATTTTTCGGATGTAAAAGGACAGGAAAATATAAAACGTGCCTTGGAGTTGGCAGCAGCTGGTGGACACAATGTCATTTTAATTGGACCTCCTGGTGCTGGAAAGACCATGCTTGCTCGACGCTTGCCTACGATTCTTCCAGTATTGACATTACATGAAGCATTGGAGACGACCAAAATACATTCTGTTTCCGGATTGTTGCCCAATGAAGGATCGTTGATTACGACTCGACCTTTTCGCGCACCACATCATACGATAAGTGATGTTGCATTAGTAGGTGGTGGATCTGATCCGATGCCAGGAGAAATATCGTTGGCTCACAACGGTGTTTTATTTTTGGATGAATTGCCGGAATTTAAAAGATCGGTATTGGAAGTATTACGGCAACCTATGGAGTTGCGAAAAGTAACGATTTCCAGAGCTAGATTGACGGTTGATTATCCATCCAGCTTCATGCTCATTGCATCTATGAATCCATGTCCATGTGGATTTTTCAATCATCCAGAAAAAGATTGTGTTTGTGGACCAGGTGTGGTTAAAAAATATCTCACAAAAATTTCTGGACCATTGTTAGATAGAATTGATTTGCATGTTGAAGTGACACCAGTTAGTTACGATGAACTTTCCAAGTTTGAAGTCAAGGAAGAATCAAGTCTCAATATCAGTGAACGAGTAGAACGTGCACGTAAGTTTCAGAAATCTAGATTTGACGATCATGTCGGTGTCAACTCCAATGCACAAATGCCTTCTCAGATGGTTCGTGATATTTGTAAAATCGATAAAGCCGGAGCTAATTTATTGAAAAAAGCAATGGAACGTTTGCAACTATCTGCTCGTGCTTATGATCGGATATTGAAAGTTGCTCGTACTGCTGCTGATTTGGCTGGTAAGGAGGATATTTTGATGGAGCACTTGGCGGAGGCTATTCAGTATCGGAGTTTGGATCGGGATAGTTGGGGTGGGTGATAGTCCTACTAAGCAATATACAATCCGCTGAACCATTCGATATATATTTTATAAAAAATTGTATTAATCAATCATCAAATTTTTCTTATCGCTAATATATCATTAATTCTTCTAATCAAATAATTTGCGAGCAGTAACGAGTTTAGGTGGGAAAAAAGATATTTTAATTGGGCACTTGGCGGAGGCTATTCAGTATCCGAATTTGAATCGGAATAGTTAGGGTAGGATAGTAAAATGATGAAAATCCGTTTTTTCTATAATCCTTTGTTGAAAAAACGGATTACCAGGTTTTTATTCAACTCTTTGATACTAATTAATAACCATACATAATCCCTTTTTTCCTCAATTGCTCCATTGCTGTTTTATTTTTTGGGTTATAAGATTTTGAGGTCATGCTCCCAATTATTAGCCCTAATAATCCTCCTCCGATGCCACCTACGCCTACTACAGCAAATTCATACCCAGTGCTTGCACCTCCAATTGCATACCCCATGACTGCACCAATACCTAAACCAAGTAAAAACCCTTTTCCAGCGTTGCGTTTTTTTGTTTTTACCATAAAAATGAACGCCTTATTAATTATTTTCTGGTCTTCTTTAACCAATTTGATAAAATGAGCATGATTATTTATTGAATCATCTTTAGGCAATAAGATAATTGCTTCCTCTGTAATCTGATATAATATGCCTGTTATTTTAGCTTTTGAATGAAGTGTTAATCGGACTTCCTGTTTCTTGATATTTTTGTATTGTGCTGCTGTTGGTAAATTTTCAGTCGTTAGCTGAGCAAAAACGTTGAAAGATGTAAAAATAAAGCAGGTAAAAAGCAAATTGGTTTTAACGTTCATGATAATAGCGTTTAGTTAATGAATTGATATTTTTATAAATCTGTTTCCTCATTTTTAGAAGGCATGCCCCAATCCAATACCT
>CALDGQ010000099.1 GCA_937941765.1 uncultured Saprospiraceae bacterium
GTAGAAGTTGAGTACGCGAGCATACACGTATATTAACGAATTTCATGCTTAATTGTCCACGTACTCTACTTCGACATTCGATATTCTGCGGTTGGATATTCTGCGGTTCAGTTTCCGAAAGCATATTCGCACAGTCTGACGTACGCCCCGTCCACCGTTCACCGTTTTCCGAAAAACCCTTATATTTGCACGTGAAAAAAATCAACCCACAAATGGAAGAATGGCAGTTAGATTTTGAATGGTTGAGAATCCGACATTATGTCAAAGACTCGATGCAAAAAGAGGAGCTCCCAAGTTTCAACACTATATTGTTGTTGATTGGCATTCAGGAACTCGGTAGATATCAAACTGATTTTACAAAAGAAGAAAAACAAGACTTGATGCACATTGCAGTGTGCCGATTGTTACAAGATGATGGTTATTACGAATGGGTTGGAAGAGATGGTGATGGATGGCCGCACTACAAACAACTACGTGCATTCACAATGACTGGTGTCAAAGCACAGGAAGAATTGTTGAAAATGAAAATCATCGGATATTTCGATCAACATCAAAAAGAAATGAACGCAACTTTAGAAGAAGAATAAACACTTCAAAAAAATTTAAAATGAAAAATTTATACCTATTATTATTCGTTTCTCTTTTTTATTCAATGACACAGTTGTCATCGTGTGCACAAGGAGAATCTTTTCAACATGTTTTGATTGAAACTGAATTCGGAAACATGAAAGTTCAGTTGTACAATTCAACGCCAAAGCATCGTGATAATTTTGTCAAATTAGTGAATGAAAAATTTTACGATGATTTATTGTTTCACAGAATTATCAAGGACTTTATGATTCAAGGTGGTGACCCGAATTCGAGAGGAGCTGCACCTGGTGTTGCTTTAGGTAGTGGTGGCCCAGGTTATTTGATTGATAATGAAATTGGTTCACCTCATTTTCGTGGCACTTTAGCTGCAGCAAGAACGGGTGGTGCTTCCAACCCAGAAAAAAAATCATCTGGCTCTCAATTTTATATAGTTCAAGGAATCAAACAATCGGATGCACAACTAAATTCATTTGAAGCTCGTAAAGGAATTAAATACAATGAAACTCAAAGAGCAATTTATAAAGAAAGAGGTGGTCGTCCTGATTTGGATGCTGAATACACCGTTTTTGGAGAGGTCGTCGAAGGGATGGATGTAATTGATAAAATTGCAGCCGTAAAAAAAGCACCTGGTGACCGACCAATTCAAGATGTGAAAATGAAAATTACAATCGCAAATTAATTTTAATCCATGAAGAAATATTTTATCCTTTTTAGCACTGCATTATTTATGTTCTCTTGTGCAAAACCAATTGCCAATTTTACTTATGATGTAGAAAAGAAAGTAGCCCCAAGTCCAATTAAATTTAAAAACCAATCCAAGAAAGCGGAATCTTATGAATGGGATTTTGGTGACGGGAAAACTTCTTCTCAAACCAATCCTCATCATGTTTTCAAAACTTCTGGTAATTACACGATTATTTTGAAAGCAAAAAAAGGTGAGAAAGTAAGCACCTTCGAACAAAAAATATTCGTAGAAGAACCGTTGGATTGTTTGATAGAATTGCAAACTGAGTTTGGTAACATGACGATTAAGTTGTACAACTCAACTCCAAAGCATAGAGATAATTTTATAAAATTAGTTGAAGATGGTTTCTATGATGGTCTTCTTTTTCATCGAGTCATTAATGGCTTTATGATTCAAGGTGGAGACCCAGAATCAAAAGATGCACCTGCCAATAAAGGATTAGGAAGTGGTGGTCCAGGTTATCAGATTCCAGCAGAATTTAATCAAGATAATGTACACGTAAAAGGCGCTTTGGCTGCTGCTAGAACCAATAATCCAGAGAAAAAGTCCTCAGGATCACAGTTTTATATCGTACATGGAAAACCTGTCTCTGCAGATGCAATGGATGCAATTTGTGGTAAAAAAGGTATAACATATTCGCCAGATATCCGTAAAGAATATCTAGAAAAAGGTGGGACTCCTTTTTTAGACAACGAATATACTGTATTCGGAAAGGTAATTGATGGTCTAGATATCATTGATAAGATCGCTGCAACAAAAACAGGAAAAAGTGATCGTCCCGCTGAAGACGTGAAGATGACAATGAAAGTTATTAAATAAAAAAAAGCAAAATGCAGGACTTGGTATTAGGTATAGATGTTGGAGCCACTGGTATGAAAGGTGGACTTGTTGATGTCGAAAAAGGAGAAATGGTTTCGGACAGATTTAAAATTCTGACACCACGTCCTGCAAATCCAGCTAATATGGCAAAGGTGATTGGAGAAATTGTCGATCACTTCAAATATAAAGGGGTGGTCGGTTGTGGCTTCCCTTCTATTATCAAAAATGGAGTTGCCTTCTCAGCAGCCAACATTGACCAATCTTGGATTGGTACCGATGTGTCTAAAACTTTTTCAAAAATTTCTGGTTGTGAAATGGTCGTTTGCAATGATGCAGATGTTGCTGGTATGGCGGAAATGAGTTTTGGAAGAGGGAAAGGTGAAAATGGTTTGGTCATGATTATCACCATCGGAACTGGATTAGGTTCTGCCGTTTTTATGGATGGCAAATTAGTTCCTAACACTGAATTGGGACATCTGAAATTTAAAGATTCAATTGCTGAAAAATATTGTGCAGGCTCAACTAGAAAGAAGCTAGACATGTCCTACGAAGATTGGGGCAAACGTTTCAATGAATATTTGATTCACATCGAACATCTATTCTCTCCTGATCTAATTATTTTAGGAGGTGGTACAAGCAAAAAGTTTGATCAATATGCACATACCATCTCTATCTCTACACCTGTAGAACCAGCTAAGATGAGAAACAATGCCGGCATTATTGGCGCTGCTGTGCTCGCTCAAAAGAAAGCTAGTATCGCAAAACTAATGTAGCCAAGTGAACAGAAATCTTGTCTGTTTTTTTTTAACATTAAATAGACTTAGTTACTTAAAGCGTCCCCGCTTTAGAAGGTATCAAGATAACTCCAAACTCAAATCATACTTCTCAAACTTGTTATTTTATTTCAATGTTAAACTCTGACTGACTTTTGACGACAACTTCTGAAGCGGAGACGCTTCAAGTAACACTAAACAGACAAGATGTCTGTGCAACACAAAAAAAAGCCTTGACATTACATCAAAGCTTTCTTTTAGTTGGTTAAAATTTCCATGGTTATGGTAACAGATTGTCCTTGAACATCTGATATCTTGATTCTTCCATTGGCTCCTCATCATCACAAGAAGCGGAAGTAATATTTATTTTTTCTAATCGATCACTTGGTCCTTTCTTCATTTCTAACCAATCCACTGACGCATCGTTTAGCTGAAGGTGCTTTATTAAATTCTCAAATTCAAATGCGTCATATTGAAATGGGCATATATTATTGATTGCAAATTCATCAGCATTTTGAACCTCATCCTGGTCAAAAGAAAGTGATTTTATTGACATTACAATCTCTCCTACTTGATCTACATTTTTATCCAACAATAAATCTCCAAAAACTCTTCCGCCATATTCATTGATTAATGTAGGCATCACCATATCGTTGTCTAGATAATAAATCTCGTGTCCAATTAAACCGATGAATTGACTTTCATTCTGAATCATCTTTAACAAACCAGTCGTGATATAAATATCTCCATTTGGCATTCCGAAAGTGCTATAAGAAAAGTCATCTTTTAAAATGTAAATATCCCAATTCAAAGTAGTCCTGTTTTGAACCAATGGTGTATTCACCATCGTTTTCATAAGCTGTCTCAAATATCCGTATGCTGCCGCATGATTTGCTTCTTCCACAACTGGAAAATCAGATGGGTGATTGGCAAATTCTTCAGATAACCGCTGTGAAATTGTATTTATTTCATCCTCCGTATATTCATCTTTACTAATCGTAATCAATTGATCAGGCTCATCCTTTTTACAGGAACTAAAAATGAAAATTGTACTTAAGAAAAGTAGGGCTATGGTCGATTTCATGTTATTACTTAGAAACATTAGTTTGACTTATTATTAAGTTTGTAAATTGTTCGTTGTAAGGTCTGATGTTGTTTTGTTGGTGGGTAAAAATTTTGGAAGGATACTATTTAAAAGTCAAACCATATGCCAAAACCTATTCTATATCAGTCATTTATATTATTTGAAAAGGATTACATATCATGTCAAATGAACCTTAATTCATTACGTATGATTAGTTTTTAAACATTAGTAAAAATGAAATTTCAAACACCTATCTCAGTTAAAGAAATTGCTTCAAAAATAGGAGCTAGGATCATTGGTGATGATACTTTAATCGCTTCTGGTATCAATGAAATTCATAAAGTAAGGTCTGGTGATATCACTTTTTCTGATGTCAAAAAGTATTTCAACAAGTCAATTCAATCGGCAGCAACGATCATTATATTAAATGAAGAAGCGGAATGTCCAAAAGGAAAAGCACTCTTGATTTGTGAGACTCCTTTTAATGCATACAATTCGATTATTAAAGAACACCGACCAATTATTCCATTGACTTCTACTATTCATGAGTCTGCCAAGATTCATCCTTCAACGATCATAGAACCCAACGTGGTCATCGGAAACAATGTCGAGATCGGAAAAAATTGTCATATCCAAGCCAACGTTACCATCTTAGAATATACAATCATCAAAAATGGTGTAACGATTATGCCAAATACGGTCATAGGTCAAGAAGCTTTTTATTACAAAAAACATCCCACACATCGTGAGCGTTGGCGTTCTGGTGGACGTGTTGTTATTGAAGATAATGTGGACATCGGACCTTCTTGCACCATTTCAAAAGGAGTTTCTGGCGACACGATTATTGGAGAAGGCACCAAATTAGATGGCCAAATTCACATCGGGCATGGAGCTGTGATTGGAAAAAATTGTCTACTCGCCGCTCATGTCGGTGTAGGTGGAAAAACAATTATTGAAGATGATGTCATTTTATATGGTCAAGTTGGACTAGCTCATAATATTATAATTGGAAAAGGCGCAACAGTGCTTGCTAAATCTGGTGTTTCCAAATCACTGGAAGGTGGTAAGACTTACTTTGGAACGCCTGCTACTGAGATACGACAACAGTATCGGGAGTTGGCAGCTTTACGGAAATTGCCGGATATAATTCGTGATATTGATAAAGGTTAGTTGGTTTGGTTTCACTCGAGGGTTGATCCCTGTTTGCCTCTGGTAAACAGGCCCTTACATGTTGAAAAAAGGAAGGGGCGCACATGAGTAACGCGCACATAATATGATAATAAAATAAAGATGGCCTTTTTGAAAAAAGATGAGAGCTGTTTTCCATAAGCTGTTGTCTACCTCCCACCCCTTCCTTTTTTTAAAAGGCAAGGGCCTATCCGCCTTTAGCGGATTAGAGGATGGATCAAAGCCCGAGCAAAGCGAGTCCAACCATCTCTACTTCCACTTAATCCCACAACCAGCACTAGGAATCTGCTCCTCTATCGCCTTCCCTGCTAAAGTCATATCAATCGCATTTCGCAAATCTTCCCCATTCAATGATTGGCTATTGCCTGGACGAGAAGCATCTAAACGACCACGATAAGATAACTTCATATCCCCATCAAAAACATAAAAATCAGGTGTGCAGGCGGCATCATATGCTTTTGCCATTTCCTGATGCTTGTCATATAAATATGGAAATGGAAAACGAAGTACTTTTGCTACTATCGCCATTTTATCTGGTGAATCTTCAGGATGCGTTTCTACATTGTTGGAAGAAACAGCAATAAACGAAACACCCTTGCTTTTATAGTCATTCGCCATCCGAACTAATTCAGGATTGACGTGAATCACGTATGGACAATGATTACAGATAAACATAATCACAGTCGCTTTTTCAGATTTCAAATCATCCAAACTATAATAACGATCACTGACTACATCTCTGATATGAAAATTTGGTGCGGTAGTTCCGATTGGAACCATGTTAGATTCTTTAAGTGCCATTTTTTTTTAACGGTTGACGGTTGACGGGTAACGGTTGAGGGTAGTACGTGAGCCCGCAAGTGCGTGTCCTCCCGTTAACCGTCAACCGTTCACCGTTCACCGGGTTTATAAACAACTTTGGTGAATGCCTAAAATATATTTTTCTTTTATTTGAATATCGACTGCAGATGCTGCTCCGTCGAAACCTGAAATTTCGGAATCATCAATTCGCAAGTCATATTGTTCTGTCCAATGCTTGGCGATTGGTAAATAACTCCAGTGCCATTTCTCTTCCTCATATCCTGTTCTATCTGAATTTACTTTTGAAGTATAAGTTTGACAAAATCCAAAACTCGGTGCATTTGCAATCAACCACTCATATTCTTTCAATCCTCTTCCGGATTCGAAGTAACTATTTTCTAAATTGTTGAGATCAATATCTGTACCCCAATGATGTCTAGAAGTACCAGGCATTGAAGAGTATTCCAAAATTTTTAAAGCACGCTCTTTTGGAGATGGTATTGTCTTGGATAAATCTTGTCCTTCCACTTTCCGTCTTCCATTCCACTTGGCTTCCCAAATTGATTTTTGATCTTTGAATGATCTGAAACCTGACACTATTTTGAAATGGACACCTGCGTCTTTAGCTGCTGCATGCATTTTTTTGAAAGCCTCGTAGCAATCTTTATGAACGTACAATTTTTCTTTGGTTGTCAAATGTTTATCCACTCGAACCAAATCACCAGAAGATTTTTCATTTACCTTTCCCATCAATCTTTCGAGAGAAACCGTAGGATCAACTTCAATCTGCTTTTTCATCGGTTGTGTTGTATTTGAAACAGCTAAACTATTTTGTTGTTCAATTTTCGTTTCATTTGTTTCTTGAGTTGTAGCTGTCGAAGTTTCACAACCTGAAAACAACAAACCAATTACAAGACAAATGAAAATGGTATCAAAATTAATATTCAAATTCTTTCTGTTTAAAAGGGTAACCAAATAAGCACTGCTCTTTTATCATTACTGCAATTTTGGGTGGCACTAATTTTTCCCATCCCTCTGTATTTTCTTTAATCATTTCTAAAACCTCCGATGAAAAAATATGTAAGTTATTCGCATCAAATCCATCTACATCAATGACTTGTCCATTTTCCATCAAATGCTGAAACAAAAATTTAATACCATCTGGGATTGGAAGATTTTTGCAAGTCAATAATTCCCCGCTTCCTTCCAACTTAGCTGGATAAGCATACAACTTCACATTTTTATGAAACAATTCTCCAAAAGCTGCTAACAAACGGCCATCCATATTTTGATGATATTTCTTGTTGATGACTTCCAACATATTTTGAACACCAATCACCATTCCTACATTCTGAACTTTATAATCAGCTAAGTATTTGATCAACTTTTGGTGTTCCTCACAATCACTGACAACAACCGTATGCCCCATCGAACAAAGTAAGTCTGCTCTATCTAAAAAATCTTTTTCATCTAGGTCTCCACCTTTACATAAATTATCCAGCGTGATTTCCGCCAACATAAATGACTTTTTCGGATCGACTTCTGGATCTTTTAAAAATTGTTCATATCCAACTTTCAACATGTCTTTGTTCACCAAGGTCACTGGACGGAAACTACCACGTACTACCAATACATGTTTTTTGTATAAAAATTCAGATGCGTGTATATTTTGTTTATCAGGACCAAACATTGCCACTTTTGACAGACCATGTTTCACCAACATCAAACTCAACCAACGATTATCTAATGATTCAAACTGTGGTCCGCTCATTTGGATCATGTCAATCTCAATTCTTCCACGTAAATTATCCATCAATGATTGTAGGAAAACTTCAGCATCATCTTGATAATGATACGCACCATAAACTAAATTGACACCCAGAATTCCTATTGCTTGTTGTTGCAATTTATTGTCATTGTCTTTCATCTTGGCATGGATAACAATGTCGTTCGTTTCACCTTGTGGTGTTAACTGATATCGCAATCCTAACCATCCATCACCTTTTATGGTCTTTGTAAAATTGATGGCTGAAACGGTATCCGCAAAAACAAAAAAGTTGGTATCTGGTCGTTCATTCTGAAGTCTGCTTTCCATTAAATCATATTCATGATCCAACATTTTATACAAACGAGATTGGCAAACATATCGACCACTCGCTTCTACACCATAAATTTTATCAGAATAGACTTTATCATAAGCAGACATTGTTTTTGCAATCGTACCTGCTGCAGCTCCTACTTGGAAAAAGTATCGAGCTACTTCTTGTCCAGCACCAATTTCAGAAAACGTCCCATAGATTTTATCATTTAGATTAATCTCCAACGCTTTTTGTTCTGTCTCTAATGCTTTTTGGCGGGTTGTATTAGAATCTTTTTGCATTTCAAATTGTTGTTTGTCTTGAGATGATAAAAATACAAAAATATCACATTACTTATTTTGATATGCGTTTTAGATCATTCGCTTTGCTCATTTTTAGACCCAAAGAGCAAAGCGATTTTTGCGGTCTAAAAGCATAGCGGCCTAAAAGCTTCAGCCAAAGGCGATAAACGGTCTATTTTATTTCGTAAATTTACACACTAAACTTCTATTAAATTTTCAAAGATGTTTCCAGAATATGATGTTATTGTTGTAGGAGCCGGACATGCCGGATGTGAAGCTGCTGTTGCTGCTGCTAATATGGGCAGTAAAGTTTTACTCGCAACTATGAATATGAATACGATTGCACAGATGTCTTGCAACCCTGCAATGGGTGGTGTGGCAAAAGGCCAGATCGTACGTGAAGTGGATGCCCTTGGAGGCTATTCTGGAATTGTTACGGATCACACCATGATCCAATTTAGAATGCTAAATAAATCCAAAGGTCCAGCGATGTGGAGTCCACGTGCACAGAGTGATAGAATGCTGTTTGCTAGAAAATGGAGAAACATGTTGGAGGCCAATGAGAATGTTGATTTTTGGCAAGAAATGATCACTGGAATTGTCGTCAAAGATGGAAGAGCAATCGGTGTAAAAACAGGAATGGGCCTAGAAATAAAAAGTAAAGCAGTTGTTTTAACCAATGGTACTTTTTTAAATGGAATTATTCATATTGGTGAAAAACAATTTGGTGGTGGAAGAGCTGGAGAAAAAGCAGCGAAAGGTATCACACAACAATTGGTACAACTTGGCTTTGAATCTGGAAGAATGAAAACAGGAACTCCTCCACGTGTTGATGGTCGCACACTGGATTATTCTAAGATGGAAGAACAGCCTGGCGATGATCATGTTGGAAAATTCTCTTACACCGATACACCTACTTTGAAAAAACAAAGTCCTTGTCACATTGCGTACACGAATCTGGATGTACATGAAAAATTGAAGACAGGTTTTGATCGTTCTCCAATGTTTAATGGAAGAATCCAAGGTATCGGCCCAAGATATTGTCCGTCAATTGAAGATAAAATTAATCGATTTGCAGATAAAAACAGACACCAACTTTTTGTAGAACCAGAAGGATGGGATACTTGTGAAATTTATGTGAATGGTTTCTCTTCTTCTTTGCCTGAAGATGTACAGTATAATGCGATGCGCTTGATACCAGGTTTTGAAAATGTAAAAATGTTTCGACCTGGTTATGCAATTGAATACGATTACTTTCCACCAACACAACTAAGAATTTCTTTAGAAACTAAATTGGTTGACAATTTATTCTTTGCTGGCCAAATTAATGGTACCACTGGATACGAAGAAGCAGCTTGTCAAGGTCTGATTGCTGGTATGAATGCACACTTGAAAATCACTGAACAAGATCCTTTTGTATTGGGTCGTTCAGAAGCATATATAGGTGTATTGATAGATGATCTAGTCAACAAAGGGACCGATGAGCCTTATAGAATGTTTACTTCTCGTGCAGAATACCGAATTCTATTGCGTCAGGATAATGCAGATATTCGCTTATCTCCATTGGCTCACAAATTGGGTATGAAAAACATGGAAGAACGTGTGAGTCGTGTTGAAGAAAAAATAAGTGATGGTAAAAAAATTGAAGATTATTTCAAAACAATCAGCATCACACCGGATCAGGTCAATGGATATTTAGATAGTCTAGGTTCTGCAAAAGTGAATCAGAAAATGAAACTGCACAAAATTTTAGTTAGACCTCATGTTTATATTGATGGGTTGGCCGAAGCCATGCCAGCAGTAAGAGATTTTTTGAATCAATTCAATCAGGAAAAAATTGAACAGGCGGAAATTAAAATGAAATATGAAGGCTATATTCAAAAGGAACAAGAAATGGTCGAGAAAATGAATCGTTTGGAGAAAATTATCTTAAAAGACGATATGGTATATAGTGGATTGGCTTCATTATCTGCAGAGGCAGTTGAAAAATTGTCAAAAATTAAACCGCGTACAATCGGACAAGCAAGTAGAATCAGCGGTGTTTCCCCAGCTGATATCTCTGTGCTTTTGATTCATGTCGGTAGATAATTTCAGCAATTGGTTAAGGTAGATATTGCAATACTAGTGTTTCATAAAGACCCGTTTTCTTTCTATCTCCACAATCTGACACATCTTCAACTTCAACCTCATTTAAGTCTATTAAATTACGTTGAGCATAACTTGGTCGAGTATCAAACCACAAACCGCTGTCATTATTATTAAGTAGGTCTACGATTCCAAATCTATTATAATCTGAAGACTTGCAAATATAATCCATAGCAATGTGATCCGCATCTTGTACAATCGATAAATCATATACAAAAGACGGATCAATAAAACTCAACGCTACATCATCAGCACTTAAATCCCCTGGTTCGACTGTCCCGTTACTAATCGCCGCAATATCTTCTATGCCCAAAGAGTATAATTTGTTTAGGATATATCCTTCTTGCATCATTGTCAACTCAAAAGCCATCACATAATATAGTTCATGATCTTTCTCAATCTGCTTTAGAAAACCTGTTGAGATATAAAAATTTCCTCCAGGTATACAGAAAGCAAACTTTTCGTCATCGTTATTAATTACAAAAGCCTCCCATATTCTGTCTTGATTCCATCCAGAGTTTGTATTATTGAATCGATAAAGATTAGAAACTTGCTTCATCATCGAATTCATATAAAAATAGACATTGTCAGCGTATTCGTCTTTGTCAAGGATTTCGAACTGATCTCCATTATTTAAAATTGCATCACTTAAAGAAGCTCCTAAATTTTCTCTAACTTCAAAAGTGAAATCTCTTGGAGTCGTCATGACAGGATCTTTTTTACATGAGGAAAAAATTCCTATCATTGCCAATCCGATGAAAAAAAGTCGGAAAGTAATTTTAGTAAATGTAAATTTCATAATTAAGGTGCTTTTATAGGACAAAACGTTACCCATTTAGTGACAAAAATCAATCCAATTATTGTTAATATTTGGGTATTTTATTCATTAAATCTTATTCAGAGATGATTTAATATCTAATGAAATTTTATACGATTTATATTAATATAAACAAAAATTACAAATAAAACAAGATTGTGACAAGGCAAATTGTCTGATAATTTGATATGGCAAAAATACTTCATATAGAAACTTCAACAGAAATCTGCTCCGTTTGCTTGAGCGAAAACGAGTTGCCACTATACTCCAAAGAAACACATCAAGGATATCTTCACGCTAGCTTTCTAACAACCTACATTGACTTATGTTTGAAAAAAGGAGACACGAAAATGAAGGACCTCGATGCAGTAGCAATTAGTGCTGGTCCAGGATCTTATACTGGTTTGAGAGTAGGTGTTTCCACAGCGAAAGCAATTTGTTATGCTATGGATATTCCATTAATTGCGGTGGATACTTTAAAGTCAATTGCATGGAAAATGAAAACGGATTTAAATGAATCCAACAATAAAAATACATTACTTTGCCCAATGATTGATGCACGAAGAATGGAAGTTTATACCGCATTATATGATATGGATTTGAATCCAATTGTTCCTACTAAAGCACTTATAATCAATGATAAAGAATTTGATGTGCATAATAAATGGGGTAATCACTTTGTTATAGCTGGGAACGGTTCTGAAAAAACGAAAGAAATTCTTTCAAATTTTAACATACATTATCTTCCAACTCAATGTGCCGCATCTCATATGGTTGTGTTGGCTTTGGAGAAATATCGGGATCATCAATATGAAAATTTGGCGCACTATGTGCCTAATTATTTGAAGATGCCGAACATTACTACGTCAAAGAGATAATTTATTTATATACAAAGTTTAATTTATTCTGTAAATAAATTTTTATTTCTATCTAATAATCAATAATTTTACATCTTAGAGATTATCGTAATATTATAGTTTGGTATAATTTTGGTAAAATCCATAATGTATTACTAATCTAAAAAACATATTAAGTATGAGAAAGCAGAAAAACGAAACCGTTATTTTGAAGAAGGGCAATAGCGATATCCAATTGGATTACGC
>CALDGQ010000100.1 GCA_937941765.1 uncultured Saprospiraceae bacterium
CTTCTTTTTTCACATCTATAAAAATCATATAATTCTTTTGCAGCCGATTCGTGATAATTGACAGGGTTAGAAACCTTTGGCTCGGTTAAACAAAAGCGAGCCGAAGGTTTCTAACCTCTCGGTGTTTGGCAACCAACTTTCTGCATTTTCGCACAGTCTGACGCACACGCACTTAAAATCATGTCCTATTTAAATTTTACATTTGCATTCCTCTGATTGCTATTAACCTCTATACATTCTTTCGAGCTGTTATCAAAATACGAGTCAAAATTTTAATTAACTCATTTACCTCATTTAACAATTTGTCTACGTTGATGTCAGTTAAGTCGCTTTTATTGAGAAGCTCCAGCCAATACCTAGATTCGAATGCTTCTTTGTGCGATAGCGTTAATTTATAAATAAAATCTCTTTTCGTACAACCTGCAGTTGCCTCACTTATATTTGCACCAATTGAAGTTCCTGATCTGAGTAGTTGTTTGGAAACTATGTATTCTTTCTCAGTCTGTAATCTTTTATAAAGTGCAATGATGTTTAATGAAAAATTAAATGATTTGTCGACAATAACGTTTTGTTTTTTCATTTTTTTAAATTTAAAATAATTGAATATTGTTTTGTACTTATTCCCTTATTAAGACGATCGAGATTTTGAGATTCCATAAAATCGCTGAACTTTTTTCTAAAAAACTTTGATTTATCTTTAAAAATGAAGAACAAAGCGTATAATGGAAAATATTTATCTTGCTATCTCTCGATGGTACGAATCTAAATATCACTATTGCACGTCGAGTTACGTAAGCTTAAATACAGGTCGTCATATTTTAAATTATACATTTTACATTCCCGAAATTGCGGGCAATTTCGGGACAATTATTAAAACCCTATTTATAAGTCTTCGAAAATGAAAACAAAATCCTACATAAACGGAAAGTGGAAATCCGCAGAAAAAAATTTTCCAGTACACAACCCATTCAACAACAACATAATTGCAGAAGTAGATGACATGACGCGTGCAGATTGTGTGGAAGCAATAGATGCAGCACACGATGCATTCAAAATTTGGAGCAAATTCACAGCAAGTAAAAGAAGTCGAATTCTGAAAAAGTGGTTTAATTTACAACTACAACATAAAAATGAATTAGCTGAGTTGTTGACAAAAGAACAAGGAAAACCACTAGCAGAAGCAATTGGAGAAATAAAATATGGTGCCTCTTTTGTAGAATGGTTTGCTGAAGAAGCAAAACGAATTTATGGAGATGTGATTCCTGCGCATGGAAGTGACAAAAGAATAACGGTAATCAAACAACCTATTGGCGTAGTTGGTGCGATTACTCCTTGGAATTTTCCTAGTGCAATGATTACCCGGAAAGTAGCACCAGCATTAGCAGCAGGTTGCACTGTTGTTATCAAACCATCTGAATTAACTCCCTTGTCTGCTTTGGCACTCGCAGATTTGGCAGAACAAGCTGGTTTCCCTCCTGGTGTTATTAATGTTATTTGCAGTAAAGATCCGAATGCCATCGGTGCTGAATTTACTTCGAATCCGAAAGTCAAGAAAATATCCTTTACAGGTTCTACTAGAGTAGGGAAGTTGTTGTTGAAAGCATCGGCAGACCAAGTCAAAAAAATATCACTGGAGTTAGGTGGAAATGCTCCGTTTATTGTTTTTGAAGATGCAGATATGGAGGCAGCAGTAGATGGATGTATGGCTTCCAAATTTCGAAATGCAGGTCAGACTTGTATTTGTACCAACCGTATTTTTGTACATGAAAATATTCATGATGAATTTGTTGCTAAATTATCTAACAAAATACAAGCATTGAAAATCGGAAGTGGATTGGAAGAAGGAACACATGTCGGCCCCATGATTAATGAAGCAGCAATTTTGAAAGATGAAGCAATATTAAATGATGCAACTTCCAAAGGTGCAGTCATCCCAATAGGTGGAGCCAGAATGGAAGGTCAGTTTTTTCAACCAACCCTTGTTTGTGATGTGAATCGAGAGATGGAAATTTTCAGTCAAGAAATCTTCGGTCCAATCGCAGCAGTTTACAAATTTAATTCTGAAGAACAAGTTATTGAATTGGCTAATGATACCTCATATGGATTAGCTGCTTATTTTTATGGCAGAGATTATGCCCTCATATGGCGCGTTGCTGAAGCATTGGAATACGGAATGGTTGGTATTAATACTGGAATGATTTCAACAGCGGTTGCACCATTTGGTGGTGTGAAAGAAAGTGGTTTTGGAAGAGAAGGATCTAAATACGGAATTGAAGATTATATCAATATCAAGTATATGTGCTGGGGTGGCGTATAAAAAAGGACAAAAAAATAGCCGCTTTGCAGCGGCTACATATATTGCTTGAGACAATCAAATCAATAATATCTATTAAAATATTAATTGATAGGGGGATTAGTCTTAGTTCAAAATATATGCCAATTTTTATTTATATGTGCACTGCATGCAGTTTTGAGTATTTAGATAAACGGTTTCACATCAATTTATATACATTCATATAGATTCCGCTTTACACTATAAACTCAATCACTCTACGCTCATTAAAAATTCCGTTCTAAACCAATGCCAATTCCACCATAAGTGAAAATTGCAGTTGATTCCAATTGAGTGTCATCTTTGATCCATAAAAAACTTCCAAATGCTTTTATTGACAATTGCTTGTTGACAAATTCGTGTCGATATCCAAGTGCAGATTTAAAAGGAGCTTCATTATTCTTCATAAAATTTTTCCAAAAAGAAATATAGAAAACATGCTTTGATCCATACGCTAATTCAATGTTGGGAGCTACAAATGATGCTAAGTCTTTTTTTGTCAAGTCTGCTAATTTAATTCTAGGATAAAAAATTCCAACAATAAAACCAGTACGTAAACTAAGATTGTTTTTTTGAAATAACTTGTATGTATAGCCCGCATCAATTGAGTTAAGGTCGATCGAAAAACCAGTCAATGATATGGAGGTTGTATGATTTTTTTCGGGAAATACTGGATAGTCTTGCGCATACGTTATCAATGGAAATATCGATAATAGGATGCATATCAGGAATTGAGTCGGTTTGTGTTTCAATCTAATTTCGTTTGTATACATTGAAACGTGGATATTGTGAACTTATTTTTTTGTTAAGAAGGATAATTTGATTCTGTTTCGTAGGACTCATCCCCTAATCCGCCAAAGGCGGATAGTCCTTCCTTGAAAAGGAAGGATGTTACGTGAGCTCGCGAGTCCACGTCAGACTGTGCGAAAACGAAATTGAACCGCAAAATATCGAACAAGGAACCGCAGAATGTAGAAGTTGAATACGCGAGTATACACGTATATTAACGAATTTCATGCTTAATTGTCCACGTACTCTACTTCGACATTCGATATT
>CALDGQ010000101.1 GCA_937941765.1 uncultured Saprospiraceae bacterium
CGAAAAACATCCTGTTGTAATGTTGTCTCCAATTGCTCAAGCTTATGGAGTCGATGAGGTACCAACTAAATTTTTAGTATTGCCTGATGGAACGATTCATCCTGCAAAGACTTTTAGAGAGATGGATGCCTATTTGAGTGGGATGGTAAGGTAAGTCGTTTGCTAAACCTGAGAAAAGCCCTTGAGTAATTGTAAGGTTTGGTAAACGTCAGCTCATCAATTCTAGAAAATAAATACGTTTAACCTAGCCATGCGCATTGCAGCGCTCAGGTTTAACAAACGGAATCATCATTT
The DNA here is from genome assembly GCA_937941765.1 of uncultured Saprospiraceae bacterium. GTDB lineage: Bacteria > Bacteroidota > Bacteroidia > Chitinophagales > Saprospiraceae > CALDGQ01. The sequence goes on from CALDGQ010000101.1 coordinate 295, forward strand.
TTGCGTTTGCAAAACCTGAGAAAAGCCTTTGAGTAATTGTAAGGTTTGGTAAACGTCAGCTCATCAATTCTAGAAAATAAATACGTTTAACCTAGCCATGCGCATTGCAGCGCTCAGGTTTAACAAACGCAAGCACATTCATAAACATTTTACTTCAACCGATCAAAAATATAACCTTCTGTTTCCGCACCCCAAACTTGTTTGCCAGATGCATCAAAACCTTGATCCCAACTGACAATCTTGTCCTTTTCAACACGAACCACGGAAGTTGCATAAGTAGCTCCTCTTAAAGTACTTTTACAATCTTTTTCTTTGGTACTTCCTTCAAAAATTTGCTTTCCAATTGGTTTTAAATAAACCGCACAACCTTCTCGTATTTCCAGAATGGATTCATCAAATTGATCAAAATATTTGGTGTCATTCCACTTGCCGATAAAAGATTTTTCATCTGCTAATTTATAAACAACACTTTCAAAAATCCCATTAGGCAACTCTGTAACCTTGTATATACGTTGACGATATGGTTTGTCCTGCATGGTTGCCAATGCTTGTTCGACATACAAATATTGAGCTGACTTGTTTGTCCAAATCGGATACATGTGCAATGAAATGTTATAAAATAAAGTATCTCTTAAAGATTGCGCTTCACTGTTGAATGAACCTGTCATTAATGTATAAGGAGTGTTAGGAATTGAATTAACTGGCGCTGAAACATTCTTTGATGCATTACAAGATACCATCAATGTAAAAATTGATAGACAAAATAAAACCAATAAATTTTTCATAAAAGAGGGATTAAGAAAACAAGGATTAGCCGATTATACCCATTCTATTTTTCCAATTACTTTTCTATTATGCAAAATGAATTCGATACCAGAATATAAAGTAATTCCAGCTTTCCAGATTAATAAAGAAAATATAATCCAACTGATCACATCTTTACTAATGTAAGCTTGCAAAGGATGATCAAAAATGAGTAAACAATATATTGAAATTAAAACAGCAACTTGAGAGATGGTTTTAAATTTACCAGATTGACGAGCTGCCAAAACGATTTTCTTAGACAAAAGCATTAAACGAATAACTGTCAATAACACTTCTCTTGCAACAATTAATAAAGTCAAAATTAATGGAACAATTCCGTTATAAGTAAAGACAACCAAAACACCAAGTATTAATATCTTATCAGCTATCGGATCCCAAATTTTTCCAAACTTAGAGACAATCTTCCATCTACGAGCAAGGTGACCATCCACTGCATCTGTAATTGCAGCCAATAAAAATAAACCTAAAGAAACGGATAATGAAAAAGGATCCTCTTTGAAGAATGCAAAGTATGCGCACAGAAAAGCCAAAGGAATTCTGAACATGGTCAGCATATTAGGAATATGTGGTTTGATAAGATCCATTTCTCTCTACTTTGTTTGTTGCAAATTTAACGAAAGCAATGCTTTCAAACGGGAGAATACCATTTATATTTTGAAAATGATGCCAGAAATAGGGTAAATAAGTCCTAGAATTGATGTTTATCAAGAATTAACTTCATAAAAACCAAATTAATAAGAGAAAAACAAGTGGAATGGAGACTATCAAACTTATAGTCATACTCATTTTTGTACTATACGATTGGGCCAATTTGTCAAATAAAAAGGAGGAAGCTATAAATGCTGGGATCGCAAAAACTAAAGAAGGAATTAACATTTTTAGACTCAGCAAATCAGCGATACTATCCGTTTTTACATCGAGTGCAAGCAATGCATAAGAAGCAAGTAGTGAGGTGACAAATAGAATTATTAATTCAAAATAATATTGAGGTTTCTTGGGAAGGTCCACAGGTTCATAATCCAATATCGACTCATGTTGTTTTATAAATTGCTTATTTTTCATTTTTTATAATTAATATCACTTGGATGTTAAATTAACAAAGTTTAGAATTTTAAAGCAATTTGAAATAAAGCTTTCATCAAACATAGAAATTAAATATCTTTATAGAACAATTTATACTAAAAATTCGATGAGTAAAAACAAGACAATTGTAATTGAAGGTGGTGGTTTTAGAACTTCATACACTGCTGGTATTTTGGATGCGTTTATTGTATCTGATTATCATCCGTTCGATCGGTATATTGGCGTGTCTGGTGGAGCGATGGCGTTGTCTTATTATTTGAGTGGTCAATACAAGTTTTATATCAATGGAATGAAGTTCCTTGCCAAGGATCCTAATTTTATTAAAATATCCAATATTTTTGCGGGTACTGGTTATATGAATATTGACTACGTTCGACAATTAGCGATGACTCGTTATCCATTTGATGTGCAAAGTGCTTTAGATTTTATTTGGAAGGAAGATAAATTAGTTCGTTTTGTAGCTACCAATCGCAAAAATGGGAAAGCGGAATTTTTAGCACCTGACAAGGAATCTTGGATTGAAATGATTATTGCCTCTTCTACCCTTCCTTTTGTAACAAAAGGTACCCATCGTGTCGGTAATCAAGATTTAATGGATGGTGGATGGAGTGACCCTTTACCTGTTTTGAAAGCATACGAAACTGGATCTGAAGATATTTTAATTTTGCGAACAACTCCAAAGAATTCAAGAGTGAGTCAAGGATGGATGGATTATTTTGCTAGCTTTTATTTTAGAGGCAATAAAGGTTTTAGCTCCTGCTTTCATGAGAGTTACGATTTATATAATAAGAATGTTGACTTCATAAACAATCCACCTAAAAATGTGCGTATCCAACAAATTGCACCCAAAAAGCATTTAAATAGTGGTACCATTTCTTATTCCATTGATTCCGTAAGACGTGATTATCATACTGGATTAGATGCTGGCTTGGAATATATTGCTGAGATGAAGAAAATTAATTCTAAGTCTGAGGTTTAGTTTAACATGGCACGACAAGTCGCTGGATGTATTAACACAAAGATCACATAAGATACATAGATCACATAGCTCTTGTTTCGTAAAATTTCCTCACGCAAGAAAGGACGTGAACATTACGGATATAAAGCGCAGTGGTTCTATAAATAACAACCAACACAAATTCAAAAAAGGCTGCATTCCTAAAAATGCAACCTTCAATTCAAAACGGGGTTAATCGGATGTACCCTCTCAAGTTTGTTTTTTAGTTTCCGGCAATCGAAGTTGCTTTTCCTAATCCTTTTTTACAACACTTCTTTTTAGCGCAACATTTGACACCAGCTGTTTTTTGAGATACTAGTTTTACATTTGCTGCATTTTGACTGGTGCCTGCTTTTCCGTTACACTTTTTTTGACATTCTGCAACGCTCATGTTGCATGACTTGGCGCATTCTTTTGGATCACAATTCACGGCTTTTGTAGAAGTTTGAGAAACCAATTGTGCTTTTGTTGCTACGTTTGAATCTGTAGTTGACGTTGAAGTAACTTTCGAACCACAAATTTTCTTGCATTCTTCAAGACTGATTCCCATCGCTTTCGCACAAGCTTTAGAAGGGGTACAACATTTAGCCTTTACACTAGAAGTTGCTGTATTATTTGCTGTTTTCTGTGCAAAAGATAAAGTTCCAACTAAAAGAAACGCTGTCATTAAACCAAAGATCTTTTTCATAATAAATAATTTAAGATTCACTCAGGATCGCTGAGATACCGATAAATTCGTCTTTACAAAGATATTTGCAACTACTGATGAAAGCTGTAAATCAGTTGGTAAGTACCTGTTAACAACCTGTTAAGCGGCTGCATCAAGTTTAAATATTTTGTTTCTTTATAGAACAGATAATTAATTATCAAGCCTCATTTTGAAAAACTGGATAAAATTAAATCAAGTTCCTTACCTATTCGCTGCAGTTTGTCTTGGACTATTCTCCTTGATAGCCTTTCAAATTAGTTGGTTAACGCAGTCTCGGCAATTGATTGAAGAGCAATTTGATCAAAAAGTAAGTCTTGCGTTGGGAAGTGCCTTATCGGATTTCAATACCGCCTATTCAATGGAGTTGGAGTTTGATGAATTCTCAGAAATTTTGGAAACTGAGGATAATGCAATAATTGATTTAGATCGGAGTCAAGTTACGCCTGCTCAATTAGCAGATCTCGAGGAAAGTCTTCATGGCTATATGACTTGCTACGGAATCGATCAAGATTACAAAATCGATATTTTAGATAACATTGTAAATGCGGATTCTATTGGTTGTTCCTATGCTTGTTCGTTGAATACTTTAAATGGTTGTTGTTCTAGTTATGCTATCGGTGTTTCTTTCGACTCCAAAGATCAGTACTTGTTTGACAAAATGAAGTTCATGATCCTTTCCTCTATTCTGATTTTCCTTTTACTTTCAGGAATTTCATTTTTCATTTTATGGGCGCTTATTAAGCAAAAAAGAATTACTGAAAACAACATTGATTTTTTCAATAATACGGCGCATGAATTAAAAACACCTCTGACAAATATTTCATTGGCATTAAATTTACTGACACGTCGGCACAAAGAAATTAAACAAGATAAATACGTTGACATTATAAAGCGCGAAAATTCGAAACTCGCTGAACAAGTAGAACGGGTTTTGTTCTTATCCAAAATGGAAAATGGCGAATATTTGTTGAAATTAGAATCAATCAATTTGAAAGAAGTAATCAAAGAAGTGGTTGCCAATATGCAAATGATTATTGAAGGTAATAATGGTACTATTGAATTTGATTTTCCAAATGAAGACTACATGGTGATGGGTGATAAATATCATTTAAGCAATGTTTTCAAAAATCTAATTGACAATGCACTGAAATACTGCGATTGTGATCCAAAAATAAATATTTCACTAAACACTACTGAAGAAGGAATTAAAGTACTTTTTTCTGATAATGGGATTGGTATCAGCAAAGGAGATCAAGTCCATATTTTTGAAAAATTTCAACGAGTCAATACTGGGGATATCAAAGACGCCAAAGGTTTTGGTATCGGTTTGTCTTATGTTAAAACTGTAGTTGAAATGCACAAAGGAATGATCAAGGTATTGAGTGAAATTAACAAAGGCAGCCAATTCGAAGTATATATTCCAAACACTTAAGATTCTATGACTGAGAAAAAAATATTGTTGGTAGAAGATGATTTAAGTCTCGGCTTTTTGCTAGTTGATTTTCTTCAATCTGAAAATTTCTATGTCAAATTATGTAAAGACGGAATGACCGGTCTGAATACTGCAATGAAAGACAATTTTGATCTTTGTTTATTTGATGTGATGATGCCAAAGCTCGATGGATTTGCATTGGCTAAGACGCTACGTAAAAAAGGTGTCACTACCCCATTTATTTTTCTTACAGCCAAATCAATGAAAGAAGATCGATTAAATGGTTATGCTATCGGTGCAGAAGATTATATCAACAAACCATTTGATGAGGAAGAATTGCTTTGTAAAATTAATGTTATACTAAGAAGACATCAAAAAGATCCATTTGAAAATTGCCCTACTAAGTTTAAGTTAGGTAATTTTAATTTCGATTATGAACGCCAAGAATTATGTCTAAATGGGAACCAAGTTCGTTTGACAGAAAAAGAAAATGAAGTACTTAGACTACTTTCTCTAAATAAAAACAAAATTCTCAAAAGAGAAGATGCAGTGACGGTTATATATGGTCGTTTTGATTATTTTTTAGGAAGGAGTTTTGACGTTTATATTTCTCGAATCCGAAAGCTGTTGAGTGGTGATCCTGCAGTTATTATTCAGAATGTTTTTAAGGTTGGATTTATTTTGGAAGTTGCGGAAAATAGTAAGTCTTAAAACCGAAACCCAGTACGCAATCCCAATCCCCACAAACGACTATTCACTTCAAAGCTGGACAAATCTTCATCATTATAGGTATCATTCAAAGTGTACTCTGCAAAAGACTCCACAAAAAATCGACGTCCATTTGATAAGGTAAATTGGTACCCAACACCTGTTTTTATTGTTATAAAATATTTGGTTGGTGCGTTGCTTTCAAAAACGGGTATTGTTGGTGGTAGGGAAAAATTATCCTTTGCGATTCCGCATTCGTGCAAAGTATTAAACGATTGTGTAAATATTTCATAGGAAAATTCGCCTCCCGTTTTTATATAGAAGCGATTCTGTTTTTCCGAAATATCAATATAGATATCTAGTGGAGCGGAGATGTAGAAATTCTGATAGGTCGTATTATAGTAGGAATTGTAAATATCTGTAATTCCTGTTTCTGAATCACATGGTAATAACAATGAAAAGTCGTACTTATTTAGATTGATATTTTGCAAACCAACACCAACACCAATCTCCAACAAAGGCGTTATTTTAAAATAAGCATTTCCATATAAAGAAGGAGCAAAATGAGGCTTTGCAGGAATTCTTGGTAGCTGCTCAATCGAACTCACCATTTTTAGGCCAACACTAAATCCATGACTGAAACGAGGTACCTTTTCATTTTCCTGCGCACTGAGAACAATAGATAAACCAAATGTCAAAATGAATATAGATAAGATCTTTTGCATACGAAGGAAATTGTGGAATTGAACTAAATATACAAATTTTTGGCTGCAAAATATATACCTAAATAGGAATGTGTTGGCGGAATTGCGGAAATGCTTGGAATAATTTTTGGTTAAAGGATTAAAGTTGAATTTTTAAATTTTAAATTGAAAAGCTCTGATCTCTGGGTTGATTTTCCTCTTTGTATCTAACATAATTCCATATTCAAAACTAAATTCTTTCTCTTCTGTAATAGGAATTATAATTGATAATTGAGTTTGACTTTGTGATTTAGCGACAAAACTATCAAGCTTATCAAGTCCAATTGATGAAAGTTTTCTTTTAGAATGATAAGATGACTTCGGAAAAGTTATAATTCCTGATAGCGAATCAACATTCCACCTGTAAGTTCTTTCATCTAATAATTCTAGATTCGAAGTTGGGAGAATTATTTTAAACCAGTCATTAAGAGGATTATAAAATACAATATTGAATTTTCTATTTTCATCATACTCTTCAATTTTAATCAATTTGAATTCACGCTTCTCTATCTTTGGCTTGTAAAATTATTTATAATTGCTTTCAACTACAAAGGAATATTCCCATGCTTCCGTTTAGGTAACTCCATTTTCTTATTTTCCAACATTGAAAATGCTTTGATCAACTTCCTTCTTGAAAACTTCGGAGCAATCACTTCATCAATAAAACCACGTTGAGCTGCACGATAAGGGTTGGCAAATTTTTCAGAATATTCTTGTTCTTTTTCTAATAACTTAGCTGCTGGATCATCTGATTCTTTTATTTCCTTTTTGAATATAATTTCTGAAGCACCCTTCGCTCCCATCACTGCTATTTCGGCAGTTGGCCAAGCAAAATTCATGTCCGCACCGATATGTTTTGAATTCATAACATCATATGCACCTCCGTATGCTTTACGAGTAATCAAGGTAACTCTAGGTACGGTAGCTTCGCTTAGTGCATACAATAATTTGGCACCATTAACAATAATACCATTCCATTCTTGATCGGTGCCTGGTAAAAATCCAGGAACATCCACCAAAACCAACAGTGGGATATTAAAGCAATCACAGAATCGAACAAATCTAGCTCCTTTTCTAGAACTATTGACATCCAAAACACCGGCTAAGAACATCGGTTGATTGGCAACAATACCAACACTTCGACCTGCAATTCTCGCAAAACCAACTACAATATTTTCCGCAAAATCCTTGTGAATCTCATAAAAAGAATCCGTATCCATTATGCCTTTGATTACTTCACGCATATCGTATGGCTGATTCGCACTTTCAGGGATAATTGACATTAATTCTTCACGAATTTCATCGCCTAACTCATAAGGTAGTTTTGGTGTCTTTTCATTGTTATTTTGAGGGATATAACTGAGTAGTTGCTTTAACTTTTCTATACAATCAATGTCATTGGCAGCAGTGATGTGGGTGACTCCTGATTTGGTTGAATGGGCAGATGCACCACCTAATTCTTCAGAAGTAACTTCTTCATTGGTCACGGTCTTGACAACATTTGGACCTGTCACAAACATATAAGAGGTGTTCTCAACCATAATCGTAAAATCGGTAATCGCAGGTGAGTAAACAGCACCACCAGCACAGGGTCCCATAATCGCTGAAATTTGGGGAATGACACCCGAAAATATAGTGTTACGATAAAAAATATCTGCATATCCACCTAGTGAATCGACCCCTTCTTGTATCCTTGCACCACCTGAATCATTTAAGCCGATAAATGGAGCACCTGTTTTGGCAGCTAGATCCATGACCTTACAAATCTTTTCTGCATGTGTTTCAGAAAGTGATCCACCAAACACAGTGAAATCCTGAGCAAAAACATACACCAATCGACCTCCTATTGTTCCGTATCCGGTAATGACACCATCTCGCAAAAACTTTTGGTTTTCCATCCCGAAATCAGTATTGCGATGTTCTACCAACATTCCGATTTCTTCAAAAGAACCTGCATCCAATAAAAAATGAATTCGTTCTTCAGCAGTCAGTTTTCCTTTGGCGTGTTGCTTGTCAATACGTTGTTGACCACCACCAAGTTTTGCTTGATCTTGCTTTGCTTTTAGTAGTTCTAGTTTCTTGTCCATTATATTTTAGTCCCTTTCTTGTTATTTAATTTTAGCTGCCGCATCACGGAATTTTTTTGCATCCTGCGGTTTTCCTTGTTTATCAAGTACCTTTGCGGCAAGCTCATAGCCTGGTTTGAATTTTGGATTGACAGTTACACTTTTCTTAGCCATATCAAATGCACTTTGTACTTTTCCAGCATCTAAGTCAATTACACCCATATAATACCAGCCCATTGGAAATTTCTCTTGAATTTCAGTCAAGCGCTTAAACTTTGCGTAAGCTTCTTGTTTTTTACCTTTATTGAGTAAGTACAATCCATGAATATTCATTGCTTGAATATTCTCAGGGTCTATTTTGTAAGTTGCTTCAACATATTTTAATGCATTTGCTAAATCATTTTTATTCATATATGCATTGGCCAAATTCTGAGTAGCAATTTCATTATCAGGATGCTTGTTGTGTTCTTGTGTCAACAATGAAATTGCAGCATCATAATTTTTAGCTTTCAATTCTTTCACACCTCTATAAGTAAGTCGGTCTTTATTGTCTTTAAGCACAGAAAGTAGTGGCGTATTGTTGGCGGTAATACTGTGCACATTATGAGAAGTTGGCCAAGTGCCGTTTTGAATACGAGTTCCATCTACAAATCGAGAATTGAATAAACCATAATCCCAACTTTGATCGTAGCGTTGACGATATCTCACATATACTGTTTTTACTTTTTTAGCATCGCCATAATGATCTTTATATTTTTTTAAATACCGATCTAATGGATATAAAAAGTTAGTTGCAATGACAACCGTTTCGTCCATGTCCATTGAGAGAATTCCCTGGTCTTCCAAATATTCAACTCCTTGTTTGATAGAAGTTCCCCAATAATCGGTTTCAAATTGGCCAAAAGCACCTCCTATTCCGCCTATCAAAGGATTGAAATAAGTATATGGAAATGACAAGTTTCTAACAATAAAAATGGCAGGATCTAATGCGGTCAATGTCATTAGTCCTAAAACACCATATGTGACTGCCTTGTTAGATTTAAACATGTCTATTAAGGTATCCCAAGCTAAGGCTACCAAAACGAGCATAGCTGTGTAAGGAAAAATTAAGTGTCGCCAACCATCATATAAGGTGGAGTCTTGTAGGATGACCCATACAAAAGGAAATATAGCCGCAAAAATCAATGCTAATAATGGAACTGTTGCATACTTTTTAAAGGTCTTAAATGCCAATGCAAAAAACATTGGAAATCCTATTATTGCAAATAAAGGAATCGTGTATAAAACCCATTTTGGCAGGTAAGTCCAAGGCAATGCTTGTGCATAGACCATTCCTCCATCAAATAATAAACGAATATTGACACCATATTTGGATAACTCTGCTAGTGATTTTCCGATATTTTCAATCGGATTTGCAATCGCATAAGGCCAGAAAATAATGGCTAAAATTAAACCTGCAACAATTGGAATCAAGGTGGCTTTTAGGTACGCCAAGGTTTTGTCAAATTCTTTGAAGATAGCAATCGGTCCAAATTTTAATAAGAAATCAATAGCTGTAAATAATCCAAAAATGGCGACCACTAACAATCCTCCTGCTCTTACGCCTACTGCAATACCAATAGCGAAAGACATTCCGATAATGGTTTTCCAAGTTGGGTTCGGTAGTTCGCGCCACATACGTATCATGTAATATAACGACATGATGTAACCCATTGCAAAAGGAATATCTTTTGGATTCATGACGGAGTGTCCAAGTAATCTAGGAGAGAAAAATGCGAATAATAGTGCGATAATTGCGGCTCGCCAACCAGCCAACTCTTTAGCAGTCATCGCAATAAAAAACATCATAAAAAATCCGAAAATGGCGTTCCAGAAATGACGAACTTTATGATAGCGCGGATGATTGATGTCTGAAGAACCTAACATTTTGTTTGTAACACCAGTAATCACCTCAAACATTCCTCCATAGAAATGCATTTTTGTTTTTGGTAAATCTAATGCACTTTTATCTTCACCTCCTGATGTATAATAAGCCATCAACTTTTGCTCATACTCATTTTGCATCTTATCATCACTATTGATACCTGATTTGAAAGATAACAATATCATTGCGATAAGCATAAATCCGCAAAGACCTTTGAATATTTTTTTATAAAGCGCATCGTTTTCAGAAGTATGTTGAGGATATTTTACAAGTGACGAAAAGATATTTTTCTTTTTCTTTTTGACAGGAGTAACAGGACTTTTCCCAACTACTTTTTTAGATTTAGTTGATGTAGATCCTTTTGTTGATCCTTTTCCTGCTTTTTTGTTGGTTTTCTTTTTGGCCAAAACTGTTGGTTATGTTTTCAAAAATTTCAAATATTTGTAAAATCCTTGTTTTATTAAACTGGGTTATATGCATTTATTTTTTCAATCACAAAATTGACTTCTTCATCTGTCAGTTCGGCAAACATTGGTAGTGAGACACAATGACTTGCTAAATATTCCGATTTCGGGAAATCTCCTTTTTTATAATTCAAATGTGCATATGCTTTTTGCAAATGACATGGGATCGGATAATGTTGTGCACAACCTACACCCTGTTCTTTCATCGCTGCAATAAAGTGTTCTCGATCTGGAACAGTAACCACATACAAGTGGAAAGTTGATTCTGAAAATGAATGAATCTTTGGTAATTTGATTGCTTCATTTTTGATTTCATTCGCATAACGATCCGCAATTTCTCTACGACGTGCATTCCAATTATTTAAATGTGGTAATTTGACATCCAAAATCGCACCTTGAAACCCATCCAATCTCATATTGTATCCAACGATATCATGATGGTATCTTTTTTCACAACCATGATTTCTTAATTTGTTGATGTGGTTTCTGTAAGCTTCATTATTGGTTGTCAATGCACCACCTTCCCCGTAAGCGCCTAAATTTTTTCCAGGATAAAAACTGTAACATGCCATCGCACCAAAACCACCGATCACTTCATTTTTATATTTCGCTCCAGCTGCTTGTGCCGCGTCTTCAATAAAATGTAGGTTATGTTTTTCTGCAATTGCCTTTACCCCATCAATGTCAAAAGGTTGACCATAAAGGTGGACACCAATTATACATTTTGTCTTTGGTGTAATCGCCGCTTCTATTTTTGTAATATCAATGTTAAAATACTCGTCACAATCTACAAACACAGGTGTTGCGTTTACATAGCTAGGTCCCCAAGCAGTTGCTATAAAAGTATTGGCAGGTAAAATTACCTCGTCTCCTTCACCGATTCCAAGTGCAATCATGGCCAGATGTAAAGCGGATGTTCCACTATTGCAACCTATCGCGTACTTGGTGTTGCAGAATTTAGCAAAGTTGTCTTCAAAGGCAGCTGTAAATGGACCACCTGCGAATGCGGTTTTGTCAATTACATTTTGTAATGCAACTTTGACATCATCAGCGATGGTGTGATATTGTCTTTTTAGATCTAGGAATGGTATGTTCATTTATCTTCTTTTGCTTTGTGTTTTTTGTGTTTTCCGTGTTTTCCGTGTTGGGATTTTCCCAACACTTTGGGTTTATGCCGTCCCGTTGGGACTTTTTATAGTAGGCGTATTACTTTTGCTGGATTACCTGCTACTACTGCATTTTCGGGAACATCTTTTGTTACTACTGAACCTGCTCCTATTATTGCGTTCTTTCCGATTTTTATTCCGCCTAAAATTGTTGCACTGGTGCCAATAGATACGCGGTCTCCAATTTTTGTCTCTACCATTTCCCAATCTTCATCGGTTTGCATGGAACCATCTTCATTGATCGCTCTTGGATACATATCATTAATGAATGAAACATTATGTCCAACAAAAACACCGTTTCCAATATGGACACCTTCACAAACGAAGGTATGACTTGATATTTTACAATTTTCTCCCACACTAGCTCCACGTTGAATTTCAACGAAAGTGCCAATCTTACTACCATTACCAATGGTACAACCATATAGATTAACGAATTTATAAATTTTCACATCTTCACCGACTTTGACATCGTTAATGCTTTGTTGTGGAGAATCGATATTAAGCGTTTGCATAAGTGAGTTCTACTTCTGTTCCTTTATTTTTCATTGAATAAGTGGCTGCTTCTAAAATCGTGACTACTTCCAACCCACTTTGATAATTCGATCTTGGCATCACTCCATTTTCAATTGCATTTTTAAAATCTGCAGCCATTCCTGCCAAGGCTTCTGATTGCGGAATTTTAGGAATTTGAATGTCGCCAATTCTATAATCAACTAGCAATTTATCTCGATCTGACTCCGGAATTACATTATATCCTTTGTCATAAATTTTTAGTTTTTCTGTTGTTTCTAAGTCGTTGAAGACAATCATTTTTTTATCCCCTCCAATTAGCATTTGTCTTATCTTAACAGGAGACACCCATGAACAATTGAAATGTGCGATTCGATTGTTTGGGTAATGTAATGTTAGATAAGCAATATTTTCCAAATTATTATCTATATGAGAGACTCCTACTGCTTGAACTGCAGTTGGTTTTTCTTCCATTAAATAGCTGCAAATAGAAATATCATGAGGCGCTAAATCCCACAAGACATCTACGTCTGTCTGGAAAAGTCCTAAATTAATTCTTGTTGAATCAATGTATTTTATTTTACCAATATCTCCAGCATCAATAATTTCCTTTATTTTCTCAACCGCACTTGTATACAAATAGGTGTGATCGACCATTAGAGTCAGTCCTCTACTTTTAGCGATTTCGATTAATTCTGTTGCTTCAACTACAGAAGCAGTCATTGGTTTTTCCAACAATACATGTTTGTCATGCATCATTGCTTGTTTAGCCAATTTGAAATGCGTAAAAACAGGTGTCGCAATGGCAACTGCGGTTATGGTTTTGTCTTGGAGAATTTCGTCGTAGTTATTAACTAATTGGATGTCAGGAAAAGCATTGTTGGCACGTTTTAACTGTTTCTCATTCAAATCAAATATGCATGCAACTTCAACACCTGGTGTATTATTAAAATTACGGACTAAATTTGGGCCCCAATATCCATATCCGATGATCGCTATTTTCATTAAATCTATTTTTTGAAATTTGGTTGTATGAATTTATTTCGTTGCCAAAAGTGTTTTATCCGCTTGCTTTTTTTTTACTTTGAATTTTGAAATAATAAAAAACAAGTTTAACAATTCTTTTCCGACACGTAACATATTTGTTAAAGAAGCACCTTTACTTTCACCATACGTTCTAGGTAAATAATTAGACTTCACTTGAACTGGCTCTAATTTTAAAATATTTAATTTTGCGCAAATTTCACTTTCAATTGCTGAACTGTGAATTTTCAAATCTAATTTCTGAATGATTGCTGTTTTATAAGCTTTCACCCAATTCACATCTTTCAATTCCAAACCCAGCAAACCTTTATTGAATAATTTATTTAAATAAGATAGTGTATTCCGGAATAAGGAATAAGATTGATTCTCCTCTCGATAAAAACAAATGTAATTTTTGTCATCAAATTCTTTAAATGGAATCAATTCGTTTACATCAAACTGACCATCACCAGGAACAAAAACTAGATTATCTTTGTCAGCATTAAAATAAACGTCACGTATAGAAGCGCCGATTCCTTTATTGATTTCGTGGCAGACTGATTTCACATTATTGGGAAACTGATTGGCTATATTTTGAATGATTTCCGTTGAACCATCCGTACTGGCATCATCCACCAGAATAATCTCAAATTCGCACTCAAAATCTGACAACATTTTATGTACATCATCAAAAACATTTTGAATCGTTCCCAACTCATTAAAACAAATAATACCAATCGACCAACTTTGCATTCAAAAATTCTTGTTTTGGGAAAATAATTTCAATTATTTCACATGTATTTATACGTGAATATCAACCATTTAGTTGTTAAATCGTATATAATTTACTTGAACAGCTGAAATTAGGAACTTTTTGAGTGTTAAACAAAAAAAGATAGGTTAATGGATGCTTTTCTCACCCAATGGTATTTACTTTGCAAACATATATTTTATCAAAAATTTGACTTAAAATTTAACGAGATGTCTTTACCTACTTCCAATAAAAAGTTGCTTTCGAAAAGAATTACTCAAATGTCACCAAGTGCTACCATTGCGATGTCTCAAATGGCTCGTGATTTAAGAGCAAAGGGACATGATGTGATTAGTTTGAGTCTGGGCGAGCCTGACTTTGATACTCCTCAACATATAAAAGATGCTGCTAAAAAAGCATTGGATGATGGGAAAACCAAATATACACCTGTTCCAGGATTGGTTGAATTGAGAGAAGCGATAAAAACTAAATTCAAAAGAGACAATGATATCGACTGTGATATCAATCAGATTGTTGTTTCAAATGGCGCTAAACAATCTTTAGCTAATCTTAGCCTGACTATGTTGGAGGAAGGTGATGAAGTCATTATTTTTTCTCCTTATTGGGTTAGTTATTATGAAATTGTTAGACTTGGATTAGGAACGCCGGTAATTTTGGATGCTGGAATTGAAACCGATTTTAAAGTAACGGCAGCACAACTTGACAATGCAATTACAAATAACACTAAATTCATTTTATTTTCTTCTCCATGCAATCCTACCGGCTCTGTTTATGAAGAACATGAATTGAAAGCGATTGCAGATGTGGTCGCAAAATATGATGATGTATATATTGTCGCTGATGAAATTTATGAATATATCAATTTCACTGGAAAACATGTAAGTATCGGTTCTTTTGAAAATGTAAAAGATCGTACGATCACAGTCAATGGTTTTTCAAAAGGATTTGCAATGACAGGTTGGCGCTTAGGGTACATTTGTGCACCCAAAGAAATCGCAGCTGCTTGTAGTAAAATGCAAAGTCAGTTTACGTCAGGTGCTACTGCTTTTGGTCAGGCTGCTGCTGCACATGCGTTGTTATCTGACATGTCTCCAACCCATGAGATGGCAAAGGCTTATCGATCCCGTAGAGATATGTTGATGGGTAAGTTGAGAGAAATACCGGGATTTAAAGTAAATCAACCAGAAGGAGCATTTTACATTTTTCCTGATATTTCTGCTTTATTCGGTAAGAAAAATGGGGATACCGTGATTAATAATTCAGTAGATCTTTGTAATTATTTATTACAAACTGTACACGTAGCCCTTGTTCCAGGGAGTGCTTTCGGAAATGATAATTGTTTGCGAATTTCTTATGCTGCTTCGGATGAGCAATTGCTGGAGGCAGTAAGACGTATTAAGAAAGGAGTTGAGCAATTGAGTTAAGATAATATATTCAGTTTAATATAAAAAAGCCGAAAATCTAAATAGGATTTTCGGCTTTTTCTTTTATCTGAATGATTGAATTAATTTGCCTTAATAAATTTATGAGCGATTTGCATGCCTTGTCCATCTGTCAAGATCAAATAATACATGCCTAATTGTAAGTTAGTTGTTGGAAAAGAAAAGTTGTTAAATCCATTTATCAATTCTATTTCTTGGGTGTCAATGACACTTCCATTTGTATTCCTAATTTGAAATGAACAAGTTTGATTAGTAATAGACTGAATTTGTATGTTTAGTTCGTCCATTACAGGATTAGGATATATGCTTGGAACTATGCCAATGCGTTTTGGTGGGCTTGGCGTATCTTCTAACAATTTGAAAGTTTCAGTAAAATCACAAAGAGAAGACTGAACAGTCACTACATAATTGCCAACCGGCAAATTAATGTTATGAGACTCGCTGCATTCATCTCCTGAGGTCGAATTACAGGACCAAACCAAATCTTGATTGCTATCAAAGACATTTACATCAATGTTTTCGCCTGTTAAACCTTCAATACGAAGTTGATTATAAAATGTAGAAATTGCTACTTCACATTCTTCTGTTACCACCGGTTCGCAAGAGACAAATTCACCATATGCATTGGTCATCAATACGCTAACTTCATTGCTATTATAAAGACTAAAATTGAAAAGTAAATTTCCTGAAGCAGATTCTAAGGAAGGTATAAAACGATGTCCTTCAGGAATGAATTCTTCAAAATCTTTGCACCAAATCATTTGATGATCACTATTAAAGCGTGCGATTCGGGAACCAGAATATCCTAGGACAAAGTCTATTTTAGCTAAATATCCATTGTCTCTTAATGGGTATATCGTGTTTAATAACCAAGTTATACTTTGACCTGGAAAATTGGATGCTGGCTTGCACATAGTATTAATATTGTTTGGTAAGTATGCTCCGGTCTCCATATCAATTATAACAATGTTATCACCTATTTCAAATCGGTCGTATGCAAAGAATTTACTACCATCAGGTGACAACCAGCTACCATTGTGGTGCATCGCCGAACCACTGGAATATTGAGTTGTTGTAAATTGTAAACTATTCAAATCTATTTTGGTATATCGCCAGGAATTGACCCAATGCGTGTATTTGAGTATTACTGTATTTCCTCCCCAATGTATTTCCATCCCTCTGATATTTGATTGGTTTGCAGCGGGAACGCTGTAATTACTTGGCGTTTCGAGATAGGTAGTTAGATTTCCATTTAGGTCAAATTCAGCAAAAAATAATTGAGTATTTACAATAGAATCATTCTCCAATTTTCCAACAACCCCAAGTGAAACAATTTGGTCATCCTTTTTAACAAAGCCCGCCCCACTTTGTATGCCCATTGTTATATTTTCAAATGTTCCAAATTGCAATGGAACTTCGGTTTCCCAAGGATTGCCTTGTGGATCTTTGCCACTGAATGTGTGTATTGAATTTTGCGCATCAAATTCATAATCAAAACTTTCAGCTGAAGAGAAAAAGGTAGATAAATCATTTCCATTTCTATCAATTTCAATATTGTAGGTACTACTGGCGGCATGTTGAAGACTAACTAAGAAATTATTTTCTACTGTTTCTGAAATTTCCCATTCTGGAATACTGAAACTTGGAGGGACGGAGTACTCAAATGACTCCAAAAAACTGCATTCTTGTTCTTCAACATAAATCGTTTCCTCAAAATCACAATATTCCGACTGTACATGTAACGTATAGTGCCCCGCGGAAAGGTCGACTGTAGTTATATTGTTGCAATTAACTTCATCCGTTGTAATACAGGACCAAACAATTTCTTGATTTTCGTCTAATATCATTGTTTGAAGGCCACTCCCTACCATACCTCCAAAAATAATTTTACCTGAGCTCGTACTAACCTCAATATTGCAAATGACATTTCCATTTTCATCACAATTTAACAATTCACCATTAGGTGATAACATTAGTATTTCAAATTTTCCAGAAGCATATGCCATATGTTGAAAAATAATATTCCCAGTTGTGGTTACAATCGCAGGTTCATAATAATGATTCCCAGGATACGGTAGCATGTTTTGGAATTGATTGCTCCACAATAGGGTTCCATTGGCATCAAAACGAACACAAAATTTTAAAGCGGGAGAACTCGTATATACACTCATTATAAAATCACCATTGTCCAATAAAATAGCGTTAGAAGCACCACTAAACACGGGCGTAGATGAAAAATCATTGAGTAGATCGGACACCGCAACTTCTATATCTGGCAGGTTGTTGGTAGTGTTATTTTCTAAATCAATCAATTTTACTTCTTTGTTATTTGAGAAAAGTAACAACTTGCTTCCATCGGGAGACAATGCAGATCTGACAAACCATGAAATTGTATTGTTGTGAAAATGTTCTGACGTAAATTGATTGGTATTTAAATCCGCCACCGCATAATGATAGGCCCCTCTTTGACGAAATGAAATTACTGCTTTTTCATCTGCTAAATGGAAATACGATATGTGAATATTTTTGTCAGTACTGGTAGAAGGAAATGGATTCGAACTCTCGAAATAATTGATTAAATTTCCTTCTAAATCCAATTCAGCAAAAAATAAGTAAGTACCTTGAGCTTGATTATTGTTGTCCCATTCTCCTGTTGCTCCAAAGTATAAAATACGGTTGTCAACAATTTTGACGCTGCTATTTGATCTTACTTCAGGACCTACAATACCCAAATTTGTTTGAATCTCATTGGACCAAATTTCAGTTCCATTCGCATCTGTTTTATAAAAAGTGTGTTTTAGACTTTGGTCGTCGAATGCGTACTTAAACTGTGTAGCTGGCAAAATCGCTTCAGATATCAAATTCCCCATACCATCTATTACAGCGCCATATTCCAGAAGGACATCATTTTCATTTTTATATTGATTGACAATTTGAAAGCTTCCATCTAAGTTCTCAGTAATACTACTCCCATATGAATAAACACTTGGTGATACAATAAAGGTATTAAAAAATCCACAATCAGTATTGGTTTCAGAAGCTGTATTGATTTCTATGGATTCGTAAAAATCGCAATCAGAAGATTGAATAGCTACATAATAAACACCATTTTGTAATGGTATTGTTTCAGTTTCACTACAACCCAAACCCGTCCAATGGTTGCAAGACCATACAAGTGTTTGATTTTCATCAAATATATTGAGCGTGACATTTTCACCCGTAATTCCTGCTATCACTAATTGATCATCATATTCGGAAAGTGTTACTTCACACATTAATGACTGTGTGTTTGCTTCTTTCGCATTAAGTGGACTTTGAGTAAATATATTGGATACAATGAATATGCATAAAGCAAGAAAGATTTTGAAGAATGACATAGGTATGAATTAAAAATTTGAAAGTTTAATTTGGAATTAAAACAACAATTTTTTTGGGAGTACTAGTCATGCATTATCTAATGAAAAACTAGAGCAGATAAGTATCATTGTAGCGTGCAATGAATTTTGATAGGGCATCAGTATAGTTTAAATATAACATAATAAATTCGTTTTGCAGCTAACAAAATCCGAAATTTGATTTTTTTAACAATTCTCATGCTTTTATCCTTATTTTTGCATCCTGAATCTTAGATTAATATACCAATGCAAATTTTAAAAACTCATTACCACCGAGACATAAAAACACTAGATAACAAATCCATCTTCACAAGATTGGCTACTCGCAGCATTGCCGTACAAGGCGATTCCATTTTACTACTCTACACGGAAAGATACGAGGATTACAGTCTGCCAGGAGGTGGTATAGATGCAAGCGAGGATAAAATTGAAGGAATGATTCGAGAACTAGTTGAAGAAACTGGTGCGACAAATATTAAAAACATCCAACCATTTGGTGCATATGAAGAATATAGACCTTGGTATAAACCAGACTATGATATTCAGCATATGATTTCGTATTGTTATACTTGTGAAATTAATAAAGCGTTGGGGAAACCGCAATTTGAATCTCATGAAATAAAGAATGGAATGAAAGCGATGTGGGTTAATATCCATGATGCCATCGCACACAATAACAAGACAATGGCAAATAGTGAGAAAAAGGGAATGTCAATTGAACGGGAGACTTTTTTGTTGGGGTTGATTTTGGAGCGGATGATTGTCTAATATATTATTCTCCGTGTCATTTATTCTTTAAAGACAATAAATTGAGAAGCTTTTTTAGAACCATCATCTTTATACAGAATTAACGTATGTATCCCATTTGGTAAATGTGCTATGTCAATTGAATTGTTTGCGACTGAATTGTTAGAATAAACAGATTGTCCCAAATGATTTATAACTTCAACTTCATCTATTTGATGATATTCGGACTCCGGCAATAGAAAAGTAATGGTGCTTTTGGTCGGATTCGGAAATATTTCAATTTCAGAAGCTATTGGAGATTGTGCAATATTCGAAGAAATAGATAAAGGTTCAGTTGATCTAAAAAGTCTATTGTCTTTAATAATTACGTACAAATGTTCATTCTGAGAAATTCTCATTGATTTTGCTCCTTGAGGAAGTCCAATATAGCCAAAGGCAGTCGTCATCTCCTCTTCAATGTGATACAAACTATCATTAGTAGTAAGATATAGATTACCATTAGATTGAAGGATGCCTCCATTTTCATAATGAGAAAAAAATTCCAAATCCATTCCAAATTGATAACTAACAATCGTGTTGATGGCATTTTGATCAAGTCCAAAAAAATAAATGGTACCATTATCAGCAATAAGCCCATTCCCAAT
Source organism: uncultured Saprospiraceae bacterium (assembly GCA_937941765.1). GTDB lineage: Bacteria > Bacteroidota > Bacteroidia > Chitinophagales > Saprospiraceae > CALDGQ01. The sequence continues at coordinate 20,948 of CALDGQ010000101.1, forward strand.
CTGAATTAATTCATTTTCACCAATCTCTTCTGTTATTATTTCATTGGTATTGATATTTATTTTGCTAATTCTCGCTGGAAAAAAAGTTTCTGATGAAAGGACGATAATTTCATCTCCAACTAGCTTGAATCGATTCCAGAAATTGTTTTCTATGTTGACAGGAATCCAGTCTTGGCCATTGTTTACTGTATAATAACTTTCATTATACAGATCAAAGATATAAATGACCCCATCGTCAAGGATAGTTTCTTCTATACTAAAATCAGAAATGTCAATTGGAAGATTAATTGCCACAAAATCTAATCCATCATTTTCTGAATAGAGAATGGAGCTTCTTCTTTTTACATAGACCTTGCCATTCGATGTAAACTGAACAGCATTGGTGTGAGCTCTATCTAAGTTATTGGCTTTTGTCCATTCCGAATTTGGGACCGAACTAGAAAATATATTGTTATAAGTTCCACATATCTGCTTTTCTTCATAAGATTCATCAACATCAGTAATAAATGGATATTTGATTTGCAATAAGTTTTCTTCCCATTCTTCACTATTAAATTCTTTTTCAAAAAATGCATTTCCTCGATAATCATTGATAATTATTGATTCAGAATCAGTGATTTCTAGCTCATCAAAATTTGGAACGTCACTTAATTCAACTAAAATTTCCCAATCAAACGAACAGTTATCAGCTTTATAAATATGGGTTGGACTTTCATAAAAATAGGTGCCATCGACACATCTTAGCGTATTAAGTAGATAGCTACTATTAAAGACTATGCTATGAATCGTTCCTGTTTCTAGTGTCAAGTCTTCTTTAAGTAAATAGTAATTACTGAATCCAACAAAAATTATTTCAATACATGAACTAAAATGAGAATTTGGAGTAAGCGCATTATCTAGACCGACACTATTTATTAAATCACCGACAGGATTATAGATAGAAATGGAATCATTTGGACCGCTCCGGTGATGCAATACAAAGTGATCATTGATTTTAAACAACTTTACATTTTGATTGCTAATCATTTCAGATGTTTCAAAAATAGAGATGAAGGTATCTCCTTTGTCCACGCTAAATACTACTTTATTTGATGCATATCCAAACAACGTATCTGCTTTTATGAAAGTTGATTTAATAAAGTCACCATTAAAAGTCAAAGTAGACCAAGCATCCATTTTTCGAATGGTGTATTCATTGTTATATTCGTAAATTGGTGTTCCGTCATCAAAAAATTTGGAAAGCCGTAAAGACCCATTTCCAAACTCATAGGTAGTCCAATCTTCTAAGTTTTGTGACGCGAATAATTTTCCACTATAATCAAAAGGGGTAACAAAATACTCGCCAACGGGGGATTTTTTAATGTCGTTTGCACTAAAATCTAAAGGAACTTGAACTTCCTCAAATTGAATTTGTCCAAACATGTAGATTGAACTAAAAAGAATCAAAATTATTAGTGACAATTTCATACAAAGAAGTTTAGCCTTGAAATGTTAGTGACTGGTAATTTGCATAAATACTGTTGTAATTTTGGATAAAACACCCATTAGTTTTGCAAACTACTTGTCAAAGTCGCAACTCATAACATCAAATTTACACCTTCAATCCATGCCATTTATCCGACCTCAAAAATCGAATCATAAAAAACAACATCACGATCCAATAAACAATTTCAGTCGACCAAGCCAATACAAGGGAATCTGTTTTTACCAATTCAACAATCGCATAAATAGCAATAAGGTAGCCGATAGCACACCAAAACTGAATTTTCAAACCATAAAATGTCGCTCCTGTTCCTGCAAGACCATTGAAATAAACACCTCCTATCGTAAAGAAAGCAAGGATTCCCATTAGTACATAAAGAATTGGTCGTGCTTCTGTGATTAATGACATATCTTCTCCACCGAGGAGTGGATATAAAATGTGTTCAGGAAAAAATATAACAGGAATAGAAATCACCATAGTGACAACAAAACAAAGTTTAGCCGTTTTCCAAATTATTGGCATTACCATCTCATTTTTATGCACGCCGATGTAATTACTTACCAACGTATTAATGGCAGAAGAAAAACCCCAACAAGGAATAGACAAAGCTAAATAGACCATTCTTCCTAGATTCGAAATCGCCAATTGACGTTCTCCCATATTCTCTACAATTCCAAAAAATACAAACCAACTACCTAATCCAACCACCATTTGTGCCACTATCGGTGCACCAATCCTTAAAATAGTTTTGATTAATTCGTAGTCAATTTTAGGAAGCTTGAATAGATTGAATTTTCGGATTTCTTTGTCAAATAAAATGTAAATGAAAAATATGATGAAGGCAATGATTTCTGCTATCGAACTTGCCAATCCTGCTCCTGCAATGCCCATTTCTGGCAACCCAAAATTTCCAAAAATAAGTCCGTAATTGAGGATAATATTCACCACCATCAAGATCAGTGTATCCCACATAATGAAGTTGGTCCTTGCAATTCCGGTGTACATTGCAACAATTCCAATTCCGATATAACTGAAAAATACACCGTAGGAACGGGTATAAATGTATTCCAAACTTTTGTAGAAAATTTCATCAGAATCGACAAAAAGAGAGAAAAAATAGTAGGAACCAAATTGCATAAACAAAAACATGAAAATGGCCAATCCAATTTCAAAATAAGTCATCGCATAAAATGTACGACCTACTTCTTCTGGATTTCCTTCCCCTACTCTTCGGGCAATCATGATTTGACCACCTCTTGAAAATCCGTAGCCAATCGCAGCAATAATCAAATAAAAAACACTAACAAAACCAATGGCTGCAAAATCAACTTCACTTAAATGATACAGAAATACACTATCACTGAGGGCAATAATATTTTGAACAGCACTTCCCAACATAATAGGTGTTGAGATGGCCATGATTTGCTTATATGATGTTCCTAACTGCATTGGGTTTGTGTAAGCAATATTAGCCATTTTATAGATAAAAAGACAAAGATATTTTGGTATCACATTCTTTCAATCAGGAAGTACACATAAATGGATTCATCGCCTATAGTTTTCGTTGTTAAAAAGCCTTAAATAATTGAAATAATTACTTTGAAAAGTTGAATTAGTCGTAATTTCAGATTAATAGCCCTTTCATAAAATTTAACCAAACCAGTTATGAACAAATTTTCAAATTTCATTGCAACTTTATGTTTGCTTGTAGGTACTTGTATTATGTCCTCTTGCAATAATAATACTGTAAAAACGGATAAATTAAACCAAACAATCGGAATGGATTTAAAAGACAAAGTAAAGCCACCTATAGCTAAAAAGGTGCCGAAGGAAATGACTATTCACGGAGATACGAGAGTAGACAATTACTATTGGATGAATCAGCGAGAAGATCCGGAAGTGATTCAATATCTCAATGATGAGAATGCACATACCGCTTCAGTCCTGGAGCATACCAATAAATTTCAGGAAAAGTTATACACTGAAATTGTTGATAGAATTAAGCAAGAAGATAATTCGGTGCCATATAAAAAGGACGGTTATTATTACGTCACTCGATATGAAAAAGGGAAAGAGCATCCGATTTATACGCGTCATAAAGACAATATGGAAGCTCCCGAAAACATCATGTTAGATGTCAATGAGTTGGCGAAACCGTATAGCTATTATGCAGTCGGTAGTTTGTCTGTCAGTCCTGATAACAAGATATTGATGTATGCTGAAGATACTTTGAGTCGTCGAATTTATACGATTAAATTTAAAAATCTGGAGACTGGAGAAATGTTGGAAGATGTAATTCCTGGAATTACGCCTTCTGTTGCTTGGGGGAATGACAATCAGCACATTTTTTATACGGTGAAAGATGAGTCTTTACGTCCTTACAAAATTTTCCGCCACAAACTAGGTACTCCTACTACTGATGATGTAGAAGTGTATCATGAAAAAGATGAGACTTTCAATTGTTATGTTTGGAGGTCAAAATCCAAGAAATACATCATGATTGGTAGTTTCCAGACGGTTTCTAGTGAATTCAGGTATTTGGATGCAGATAATCCTACTGCTGATTTTAAAGTGTTTCAACCTCGTGAAAGAAACTTAGAATATTCTGTTTCACATGTTGGCGATCGCTTTTTAATTCGCACCAATAAGGATGCTAAGAACTTCCAATTGATGGAATCTGCTGAAGATAATACGACTAAAGAAAACTGGAAAACGGTTGTTGCTCATCGTGACGATGTATTGTTAGAAGGTTTTGAGGTTTTTAAAAATCACATGGTATTGGAAGAAAGAATCAAAGGGATTTCGAATTTACGTGTAATGTCTGAAAAAGATGATCACTATATTGATTTTGGTGAAGATGCCTATTTAGCTTACACTTCTACCAATCCTGAGTTTGAAACAGATGTTGTTCGTATTGGATTTACTTCCTTGACGACTCCAAATTCTACTTTTGATTATGATATGAATACCAAGAAACTGACATTATTGAAAGAACAGGAAGTGGTTGGTGATTTTGATAAGACGATGTATAAGTCAGAAAGAATTTATGCAAAAGTAAGAGATGGTGTAGAGGTGCCAATTTCAATTGTATATCACAAAGATACAAAGCTAGGACCTGACACAGATTTATTATTATATGGTTATGGTTCTTATGGAAATAGTATGGATCCTTATTTTAGTTCTGTCAGGTTGAGTTTGCTGGATAGAGGATTTGTATTTGCGATCGCTCATATTCGTGGTGGTGAAGAAATGGGTAGAAAATGGTATGAAGATGGAAAGTTATTAAACAAGAAAAACACGTTTTATGACTTCATCGATTGTGGTGAACATTTAATTAAAAATAATTACACTTCTTCTGCAAACATGTATGCACAAGGTGGAAGCGCAGGTGGTTTGTTGGTTGGTGCAGTTATCAATTATCGTCCAGATCTATTCAATGGAGTCATAGCTGCCGTTCCTTTTGTGGATGTCGTAACTACGATGTTGGATGAAACAATTCCATTGACAACTGGTGAGTTTGATGAATGGGGAAATCCAAAGGAAAAGAAATATTATGATTATATCAAATCGTATTCTCCTTATGATAATGTTGAAAAAAAGGACTACCCTCACCTATTGATTACAACTGGTTTGCATGATTCGCAAGTTCAATATTGGGAACCAGCAAAATGGATTGCTAAGTTGAGAGACTACAAAACGGACAATAATAAGTTGTTGTTGGATACGAATATGGATGCGGGTCATGGTGGTTCATCTGGTCGTTTTGCTAGGTATAAAAAGACGGCTTTGAATTATGCTTTCTTGTTGGATTTGGCTGGGAAAGGGGAATGATGACGCCCATTTCTTGAAGAATTAGGAATTAAAAATGTAAAATTAAAAATAAAACGCCTTTTACGTGTGCATACGTGAAGGGCGTTTCAACGCCAAGAGGTTGGAAACCTTTGGCTCGCGTTGGAGCACGTCAGACTGTGCGAAAACGAAATTGAACCGCAAAATATCGAACAAGCCTGCCTGACTGCCGTCAAAGCAGACAGGGAACCGCAGAATGTAGAAGTTGAGTACGCGAGTATACACGTATATTAATGAATTTCATGCTTAA
>CALDGQ010000102.1 GCA_937941765.1 uncultured Saprospiraceae bacterium
ACCAGCAGATATCACAGTTGAGTGTGATGCGATTCCAGATCCAGCAGTAGCAGGAGTCGACGTAACGGCAACAGATAATTGCGATGATGATGTTATCGTCACATTGACGCAAGAAACACCAGCCGGACCATGTGAAGAAACTTATACCTTAAATAGAATTTACATCGCAACAGATAATTGCGGTAATCAAACAATAGTTACACAAAAAGTAACAGTACAAGATACAACAGCTCCGGAATTAGCTGGAGTACCTGCAGATGCTACTGTTGAATGTGACAATGTTCCTGCGCCGGCAGCCATTGGAACAGATGTAACTGCCACTGATAATTGTGATGATGATTGGGAAATTACATTCTTAGAAGAAATTGTTGATGGTGATTGTACAGATAACTATACAATTTCTAGAACATGGACAGTAACCGATGAGTGTGGAAATGCTTCTTCAGAAACTCAAATTATTACAGTACAGGATACAACAAACCCTGAGTTTGCAAACTTCCCAGAAGATGCGATTGTAGAATGTGATGCGGTACCATCAGCACCAGTAATTGGAACCGATGTAACCGCAACAGATAATTGCGATACAGAAGTAACCATAGAAGTTGTAGAAGTAATCCAAGAAGATCCAAACTGTGTAGACAGTTACACGATCATTCGTACTTATACAGCGACGGATAATTGTGGGAATTCAACGGAGAAGAAATTCACAACAGTAGTTCAAGACACTACTGATCCAGTCTTGGTTGGCGTACCTGCAGATGCAACAGCAGAGTGTGATAACATTCCACCAGCAGCACAACCAGGAATTGATGTTACTGCAACAGATAATTGTGATACAGATGTTTTGGTTGAACTAAATGAGGAAATCATTCAAGATCCAAACTGTGAAAACCGATACACATTAAATAGAATTTACACAGCAACAGATAATTGCGGAAACTTTGTGTTGCAAATTCAGTCTATCGAAGTCAATGACACTACAGATCCAGTTTTACTTGGAGTACCTGCTGATGAAAATGCAGCTTGTGGAAATATTCCTCCAGTACAAAATGGAGTTGTAACTGCTACCGATAACTGTGATACAAATGTGGATATCGTTTTGACTGAAGAAACGATTCCAGGAGCATGTAGTAATGGATTTATTTTAGTAAGAACATGGACTGCGACTGATAATTGTGGAAACTCAACTTCAGCTTCTCAAACTATTTCTGTATCTGATGAAGTACCACCAGAGCTTAGTTCTTATCCTGCAAACGAAACCGTTCAATGTGGAAATGTGCCAGCTGTGACAACGGTAACTGCAACTGATAATTGTGATGGTGATGTCACTCCAGTATATACAGAAACAAGACAAGATGGTCCATGTCCAGAAAACTATTCATTGATTAGAAGATGGATAGCGACTGATGATTGTGGTAATGTAACAGAGCATGTACAAACCGTGATTGTAGAAGATACGCAAGCTCCAGTATTATTCGGAATCTTGCCAAATGCAACAGCAGAATGTGATAATATTCCACCAGCAGCTCAGCCAGGTGCAGGAGTTGGTGCAACGGATAATTGTGATGACATCGTAGACATCGTGTTAAATGTGGAAATAATAGAAGGAGATTGTGAGTACAATTATACAATGAACAGAATCTATACTGCAACAGATAATTGCGGTAACCAAGATCAACAGATACAAACTATTATTGTTCAAGATACACAAGCTCCAACAGTGAGTTGTCCAGATGCGGCAATTGTTAATTGTGATAATGCAAATACTGATCCTTCAATTACAGGTACAGCAACTGCGACTGATAATTGTAGCGCAGTTGATGTTACTTATTCCGATGGAAGTTTGGCTGGAGAATGTCCTCAGACTTTAACGAGAACTTGGAAAGCAACGGATGCATGTGGAAATGTTTCTACTTGCGCTCAGAATATTACAATTCAGGATGTGGCAGCACCAACAATTACTTGTCCGCCAACTGCTGATGTAAGTTGCGAAACCGCAGGTGGTACTCTCGGCGATCCTACCGCAGATGATAATTGTAGCACTGTCTCATTTGCAAATTCAATTGGTGGAATTCAAGGAAATTGTGGACCAGGTCAAAACAGATACTATATTATTACTTGGACGGCAACAGATGTTTGTGGAAACGAAAGTTCATGTGAACAAACAATCAACGTGATTGATAATGTTCCTCCACAAATCCTAAATGTACCTGCAAATGAAAGTGCAGCTTGTGGAAATATTCCTCCAGTACAAAATGGAGTAGTGACTGCAACAGATAATTGTGATACTAATGTAGACTTAGTCTTGACAGAAGAAACAGTGCCAGGTGCATGTGCTAATGGATTTAACTTAATTAGAACTTGGACAGCAACCGATGATTGTGGAAATGTCTCTACAGCAACACAAACAATTGCTGTTGATGATAATGAAGTACCAGTACTTAGCAGCCTGCCTGCTAATATGACGGTACAATGTGGAAATGTTCCAGCTGCTGTCAATGTAACCGCAACAGATAATTGTGATGGTAATGTGGTTCCAGTATATACAGAAACAAGACAAGATGGTCCTTGCCCAGAAAACTATTCATTGATTAGAAGATGGATTGCAACAGATGATTGTGGTAATGTAACAGAGCATGTACAAACAGTAATCGTTGAAGATACACAAGCACCAGTGTTGTTTGGTATCCTACCAGATGCAACAGCAGAATGTGATAATATTCCACCAGCAGCTCAGCCAGGTGCAGGAGTTGGTGCAACGGATAATTGTGATAGTGATGTAGATGTAGTGTTGAATGTAGAAATAATTGAAGGTGATTGTGAGAATTCTTACATTATGAATAGAATTTATACAGCTACCGATAATTGTGGAAACCAAGATCAGCAAATACAAACGATTACAGTTCAAGATACACAAGGTCCAACGATCTCTTGTCCATCAGATGCAGTAGTGAATTGTGATAATTCTAACACAGATCCTACAATCACGGGCCAAGCAACAGGTACTGATAATTGTAGTGCTGTTGATATTACTTATGCAGATGGATCTCTTGCAGGTAATTGTCCACAAAGTTTTGTAAGAACTTGGACAGCAACAGATGCATGTGGAAACACTTCAACTTGTACTCAGAATATTACAATTCAAGATGTTGCGGCACCAACAATTACTTGTCCTCCAACTGCTGAAGTAAGTTGTGAAAATGTTGGTAGTCTAATCGGTGATCCAACAGCAGATGATAACTGTAGTTCAGTTTCATTTACAAACGCTGTGGGTGCAACTCAAGGAAACTGTGGACCTGGTTCAAATCAGTATTACATAGTTACTTGGACGGCAACTGATATTTGTGGAAACGAAAGTTCATGTGAACAAACAATCAACGTGATTGACAATGTTCCTCCTCAAATTCTAAATGTTCCTGCTGATGAAAGTGCAGCTTGTGGAAATATTCCTCCAGTACAAAACGGAGCAGTGACTGCAACCGATAATTGTGATACCAATGTTGATTTAGAGATGACGGAAGAAACACTTCCAGGAGCATGTGCAAATGGTTTCAACTTAGTTAGAACTTGGACAGCAACAGATGATTGTGGAAATGTAAGTACCGCTACTCAAACGATTTCTGTGGATGATATAGAAGCACCAGCATTAAGCGAACAACCTGCAAATGTAACGGTACAATGTGGAAATGTTCCAACTGCTGCCAATGTAACCGCAACAGATAATTGTGATGGCAATGTGGTTCCAGTATATACAGAAACAAGACAAGATGGTCCTTGCCCTGAAAATTATTCATTAATCAGAAGATGGATTGCTACAGATGATTGTGGAAATGTAACAGAACACGTACAAACAGTAATTGTAGAAGATACGCAAGCGCCAGTATTATTCGGAATCTTGCCAAATGCAACAGCAGAATGTGATAATATTCCACCAGCAGCTCAGCCAGGTGCAGGAGTTGGTGCAACGGATAATTGTGACATTGACGTAGATGTAGTGTTGAATGTAGAAATTATAGAAGGTGTTTGTGAGAATACCTACATTATGAATAGAATTTATACAGCTACTGATAATTGTGGAAATCAAGATCAGCAAATACAAACGATTACAGTTCAAGATACACAAGGTCCAACGATCTCATGTCCAGCTGATGCAGTTGTGAATTGTGATAATTCTAACACAGCCCCTACAATTACTGGTCAAGCTACTGCAACAGATGCTTGTTCAGCTGTAACGATAGATTATGCTGATAGTGTAACAAGTGGTCAATGTCCGCAAACATTTGTAAGAACTTGGACGGCAACTGACGCCTGTGGAAACACAAATACTTGCACTCAAAACATTACCATACAAGATGATGCGGCTCCAACAATTACATGTCCTCCAACTGCTGAAGTTAGTTGTGAAGCTGTTGGTGGTTTAATTGGTGAGCCAACAACAAGTGATAATTGCAGTACAGTAACAGTCTCAAGTATAATAGGAACCCTGCAAGGAAATTGTGGACCAGGTCAAAACAAATTCTTCATTGCAGTTTGGACTGCAACCGATGTTTGTGGAAACGAAAGTTCTTGTGAACAAATAATCAATGTAATTGATAATGTACCGCCACAAATTTTAAATGTACCTGCCGACGAAAGTGCAGCTTGTGGAAATATTCCTCCAGTACAAAATGGAGTAGTGACCGCAACTGATAATTGTGATTCAAATGTTGATTTAGTATTGACTGAAGAAACTTTACCTGGTGCTTGTTCTAATGGTTACAATTTAGTTAGAACTTGGACAGCGACAGATGATTGTGGTAATGTTTCAACAGCTACTCAAACGATTTCTGTTGATGATATTACTGCACCAACCTTAAGTCAAACTCCTGCTAACGGAAATTACGAATGTAACAATGTACCTGCTGTACCAACTGTTACTGCAACGGACAATTGTGATGATAATGTAAATGTTGATTTTAATGAGTCAACAGCACCGGGAGCGTGCATGGATAGTTATACTTTGACTAGAACATGGACTGCAACAGATGCTTGCGGAAATGTAACGGCACACGTTCAAACAATTAATGTTACGGATACTACTAATCCATCATTGATGAATGTACCAGCTAATGCAACAGTAGATTGTGGAAATGTTCCTGCTGCTGTTCCTGCAAGTGCAATCAACGCAACAGACAATTGTGATACCAATGTTGATGTAACTTTAAATGAACAAACTACACCTGGTTCTTGTGCAGGAAATTATACCATAACAAGAACTTACACAGCAACTGATAATTGTGGAAATACAGATGTTCAAACACAAACAATTACTGTTCAGGATAATCAAGGACCAACAATTACATGTCCTGCTGATGCAGTTGTGAATTGTGATAATTCTAACACAGATCCTACAATTACGGGTCAAGCAACTGCAACCGACAATTGTGGAAATGCAACTATAACTTATCAAGATAGTCCTGGTTCAGGAAATTGTCCTCAGACTTTTGTAAGAACATGGACAGCAACGGATGATTGTGGAAACAGTAATTCTTGTTCTCAGAATATTACGATTCAAGATGAAAGTGCACCAGTTATTACTTGTCCTGCTGATGCAGCGATTAGTTGTGCAAATGGAAGTGATGATCCTTCAATAACAGGAGAAGCAACTGCAACTGATAATTGTAGTTCAGTGACAATCGATTATGCAGATGGACCAACAACAGGAGATTGTGCAAGTGGTTTATCATTTGTAAGAACATGGAGTGCGACTGATATTTGTGGGAATGTTTCGACTTGCACGCAAACGATTACAATTGTAGATGATACACCTCCTACAATTACTTGTCCTGCAGATACACAAGTATCATGTGGATCAAGTACTGAACCTTTTGCAACAGGAACGGCGACTGCAGATGATGCGTGTAACTCAACAACCGTATCACACGTTGATGGACCGCTAACAGGAAATTGTCCTCAATCATTTGTAAGAACATGGACAGCAACAGATGCATGTGGAAATACTTCAACTTGTACACAAACAATAACAATCGTTGATGATGTAGCGCCAGTTATATCTTGTCCAGCAAACGCAACTGTAAATTGTACAGCAGCAAATGCAACAACAGGAATGACAGGTGAAGCAACTGCAACGGATGCTTGTGGAAATGGTGCGACTGTTACCTATGCAGATGGTCCAACAAATGGAAGTTGTGCAACAGGTGGTAGTTCATTTATAAGAACATGGACTGCAACAGATAATTGTGGAAATGCTTCTACTTGTGAACAAATAATCACGATTGTTGATACCGTACCACCTAGCATTACTTGTCCAGCAGATGCAAATGTAAATTGCTCAACTGGAAGTGTTGATCCTTCAGTAACAGGAACGGCAACTGCAACTGATGCTTGTGGAAATGCAACCGTAACTTATGTTGATGGTGCCTTAACTGGTAACTGTCCTCAAAATATGATTAGAACTTGGACAGCAACTGACGAATGTGGAAACACTTCAACTTGCGAACAAATCATTACAATTTCAGATGAGGAAGGACCAGTGATTACTTGTCCTGCAGATGCTGTAGTGAATTGTTCAACAGGTGATAGCAATCCATCTTCTACAGGAATGGCAACTGCTACTGATAATTGTGGAAATGCATCAGTAGAATACACTGATAGTCCATTGACTGGGAATTGTCCTCAAACTTTTGTGAGAACATGGACTGCAACTGATATTTGTGGAAACACTTCATCTTGTACTCAGAACATTACAATAGATGATCAAGATGCACCAGTTATTACTTGTCCTGCAGATGCTACAGCTTCTTGTAGTGAAGGAACAGATCCTTCTGTTACAGGAATGGCAACAGCAACGGATGCTTGTAACAACGAAAGTGTAACTTATACAGATGGACCAATTACAGGTGATTGTTCAACTACATTATCGTTTGTTAGAAATTGGAGAGCAGAAGATGCATGCGGAAATGTTTCAACATGTGCACAAACAATTACAGTAATAGACAACGTTGCTCCAGCTATTACTTGTCCAGCTGATGCAGCGGTAAGTTGTTCAGATGGAGATGTAAGTCCAGCTGCAACAGGCAGTGCAACTGCAACGGATGATTGCAATAATTACAACATTACACATGCAGATGGAATTGTTACAGGAAATTGTCCACAGACTTTTGTAAGAACATGGACCGCGACTGATGCTTGTGGCAATAGTTCGAGCTGTGATCAGACAATTACTATTTATGACAACGAAGGACCAAGTATTACTTGTCCTGCAGATATTGAAGTTGATTGTTCTGCTAGCACCGATCCTTTTGCAACCGGTACGGCAACCGCAACAGACGCATGTGGAATTGCAAATGTGTCTCATGCAGATGGTCCTTTATTAGGTAATTGTCCAAGATATTTTGTAAGAACTTGGACTGCGACTGATGATTGTGGTAATACAAATACTTGTACTCAAAATATTACAATCGTAGATAATGAAGCTCCAGAGATTACTTGTCCTGCTGATGCAAATGTAGAATGTTCTACAGGAAATTCAGATCCAGCAGCTACAGGAATGGCAACTGCAACTGATAATTGTGGATTTACAGATGTTACTTATGTAGATAGTGATGAAACAGGAGACTGTCCAAGAACATTTACTAGAACTTGGATTGCTGAAGATGAATGCGGAAACGTATCAACTTGTGAACAGCAAATTACTAAGGTTGATAACACAGCACCTACATTAACTTGTCCAGATGATGTAGTTATCGAATGTGAGAATTTAGACATCTCTCCTACAAATACAGGAATTGCAACTGCAATTGATAATTGTGGAAATGTAGTACTTGATTACGTAGATGGACCAACAACTGGTGATTGTCCTAGACAATTTGTAAGAACTTGGTCAGCAATCGATGCATGTGGAAATGGAACAACTTGTGAACAGGTCATCACCATTAATGATGGAACAGCTCCTGCAATTAGTTGTCCTGCCGATGCTCAAGTGGATTGTGGAGGTGGTACTACACCAGATGTTACTGGAATGGCAACTGCAAATGATGAATGTTCTGACATTTCAATTACACATGAAGATGGACCTTTAACAGGTGCTTGTCCACAAAGTTTTGTAAGAACTTGGACTGCAACAGATGCTTGTGGAAACGCTTCAGATTGTACGCAAACTATTACAATCATTGATAACACTGCTCCGACATTTACTTGTGCTGATGATATTGAAGTGAGTTGTGGAAGTAGTACAGATCCTAGTGTAACTGGTGAACCTTCATTCTTAGATGACTGTAGTGAAGCAAGTGCAACTTACTCAGATGGACCATTACAAGGTGATTGTCCTCAGTACTTTGTAAGAACTTGGACAATAGAGGATGACTGTGATAATTCAACAACTTGTACACAAACGATTACAATTGTCGATAATGTTGATCCTATAATTACTTGTCCTGCAGATTTTGCATCCGAATGTGGAACTGGAAATCCTGATCCAACTATCTCTGGATATGCAACGGCTGATGATGCTTGTTCAAATGCACTTATCTCTCATAGTGATGGGCCATTAACAGGAAGTTGTGCTACAGGTGGTGCTTCTTTTGTAAGAACTTGGACAGCGACAGACGCATGTGGAAATACTGCAACTTGTGATCAGACCATTACAATTATTGATGATGTGGCACCGACAATTACTTGTTCAGGTGATGCAAATGTTGATTGTAGTAATGGAAATACAACACCAGACTTTACAGGATACGCAGTAGCAACGGATAATTGTGGAAATGCAGAAGTTACTTATGAAGATGGAAATACTTCAGGTGATTGTCCTGCAAGTTTCGTAAGAACATGGACTGCTACAGACGGTTGTGGAAACACTGCTACTTGTACACAAACAATTACAGTTACAGATGATGTAGCACCTACCATCACATGCCCAGCAGATTACGAAGTAGTTTGTGGAACAACAGATTCAAGTCCAGAAGCTGCTGGAGAGGCAACCGCTACAGATGCATGTTCAACTACTACTGTTGATTATACAGATGGTGCTATGATTGGAAGTTGTCCAGCTTACTTTGTAAGAACATGGACTGCAACAGATGCATGTGGAAATATTGCAACTTGTGATCAAACCATTACTATGGCTGATAACATTGCTCCAACAATTACTTGCCCAATTGATGTAACTATTGCATGTGGTTCAAGTATGGATCCTTGGAATATCGGAATGGCAACGGGTGCAGATAATTGTACTGCTGAAGCCGACTTAGTATTCGATTATGTAGATTGGGGTGATATCAATGATTGTCCTACTACGATAACGAGAATCTGGTCTGTAACAGATGCTTGTGGAAATGAAGCAACTTGTGAGCAAATAATTACTTTAGAAGATGGAGGAATTTGTGATAATGTAGAAACAGGTGGTCAGATTTGTTGTGACCAAACGATATGTTCTGGTGGTGTTCCTGATTTGATTGCTAACACAGTGTTGCCAACTGGTGGAACTGGTGATCTTGAATACCTATGGTTATGTACTACTACCAACACACCATTCGATCCTAACAGTACAGATTGGACAATGGTACCTAATAGTAATACACCAGATTTACAACCAGGTAACTTGTATCAAACGAAGTACTTCATTAGATGTGTAAGAAGAGACAATTGTGATGAGTATATCGGTGAATCAAATATCATAACGATTTTTGTAAATCCGTTACCATCTATCAATATTTCGCAAGGACCTAATGGTAGTGGAGATCCAGCTTGTGCAGGTGAGTCTTATTACTACCAAGCATCTACAGCAGGTGCAGGTGCAACTTACAACTGGACATTTGGACCAAATGCTACGCCTTCAACTGCTACCGGAATTTCAGTTCCAGAAGTAGTTTGGAATACACCAGGTAACTACTCAATTCAATTGACTGTAACAACGAATGATTGTACTGCTAACATTCCTTTCCCTGTTGAAGTAGAGGATTGTCCAGGATTCAATTTCATCGATTTTGAAGCAGTAACCAATGATGGTGAAACTTCTGATTTGACTTGGGTAACCAAGTATCAAGAAATCAATAGCTTGTATGTTATTGAACGTTCAAATGATGGAATCACTTTCAATGAAATGGATTTGAAATTGTCTAGCGGTACATTTGCGCAAGAAGCACCTTACCAGATGAAAGATGCACAACCAAGATTGGGTAACAACTGGTATCGTATCAAATACTTAGAACCAGATGGTGAATTTATGTACTCTAATGTTGAATTAGTAGTTTACGAATCACCGGAAAGTGCTGATATGTTCGTTTATCCGAATCCTTTCAATGACGAATTTACAATCGAAATGATTACACCTTTGAGAGCAGGTGCATTTATTCAGATTGTTGATACTTGGGGTCAAGTGATTCAAAGACAAGTAACAGAAGATCATGCAACCAAATATACAATTGATTTAAGCGATCATCCTGATGCTCCTTATTTCATCTATATTAAGTATGATCAATTTAATTTTGCAACTTTCAAAATTGTGAAGATTACAGACAAGTAAGAACTATCTAATAGTTCCTAGTCAATAGTGTTTTAAGAAAACGGGGTAGATTAATAATCTTCCCCGTTTTTTAATAAATAATTGAGATATTGAAAAACATCTTTTGTTTAGTAACCACTCACTTTGATTGGAAAAATAAGAATAGATGAAAATCTAAACTTTGAATTTTTAGTACTTCTATAAATCAGTCTTTTATTTGAATTTTGAATATCGATGAAAACGTAGAATTTATTTTGAACTGTTTTCCTCTTACTAGTAGGATCAACGTAAGAAAGGGCTCTTCAATGTCGATAGACAAAAGAGGTAAAATTTTAACTAAAAAAGAAAAGAATTATTTATCATTACAGTGATGTCGAAATTTAAGGAATATACAAATGATGAATTGGTTGCACTCTTCCAAAGAGACAAAGACCAAGCTATTGAAGTATTGTTTCGAAATTACTACAAATACGTGTGTGGTGTTTTATATCCTGTTTTGAAAGAACAAACAGTTATTGAAGATGTCGCACAAGATGTATTTTATGATTTGTGGAGAAAACGAGATCAACTAAACATCACTACTTCCCTTAGTGCTTATCTTAAAAGAGCCGCTATCAATAAAGCATTAAATTATATCCGCGATCAGCGAATGAAGTTTGATGATTATGCTGAAATGCCGAATATGAAAAGCGGTGACTTGAATTCGCAACGACAAATTGAAGTGCATGAAATGGAAGTATTAGTTAAAAAACTAATAGATCAATTACCAGAAAAATGTAGAATCATTTTTTCACTAAGTAGATTCGAAAAAATGAGTTATCGAGAAATAGCTAAGCATCTTGATATATCCGTAAAAACCGTTGAAAATCAGATATCAAGAGCATTAAAAGAGCTTAGAATACAGCTGAAACCCTATTTGAATGAAATAATTGTCACCTTACTTACACTTCTATTCTATTATTGAGGGTAGGAGTAGGGGGTGGAATACTTTTTAGTGTCAATAGTGTAGAAAAGTAGCAGAACTATATTTATAAAATGACTGAAGAAAAATATCTATCACTAATTCATAAAAAGTTGAGTGGAGCATTGAATGCCGCTGAACAAATTGAATTGACTGAATGGCTTGGAACAAACGAGGCCAATCAAAAGACTTTGGACGATTATCAAGCAATCTGGAAGTTGACTGAATCAGTTGATACTGATTTTGATATAGATATTGATCAAGGTTTTAATAAACTACAAAAGCGAATCAAAGTAGAAAAAATATCTTCAAAAACTACTGCTACTGACAATGCCAAAGTGATTCCGATGAGACGTAAGTTAATGCAATTGGCTGCTGCTTTGACGTTACTTTTAGGTGCTGGCTTTCTTTTCAACCTGTATAATTCCAACACTGCAGAAACCAATTGGATTTCTGTAACGACTTCTGAGAATGAAAAGAAATCTGTCACCTTATCTGATGGAACAATTGTTTCCATTAATCAAAATTCTACCTTCAAATATCCTGCTTCATTTGATTCTAAAACAAGAAGCGTACAACTAAAGGGAGAAGCATTTTTTGATGTTACTAAAGATGCATCTAAACAGTTTATTATTGAAACGAATAAAACATTGGTGTCTGTTTTAGGAACTTCATTTAATGTTAGAGAATATGAAGAAGAATTATTGACGGAAGTGATGGTGAAAACCGGCAAAGTAAAATTATCTCCCAAAAACAATAAGGAGGCTGTTCTTCTAACCGAATTTAAGAAAGGAGTTTATTTTCATTCTGAGCGAAAGCTAAAAGCTTCTACATTGGATAATCTCAATGATCTTGCTTGGCAATCTGGTCAAGTCAAATTTAAAAGTACCGCACTCGCTGATGTTTTGACGATTTTAAGTCGCCAGTTGGATTGTAATATTCAAGTTGAAAACAAGCAATTATTAGCTTGTAAATACACAGGAAATTTTACCAATCTAAAACTTGATCAAATTGCAAATGCAATTGCTATTTCATTTGGTGCTTCAAATCCTACTTTTAACACAACCAAAAAGCAATATATAATTAAAGGGGGTTCGTGCTTAAATAAATAGCTCGTACGAACATTCGTTCTTATATGAAGTTGCAAATCCTATGCTTTATTCGTAATTTTAGAGTAATCTGAAAGTTCTTCTATCTCGAACAATGAAGCATCTTTACTTAATTATTCCCTACTTTTTTTTCGTCCATATGACCTATGGGCAATCTCCTTTAGACAAAAAGATTGACTACAATTTTTCAGAAGAAAAGTATGAAAATGTTTTAAACATTCTCATCAATAAAAGTGAATTGAATATTGTCTTTTCTGCAGATATTCTTCCTGCTAACAAAAAATTTACATTAAATTCAAAAGGCCAAACTGTCCGATATGTTTTAGATAAATTCGTTGAACGTGAATCCCTTTCTTATAAAACTTCGGGTGACTTAATTATTCTTTTTTATGAAAAAATTCCCGTCAAAAATTTTCGATTAAGTGGATATATTGAAGATGTAACAACAGGTGAGCGTTTGGCTGCTGCCAATGTTTCTATTGCAACAACAACTAAGGGTACCGCTACGAACAATTATGGTTTTTATAGTATTGTGCTGCCTGCTGAGGAAGTAGCAGTAAACTTTTCTTATTTGGGATATCAATCAAAGCAAATAATGGTCAATCTTACTACTGACCAGTTTTTGAATATTGAGCTACAACCTTCTATAACATTAGACCCGATTATTGTTGTGCCATTAGAGGAAAAAGTGCCTTCTATTATCAAAGAAACAAATATCAGTACTTCTTCAATTAGCGCACAGAAACTTATTGCATTACCAACTTTTGTAGGAGAGTCAGATTTAATCAGAACGACATTATTGCTACCAGGTGTAACTTCTGGTGCGGATGGGATTGGTGGCGTTCACGTTAGAGGTGGAAACCCAGATCAGAATTTAATTTTATTAGATGGTGCTCCCATTTATAACCCTTTTCATACAGCTGGTCTGTTCTCTATATTTAACTCTAATGTAGTCAATAAAGCTACCTTGTTGAAAGGAGCATTCCCAGCAAGATATGGCGGACGAATATCCTCAGTTTTGGATGTAAGAACTAGAGAAGGAAATAACAAGGAGTTTGCGGGAGAGATTGGTGTAGGACTTATATCTGGAAAAGGTACTTTGGAAGGACCGTTTTTGAAAGGCAAAGGTTCATTTATTGTCAGTGGTCGAAGAACTTTTATTGATAAGATAATTGAAGATCAAACCAGAAAAAATAAACTAAGAGATACACTTAATAGTGTAGAGCCTAGAGAAGGCTTTTCAGGATATAATTTTTCGGATTTAAATTTAAAAGCCAACTACAATTTTTCTGATAAAGACAAAATATATATCAGCTATTATAGAGGTGCCGATAGTTTTCACGATGAGGAAAAACAAGAATCATTTGATGACAATGTGTATTTATTTGACAGCTTAAGTCAAGACCTTGGATGGGGAAATGAACTGATCTCCTTTCGTTGGAATCATTTGTTTAACAATCGTTTGTTTCTTAACACAACAATTACATATAGTGATTTTGAATTTAGATCCTCTTTTTTGAATGTAGGAATACAAGAGGCAAATAATCTTAGTGATTTCGAACGTACTACTTTGTCACAATTTAGTTCAACTATTGCTGACTTTGGCGCTAGATTGGATTTTGAATATGCATTGTCAGATAAGCATCAAATGAAACTTGGTGGAGCTTTTACGTATCATTCGTTTAGACCAGGAGTCGGCGGTATTTTCACTGAAGATGTAACGGCTGATTCTCTTGTTATTTTAGGAGAACAGAATTTGGATTCCTTAAAACTGAATTCGCTTGTAAATGCAAATGACATCAATTTTTATATTGAAGATGATATCTCTCTGTCCGCCAGATTTAAGGTGAACGTCGGGGTTCATTTCACCTACTTTGATGTTCAAAATCAGGTCTACCTATCAATGCAACCTCGGCTGGCAGCTTTCTTTCAATTGAATAACAAGCTACAAATAAAAGGTTCATTTGGTAGAATGCGACAACACTTGCACGTATTGACTAATTCTAATTTTGGATTGCCAAATGACCTTTGGGTACCTGCAACTAAAAATATTAAACCACAAGATTCTTGGCAAGGTGTACTCGGATTTGATTTGGATATCGGGAAAAAATATGTTGTAAAAGTTGAAGGCTATTACAAACAAATGAAAAATTTAATCTCCTATCAAGAAGGAGCAAGTTTTCTTATTGATGTGGGCGAAACAACAGGTGCAATCGAAGGTCAAAACTGGGAAAACAAAGTAACATCTGGACATGGAACAAGTTATGGTGCAGAAGTAATGCTGGAAAAAACAATTGGTAGAACGAATGGTTGGTTGAGTTATGCTTATGCTCATTCGAATAGAATTTTTGAAGAAATAAATAATGGAGAAGTTTATCCATATAGATACGATAGAAGACATAACGTGAAATTCGTTGCAACTCATTTTTTTCGACCATGGCTCCAAGGAAATTTAAGTTGGTTATACTCAAGTGGGATCGCTACAACAATTCCAAGCAGCGCAATCACGTTTGATCCGCCAGGGCAGATCCAACCACCAGGTGAAGTTTTCGACTTTGGAACCAAAAATAGTACAAGATTACCTGATTATCACCGTTTTGATATTGGGTTCAACATATTTTTGAGAAAAGGCAGATTAAGTCATACCTTTAATGTAGGGGCTTATAATATTTACAATAGACGTAATCCACTCTACATTGCATTTCGGGAACGTTTTTCAAATAATTCCGCTGAAGTAAAAAGGGAATTTGTAGAGGTTAGTTTGATTCAGTTTTTACCTTCTTTTAGCTATACATTAAAATTTTAATAAGAAATTTGAAGTTCAAATTATTCATATTATTATCGAGTATTTTCCTTTTCACAGCTTCAACTTGTGAAAAGCCATTCGATATTGATGCTGTCGATGAACCAAAGCTTGTTGTGAATTGTCTTTTTACTCCTGAAAAACCATTATCCGTTTCTCTAGATGTGAGTAGACCGATTCTGGAAGATGAACTCAGAGAATTAACTGGAGAATCCGTTGAAATTGTCGAACCTAATGGAAATATTGTAACCCTTAATTTGGAAACAGAAGGATTTGATAGAAAGTGGTTTGTTGATAGTACTTTTTATCCGGAAGCAGGAGCCAATTATACCATCAAAGCAGCTGCTAATAATTTTGACCAAGTCTTTTCTAACAATACAATACCTGAACCTGTAAACGTCCTAACAGCAACGATTGATTCTGTCAAAGTTGAAAAAAGTAAGTTTGCTATCAATAATGTAGATCATTATTTTGATTTTAATTTTCAACTAGAAGATAAACCTGGTGATCACTATTACCATCTTTACGTTTTTCGACAAAAAGTACATTATACTACCAATACTGGAGATACGGTTTATGAGCACTTTGACGAATATTATTTGAATGACTTAATGACATTCAATAATCCAAATGGTCTTGTTTACACCGATAATAGCATTTTGTTTAAGGATGAAGGAGATCAGTCTCCTAATTTATCTTTTGAAGTAGGCTTTACCTATTTTCAATCTTTTGAGGCCATTAGGAAATTACGTTTTGAATTGAGAACCGTTTCACGAGAATATTATTTATTCCACATCGCTAAGCGAAAACAAGAATTAATTGCGTTTGACGAATTCGCAGAACCAATCATTCTTTTCAATAATATCGAAGGTGGATTAGGTCTTTTTGGAGGGTATAGCAGTGTTCAAATCGATACTTTTACCATCAATTAATCGCACTTTTCTTCATTTTTGCCCGTTTTTACTTCTTTTATTCGGGTTTTTCAAAAAAAATCAAAAATAAATGTCTTTCTAATAGGGGTACGACAAATAATGTGTGTCTATATAATCAAACAGGTAACTCGGTAAGTTAATTTCTGTTTAAGCAAAAAAGATTTGATTATGAAAAAAGACAGCTTAGGATTCCTACACCACTTCCCACTTTTTGAAGGCCTTCGTGAAAACGAAATGGAGCAATTAAAAGAGATGGTTGAATTTAAAACTAAACCAAAATTTAGTTACATCTTTTTACCAGACGAAGAAGCAAAGTACATTTACTTCTTAGTAAAAGGGATGATCAAAACTGGTACTCATTCCAATGATGGTAAAGAAATTATCAAATCAATTTTACACCCATTTGCCATGTTTGGTGAATTGTGTGTCATCGGTGAAGATACTCGTTGCGATTTTGCAAAAGCAATGAATGAAGAAGTCCACTTTTTCCAATTGAAAGAAGAAGATTTTAAATCTTTGATGCTTAGAAATAAATCAGTAAGTGACAAGATTTTAAAAATAATCGGACAACGTTTGCGTAAAGCCGAAAACCGTTTAGAATCCCTAATCTTTAAAGATGCAAGAACTCGTATCATCGAATTCTTAAAAGATAGCGCAAGAAAAAGAGGTCGTCAAGTTGGTTATGAAATGTTGGTGAAACATTGTTTAACACAACAAGATATCGCTAACATAACAGGAACTTCCCGTCAAACCGTTACCTCTGTCTTGAATGAGCTTAGAAAGTCTAATCTAATTTATTTTAATAGACGTAGTATTCTCATAAGAGACATGGCTAAACTAACTTAGGTTTGTGATTAATAAATAAAATAGGAAAATCGCAGTGTTCATTTGAATGCTGCGATTTTTTTTTAAAGTTATTTGACATAAGTTCTACTTATGTCGATTTATGTTTAACTACTTCGCAGTTTTTGAATGATTCGAATTCCGAAGAAATTAAACGTGTATTACCGCCAGTGAAACTGATGAGATTACACCCACCCACTACCGCTTCACAATCTTTCGACTCAACTCAAAATCGTCTCCAACAATACTTACAACATAAAGCCCTGCGTGAAAAAAGTGTGAATCTATAAGTAATTTATTCGAAAAATCAGGACTATCTATTCTCCTTTCAAAAACTAATTTTCCAAAAGCATTATAAATAGAGACAATCACTTCTGAATTAATTGATCCATCAATATCAACTTTTAGTTCATGATCAAAAGGATTTGGTGATAATACAATAGATGGATTTGTAGAAACTTTATATTCCGAATTTATAATGTTAGAAATATACGGATTGATATCAAAAGAAAAGAGTTTGGCATCCAACGCTGAAAATTTTTCAGAACTAATATATCCGTATCCAGTGCTTTTAAAACAAACGCCTTCCATCTGACTCGTATTGATTGCGCTGCCCAATGAAATATAGCGTTTATTTCCAGAAAATAAATCATTCCCTTCATAGTCAAAAAGCAACCACATAAAGGAAATGCCTCCGGTAGTATAGCCAATCAAAACTATATTTCCTTCATCATCTATCGCGGCACTGGTAATCAATCCTTGAACATCAAATTCATTTTGTAATTGAGCAACATGCGTGCCTGGTGTGTTTGGAAGCGTGTAATGTTTCGTTTTTTCATTGACCCAATTTTTTGAAAAAAGGTGGATGACATCATTGTGAATAATGAAAGCTTCACAATCGAAATTGTTGTTGTTTGGTTGTTCTTGAAAAGATGTTTGATCACTGTATGAAAAATTGATCACTTGTGAATTTACAATGTTCGCTACCAAACCACTTTTCTCAATCCGATGAATAGCAAGGTCCGTTCGATTACCAGGATTATTACCAAAATCTCCGACAAAAATATGCGTGTCATTTTCCGCCATATCTTCCCAATCATTATTATCTGCAGTTGCAATAATCACTTCTTGAAGAATATTTCCAGTCAAAGAATCAATTCTATAAATTTTATCTGGATTGCCTCCATCATTGTGCGTCCATAAATTGTTATTGAAAAAAGACAATCCGGATGTTTCGATAAGTGGATTTGGTAAAGTAGTAAGTTGAATCAGGTTGAAAGCAGTTGCAGGATACAAGCAGCTTCCATCATTAATCGTAGCTGACGACGAGTAATTGGACGCTTGAGGATCCGTACAGCCAGTCTGAGAGTAACTTGGTAAGATGAAAAATATGGTACAGAAGGCGATCGATATTATTTTCATTTGGTCTGTTTATTTCATAATTGGTAACAAATAATTTTCTATCAAGTGATTTTGGCCGTCTGCATTGAGATGGTCATAATTATAGAAATACTTATACTCGTTTGGCGAGTTATAAATATCACTGTAATCATAATAGGGGATATTATATTTCTCCTTGACTTCTTCTAAAAGATCAACCAAATCTTTTCTGTTTGGTGCAAGATCTCCAAAGAGGGTAGGGTTGATGATAAAGGTTATTTTCGTTTGTTTATATTCTTTCGAATATTGATCTACGAATTTTAAAAACTTCTCTCTCTGTTCTAATGAAACGGTTTCTTGTCCTTTGTGAATCATATTTATTCTCATCACAACTTTTGAACTATCTATTTTTGTGATTGCTTTGGTTGGTGCATTTTGTTGTCTAGTATAAAGACCGTCGGGAGCAGATTCAGTAATAGATATTTTTAAATAGTTTAGAACGGTATTAAGGTCAAAGGATTTCAACAATAGTTTTACAAAATCAGGATCCGGTTTTTCACGACGCCACCAAAAAGGTTTGTCAAACTGCCCGGAAGTCAACATGCATGCATCAACAAAATAAAATATATGATTCGTGGTGTTTTTTTCTTGTGTAAAATAATCTAAGTATGCTTTTTGGATAAGAACGCCACCTCCTAATGTATTGAGGCTTGCAGTATTTATATTTTTGTTGTTTAATGCTTTTCCCATGTTAGCACCTGAATTTCCCATTAAGGCAACTTCAAAATTTTCGCCTTCAGGAATATTAAAAACTAAATCCTGGGAAACATGCTGATTATATTTGTAATACGAATATAATCCGTAAGCTGTCAATAACAATAGACAACAAGTAAAAAATAAAATAGATTCAAGAATAAATTTTTTCATGTTCTAGATTAAAATTGGAAGTATACGAATTCTTGTTTTTCTCCTGCATACATAAAAATCACAGCAACAAGCGTTATATAAAAGAACCATCTCAGTGGTCTTTTAAATTTTAGTGGTAGACCACCAATTGCGTATTGTTCATTTTTCCCAAACCACTCAACAGTCATAAATAGGACAATAAAAATCGTTGTTGTCAACGCTAATTTTTTGCCATTGAATTCTGGAAACGAAAATAAGGACAACGAAAAAACACTATCCAACATACTAATTGCATGGCTCATGCTTTCAGCTCTAAATATGAGACAACTAAAGCACCATACTGCATAGGTAAGAATTCCGCTGATAAATAAATAAGCTTTTTTGTTGACAGCAGCTTTTACTTTTTTTCTCATTTTCCTAGAACGATATTCATAACTCAATATAATTCCTTGAATGATTCCAAAGACAATAAACGTCCAATTGGCACCGTGCCAAAACCCAAACAATGTAAAGGTAATTAAGAAGACAATGATGTATCCATAACTCCGATTTAAGTGTCGCAATCTTAAACCAAGTGGCGTATAAATATAATCTCTAATCCAAGTCGACAATGAAATATGCCACTTTCTATAAAAATCAGTCATGTTGGTTGAAAAGTATGGGGCAGCAAAATTTTGCATTAAATTGAATCCCATCAGTCTGGCAGTTCCTATAGCAATATCTGAGTAACCAGAAAAATCTCCATAAACTTGAAATGTGAAAAAGATTACTGCAAGCACAACTGTACTCCCTGATTGATCTGGACTATTTAATAAGGCATCAACCAAACTTGCGGAATTATCTGCAATGACCATTTTCTTAAACAAGCCCCATAATATTTGTCGCATCCCATCAACCGCTTTGTCATATTCAAAAACTCTTTTTTTGAGAAATTGGGGAAGTAAATTGGATGCTCGCTCAATCGGACCGGCTACTAACTGAGGGAAAAAACTTATAAAGGCTGCAAAGGCTATAAAGTCTGTGGTTGGTTTAATTCGTTCTTTATAAATATCAATGGTATAACTCAAAGTCTGAAAAGTATAGAAACTAATTCCGACAGGAAGGATTATATTAAGTCTAGCTGATTCAAATGAAACGCCAAAAAATGAAAATGCATCGACAAAACTATCTGCAAAAAAGTTGTAGTATTTAAAAATACCTAGCAATCCAAGATTTACGAACAAACTAACCCAAAGAAATATTTTTCGACTTTTATCTTCTTTAGATTGCCCAATTTTTAAACCAACCAAATAGTCTACACAAGTGCTAAAAAAGATTAGGAATAGAAAGCGCCAATCCCACCATCCGTAAAAAAAATAGCTTGCAACAAGTAAGAAGAAATTTTGAAGTTTTAAATTCTTATTTGTTATAAACCAGTAAAGTATAAACACAACTGGAATAAATAAAGCAAACTCAAGAGAATTAAATAACATTGATTTTGATCAGATAGTTTGAAAATCTTTTGCGATTTGGAAATCAAATTTGAAGAATCCAATAGCGTTTAGGTGCGATTAAAATGCAACAAAACATTTACTAAGTTGTAGTAAATGTTTTGTTGTAAGAATTGTTTAGTCCTGAATTATTGACTGACCTCCACTTTTGATTCAATTAGTGAAATCATATCACCTAGGTTCTTAAGGTTTTCAATCTCACGAATACTCATTCTAAAATTGAATCTATTTTCGATTTCTGAAATAAGTTCAATATGCGTAATTGAATCCCATTCCTCTACATCATCAGCAGTGGTTGTATCTGTTAAATCAACTTCAATTTCATCTAATGTGTCATTAAAAATTTCCTTAACTTTTTGAAAAATAATACTTCTTTCCATCACAACTTTTTATTATAAATTTTGAAATAATTTCTTTTTTCTATAGCTCAAAAGTAAATTAATTTGAATCTCTTACCTTGACTAAATATTTACCTGTAGCAATTAATTGTTTTTGATCAGGTGCCGTTATTTTTATTTTTATTTCTAGTACACCTGTTCTAGGATCTATTTTTTCCAGTATCCCTTTAATTAGTAAATTAACTCCAGGATATGCTGGCTTTCTGTACTTGAAAGTTTGAGAGATAATAATAGCATTAATTCCTGGTAACTTCATCCCAATAAGTGTAGAAGAAAATGAAGAAATTAATAAGCCATGTGCAATAATATTTTCAAATCCATTTGCAACTGCATAGGATTTAGAAACATGCAAAGGATGAAAATCTTTTGTCAGATTCGCAAAAGCAGAAATGTCATCATATATGAGTTCATGTTCTATTTGAGCTTCCATTCCTTCCGCAAGCTCTTCGAGTGTATATCGTGCTATATTATCCATTAAATATTTAGGACAAATTTTCCAAAGTGTTCATTTTTGCTCATGTCATTTATAGATGTATTCCCTTCTTGAAGTGATCTTACCTTATAAACAACTGGAACTATTTTGTATTCATTGACCAAGTCAATCATTTTTTTAAATTCTTCATCAGATCCCATCGTTGATCCGTGTATTGAAATTTGTTTGAAAAATAAATTAGGAACTGCGACTCCAGAAATCGTTCCTGCTGTCCCTCCATAAATTCCGACATTAGCCCCAAGTTTACACATCTTCAATAATTGATTAAATCCTTTACCTCCCGCACTGTCAATTACAACATCAAATCCTCCTACCTTTTTTCCTAACGCTTTCATCGCTTGAGGATCTTTATAGCTAACTCCATCGACTGCTCCTAACGCTATTGCTTTTTTTATTTTCTTTTCGTCTCCTGATGTAACATAAACTTCCGCACCGATAGCAATTGCAAATTGACAAGCGAACAATGCGACACCACCACCGATTCCTGAAATCAAGACTTTCTGCCCTTTTTTTGCTTGACATCTAGTAAAGAGTGCACGGTAAGCAGTCAATCCAGCCAAAGGGAGACACGCTGCTTGTTCGGAACTTAGATGATCAGGTTTCCGATACAGCTTATTTTTTCTTACAAAAATTTGATCCGCAAAAGTACCATATTCTTGCAATCCAAGAATAGTATAATTAGTAGAAGGAAATGGACCATCTCCCCAATTCACATTCGGACAAATAATGTATTCATTGCCTTCATAAATACCACATCCATCAGAACCTAAAACAGCTGGAAGGTTATCCGCAATATCAGGATACAATCCTTTTGTAATCCAATAATCTCGTCTATTTAGAGCAGCCGACTTTAATTTGACTGAGACAAAATCATCTGTAACATAGTCTGGTTTTGAAATTTCTTGAACTTCAATGGGCTCATGTCTTCCTCTAAAAATTAGTGCATTTATAGTCATTAAACTGGATTACTTTTTTTGTAAAATATAAAAACGATTCTTAGCTCCAATATCTAACGTAATAGATTGATGTGGAATGTCTTCCATGAATTCAATTTTCAAACCTAAACGTTGGACTTGATTCTCATAATCTTTATGGTCACTTTCGAATTTATACAAATGATCAAATTGAGGAATATTAGTAGCAGTTGTCAAATATATTTTCCCATTGGGAGCAAGCACTTGGATACATTGTTCCAATAATTCGTAAGGATTTGATAAATGTTCTAACAATTCAATTAGGTATACTTGGTCATATTGTAACGAATCGTTTTTTCCATCAAAATATTCTTCTCGGAAATTTATATCCGGGTGTTGGTGGTACACAAATTTATCAATTGAAAGATCGTAAGCATACAAATTTTGAATTTTGGATTTTACTAATTCAAGTTCTAATCCAGGGCCAGTTCCAATAAATAAACCATTCTGAGAATTTTGACATGTACTTTCTATTATTTGCATGATTCTAAATCGATGATCAGCCAACATGCAACTTAAAAGTAAAATGACATCATATTCATATCTGCTTGGTGCAAGTCTTGTTGGATCAATTTCTAAAGGATACTTACCTGTTTTTGAAAATGCAGTCATATCCTTTTTATAAGATTTCATGAATCTATAGTAGGCATCCTTTGGCTTGATCTCATTGTCTTTGTGAAAGGATAAATAAGTATTTATATAATCCTTAATTTTTGCCATTAAATTTTCATCATAAAACGGACTTGAGACAACTCTGTCAAATAGGATAGCTAAAATTCTATTTTCAGAAATTAACTGATCAATCGATTGATTAATTTTAAGCAAAGTTTTTTTCTATTTTATGTATGTGATTTGTTAGTGGATTGAAATTTTCTAACTTTAAATTCCAAGAACCATTTTCTTCTACGAATCCCAAATCTTTATAATGATCTTTTACAATAATATTTTTCTTTGTTGGTAACCATTCACCTACTATCTCTTTGATATCGTTGTTTTTGCAAGCCACAACAATTTCGTTTAAAACAAATTTTTCAACATCTCTTTTTAAAACACGACAACTCATTATCCAGGTATCTATGAATAGCGTACGCACTTTAATTTCTCCAATCACCAAACTTATCAAACCATATTCTCCATATTTATCACTTAGATTAATTTGAAAAGTCATAAAAGCAGGATTATTTTTCATGCTTTTTATTTGCTCTTCACTATATCTTTTTGTTCTAAGATTAAACTGGTTTGATCGTTGGGTAAGTTGTGCAATCCTTGGAACTGAGAAATCGTCGAAAGGAGTCATTACCGCTTTCATTTCAAGTCCACCAAGATATTCGTCAATAGAATTAACAGATTTTTTATCAGAAAGTCTTTTAGCTTCGTCCTGATATCTTTTCGTTCTATTATTATCTTCTGCTGAAAATGAAGTGGTTTCAAATAGATTTAATGTATTTAAATAACTCAAGTATTCGGAAGGATCTTCTGGCAATTCGGGCACACATACTTGCGGTAACTCTGTGCGTACTAAATTTCTCTCAAAAGGATTATCATCTAAAAAAACCATGGAATCAAAACCGATATTCAATACCTCTTGAATATTTCTGATGTTATCTGCTTTGTTTTCCCAGTTCGCTACAAATACAGAGATGTCTGATAACTGTAGTACCATTTCTGGGTGTTTGTCAAATGGTTCTTTGGCGATTGCTTCTGTGTTTTTACTGCACACACAAAGAATAATTCCTCTATTTTTTAATTCTTTGGCCCATCGTTGAAGCGCGCTGAAAGCTCTACCGATCCCTAATTCTCCGACCTGAATTCCCTCAAGTCCATCATCACCAATAACACCTCCCCACATCGTGTTGTCAAGATCTAGAATTAAACATTTTTGAAGTTGAATTCCCTCCGATGCCTTTATAATATCTACATAATTTTTTACTAACAATGGTAAAGCATTTAGACTATAAGCCATTTGAGATTTTACATAAAACTTAGTATCGATTCGCTCATTTATCCCTGTAAAATTTTGAAGTGCTTCCATATCACAGATGAGCACATTGCCATTTGCTAATGCTAATTTTTTCATTTCCAGATTCAGCAAAGAAAGTTGAAACCCAAAAGATGACAATACACTTGCATTGAAATTTCCAAATACATTGTCTACAATTCGCGGAAAAGTATTTAGGATTATTTTAGTGCTAGCTGGTATTTTTTGAATGAGATTTTGAAAGAAAAGTTTTTTACTATTAGCAAATTCTTCTTTCTGTTGTAATTCCAGTTTTTGAAATTCTTCTAAGAGTTTTTCTGTAGCAGTTAGAAGGATCGCATAATCTCTATGCTCAGCATAAAATGAAGAATCAGGATTGATAATATCTAATGCAATTTGACCAAACCCCGCTTCATAGATTTCAAATTTTATTTTTTCTTTTCTACCATACCCATCTAGTGCAGATACAAAAAACTGAGAAGCAGTATCGGAAAGTACAGCGATACTATATTGATAGTTCGTTGGTTCTTTTGATTTGGTAAATTTTTTTAACTCACTAAATTTAGGAAGTATCATAAGTTGTTGATAATCTATTTGGAGTGCTTTTGTAATTCGATTAAGTGTGAAGAAATTAATCTAACAATACATTCGTGTTAATAATTTTAAATCATTTAAAGTACGCTGATTTGAACTTCCGATCCTTTTTGAGACCTGAAAATATCCTAATAATTGTTTTAGTCTACGATAGATTAAAGCGAATACTTAGTACTTTATACTAAAACATATGATTTAATGTTTTAATGCAACAAGGTAAGGAATTTCTACATTTACACACACTATTTGGCCTATTGGGCATGTATAACTTGCTTAATTTACGTCTCAAAATGGATCTTATGTAAAAAATGACCAATCACCATTAACTTTTCCTTTAAAACCTTTAAGAGGTTCATAACTAGGAGTCTCATACATTCTTTGCAATATTACTATAGATGGATAGGTTATACGATGTATTGACATTGACATCTAACATTAGCTAACTTTTAAATTTTATAGCTATGAAAAATGGAAAGAATTTATCGACTGAAAACAACAATCAGAAAAAAGGACTGAGATTCTCGGTTTACTTTCACTCTGCGTTGATATTATTAGCATTGATTCCTTTTTTGACAAGAGATGCTGCAACAGATGAAACTAAATACGAAAAAGTAATTGAGATTGATTTTTCAAAATTAGATTCGGCTGCACAAAAATCTTCTAAAACTAAGAGTAATGCTGAGTTTGAAAAAACAAAAAAGAGTACGGCTACAAAAGTAGTGAAACAACCAGTACCCGTTCCTAAACCTCCGACACCAACAGAAGTGAAAAAGACGGAAACAAAACCAACTCCAAATGCACCTACACCAATTGTTACAGAAACAGTGGAAGAGGAATCGCCAGTGGAAGCTTCACCAACTCCTCCTGAACCAGAAGTGGTTGAAATTCCTGAGACAAAACCTGTGGAAGTGCCGACTCCCAAACAACCAACTCCCGCACCTACACCTCCTGCTGCTCCAGAGGTTGCAGAGGAAGAATCAGGTTCATCACCTGATGGAACAGATGTGGCAGATGTTGCAATAGGGGAAGGCGATACAAGTACAGGTGGTGCAGGTGAAAGTGATAACGGTACTGGTAAAGGAACAGCGGCAGAAGGAAACGGAGATGGTGATCATGGAAGTGGCATCTTAAGTAGACGAGTAGTGCATCGTGCAGACGTAAAAGATATTACGCAAGAAGAAGGTCGAATCGTTGTCGATATTTGTGTCAATAATGATGGTAGAGTAGTGATGGCAAAATACAATAGCAATGCATCTAGTATTCAAACAATGGAATTAGTTAGACGTGCCATTCAGACAGCAAGACAATATCGTTTTGAAAAAGATTATAAGGTTCCTGCAAAGCAATGTGGGCAATTATCGTTTTTGTTTGAGATTGAGGAAGAGGATTAGTAGTTAGTATCTAGTAGTTATCTAACTACTAGTAGATATACTTGACCCATTCTGTTTTCGTTATAACGGAAGTAGTGTGGGTCTTTTTGGAAGAATTAGGCGGAAAAGGAATGGATTTTGAAATTTAGGTGTTCTAAAGGTGAATAATGAGTAATTATTACCTTTTCATGGGATACCAAATCACGTTTTTAATCCGTATTTTAGCATTAAATTAATTGTAATATGAAAATCTTCGATAAAATTCACGAAGTAGAAGAGAAACAGAATAAACGCAAAGGAATGAGAAACTCTGCGATTTTTCATTCAATTCTATTTTTATTGATGCTTTGGCCTTGGTTGACACCAGACGAAAAGCCAGAATTTGAAAAAGTTATCACAGTTGATTTTACGGTTCCAGAACCACCACCTCCGCCAGAAAAGGAATTGAATTCTTCTGCTGAATCGGCTTCGGAAGAAGCTAAAGAACAAGAAGAAGAACGTCGAGCTAATACAGATGTGGAAGAAATAAAAGAAGAAGAGTCACCACCTGAGCCAGAACCAAAACCGACTAATGAGCCGGAAGCTGCACCTCCAGTACCTGAACCGGAGCCTGCTCCAAAGTTGCCTGTGCCAGTGGTTTCAGAAGTTCAAGATGAGCCATCACCAGTGGAGGCAGTGCCTGAAAAAGTACCAGAGCCAGTAAAAATACCAAAGGAAAAACCAGTAAAGAAACCAACAAAAAAACCAGTTCCAAAACCTGCTCCTAAGCCAACACCAAAACCGAGTCCGGTAAAAGTGCCTAAGGAAGATCCGAAGCCTACTGCTCCAAAGCCATCACCAAAACCTGCAAAGAAAGCAGATAAAAAACAAGATGGAAACGGAAACGTTGGAAGTGATACTAAAACTAGTTCGTCAGGAACTGGAACTTCATCAACTGGTGGAAAAAAGAAAACGGATAGTGGAAGTGGAACCGGCGTTGGGGATGAAGGATCAGGTGGAGCAGATTTTGATGGCGAAGGTAGATTGACAAGAGAAGTAATTAAAAAAACGCCTCCGTCTGGACCTGAGTTTGGAGAAGAGGGAGTAGTGGTGATTAATGTCTGTGTCAATAGAGATGGAAAAGTAGTGTATGCAAAATACAATGAAGACGATTCTTCTATTTTTAATAAGACCATTTGGAAAGCTACAGAAAATAGAGTCGGTAAATTTAGATTTAAAAAAGATTATAAAGCAGAGACAAAACAGTGTGGTAAGTACACGATTCGATTGTCACTTTAAATAATTTGAGTTATTAAAGATATTGAAGGCTACTTGGAGAAATTCTGGTAGCCTTTTTCTTTGTTTTGCATTAAGCATTAGAAATGCGGATCAACATAAATCTTAACGTATATACCAAGCCTCTACGCATTGAATTCAGCGATTTTTGCTTATTCTACTAACTAATATTGTACGCACGATCTCTCATGCCAACGCTAAAATTTCCTTAGCTTTACCCTTCAATTCAATATTATGCAAAAACTGCTTTACACACTAGTTCTTATTACGACGACCTATTTTTTAAGTGCTCAAGGTTCCGCCCTGATTATGGGTAATGAAGCCTATCATACCATGGACCGATTGTCAATAAAAAGTGGAATTGATGCACCGTTTCATACTTCTTTGAAAAATTACAATCGCAAAGATATTACCAATTATGCAACCGCATTAGATTCACTCAATATTGAGTTGACGGAATTGGATAAAGAAGATCTGCAATTTATTTTTCGAGATAATAATGAATGGTTGAAAACTTCTGAATTTGCAACAACAGTTGCAGGTAAGAGAGAAAGTGTAGAAAATAGAATCTATGTAGATAGCACCCAAACATTTTACACACTAGGTGCAACACAAATGGAACAAAGTGCCAAAAGCGACAACTACTTTTTATCCAATCGCCCCATTTTGAAATACTTTTATAAAACTCCTGCTAACTTCTTAGAAATTGACAAAAAATATTTCCACCTAAGAGTCAATCCAATTATTGATTTTAAACTTGGAAAAGATACGGAAGATGAAGAATTGATTTTTAACAATACTCGTGGTGTAGAGTTGAGAGGTGGTATTGATGATAGAATTTTCTTTTATACCAACATTGTAGAGACGCAAGCTAGATTTCCAGAATATGTAAGAAAGTTTGTTGATAAAAATGAAGTGGTCCCAAATGCAGGATTGTTTAAAAAATACGAAAGTAGTATTTTCAATATTACGGATGGATATGATTATTTAAACGCAAAAGGGTTTTTAGGTTTTAATATTACAAAACATGTTGGCGTTCAATTTGGACACGGCAAGAATTTTATTGGGAATGGAATGAGATCCCTTCTGTTGTCTGATTTTGCGACCAATTATTTTTATCTCAAATTGAATACGAAAGTTTGGAAATTTAATTATCAAAATATTTTTGCCGAATTAGTACCTGGTTCAAAAAGTAAAATTGTTGATGAATTATTGCCAAAAAAATATACTGCAACTCATCATTTAAGTTACAATGTCACACCAGATATTAATGTCGGAATTTTTGAATCAATAGTTTTTAGTAGAAATAATCAGTTTGAATTACAATATCTTAATCCCATCATTTTGTATCGATCAATTGAGCAGCAAATAGGAAGCCCTGACAATGCATTGTTAGGTATTGATGTGAAATGGAATTTCTTAAACCAATTTTCATTATACGGTCAACTGGTTTTGGATGAATTTAAATTTGATGAATTGGTAACAAACAACAATGGTTGGTGGGCTAATAAATATGGAATACAAGCAGGATTGAAATACATTGATGCTTTTGGTGTGGATCATCTTGATTTGCAATTTGAAGCGAATATTGTGCGACCTTATACTTATACTCATCGTGATAGTTCTGCTAGTTATACGCACTTCAATCAAGCACTTGCACATCCGCTTGGTGCCAATTTCAAAGAGTACATGGGTAATATCAGATATGTGCCTGTCAAGAATTTAATCATCAATGCAAGAGTCGCTTATTTTGAACAAGGAGAAGATGATTTAGGGTCAAATTGGGGAAGTGATATCTTGCTTTCACATAATACACGAGAACTGGAATACGGAAATGAAATCGGACAAGGAATCAGTTCTACCACTTTGGTTGGAAGATTAAATGTGAGTTATCAAGTGTTTCACAATATGTTTGTAGACCTCGATTACCTATATCGAAATCAAGAAAATGATCTGAATGAAACTCGGAAAACCAATTATATCGGTGGTGGTATTCGTATTAATTTGGCTAGACAGCGGATGGAATTTTAAGCCGGAGGCTTAAAATTAATGTAAAATGTAAAATTAAAAATGTAAAATAACGCTTGTTTCGTGTCCATGCGTGTGTTACGTACAAAGACAATACATGAATACGTATGCTTTTTTTTTTCAAAAAAAGGCTCTATGTTGAATAGAATGGGTGATTTATAATTTTTACGTGAAATTCACGTCTCACTCGCGAAGCAGCCCTCCTTTTTTCAAGGAGGGTCGAAACGAAGTTTCGGGGTGGATCCTGCGCATGAGGATCAAAAAGTTCATATACTTCGCTCTCTTAAAGACTTTTGTCGGTTCAACAATGTCCTGCGTTTAGTGGATGCACCACCTAGAATTTTACCCACTCTAATCAATATAGCACTCAAAAAAAAATCGTTATCACCAAAGCAATAACGATTCTTTTTATCTTTTAAAACTTAACAAAGATTTGTTTCGATTTTTCGTCTGCATCACTCACACTAGCACACAAAACAAGGTCTTATTTTAAATTTTTCATTTTACATTCTAAAAAAAATGCTTTGCATTTTTTTTAAATAATCATCCCAGCAGCCATCGTCTCATTCGTAGCTTCATCAACAAACAATAAACTTCCGGTCACTCTGTTTTTACGATATGGATCATAAAATAATGGAGAAGTAGTACGGATAACCACTCTAGCAATATCATTCATTTTGACATTTAAATCTTCCGTATCTCTGTGAAGTGTATTAATATCTAATTTGTATCGAATTTCTTTCACCACACATCTAGCTTCTTTGGTCGTATGAAGAATTGTATATTTTCCGCGCTCTCTCAAAGGCTTACTTTCATTGAACCAACAAACCATTACTTCTAAATCTTGACTAACTTCTGGTTTGTTATTTTCACGGACAATCATGTCACCACGGCTGATGTCAATCTCATCTTCTAACAATACAGTAACAGCCATTGGAGGGTGTGCTACTTCGATTTCGCCATCATAAGTATCAATCTTTTTAATCTTACTTGTGAATCCAGAAGGCAACACCATTACTTCATCACCTTTCTTCATAATACCTCCGGCAACACGTCCACCATAGCCACGGTAATCATGGAATTCATCCGTATTTGGACGAATCACATATTGAACCGGGAAACGATTGTCAATAAAATTATGATCAGAACCAATGTGTACATTTTCTAAATAATACATTAAAGTCGTACCATCGTACCAAGGCATATTCTCAGATTTCTTCACCACATTATCTCCTTTCAATGCAGAGATCGCAATAAAGTGAATATCTGTAACATCCAATTTAGAAGAGAATTGAGAAAACTCATCTTTGATTTTTTCAAATACCTCTTCACTATAATCAACCAAGTCCATCTTATTGACGCAAACCAATAAATGTGGAATTTTCAATAAAGAAGAAATGAAAGAGTGACGTCTAGTTTGTTCCGAAATTCCTTTTCTAGCATCAATTAATATCAATGCTACGTTAGAAGTAGAAGCACCTGTCACCATGTTACGTGTATACTGGATGTGTCCAGGACAATCTGCAATGATGAACTTTCTTTTTGGAGTCGAGAAATATCGGTAGGCCACATCAATGGTGATACCTTGTTCCATTTCTGCTTTCAAACCATCAGTCAATAATGCCAAGTTTACTTCTGATTCGCCACGTTTCTCACTACTTTTTTTGATCATCTCATATTGATCTTCGAAGATCGACTTACTATCATAAAGTAGTCTTCCAATCAAAGTACTCTTTCCATCATCTACACTTCCTGCAGTTGTAAAACGCAATAATTCTTTTTCCTGGTAATCTGGGATTCCGTTTTTATTTTTATCTATCATGATTTTTATTTGTTCTATATATATTGTTTTGGATTTTTCACCATTTAAGAAGTTTAAGGAAAAAACATGTAAGATCATATTAGCTACTTAAATGCCTCTTAAATGGTTTTGAACTCTATGTCTTATATGGTTAAAAACAAAGAAGCTAAAAATATCCCTTTTTCTTTCTGTCTTCCATAGACGTTTCAGAACGCTTATCATCAGATCGACCACCTCTTTCTGTATGGCGAGTGGTTTCAATTTCTACAATAATTTTTTCTAAAGTATCTGCTTCTGAAACAACTGCACCTGTGCAAGTCATGTCTCCGATCGTTCTAAAACGAATCTGCATGTTTTTGACTTCTTCTCCTGGCTTTTTGTTCAAATAATCAGAATCCGCTAAGATGATACTATCACGAATGACAACATCTCTAGTATGAGCAGTGTATAACATTGGTAATGGAACTTCCTCCATCGCTAAGTATTGCCAAACATCCAATTCCGTCCAGTTACTAATTGGGAATACACGGAAATGTTCACCCATTAATTTTTTACCATTAAAGAGATTCCATAATTCTGGTCGTTGGTTCTTTGGAGCCCATTGACCGAATTCATCTCTATGAGAAAAGAAACGTTCTTTAGCTCTTGCTTTTTCTTCATCACGACGAGCACCACCAAGTGCAGCATCAAATTTTCCTTTTTCTAATTCATCTAACAATACAGCTGTTTGTAAGCCATTGCGACTTGCATTGAAACCTTTTTCCTCTACAACCATTCCCGTCTTGATAGCTTCATCAACCGATCCAACAATTAATTTTGCTCCTAATTTTGCCATCAATTCATCTCTGAATTTTATAGCTTCAGGAAAGTTGTGTCCAGTGTCAATGTGTAAGAATGGAAACGGAATGCGAGCAGGATAAAATGCTTTACTCGCCAAATAAGTCATCAAAATGGAATCCTTTCCACCAGAAAACATTAGTACTGGATTTTCAAATTGAGCAGCCACTTCACGTATAACAAAAATGGATTCTGCTTCAAGTTCTTTTAAGTGATTTAATCTATAGTTCATAATAATTATTATTCAAAAGTAAGGGTAGGTTTTAAAAATTCATAGAGTTTATCAACAGAAGTTGCTACATCATCAGCACCAGTATCCACCACCCAAGCTGGATCAGTTGGAATTTCGTAAGGAGAATCAATGCCAGTAAAGCCTTTTATTTCTCCAGCACGTGCTTTTTTATAAAGCCCTTTTACATCTCTTTCTTCACACATTTCTAGTGATGCTTTGATATAGACCTCAATGAAATTATCGGGACCGATAATTTCTTTAGCCATGTTTCGCATTTTTATTGTTGGACTAATGAAAGAGTTGATTGTTATAACACCGCAATTCAAAAAGAGTTTGGACACTTCAGATATCCTTCTGATATTTTCCAATCGATCAGCCAACTCAAAACTCAAGTTGTTGTTAATACCACTACGAATATTGTCTCCATCAAGGACTTGACAGAAAAAATTGTTTTTAAACAACTTCCGTTCTAGTGCTTCTGCAATTGTGCTTTTTCCAGAACCAGAGAGGCCAGTCATCCAAATGACTCGGCTGTTTTGTTTAAGGATATTTTCTCGATCACCACGACCGACAAGCTTATCAAAAATTGGATGAATATTTTCTGCCACAGGATTAAAATGTTATTGATAAAATTAATCTAAAGTTAAGGGTTTCTTAAGGTGGAGTTACAGGAAACAAATTTTTACAAAAATTGTATCTATTATAGCAAATACAAGGTACAAAGGTAATTAATTTAATACTTTTGTGTTCGATTTTCTTTATATCCCTTTCCTTTAAAATATAGACTTAATAGATATGGCAAAAAATACTATTTACAACATCATCAATGAGCGGATTTTAGTCCTGGATGGCGCTATGGGAACGATGGTTCAACAATATAATTTAGAGGAAAAAGATTTCCGTGGAGATCGATTTGCAGACTTCCACAAGGACGTTATGGGTAATAATGACTTATTATCAATTACTCGCCCTGATATCATTGAAGCGATTCATAAGGCATATCTTGAAGCTGGGGCAGATATTATTGAGACAAACACATTCAGTAGTACTTCGATAGCTCAAGCTGATTATGAAATGGAATCGTTGGCTTATGAACTAAATTTTGAATCTGCTAAAGTTGCTAGAAAAGCTGCAGATGACTATACCAAAAAGAATCCAAATAAGCCAAGGTTTGTTGCTGGTGCATTAGGTCCAACCAATCGTACTGCTTCGCTTTCTCCTGATGTGAACGATCCAGGTTACCGCGCGATTACTTTTGATCAATTGGTAGATGCTTATTATGAACAAACAAAAGGATTGATTGAAGGTGGAGTTGATTTGATTTTGGTAGAAACAATCTTTGATACTTTAAACTGTAAAGCTGCTTTATTTGCGATTGATAAGTGTTTTGAAGATCTCGGTAAGAAATTACCAATCATGGTTTCAGGTACGATTACAGATGCAAGTGGACGTACTTTATCTGGACAAACGGTAGAAGCATTCTGGATTTCTGTTAGCCACATGGACTTGTTTTCTGTTGGGTTGAATTGTGCATTAGGTGCACCTGAAATGAGACCACATATTGAAACATTATCAAAAATTTCCAACAAATATATCAGCGCATATCCGAATGCTGGTTTGCCAAATGAATTTGGAGAATACGACCAGTCTGCACAAGAAATGCAACAATACATTCGCGATTTTGCATCTAATGGTTTAGTCAATATCATCGGAGGTTGTTGTGGAACGACTCCTGATCATATCAACGCAATGGCAGAAGCTGTTAAAGGATTGAAACCTAGGCAAAAGGCTGAAAAACAGCAATTTACAGAGTTAAGTGGATTGGAACCACTAATATTTAGAGAGGATTTGAATTTCGTAAATATTGGAGAACGTACGAATGTAACAGGTTCGGCAAAATTTGCAAGATTGATAAAGTCAGGAAATTATGCGGAAGCATTGTCAGTTGCTCAACATCAAGTAGACGGAGGTGCGCAAATCATCGATGTCAACATGGATGAAGGTCTTTTGGATTCGGAAGAAGCAATGGTTACTTTCCTAAATTTAATCGCATCGGAACCTGACATTTCTAAGTTGCCGATTATGATTGATTCTTCCAAATTTAGTGTAATTGAAGCAGGTCTAAAATGCATTCAAGGAAAAGGAATCGTCAACTCCATTTCATTGAAAGAAGGAGAAAAAATATTTAAAGAGCAAGCAAAAACAGTAAAGCGTTATGGAGCTGCAGCCGTAGTAATGGCATTTGATGAAGAAGGACAAGCAGATACCACCGACCGTAAAGTTGAAATTTGTAAAAGAGCTTATGACATCTTAGTCAATGAAGTTGGATTCAATCCAAATGATATCATTTTTGATCCAAATATTTTTGCAATTGCAACAGGAATAAAAGAGCACAATGATTATGCAATACATTTTATTGATGCATGTCGTGAGATTAAAAAGCAATGTCCTGGGGCAAAAATAAGTGGTGGGGTAAGTAACATTTCCTTCTCTTACCGTGGAAATAATGTCGTCAGAGAAGCAATGCATTCTGCATTCCTATTTCATGCCATCAAAGCTGGTTTAGATATGGGAATTGTAAATGCCGGCCTGATAGAAGTATATGACAACATCCCAGCAGATCTTCTAAAATTGGTTGAAGACGTGCTTTTTAATAAGAATGAAGGAGCAACGGAGGCCCTAACGGATTATGCAGAAAGAGTGAAAGGTGGTGGAATGAAGCTGAAGAAAGACCTTAGTTGGAGAAAAGGAAGTTTGCAAGAACGATTAACCCATTCGTTGGTTCGTGGAATTACAGAATTTATTATAGAAGATACGGAAGAAGCACGTTTAGCTGCTAAAACGCCTTTAGATGTAATTGAAGGTCCATTGATGAATGGGATGAATGTAGTAGGCGATTTATTTGGCGCGGGTAAAATGTTTTTGCCTCAGGTTGTGAAGAGTGCTCGTGTAATGAAACAATCTGTCGCACACTTGAATCCATATATTGAAGCATTAAAAAGTAAATCAGATCAAGGTTCAAGAGGGAAAATTTTGATGGCGACCGTAAAAGGAGATGTTCATGATATTGGTAAAAATATTGTAGGTGTCGTGTTAGGTTGCAATAATTATGACATCATCGATATAGGTGTGATGGTTCCTGCGTCTGAAATTTTGAAAAAAGCGAAAGAAGAAAATGTAGATATCATTGGGTTGAGTGGATTGATTACTCCTTCTTTAGATGAGATGGTTTTTGTTGCAAAAGAAATGGAAAGATTGGGAATGAAAATTCCATTGTTGATTGGTGGTGCAACTACTTCCAAAACACATACTGCTGTAAAAATTGAACCACAATATTCTGGTCCGGTGGTGCATGTTTTGGATGCTTCGAGGAGTGTTGCAGTTGCGAGTTCATTGTTAACTGATGACAAAGAGGCAACACAAAAATTCAGAGAAGACATTACTGCTGAGTATGAAAAATTAAGAAGCGCAAGAGGAGATAGAAAGTCTTCTAAGAAGTATATTTCAATTGAAAAAGCACGTAATAACCGTGTTAAAATCGATTGGTCAGATTATACGCCTCCGAAACCTAAACAATTGGGTATCAAGGTGTTTAAAGATTATAGTTTAGAAGAAATTGCGAAGTATATCGACTGGACACCATTTTTTGCAAGTTGGCAATTGAGAGGTAAATATCCAGCTATTTTGGAAGATGAAGTCGTAGGTGTTGAGTCCAAAAAATTGTTCAACGATGCACAAAGTATGTTGCGCAGAATCATTGATGAAAAGTGGTTGACCGCAAATGGAGTGTTTGGATTGTTTCCAGCAAATTCAGTTGATCATGATACAATCGAAGTGTATGAAGATAATAAAAGAAAAGAGGTGATGACCTCCTTATTTAGTCTTCGTCAACAACGTCAAAAAGCACCAGGTCAACCCAATTTTAGTTTGACAGATTACATTGCTCCAAAGTCATCCAAAAAGAAAGACTACATCGGTGCATTTGCTGTTACAACCGGTATTGGAATTGAAAAATGGGTAAAGAAATTTGAAAAAGACCTAGACGATTATAGCGCGATTATGCTAAAAGCTTTAGCTGATAGATTGGCCGAAGCTTTTACTGAATTGTTGCATAAAAGAGTTCGTAAAGAATTCTGGGGATACGATGCTAAGGAAAAATTATCCAATGATGATTTGATAAGCGAAAAGTACAATGGTATCCGTCCTGCTCCAGGGTATCCAGCATGTCCTGAACATACGGAAAAAGCAAAATTATTTGAAATGCTTTTCGCCGAAGAATTAACGGGTATCAAATTGACAGAAAGTTTTGCAATGTATCCTGCAGCTGCAGTAAGTGGTTGGTATTTCTCCCATCCTGAATCGAAGTATTTTGGACTTGGAAAAATCGAAAAAGACCAACTAGAAGATTATGCAACTAAAAAAGAGATGGATATCAAAGTAGCCGAAAAATGGTTGTCACCCGTTCTTAATTACGATGTCTAAACTATGCAACCCTAACAATCAAGCATTAGTGTATTACATATAAATTTTATATATTTGACTTTCCCTCTGAAGCCATGATATTTTAGATACATTTGCCTTTATTTTTACGTTTAAAGGCAATATATAGTATTTTTACCACGCAAATTTTGCATTAGATATTCCCAATATTCATTTACCGTTGACTATGCGTATACTACTTATTATAGCTTTATTCTTTTCTTTCTCTTCTGTTTGTTTTTCGCAAATCCCTCCATACTCGGAAGCAGATGCTAGACAAGAATTGAAAAATAGAGATTTAGACCAAGAGGAGTTAAGGAAAAAGCTTTTGGAACGAGGCTATGACATCGACAATCTGGATCCAACCAATCTAGAACAAATGAGTGAATTTGAAGGAGTGCTTCGTGATGTAGTTGCTGAAATGGAAGCAGAGGCAATGAACAAAAATAATGTTGTAAAAGGTAATAAAACTAAAGGCCCCACAAAAGCAGAAAAAGATCAAGAAGCTGCTGATAAAGAATTAACTGAGGATTTAAAAGAAGTAGCAAAAAATTCTTCTGAAGATATTCAAGATGCAGTAGAAGATGGAGCAACCATTGATGAAGCAATAGCGGAAGAATTAATTGATGCCCAAGAAGATATGTTACCTCCTGCAGCCGTTTTTGGTCAGCATATTTTTAGAGAAAAAAGTATCAAACTTTTCAGAAAATCCAATGACGTAAAACCTCCCAAAACATACGTGTTAGGAGTCGGTGATGAAGTTGGCGTCTCTATCTACGGATATTCTCAAGAAAGCCTAACTTTCGAAATTAATGATGAAGGATACATCCTACCTCCTGATATGGGGCCAATTTATCTTAAAGGATTGGCTTTTGGTGAGTCTAAAAAAGTACTTCAAAACGCTTTCAATCAACATTATCGGTTCAAGGATAATGAATTTCAAGTAACTTTAAATTTTTCAAGAACGATAAGCGTAAACATTGTTGGTGAAGTTTTTAATTATGGAAGTTTTACTATTCCTGCCATTAATAATGCCTTCAATGCACTAGTAGCTGCTGGTGGTCCTTCTGATATTGGTAGTGTTAGAAATATCCAATTGATACGTTCTGGTAGTGCACCTATCAAAATTGATATCTACGAATATCTCATGAATCCAACGGATCAACCTGATTTGTATCTGATGGAAAATGATTACATACATGTTCCCGTTGCAGAAAGAATTGTTTCAATTACAGGTCTTGTCAATCGACCATT
The DNA here is from genome assembly GCA_937941765.1 of uncultured Saprospiraceae bacterium. Classification (GTDB taxonomy): domain Bacteria; phylum Bacteroidota; class Bacteroidia; order Chitinophagales; family Saprospiraceae; genus CALDGQ01. Next base: position 38,642 of record CALDGQ010000102.1, read on the forward strand.
TAAATATGAATTGAAAGGTTCTGAAGGTCTTAAAAAATTAGTAGAATATTCTGGTGGTTTTGCCAAAGATGCACTTTTGGGTAAAGTTCAAGTTAAAAGATATATTAACGATGAACAACTAATTTTTGATGTTGATTATCGAGAGTTAACTAAATCTAACAACGACTTTCCATTAATTAATGGAGATGAAATCACGATCACTAAAATTCCTAAACCTTACGAGAATTATGTAGAGTTGGAAGGAGCGGTAGAACTTGAAGGTAAATATGCTTTGAAGGATAAAATGAGAGTATCTGATTTAATTTCAAGTACAAAGCTTTCACGAGAATCTAGAAATGATGTCGCTTTCTTAAGGAGAATAAATGAGGATTTATCGGTTAAATATATCCGAGTTAATCTAAACAATATCTTAAAAAACAGTAGTGATGTTGATAATATAGAGCTGCAAACCAAAGATAAGTTAATCGTTTTTGAACAATCAAAATTTGTAGATAAAACATCTTTTATTGTCAACGGAGCAGTTCGCCATCCTAACAAGTTTGACTACGATATTAACCAAAATATTAAGATTGAAGAAGCCATTATTATGACTGGTGGTTTGACACAAGATGCAGCAGATGTAGCTTATATCTATCGAAGAGACCCACAAAGAGATAATAGTGTGGAGTATGTTAGAGTAAATATTAAAGAAGCACTTGCAAACCCTAGTTCTATAGATAATAGGTGGCTAGAAGCAAATGATAGTTTGGTGGTTTTCTCAAAAGATTATTTTAGAGACAATACCAATGTTCGAGTAATGGGAGCAGTTCGATACCCAGGCTTCTATCCTTATGATATTTCGTTGGGACTAAAAGATATTCTTACGCTTTCAGGAGGATTGCAAATTGTTGCTTCAAAAAGTAAAATTGATGTTTACCGATTAGAGTTTAGAGGTGATCAAGAAACAAGAACAATTGCAGCTACTCTAGAGGTGGATGATGATCTAAATGTCTCAAGTGGATCCGATGATGGATTTCAACTAAAACCATTTGATAATATTGTTGTTAGAAAAGCTCCCGAGTTTGAATTGCAAAGAATTGTTTTGATAACAGGAGAAGTCAAGTATCCTGGAGAATATGCATTGCTTGATAACAATGAAACGGTATCCTCTCTAATTAAAAGAGCAGGAGGCCTTACCTCAGAAGCATTTGCGGAAGGTGCAACTTTGTATCGTAGCTACGATGATATGGGATATGTAATTATGGAGTTAGATGAGGCACTTCAAAAGAGCAATTCTAAGTTTAATTATATAATGAAGCCAAATGATTCAGTTGAAATTCCTAAAAAGAAGGACTTGGTTTCTATAATAGGTGCAACTCAAGTAAGTGAATATTATCCAGATAAAATAGTTGAAACAGGACGTATTAATGTCGCTTTTGATAGAGGGAAAAATGCACGCCACTATATCGATAAGTACTCAGGTATCAGTAAAGATGGTAGAAAACGGCTAATCACTGTTGAACATCCTAATGGTCAGGTGGAGCGAACAAAAAATTATCTGCTATTTAGAAAATATCCCAACGTACGTAAAGGTTCTACTATAAAAGTAGGAAATGCCATAACAGATAGTCAAAAAGATAAAGATGACCAGAATAAAAAGAAAGTCGATTGGGGAGATGTTTTCTCAAACTCTATAGCTCAAGCAACTTCAATCCTTTCATTAATCTTATTAATTCAACGAGTTAATTAATTGAATGCCCAATACTGATTACCAAGAACGAACCGCTCCTGTTCATTATGATGATGAAATAACACTGAAAGAACTTATCTTAAGTGTAGTGGACTACACGAAAGAAATCTTTCGACGGTGGTGGGTCATTCCAATATGTTGTCTTATAACAGGATATTACTTTTCTCGAGACTATGTCAATCACGTTCCTAAATACTCTGCAAAACTTACATTCATGCTAGACGAGGATGCTTCTGGTGGTGGGAACTTAGGAGGATTGAATGATTTACTTGGTGGTATTGGAGGAAGTCAAAGTTCTGGTCTTTTTAAAATTGCTGAACTCTTTAAATCCAGAATTGTAATCGATAACGCTATTTTGGAAACAGCAGTTGTAAATGATAAAACAGCGTTAATCGCCAATCACTTTTTGGATGCCTATCCCGGTAAAGATTTAGTCAGAGATTTTAATGGTAATTTATTAGTCAATTTCAAAGACATTGATAATTTCCGTTTTGTAAATGCTGAACAAGATAGTCTTACCCAAGAAGAAAGAATTATGCTTAAAGTGATTTATTACACGATTGTTGGGCATCGGGATATTGGCAGACCACAAGTTCTTAGTACTTCATTAAACGAAGATTCTGGAATCATGACAATGGTAACAGCTACAGAAGATGAAGATTTAACTTTGAGTATAGGGGACGCTATCTATAAAAACTTATCCGCATTTTTCATTAATAAAGCAGTCGAAAAACAACAAAAACTTTTTGATATTATTCAATTTAAAAAAGATTCAGTAGGGACAGCGCTTAGATTGGCGGAATATAAACTAGCCGATTTTGAAGATAAAAACCGTAAAATGGCCACTTATAAAGGCTTTTTGGAAAAAATGAAGCTTCAAAGAGAAAAAACGATTCTTTCCGTTATGTATAGCTCTATCGTAAAAAATATGGAAAACGCCGATTTCGCACTAAGAAGTAAAACGCCTTATGTTCAAGTCATTGATAGACCATTTCGGCCACTTTCCCCAAGTAGAGTCTCTTTTGGAATGACTGTTATCAAATCTGTATTCGTAGGTACCATTTTAGCCATCCTCTTAATCGTAGTAAGGAAGCTAATCGTCGACGCACTAGCAAGTTAAATATATTAATTCTTGTGTATTAATTAGATATTGAGTAAATTTGTTACTCAATATCATCCTAATGATCGAAACACTGATTTCTTCCAAAACCCGAGTGAAATTACTTCTCAAGTTCTTTCTTAACAGTAATACGACCGCCTATCTAAGAGGCCTCGAATCTGAATTTGGAGATTCTACTAATTCAATTAGACTAGAATTAAACAAATTTGAGAAAGTCGGAATGCTTACTTCCTCTCTCCAAGGAAACAAAAAAGTTTTCACTGCTAATACTAAACATCCGCTTTTTAATGAACTACATAATATTCTTCGCAAATACATCGGTTTGGATCGTATTGTGGAAAATGTAGTCAAGCGTCTTGGAAACGTAAAGAAAGTTTATCTCGTAGGTGAATTTTCTAAAGGAATGGATAGTCAAATCATTGATTTAATCTTCATTGGAGATATCGATAAAAGTTACCTAATTCAATTAATTGAAAAAGTTGAAAAACTAATTAAACGAAAAATAAGGTATCTAACCTATGATCTACAGGAAGGCAAAAATATCGACTTTAAACAGTTTGATGTAGAACCACTGTTGCTATGGTCAGAAGAAGATATCTAAAAATATAATAATAGGTGCAGGAATTGTTGGACTGGCATTTTGAATGGGCCAGTCCACAATTCTTAATTATTAAGAGCATGAAACCAAAATATTTTGTCCACGAAACTGCAGTCATAGATGACGGTTGTGAAATTGAAGAAGGAGTGAAAATTTGGCACTTTAGTCACTTGATGACAGGTTGCAAATTAGGTGCAGGAACAAGTATCGGACAAAATGTAATGGTAGGTCCAAACGTAGTTATTGGCAAAAATGTAAAAGTTCAAAACAATGTCTCTATCTATTCAGGTGTAACTTGTGAGGACGATGTTTTTTTAGGACCCTCAATGGTTTTTACAAACGTTAGAAACCCTAGAAGCGCAGTCAATAGAAAAAATGAATTCCAAAAAACATTGGTAAAAAAAGGTGCATCAATTGGAGCAAATGCAACGATTGTTTGTGATACCGTTATTGGCCAATTTGCCTTCATTGGTGCAGGTACAGTCGTTACGAAGGATGTTCCCAATTTCGCATTGGTTATTGGAAATCCCTCTAAACAAATCGGTTGGATGAGTGAAAACGGTCAACGACTCATTTTTAATAATGAAGGATTTGCGAGATGTAGTGAAAGTGGCGAAGAATATGAGTTGAAAAATAATATAGTTAAAAAAATAAAAATAAGTATAAATTAAATACCAACAGCATAATTACGATGACTGAAAAGTTGGATATAGCAAGGAATAAAAAAGCAGATTTTGAAAACCATCTTCACCCGTCAGAGGAAAGATGGTTTGCAGTCTACACCTCCTATAAACGAGAGAAAATCGCGTTTAAAGATCTTACCGCAAATGGGATTGAAGCTTATTTGCCTTTGCAACATCATACACGTCGTTATGTTCGCAAAGTGAAAGAAGTGGAATTACCATTAATTAGTCATTATGTTTTTGTGAAGATTAAAAAATCGGAATACGTCAAAGTATTACAATCCCCTTATGTTGTCAAGTTTGTTAAATTTTCTAACAATTTAATTTCTATACCAGAAAATGAAATTGAGTTGATTAAGAGAATTATTGGGGAAGGCTATTTTGTTGAAATCAATTCTGATGATTTTAATGTAGGAGACGAAGTGGAAGTAATCGGCGGAAAATTGACAGGACTACATGGTGTTCTCTTGGAAAAAGAAAATAACCACTTTTTAAGTGTTGAATTAAAAAGTCTTGGTTTATCACTCAAAGTAAGTATAAAACCAAATTTACTGCGAAAAATTAAGCAGAGATTGGTTGCAAAATAATTTCCATTAGGAAAGTATAAAATAGAAACTAATTAGAAGCAATTGCTTCTAGATATCAGTGCAAAGAATATTTTCATCAAATGTCATTCGGACTATAAGTTGCGACTTATCGACGGCGAAGCCATAATTAAATCGGAAACAATGTATAACGAACTATTATCTAAAAAGAAAAAATTAGCAGTCATTGGACTTGGCTATGTAGGATTGCCAATTGCTTTAGAATTTGCCAAACATTTTGCAGTAATTGGATTTGATATAAATGCAGCTCGTGTTGAAATGATGAAAAATGGAATTGATCCTTCCAAAGAATTAGCTCCTAGTGCTTTTGAAGGAACCGACATCTTATTTACGGATAAGCTGGATCAATTAAGAGAGGCTAGTTTCTACATCATCGCAGTCCCTACAGACATTGATAGCCAAAAAGTTCCAGACTTAACTCCTTTATTGAAAGCAAGTGAAACTGTTGGAAAAGTAATCAAACAAGGAGATTACGTAGTTTATGAAAGCACTGTTTATCCTGGTTGTACCGAAGAGGATTGTATTCCAATAGTAGAAAGATTCTCAAGAAAAAAAGTAGGTCTTGTAACCCATGATGGACAAGAAGATTCCATAGATGAAGGGGACCGTTTAATTGCTGGAAAAGATTTTAAATACGGTTACTCGCCTGAAAGAATTGTTCCTGGCGACAAAGTACGTACGTTAACTAAAATTTTAAAAATAGTTTCTGGAAACGATGCAGAATCACTTGATATAATTTCAAAAGTTTACGAACAAATCATAGAAGCAGGCGTCCATCGAGCAGAATCTGTCAAAGTTGCAGAAGCTGCTAAGGTGATTGAAAATACACAACGTGATATCAATATTTCATTGATGAATGAGCTAAGTATCATCTTCGACAAAATGGGAATCGATACAAAAGCAGTTATAGAGGCAGCTGGTACAAAATGGAATTTTCATAAGTATCGTCCTGGATTGGTTGGTGGTCATTGCATTAGCGTCGATCCTTTCTATCTAATGCACAAGGCAAAAAACTTAGGATTAGACCCACAAGTAATCGCAGCAGGACGAAGAGTCAATGACTACATTCCTCATTTTATCGCAAAACGATTAGTCCAAACTTTAATCGAAGCAGGTAAAAATCCAGGTGAATGTAAAGTTCTTGTTAAAGGAATTACGTTCAAGGAAGATGTAGCTGATATCAGAAATAGTAAAGTGGTTGATTTGGTAAAAGAACTAATGGATTATTCTTTAAATGTGCACATCGTCGATCCTTGGGCTAGTCCAAATGAAGTAGCACATGAATACAATATCACATTAATCGATCAACCAGTTGGTCTTTATGATGCAATTGTTTTAGCTGTAGATCACAAAGAATATCGTGATTTAAACATCGAAGACTTTAAAAAATTATCTAAAGGAAAAGTCGTTCTTTTCGATGTCAAAGGAACTTATGATAAAGATGATATGACGGAAGCTGTTTACTGGAGACTATAATTAAGAACTTATTCATTGACAAAAATGAAAAAAGTACTTTTTATACATCATGGAGGAATAGCAGGCGGTGCACCGCTAAGTATGCTGTACACAATGAAAGGGATAAGAGACAAGGGTGATTATCAGCCAGTCGTAGCATTGATGCATCCTTCTGAAAAATTGCATGCGCTTTATAATAACAATGGGTTTGCTACAATAGAAACAACTTGGATTCCCAAGTTTATGACATGGGCTGGAAGTGAAGGGAAACGCTATAATCCAGTGGTATGGAAAGAATTATTTGTAAGTTGGACAAAATGGAAGAACGCCAAAATCAAATTGTTAGATTTGATAGATGAACTACAAATTGATATGGTTCATCTAAATTCAGTATGCTTATCCAACCCGGCAGAAATTTTAAACGAAAAAAAAATCCCTTTTATCTGGCACGTAAGAGAAGCTGGACCCAATCACAAAGGAAGTAGATATAAATTTATTCAAGATAATTTGCTTGCCACAGAGAAAGTAATCTTCTTATCAAAAGCAGAACAAAAATCTTGGACAGGTGCTAATGAACATGGAACAGTCGTCCATAATTTTATTGATTTCGATCAGTTTGATTCTGAAATTGACGTTACCTCAACTATTCAAGATTTGGAAATTGATGTAAATAAAAAAGTCTTGTTATATGTTGGTGGTATGAAAGATTTTAAAGGAATTATACCTTTGATAAAATCCTTGAAACTCGTCAAAGAAAAGTGGGGCGAAGATTTTATTTGTTTAATGCCAGATACTTTTGTTGAAAATATAACAACAGCTTCCCGATTTGAGAAGCAAGTGGTTAGTCTCATTGAAAAAAATGGTTTGAAAAATAATTGTAGACTGATGGCTTTCAATCCGAACATCGTTCCACTTTTTGCCATTTGCGATATCTTAATATTTCCAGCAACTCAAGGACATTTTGCTCGACCTATTATTGAAGCAAGCGGAATGCGTAAACCAGTTATAGCTTCCGATTTGAATTGTATTGATGAATTAGTAATTCCAAATGAAACGGGTTATTTGATTCCTCCAAATGATGAAGTAGCATTGGCAAATAAAATTGAATATCTTTTCAAACACCCAGAAGTTTGTAAACAATTCGGTGAAAGTGGGCACCACTTTGCAAAAGAGAATTTTGAATTCAACAGCCAAATGGATAAAATTCTAGCCATCTATCAACAAGGTGAAGTTCATGCCTAAGTTAACTGATATGTCATCCATTAAGGAATTAAATTGGGACAGTAATTTTTTCGATTTAAAGGTGGGTGAATTAATTCTTAACGAACCCAATGTTGATTGGAGGTCACTTTACGAAGATGGGAGCAAAGAGCAATTCCAACTAATTTATATAAAGTCCCAAACTGAAATTGGGAGTTTTGATATACCAGCTGATTATGAAATAAAGTTGGTCGATAAGAAAATCACTTTTGCAATTAATTTGCAACAACAGTCCAAAGAAACTAGTAATAAGAATATCAACTCTTTTGGAATTTATGAATCGGTAAGTGATGAATTAAAGGAGCTTTCGATTTTAGCTGGTCAACATTCTAGATTCTATGTTGATGATCGCATCGATGAAGCTAAATTTGAAACGCTATATAAACTATGGATAGAAAATTCTGTAAATCGAACTTTCGCAGATGAAGTGTTAGTTTATAGAGAAAATCTAGGTGAGATATTAGGCTTGATTACAATTCAGTTAAAAGAGGATTTTGCAAATATCGGCCTATTGAGTGTGAATAAAAATCAGCAGGGTAAAGGAATTGGTTCAGCACTCATGAATGCTGCTTTTTCATTTGCAACAGAAAAGAAAATTAGTCAATTAGAAGTAGTTACACAGCTCGATAATATTGATGCTTGCGGTTTTTACAAGAAAAATGGCTTTGCAAAAAAGTCATTAGAATATATATATCATTTTTGGTTAAAATAATTCTAATAAAAAATTATCAGGATGAAGATCCCATTTAACAGACCATTTTTAACAGGAAAAGAAACAAGATATATCGAAGAAGCGGTTGCTTCTGGTAAAATATCTGGTGATGGAATGTTTACTCAAAAATGTCACCAATTCTTTGAAGAAAAATTCAATTTCGGAAAAGCATTGTTAACAACTTCATGTACGGATGCTTTAGAAATGGCTGCACTGCTTATAAATGTACAGCCAGGTGATGAAATTATAATGCCTTCTTACACTTTTGTATCTACTGCAAATGCATTTGTTCTAAGAGGAGCAAAAATAATTTTCGCAGATAGTTCCGCCGAAAATCCGAATATTGACGCCCATAAAATTGAAGCGTTAATTACGCCAAAAACTAAAGCGATCGTGCCAGTTCACTATGCTGGTGTTGCGTGCAATATGGAAGAGATTTTGGATTTAAGTAAACATTTTAAATTGTTTGTTATCGAAGATGCAGCTCAAGCAATTGATTCTTATTTTAATGGAAAGCCATTGGGTGGGCTAGGAGACTTAGGAGCTTTCTCTTTTCATGAAACCAAAAATGTCATTGCAGGCGAAGGAGGATTGTTGGCAATCAATAATCCTAAATTCATGCAACGATCAGAAATTATTAGAGAAAAAGGTACCAACCGATCTGCATTTTTTAGAGGAGAAGTAGATAAGTATGGTTGGGTAGATATTGGTTCTTCTTTTTTACCATCAGAAGTGATTGCAGCTTTCCTATTTGCGCAGCTGGAAAATTTAGAAAAAATTCAGAAAAAGCGTAGACAGATTTGGGATCGGTATCAAGAAGGGCTGCAACATCTTGCAGATAAAGGAATCGTTCGATTACCTTTTATCCCTGATTATGCCTCCAACAATGCACACATGTTTTACTTGGTTTTTGAAAAAATGGAACAGCGAACCAAAGTAATTAATGCTTTAAAAGCAAAAGGAATTTTGGCAGTGTTTCATTATTTATCTTTACATAAATCAAAATATTTTGGAAGTCAATACAATGGCGAAGAATTGAAATGGTCAGACCATTACACAGAATGCTTATTGAGATTGCCAATGTTCTATGATTTAACAACGGACGAAGTTGACTTAATAATTGATACAATTAATCAAACAATTGATGCTAAAGTTCTTGTTTAGTTCTTTGAAATATTTGTCACGCTCAAGAAAAAAGGTTAGTGGGAATTAAAATTTTACATATAGCTCCTGATGATAAATTTATTTCGGCAGCGGACTATCTTTTTGAAAGCGCATTTCCAGAAGCTGAAAATCAATTTATTATTGTTAAGGAATTGGATGATGGACAAAAACTAAAACATGTCAAGTTAAAGGAAAACTATTCTTTAAAATACAACAACCAATTAGCGATAAAAGATTTAGCAAATGATATTTCTGATTATCAAATTGTTGTGCTTCATTTTTTATTGAAATTCAGTGTCGATTTAATTAATATAACTCCTTCCACAACCACGTTTCTGTGGATTATTTGGGGACGTGATATTTACGAAAGTGATTTGTTTGAATATAAATTGTATGGAGATAAAACATACAAAAATTTTGTTGACAAAAGTTTTATCTACTCATCTTTGAGTAAAGTGAAAAGAGCATTTGGCGGAAACAAAAATGAGGCAGCAAATAGCTTAAAGAAAAAAGCCATTGAAAAAGTCAAATTGGTTGGAGCTCCATTCGCAGAAGAATTTCAATATTTTAAAGACCTTGGACTGTTTTCAGCTAACACTGAAATGACGAGATTCGTTTATTATCCTTTGGAGTTGGTTTTTAAAAACAATTTAGATCAAAGAGTAAGTGGAAATTCTATTCAGATTGGCAACTCTGCAACAGCTACTAATAATCATTTGGAAATTTTTGACTTGCTTAGTCAGTTTGATATAGAAGATAGAAAACTAATTGTTCCACTAAGTTATGGAGACAAAAAATATGGTGAGGCAATTGTAAAAGTAGGAGCCGAAAAATTTCAATCAAATTTCGTGGCATTAAAAGATTTTATGCCATTGGAAGAATATCAAAAACTGATGAGCCAATGCAGTATCGTGATAATGAACCATTATAGACAGCAGGCTTTTGGCAATATTTTATCCACATTGTGGATGGGAGCAAAAGTTTATTTGGATGAAGCTTCTACAATTTATCAGGCACTAAAAAGAATGGGTTGTTATATTTATTTAGTAAAAGACGACCTTCAACTTCATAATAAATCAGCGCTTCTTCCACTTTCAGAAGAACAAGTTGCACACAATAGAAAAATACTTTCTAATTTTTGTTCTACTCGAAGTATAGTGGATAATTTAAAAAACGATTTGACTCCTTATTTGGAAAAACAATATGCTAGTATTAATGTCAAGAACTAGAATTCGCAAAAACTTTAACAATCAGCAGACGCTTCATTGTTTAGTTTATGATGGTGTGCGACTTTTAATATTTTGATATACGGTCTCAATTATATTAATCCAAGAAATTGAATATAGGAGACGAAGCAAAAAAAGGAGTTAAATGGACTTCGATTGCAAAAATAGTTTTAGCAGCCGTTGCAATTTTAAAAATTTCCGTATTGACCCGCTTTCTAGAAACAGAAGCATTTGGTCAAATGGCTTTGGCACTTTTTGTAATGGGGTTCGTTGGGCTTTTTATGGACATGGGATTGAGCTCAGCAATCTTACACAAACAAAATATTGACAAAAAAACTTATAGTAGTTTGTATTGGCTTAATTGCCTGTTTAGCATCATACTATATTTGATTGTCTTTTTTTTATCCAGTTATATTGCTATGTTTTACAATGATGAGGAACTCGGTTTGCTCATTAAGTTAATTGGATTAGGTTTAATTTTGTCTGCACTTGGTCGTCAATACAAAACGATCGAACAAAAAAATCTGAATTTTAAATTAATCTCTTTAATAGAAATTTGGAGTGCTGTTCTTTCTTTAGTTCTCGCAATTATTTTAGCAATTTATGGGTATGGAGTATATGCATTGGTTTTTTCCGTACTCTTCCAACAATTTGTTAGCAACATAAGTTTTTTATTTTTTGGTGCTAGAAAACACGGATTGCTTTTTCATTTCTCATATCCTGAGACACGGCCATTTTTGAAAATTGGCATTTATGAAGTAATGAGTAATGCGATTAACTACTTTAGTAGAGACATAGATATTATGCTGATTGGAAAATTTTTAGGAACTGAAGTTCTTGGTGGATATAGCCTTGCTAAACAATTAGTCTTTAAACCTTTACTGATTATAAACCCAATCATAACTCAAATTGCAACGCCATTGTTAGCAAAAATTCAAGAAAATAAAGAAGCTTTAAAAAGTAATTTTTTGAAAATTTTGTCAATAATAAGTACGATAAATATTCCTGCTTATTTTTTACTAATAATATTTGCTACTCCGGTAGTCCAAATTTTATACGGGAATGCATATTTGGATATCGTTCCTGTTGTTCGTATCCTGTCAATTTATGTGTTCTTGCGAGCATTAGGAAATCCAGTAGGAAGTTTACTAATCGCGCTAGGAAGAACGGATATCGGTTTTCAATGGAACCTAATGGTTTTATTTATCACTCCAATTATGGTTTATGCAGGTTCATTTTTTGGAACGATGGGAGTAGCCATTTCATTAACAATTTGTATGATATTACTATTCATTCCTGCTTGGAGGTTTATGATTTATAGTGTTACAGGAATATCGTTGAAAGAATATATGAATGCGCTTATTCCGAATTTGCAGTTTATTAAAGGTTATTTTAATTACAAGAATTAGATAACTAGTTAAATTTAAAACAACATGATCGCAAGAAAAATACAAATGGTTGACTTAGGTAGCCAATACCAAAACATCGCCAAAGAAATTGATGAAAGTGTTTTGGCAGTTGTACGTTCAACACAATACATTAATGGTCCGGCTGTAAAATCATTCAATAAAAATCTTGCAGACTACTTAAAAGTAAACCATGTCATGGGATGCGCTAATGGTACAGATGCGTTACAAATTGCATTGATGGCACTAGGATTGAAAAGAGGAGATGAAGTAATTGTGCCAGCATTTACCTATGCAGCTACAGCTGAAGTAATTGGATTGTTACAATTGTCACCAGTCATGATTGATGTTGATCCAGATACTTTTAATACAACCGCTGAGTTGATAGAGAAAGCGATTACACCAAAAACAAAAGCAATTGTGCCTGTCCACTTGTTTGGACAAAGTACAGATATGGAAGATATATTGGCACTCGCCAAAGCGCATAATTTATTCATCATCGAAGACAATGCTCAAGCTATCGGCGCAGATTATACTTTCAAAGATGGTACGGTGAAGAAAACAGGGACCATGGGACATGTAGGTTGTACGTCCTTCTTTCCTTCGAAAAATTTAGGTGCCTATGGAGACGGAGGAGCCATGTTTTGTAATGACGATGAAATTGCCGATAACTTAAAAATGATCGCCAACCACGGTCAAAAGAAAAGATATTATCACGATGTTATTGGTGTAAATTCTAGATTAGACTCAATACAAGCTGCTATCCTTGATATTAAATTGAGACATCTAGATCAGTATTCTTCCAATAGAGCACAGGTTGCTAAAACATACGATGAAGGATTTGAATCCGTGGCTGCATTGCAAACACCCAAAAGGCAACACAATTCAACACATGTTTTTCATCAATATACTTTAAGGGTTAAAAATGGAAAACGAAATGAATTACAACAATATTTAGCCGAAAAGGAAATACCTTCCATGATTTATTATCCAATTCCACTTTATAAGCAAGATGCTTTTAAAGAATTTTATAATAGTTCTCAAGGTTTGCCAGCAACAGAAATTTTAAGTGACCAAGTTATTTCACTACCAATTCATACAGAAATGAAATCGGATGTACAAGGGTATATCATCGATAGTGTGAAATCATTTTTTAAATAGCTAGACTAGATTAAAAGACCAAAATCAATTTGCACAAATTTGCACTTATAGGAGCAGCAGGGTATGTCGCACCCAGACACATGAAAGCGATAAAAGATACTAACAATGAAATTGTAGCTGCACTGGATAAATTTGATTCAGTTGGTATCATCGATAGCTATTTTCCCAAAGCTGCTTTCTTTACTGAATTTGAAAGATTCGATCGGCATATTGAAAAAATAAAAGGAAACGGAACTCCACTAGACTATGTTAGTATCTGTTCTCCAAATTATCTACATGATGCACACATCCGTTTCGGATTAAGACATCAAGCAGATGTTATTTGCGAAAAACCTATTGTCCTCAATCCTTGGAATATTGATTCACTCGAAAAAATTGAAAAAGAAACGGGTAAGGACATTTACAATATTCTCCAGCTTCGATTACACCCAAGTGTCATTGAATTGAAAAATAAAATTGACAACGGTCCAAAAGATAAAATTTATGATATCGATTTATCTTACCTAACTTCTAGAGGCAATTGGTATTATGCAAGTTGGAAAGGAGATATCGAAAAATCAGGTGGCATTGCTACTAATATTGGTGTTCATTTTTTTGATATGCTGAGTTGGATATTTGGCGACGTGCAAAAGAGTGAAGTACATATTCACAATCATGATAGAGCAGCTGGATATTTGGAGTTAAAACGTGCAAGAGTAAGATGGTTTCTTAGTATTAATTATAATACGATTCCAGAAAAAATTAAAACAGCTGGTGCACGTACCTACCGATCGTTGACAATCGAAGGCGAGGAATTTGAATTCAGTGGTGGGTTTACAGAACTTCATACCAAGAGTTACAAAAAAATATTGTCTGGTGAAGGTTTTAGAATTGGTGAAGTAAGAAGAGCTATCGAAACTGTATATAATATTAGACAAGAGCATCCAATTGGGTTGAAAGGCAATTATCATCCTTTAGCTAAGACTCCTTTGGAACCGCATCCTTTTACGAAATAATTTCAAAATAGTAATACCTTAATGAGTCAACGTTTAATAATAGAACCTAACAAAAGTATTCTAAATCTGAACTTAAAAGAAGTTTGGAATTATAGAGAATTGTTATGGACACTTACTTACAGAGATTTAAGAATTAAGTATGCCCAAACAGCCATTGGTTTTACGTGGGCGTTTATCAATCCGGTTATTACCATTTTGATATTATCATTTGTATTTGGAACTGTTGCTAAAGTCGGTACAGGAAATTCTGAGATACCACATTTGTTATATACTACAGCTGGTATGTGTGGATGGACTTACTTCTCTTCGTTGTTAAGTCAAGCTGGAAATTCAATTATTGGGGCTCAAGGTATGGTGAAGAAAATTTATTTTCCAAGGTTAATTATTCCGTTGTCCAAAGCGCTTACTGCATTTATAGACTTACTTGTAGTGCTGTTTTGCATCGCGCTTTTAATGCTTTATTACCAAATTTTACCGGCATCAAGTCTAATATATTTGCCATTCTTTTTAGGAGTTGCTGTTATTTCTGGTTTAGCTGGTGGTATTTGGATGAGTGCATTGACTGTTAGATATCGTGATTTTGTTCAGATTACACCACTCTTATTACGAGTTGGAATGTATGCAACACCTATTGCATTTCCTGCTTCTGCAGTACCAGAAAAATATCAATTACTATTTTACTTAAATCCAATGGCAGGAGTAGTTGAAGGAGTACGTTGGTCCATACTAGGTGGTGATCCTCCAAGCAGTTATATTTATGTTTCTTTCGCAATTATATTGTTGTTTCTAATATTCGGTGTTTTTTATTTTAATAATGTACAAAGAAAGATGGCTGATATTTTATAGTCTAAAGATTAAGTTTAATGAATGATTTATTAATACAAAAAAAAGTGATCCAAAATACGACTGACGATAACTTGGCAATTCGTGTAGAGCATGTTTCAAAAAAATATGAGCTAGGTATGTTGGCGTCCGGAACACTTTATCATACGATTTGGAATACGCTGGATAGGCTTAGAGGTCGTAATAAAAGAAGTGCACAAGAAGACAACGAGTTTTGGGCTTTAAAGGATATCAATTTCGAAATCAAACGCGGAGAAGTGATTGGCATAATTGGTCGGAATGGTGCTGGAAAAAGTACATTGCTAAAAGTCTTATCTCGAATAACTGAACCTAGTTCTGGTAGAATCACTATAAACGGAAGGATCGCTTCACTTCTGGAAGTTGGAACTGGATTTCATCCTGAATTATCTGGTAGAGAAAACATTTTCCTAAACGGCTCTATCCTTGGAATGACTCGCCAAGAAATAAAATCAAAATTTGATGAAATCGTAGATTTTTCTGGCGTCGAAAAATTTCTAGATACACCAGTGAAAAGATATTCATCTGGTATGTATGTAAGACTGGCGTTTGCGGTAGCAGCACATTTAGAACCAGAAATTCTAATCATTGATGAAGTCTTAAGTGTTGGTGACGCTGAATTTCAAAAAAAGTGTATTGGTAAAATGGAAGGCGTTGCCAAAAGTGGTAGAACCGTTCTCTTTGTAAGCCACAATATGGGCGCAGTAAAAACATTGACCTCTAAATCAATCTTACTCTCGGAAGGTAAACTAATTGACTATGACAAAACCAACATCATAATAAACAAGTATCTAACTTCCTTTGCAGGCAATCAATCCTCTATGTTTTCACCATTACCAAAAAACAGAAAAGGATCGCAAGCTGCTTCATTTAAAGATATATTTATAACAAATGGAGCAAATGAAAGAATACATAGTATCATCAGCGGAATTAAAGTCGAGATACATTTCATTATAAATAATAACACTAAAAGTACGTTAGAGCAATGCTCTATAGGATTTGGTCTTTTCTCATTAGAAAACAACATGTTATTTGCTTTAAAAAATGATGTGATTGGAAAGTATTTTGACGTTAGACCAGGTGAAAATGAGTTTGTTGTAACACTGGAAAAATGGCCGACTTCAGGTGGAGTACTAAAATATAATGTTATTCTAAACAAAGGATTAGAAACTTTAGATTGGATACAAGAATGTGGTACTATTGATGTTGACACCGGTGATTTTTATGGCACCGGTAAAGTGCCAGCAGGTAATTCTCAAATTGTCTTAGTAGAACAGAAATGGCATTAATTATGAAAAAAATTATTAGGAAGAAATCGAAAAAATTACTTTTTAAATTCTATTCTTATTTTTTAAAAGTCGAAAAAAGTTATATCAATCATCAGAATAAAAACTTTTTGTCGAAAATGAAATTCGTAGGACATGGCACTCATTTATGGGGTGAAATGAATATTCATGGAATGGAAAATATAGAATTGGGTAACAATGTTCATATTGGTCGAGGAGCTTTTATTCAAGGTAGAGGAGGTCTCTATATTGGAGATAATACGCACATTAGTAGAAACATGCTACTGTATACTGTCAATCATGATTACAATGGTGATAGAATTCCTTATGACGAAAAGCTTGTCAAAAAACCAGTCTACATCGGGAACAATGTCTGGGTAGGAATGAATGTATCCATCGCTCCAGGAACAACCATTGGTGATGGATGTATTATCGGGATGGGGACAGTTGTCCATGGAAATATTCCCCCACTTTCTATTGTTGGAAATTCAGGTTGGAAAAAAATAGCTGAACGAGATGAAAACCACTATAATAAATTAGATAAAGCCAGAGCTTATGGAGGCGCAGACGGAATTTCTTATAGTTCTAAACGAAGTTATGATGTTTCAAATGTCGGAGATTCCATTAACACAAGTAGAGGTGATATATCTATTGTTTTGCATAATGGAGAAAAGGCGATTAGGAAAACATTCTTTGACAACAAAGAAGGGAAGGAGTCTTACAATGCTACAATTGTTGCAATCGAGAAATTCAAAAATTATAAATGGTTTCCTAGTATCTGCAATGTAGAAAAAGATGCAATAGTTAGAGAATGTTATCCACAAGCGAGGAGATTAGATTTATGTATCAATGAATTGTCTAGTTCAGAAAAAGACTTGGTATTTGGTAAAATTTTATCTGCATTGCTCGATATATATTCGGCTGGTTATGCACATAGAGACATTCACGCCAAAAACATTTATGTCTTGAATAATAACAATGTAAAGTTGATTGATTTCGAAACAGTATGTGAACAAAGTAAATCAGTTGATTTTTGGAATTCATATGACATCACTGGAGAAGGCTTAGACTCACCATATGGTACAAACAATATGGCAGTCTTTTCAAAAATTGAAATGGAATCCGTACTAAGAAAATTATTCGATGTAGATTTAAAAACAGCTAAAGACTTATTAAGCGAAGAACTTAATAGAGAATTGTACGATGAATGCAGTAGTTTTAGAAGCAAGCATGTAGGGAATTCAAGTAGTCAAAGAGTAAAGCTTAGGAAGGCGAATATTTATAGCACATTCAATTTAAAAAACACAACAATTACGAACGGGCAAAGAAATACGAGTAAAAGATATCAGCAACTTGGCATCAATAAAAAAACTCTGCAAAACAAATCAGTTATAGATATCGGATCAAATATTGGAGGAATGCTTCTGAACCTTTGGGAATTCGATATTGAAAAAGGAGTGGGAATTGAATTCGATGAAAATAAAGTTCGACTTGCAAATAAATTGGGTTTAATTAATGGTATTGATCATATTAAATTTTTTCAAGGAGATGCTGAAAATCAAGACCAGTTACAATCGTTCGGGAAATTTGATATTGTTTTTAGCTTTGCAGTTATCGAGCATTTGACTTATAAAAATAAATATTTAGAATCTTTATCATTGTTATGTAAAGAGAAACTATTTTTTGAAGGAAATGCTGGTACCGATGTTTCTGTAATCATTGATACCTTAAAAAAGTTTGGATTCAAAACAGTTACGCACATAGGTGCATCTAATGATGAATTGAATAAAAATAACAATGTAAGACCTCTTTTTGTTGCCGTCAAATAACAGCCCAATGCAACCTCTTGTATCCATAGTAATTCCACTTTATAATCGAGAACATTTCATTTCGGACACCCTGAAATCTGTCCGTTCTCAAACTTTTGAAAATTGGGAGTGTATTGTTGTTGATGATGGGTCAACTGATAATGGAATAAAAGTAGTTGAACAAATTTGCAAAGAAGATAGCAGAATCAAGCTGATCCAACAAACTAATAACGGTGCTCAAAGTGCTAGGAACAACGGAATAAAAGCAGCTAAAGGTAAATGGATAAATTTTTTAGATAGCGACGATACGTTTTTTTCGGAGAAATTAGAATCGCAATTAGTCAAGATAAATCAAGATGATCAAGTGGATGTGGTAACTTGCTATTCTGAAATAGTTAATAAAGTAAAGCAACAAAAAAGTTCATTTGAATGGAAAACGAAAGGTAACATTCTCAAAGGGATCTTGGATGGGACCATATATGTCGATTACAATTGTGCGATAATTAGAAAATCGAAACTTGTCGAAATGGGTTTTTTAGATGAAGCCTGTCCTTCTTTTCAGGAATGGGATACACACATCCGTCTGGCAGAGATTTCAAAATATGATTATGTGCCAAAACCTTTAGTAAGTTATTATATACATGGCAATCAAATTTCATCAAATCCCGCACGTGCAGTGAAAGGCAGGCTGTATCTATATAAAAAACATGCTGATAAATTTAAAACGCATCTTTCGAATGAATCTTATTTGAAAAAAATGGTTCAATTAGAAAGTAAAATAAATGTATTAAATAATTCCGAAGAGAAAACGAAATTGCACAAAATTTTTTCTGAATTAGTTAATCAGAATACCGCTAAATATAATTTGCTTCGCATGAAATTTAAAAGCGCCAAAGCTATTAATGGTTACAAAAGTTTCATTTATAATAAGCTTAAAACTCCAAGTTCTATAAAATAGTAGTCTTGTTTTTTATTGCAAGCAACTATTCAACAATACAAATTCGCATTTTTTATTTCAACTTCCTTTTTTAAAAACATAAACATGATTGATAAAATTATCTACGAAGGAAAAGAATTAGCCATAATCATCCGAGCTTCTTTTAAAAAAGAAGGAATTGAATTTTTTACTCCTGACACTTTTTCTCAACAACTAGGTTACATGAACCGACCTGAAGGATATGTCATCGAACCACATAGACACAACTTAGTGCCACGTGAGGTTGTAATGACTCAGGAAGTATTGTTTATCAAGTCTGGAAAAGTTCGTGTAGATTTTTATGATGATGAGCAAAATTATCTTCAGAGTTCCATATTATTGAAAGGAGATATAATTTTATTAGCAGCAGGAGGACACGGATTTGAAATGTTAGAAACATCAGAGATGATTGAAGTTAAACAAGGTCCTTATGTCGGAGAAAGAGACAAAGTTAGATTTGATCCTATTACTGCCGAAAACGCTGTATTTAAATAATCAGATTTTCAAATGCTTCAGCAATTTGATTTGCACACAATAATTAAAGGTTTAAAATGACAAAAATAAATTATGTTTTTCTGGGCCACCATAAGGTAGCCACAAGATATGTAATTGCTATATTGAATGGATTGTGTGCTCAAATTGGCTTGCAATCAGCAGAATATGCA
Organism: uncultured Saprospiraceae bacterium; assembly: GCA_937941765.1. Lineage (GTDB taxonomy): Bacteria > Bacteroidota > Bacteroidia > Chitinophagales > Saprospiraceae > CALDGQ01. The sequence continues at coordinate 58,352 of CALDGQ010000102.1, forward strand.
AGTCAAAAAAGATTAGAAGATAACATTTCTAACAATTCAAACGCTTTTCTTTATTATACGAATGCTAACAAAAATGTCTTTCTTAATAATATCGAAAATGCAACCACAGTAAAAGGTTTTCACCTAATTAGAGATCCAAGAGATATTGTAATATCATCTTATTTTTCACACTTATACAGTCACTCTACTAGTAATTGGGAAGCATTGATTGATCACAGAAAAAAGCTTGAAGCGCTCAATAAAAAAGATGGCATAATTGCTGAAATGGATTTTAGAATGCAAGAAATGGCTGATCTAAATTCTTGGACAAATGATGAAACTGAAAATATTGCAACTTTTCGTTTAGAAGATATCATGATATCACCTTACAAGGTTTGGCTTCAAATTATGAATCACCTAGAGCTAATTGAAGATAAAAGTTTTAATTTACGTTCAATCAACCATTTGAGTAAATTACTTTTAAATGAATTTAAAGAAAGAATCGTAAAGAAAAAATCAGGTAATGACAACAACAAAATTTCACCTCACTTTCTATTGTCCTTGGTTTACATGAATCGTTTCGAAGCAAAATCAAAAGGTAGAAAAATGGGAGAGGAAAGCGTAAAAAGTCATTATAGAAAAGGAGTAGCTGGTGATTGGATCAATCATTTCGATGATGAATTATTGGACATCTTCAAATCAAAATACAATAATGTTTTGCTCAATATGGGATACGAGAAAAATGAAAACTGGGAAGATAAATACAAAATTAAAGTTACTTATTAATGATACCTGTAAACACACCACTCCTCTCAGGAAATGAAGGAAAATATCTTCAAGAATGTATCGACACCAACTGGATATCAAGTGAAGGCCCTTTTGTAAAACGATTTGAAAAAGACTTTGCAAAGTATGTTGATCGTCAATTTGGAATTGCAGTAGCCAATGGCTCCGCTGCACTTGATGTTGCCGTGAAAGCATTGGACTTACCAAAAGGAAGTGAAGTCATTATGCCAACTTTTACGATTATTTCTCCGGCAGCATCTTTAATATATGCAGGATTGAAACCTGTTTTAGTTGATTCCAAAATAGATACTTGGAATATGGATGTGGATCAAATTGAAGCAAAAATTACAGAAAAAACTAAAGCAATTATTGTCGTTCATATTTATGGATTGCCTGTAGAAATGGACAAAATTGTAAGCCTTGCTAAAAAATACAATCTAAGAATAATTGAAGACGCAGCTGAGATGCATGGCCAAGAATATAATGGCAAAAAATGTGGTTCATTCGGAGATATCAGCATTTTTAGTTTTTATCCTAACAAGCATATTACAACTGGTGAAGGCGGGATGATCGTTACAGATGACCAACATCTTTTAGAGCGTTGCCAATCCTTACGTAACTTATGTTTTAAGAAGGAACAACGTTATGTACATGATGAACTTGGTTGGAATTATAGAATGACGAATCTACAAGCAGCACTTGGTGTCGCACAGTTGGAAAAAATTGAGACACATGTAGAAAAGAAAAGGAAAATCGGAAGGTTGTATAATGAACTACTTCAACCGGTCAAAGATGTTTTTCAATTACCACTAGCTCAAACCGATTATGCCGAAAATATATACTGGGTGTACGGGATGTTAGCAAAATCGAATGAAGCTAGGAATGCAATTCTTCAAACTCTACGTGAACACAAGACTGGAACCCGAACTTTCTTTTGGTGTATGCACGAACAGCCTGTCTTTCAAAAAATGGGTTTATTTAACAATGAGTCCTATCCTGTTGCTGAAAAATTAGCCCGTACTGGTTTCTACATTCCTGCAGGATTAGGAATTTCAGAAAAAGAAATAGAGACGGTTGCGACACAAATAAAATCAGCAGTTCATGAAAGTGTTTGATAAATATGCTGCATACTACGATTTGTTATATAAAGACAAAGCGTACGATGAGGAAGCAAATTATGTAGCTGACCTTATTCATAAAGTTGCCAAAAGCGCACAAAGCATTTTAGATTTGGGTTGTGGAACAGGCAAACATGCTTTCCATTTAGCAAAGTTAGGCTATGCAGTCGATGGAGTAGATTTATCGTCAGCAATGATCGAAACGGCGAATGAAAATCGAAACGATGAATTCCAACAATGCAAAAACAAATTGGGATTTGAAGTCGGTGATGCAAGAACGTATCGATCTGAAAAGAAATATGATGTGGTAGTTGCTTTGTTTCATGTAATGAGTTATCAAAATTCTAATGAAGATATAGAGGCAGTTTATCAAACTGCAAAACATCATTTGAAAAAAGGCGGACTTTTTATATTCGACTTCTGGTACGGTCCAGCCGTGTTGACAGATCCTCCTGTGGTTAGAGTAAAAAGATTGGCTGACGAAAATATTGATGTCACTCGTATCGCAGAACCGGAAGTGCATTACAATGAAAATATTGTGGATGTCAACTACACCGTTCTGATTAAAGATAAAAAAACAGGAGAAGTTGAGGAAGTAAAGGAAAAACATCCAATGAGATACTTGTTTTTAAAAGAATTAAATCTCTTTGAAGAAAAAACAAATTTCAAAAGAATACATGCATTTGAATGGCGAAATTTTCAAAACCCAACAGCAGATAGTTGGAATGTAGTTACATTGTTGAAGTATGAAGGGTAAAGCAGTTGGTTTAATTACAGCACATAGCTGGATAGGTATGTCTACACCAGTTATCAATACGGCAATTTATCTTGCAGATCAAGGTTATCAAGTCGATATCTTTATGAACGAAAGTAAATTTGTCGAAGAGGACTTAGGTATTAAAAAACCGCAATTTGAAAATCCGAATATAAATGTTGTTTCCACTATTCAAAAAAAGAAAATATCATTAGTCGAAAAGGGAATCGCATTTTTCACCGGATTGAAACCAGCTGATGTTCGTTTTGTTAGAAATTTTAGAAAAAATCCGAAACGAAAAAAATATGATTTTTTTATTGGCTACGATTTAAGAGGTTTGGCACGAGCTGCTGTATTATCCTTTTTTTCAAAAACACCTTTTATATTTCATTCCTTGGAATTAGAAAAGCCGAATAGCTTCTCCTATTTTGATAAAAAGCGGGCTCAAAAATCTTTGTTATCGATTTCTCAGGATGAAATTCGTTGTGATTTACTTTCTTTAATTTTCTCGTTGAATAGAGAGAAAGTAATGATTTCATACAATAGCCCATTAGGAAATAAAATGTTAGAAAAGAAAAATTATTTCAGAGAAACATTTAGTATTCCAGAAAATAAGGTAATTGTGTTGGCATCAGGGGGGTTGGCAAAATCACATTATATTGACAAATTATTAGAAACAGTTAAAGATTGGCCTGATGAATTTGTACTTGTGCTTCATGGTTGGATACCTAAAAAACCTTTGGAAAACGAAATACGAGCTTATGTCAAAGAATTTCCAAATAAAATCTACTTATCGACTAATTTCTTTTCCTATCAAGATAAATTTGAATTATATCAATCTGTAGATATCGGATTGATTTTATTTGCACATTCAGATGATTTTAATGTAAAATATGCGGCTGGATCTGCGGGTAAATTATTTGATTTCTTTAAGGTCGGTGTACCTATTGTTGCTAACAATGTTCCTGGAATGCAGGATTGGGTTGTTGGAAAATCTTGTGGTGTTGTCTTCAATGAAGATATTGAATTGGTTAAGTGTTTACAAGAGGTGAATGAAAATTATGATTATTATGCCAGGAATTCTAGTATGCAATTTGACAAGTATGAATTCACAAATTCATACAAATTAATATTAAACAGAATTGAAGACAAATTGAATCTTCCAATTTCTGAAATTACAAAAGAAAAAGTAATTAACTAAAAATGAATTTCATTAACCGTGTGAAAAATAAAATTTTTGACATCACTTTAGATGCGTACTATCTGAAAAAAGATAAAAAACACTTAAAGCGATCAAAGAATTTATTGATGGTGCCAACTAGTGGCAAAAGGGTAGGAGGAAAATATTCTTATGGTGAATGGTGCCATGTAATTGGATTGTTTCAAGGTCTTATGTATCATCACCTAAATCCTGAAATTGAAAATAAGATATTGGATATTGGTTGTGGTTCAGGATTGTTGGGAATATCCGCGCAACCTTTTTTAGGAGATAAAGGAAATTACACAGGCATCGAAATACAGAAGCATCTAGTTGATTTTTGTAATGATCATTATCCAGATAACTATAAATTTTTGCTTCAAAAGACAAAGAATGAAATTTATGGAGCAAAGGATGATTACGAACCTTGGTCAGTTGAAGATGCCTCAAAAGATGCGGTTACTGCACTTTCAGTATGGACTCATCTCAATGAAGAAGCAGGAAAATTTTACCTTAAAGAAGTAGCTCGTGTATTGAAAAAAGATGGAATAGCAATCATTACCTGTTTTAGTCTTGATAAAAATTATGACAGTTTTTTACACGAATCTACTGATAAAGGTGCCTATCATATGACCGAAAAATCTAGATGGAATTTTAGCGAAAGTGCTTACGGGTCAAAAAATTGGTTCTATCCTAAATGGGCAGAAATTCCGGAGGCTGCTATTGGCGTAAAAGAAGCTGGAATTGATGAAATGATCACTGAATCAGGATTAAAGCTAGTAAAAAAGTATAATGGATATTGGAAAGAAAAACCAGGTTTCTATTTTCAAGATGTCCTTATATTAAAAAAATAATGAGTTTTCCTAACAATAAAACTTTAATTCTTGTCGGAATGCATCGTTCAGGTACTTCCTTGACAGCTCAATGGCTGGAAAAAACTGGATTGTTCATCGGTGATAAAATGGTAGGAAGCAATGTCGGTAATGAAAATGGACATTTTGAGGATGAAGATTTTAATTTTTTACAGCATAATATTCTCCAAGAAAATTCTCTGAGCTATAAGGTCAGAGGTTCACAAAAAATCAAAATTGCTAAAAAGTTTGAAGCACAAGCAAAAGCAATTGTTCTTAAACGAAATGAAGAAAAAGGAGATTGGGGCTGGAAGGATCCAAGAACTTGTTTGCTACTCGATTTTTGGAATAATTTAATTCCGAATCCTTATTACTTATTTGTTTATCGTTCTTACAGTGAAGTGGCTTCCTCAATTTATAGGAGAGAGATTAAGAAATTCAAAAAGCGGAAAAATAAAATCGGTGGTATCTTTCAACGATTGAGTCATTATAAAAATTATAATTCCTTAGTATCTGAAAATTTAGAATCTTGGATCAAACATAATGAAAGCATTTTAAATTTTATAAAAGATAAAAAACCTCAAAACTATATTGTTGTAAATTCGGAAAACGTGATTGCCAGCAATGAAAAACTGTTTTATCACTTGAAAGATAATTGGGGTTTTGATTTGTCTTACTTTCCTATTTCCAATCTATACGATCAAAAAAAAATGGATAAGAAAAGTGGTGTTGAAGTAAGTCAATCATTAAAGGACAAAGCAAACAGCGTTTTTAATCAATTAGAAAAACTTGAAGAAAGTAGTTCATTGAAAAATCTAAAAATATGAAAAATTTAATATTCACCATTTGTTCTTTCAACTACTTAGGTCAAGCACTTACGTTAGGTGATTCCATCAAAAAAACGAATCCGGATTATAAATTTGTGATTGGTTTGGTGGATCGAATCGAAGATCGAAAACATATGCTGGACGGAGTAGAACACGAAGTGATGGAAATTGAGGATATGAATTATGAGGGTTTTGAAGAGATGTGCACACGGTACAATATTGTGGAGTTAAATACTGCTGTAAAGCCTTATTTCGCTGAATATTTAATGAATAAATATCCTGACTACACTACATTTTCATATATGGATCCCGATATGAAAATCTTCCAAAGCTTATCTCCTTTAGAAGAAGCGTTAAGTAAAAATAACATCGTATTAACACCACATAGACTTTCTTCTCCGCCTGATCAGAAAACTGTTTCTGAATACAAATTGTTTACAATTGGTATCTTCAATTTGGGATTTATCGGTATGTCAAAATCTGAAGAAACAATTCGTTTCTTGAGATGGTGGCAAGAAAAATTATTTAAAGAATGTATCTATGATCATCATAGAAATTTAAATGTCGATCAAGGTTGGATAACGTTGGCACCTTGTTATTTTGATGGTGTTTTGTCTTGGCGCCATAAAGGTGCAAATATTGCTTATTGGAATTTGCACGAAAGGGTTGTTACGAAAAATGAAAATGGTGGTTACACAATTGGTGATGACCCATTGATATTTTTTCACTTTAGTAATTACAAGCCTTCTTTTCCTGATGAAATAAAACATGGCCTTACTGAAATGACTTTTGAAAAACGACCTGATGTAGTTGAATTGTTTAGAGACTATCATGAAGAATTGATGACCAATCGCTTTTTTGAGTTTAAAAGTCAAGATTGTAGAGTTCCTATAAAATCAATGCGAAGAATACCAATTAAGGAAGTGCTAAAGAACAGAGCTTTCTCAACAATAGACAAGATTTTAAAGTAGATTTATTTTCATTGATGAATATAATTAGAAAGTCAATCTACAAAAGTGTTCCACTTTACGGTTTAGTGAAAGAAGTGTTGTACTACCGTGATATTATAAAAACACCCGTACGTGTTGCTGAAAAAGATATTGTTGTTTGTGGAATGCAACGATCAGGCTCTACACTGTTATATAATCTGCTTAATAAAATGATAGCATTAAAAGTGAACCCAGCACAAGGTTTCTTTTATTATACTCATGATTACGTTGAAAAAATCAATCAACCAAATTATTTTTTTCTAAGAAAAACACATAATTATACGGTCTTCCTGAAAAGAAGAATTGCCAATAAATCTTCCCTGGCATTTTATACACATCGAAATCTACTAGACGTGATTGCTTCCTTTAAACAGAAAGGATGGGCTCCAGATGTTCACGATTTTGTTGTAAATGGAAGTTTGGATCAAATTGTTTCGGAAGCGATCTTGTATGGTCAGTTGAAAAATATCGTTCTGATTCCATACAATGATTTGTATCTAAATAAGTCAGCGATCATTCATAAGTTAGCGAAACATCTAAAAATTGTTTTGGCTAAAAAAGAAGTTGAACAATTAGTAGAAGAAACTTCAGTTGTGAAAACGAAAGAAAAAATGTCGACGTTAGTTTACGAAGACCATGGAGGACGTAATCTAGTTAATGATGATACTGGTCTACATGCCAATCACATTAATAACCCTGCACCGCAAAAATGGAAATCAGTACTAACCAATGAAGAAATAAAATTAGTGCAGACATCTAGTGCCTATAAAAAATATTGTAAGTTTTTCAATTACAATTTGACATAAAGAATAATCAATGCTCAGGTTTTTACTCAATCTTTTAAAATCTCCAGTTAAGTTCTATAATAGTATTTTCAATTTTGCATTGCTAAGATTGACGAATTCTAATTATAGTTCATTTCCAATTATTGTTGGAAAATTGGTAAGAAGAGGCAAGGGTAAATTGATAATCGGAAACCATGTTAAAATTAATAGCGAAACGTATATCAATCCGGTAGGTTTGGGATCGAAAACTATGTTTTATGTTGGACCAGAAGGTCAAATAAAAATTGGCAACCATGTTGGAATTTCTAGCAGTCTTTTTTTTGCAAACGAAAGTATTGTTATTGAAGATTATGCGATGATAGGTGGTGGTTGTCAAATTTTAGATAATGATTTTCATTCTCTTTATTCTAAAGATCGGCCAACACAAGGTCTGAATGTAAAATCAGCACCAATAAAAATAGAAGAACATGCTTTTATTGGTGCATCCTCTATCATTATAAAAGGTATAACAATCGGAGCACGTAGTATTGTTGCTGCTGGATCAGTTGTTACAAAATCTATTCCGCCCAATGAAATATGGGGCGGAAACCCAGCAACTTTTATTAAAAAAAATAGACTCGAATTGCAAGAGTCAAATTCATTTTCATACGAAAAGTAATTACACTGGTTAGTAATAAAAGCATAATTGATAAAATCCTTTCGAATAGAATGTCGGGAAAGATTTGTTTATGGTTGCTGATTTTTGTCAGTTTTTACTATCCCATAGGCGCATTTTTCATTTTGACATTGAATGTTCCATCTACTCCCGTCAATATCTTGATTAAGGGTAGTTGCGCTGCAGTTGCATTATACCTGATAATAGTTTGGGTACTCAATTCAAAACAAAAGCTTTCTTTGAAAACACCAATTTGGTTTATTTTTGTTTGGTGGATTGGTTACACCATACGAATCTTATATGATTTGCAGATCGCAGATGTACACTTCGGAAGTAAACCAGACTCTCTGATTTATGGATACACCTTTGGAAATATATTGTTACCTATAACCGCAGGTGTATTGTGGTACAAACATATTAACATTAAGGAAGTTGCTCCTTTGGCATACAAATTTTTTGCGTTAGCAAACATTTTGGTATTCATAATTCTGATTCAGCAAAATGGTGGATTTAATGTTGGCCTATTCTTAAATCGAGCAGCTGCAATGGCGGAAAATGCGGATAAAGATGAACTAATCCTAAATCCGATTGCCATAGGTTTTTATGGAAGCCTACTGACGATAACTTCTCTTTATTATTTAATTATCATAAAAAAGGCAAGGTTGTGGATCTACTTACCATTCTTTTTATTTGGAATTTTAATGGTAGTGTTAGGTGCTTCTAGGGGGCCATTTATTTCAACGATTTGTACGATGCTAATAATTGTGTTTTATCGTTTCCGAATTTCTTATTCAAAGATTATAACATTCCTAAAAATTATTCTGATTATCATTGTCACAGGAGGTGTACTAACCGTTTCAATCGGATCTAAGTTTTCACTTGAAGATTTTTCAATGTTCAATAGACTTAGTAAAATGGTGGATGATCGAAAAAAAGATAGAAAAGAAGTAAGAGATTATGCTTGGGCAGGTGCATGGCAAGATTTTTTGGATAGTCCAATTGTGGGTAAACAATTTGTTGGAACCTATGATAATTTTTACCCGCATAATATTGTATTAGAAATACCGATGGCGACCGGGACAATTGGCAGTTTCTTTTTTCTTGGTTTTTTAATACCAGCTTTCGTCAAAATTTATAGATCATTCTGGCATCGAGATCATGATTACTTTTTTATATCAATCATTTATTGCCCGATTTTGGTCGCCACCTTATTTTCGGGATCTCTTTTTATGACAATACATTTTTGGATGATACTATTGCTTTTAATTGCTTTTGATGTGAAGCCAAAAGCGAGATTGGTCCACGTACGTGCTAGTAAGCGGGTGACTCAAAATTATCAAACTAATATACACGAACTCAATTTTGATCGCTAAGGATATAGTAGTAGAAAAAGAAGTTAAAACTGTAAATGTCGTGTTTTTTTACTACGCATTGTTACACTATCGAGCATCTTTATTTGAATATTTAGCGGATGCAAAAGAAATTGAGTTTCAAGTAGTCTGCGGAAAAAACAAATGTCAGTTTGATAATATGAAATATTATGAAACCGATCGAGACTATGTACATTTTGTAAATAACAAAGTGTTTTCAATCTTAGGAAGTAAGTTTATGATTCAACTGAATTCTATAAGAACCATCCTGAAATTGAATCCGGAAATATTAGTATTACGAGGTGTCAATCCTCAACTGATTTCAACACATTTGTTATTCTTCTTTTACAAGATTTTCAAACCTAAAACTAAAATACTTTGGTGGGGACATGGAACCCTCGGGAATCAAGGAAAATTTGGAGAAATATTACGCTTATTTTTTTACCGAAATTCGAAGGGCGTTTTAATTCAAGGCGAGAAAGGAGTAAAGATATTATCAAAGGCAGGTTTAAATAAGGATCAACTTTTCTTAGTTGGAAATAATTTAAATGATAGTGATCTAGGATATCTTAATCACGAAATCAAACCTAAACAAGCTGGAAATACAATAAAGATACTTTTCGTTGGAAGAATTGTTGAAGAGAAACGGATTGATTTGTTATTAGAAGCATTGAAAATCCTGAAGGATGAAGGAAAACTATTTACCTGCAAGGTTATCGGCGCAGGTCCAATATTAGCCGATTTAAAAAATCAATCTAAAAATTTAGGACTAGATAACGAAGTCGAATTTTGTGGTGCTAAATATGGTCCCGATTTATCTCAATATTTTTTAGCTTCTGATATAGTAGTCATTCCAGATTATGTTGGGCTTTCCATTATACATGGACTTTCTTACGGATTGCCTTTCGTTTGCTCCGATGATTTTCAATTTCATGGTCCTGAAATGGAAGTATTTCAATCTAAAATAAATGGAACTTTATATCCTAAAAATGATGTCAACAGTTTAAAAGAACAAATCAATTATTGGCATCAACGATTGGCTCAAGATAACACAATCGCCAACGATTGTATAGATTCAATTGAGAATTATACAACTAAGTTTGTTGGAGATAATTTTCTAAAAGTATTGACAGAAAAAGTCTAAATTTTAAAATATCATGAAACCTACACAACTGTTTTTAATTTTTCTAACAATACAATTATTTAGTCTTGGTTGTACTCCAATATCTGGAGAAAAATTATTGGAAAAAGAAGGTCTTCCTGTTGTTGAAAAAGTAGATGATTGCCGTTTTAAGCTTTACACCTGTCAAGGTGAAATTCCGAGAAAAGGGACTGTATTTTTAGAAGGAAATGAAATAAATGAAGTTAAGATTATAGTTGAGCGGTCGATTTATACGAAAAACCCACTTAAGGTAGATGAGGCCAATCTTACCAAGGTGATTAACAGTATGTTTCCATCTAAGACTCAAAAGGGAATTTGTACATTGGATTGGGAAGGCAAAGCGCTTGCAATTCTTGAAAAATCTGATTCGGATTCGGCAGAATTTAAAACAATGGTTTCTGAATATATCAAAGCAATAAGAATCGCAAAACGACTTCGTCCAAATATGAAATGGGGTTACTATGGTTTGCCTTTTAAAAATTATTGGAATCGAGATGATAATTGGAGAAATCGTACCCTTGAATTGCTTCCATTATTTAAAGAAGCAGATATGATTTTCCCATCCATCTATGATTTTTATGATGATTCTGTCGGATGGGCAGATGATCCCGCATATGTAAATGACAACGTAGTGTTAGCACTTGAAGTCGGTACACGTCTGAACAAACCAGTATTTCCTTTTGTATGGCATAGATATCACAATTCTAACAAAAAGAAAGGGTATGAACTCATTCCGGAGGAAGAATTTAAAACGCATTTAGATGCAGCATTAAAAGCAAATTTTCAAAATAAATATATTAAAGGTATTGTATGGTGGGGAGCAGATCGTTGGTTTTATGCCAATAAAAAAAATGAGGTTCTGAAAAAAGAAGCTTCAAAAAATAAGAGTTTTGATGAGTATCAGAAAAATGTGCTGATCGATTACACAAAATATATTCATGAAACTTTTAAAGAAAACTGTAAGTAAATTGTTAAATATTCAACAATATTGAATCAACTCTTATTATGAATTCGGATTTAAAAATATCAATAGTTACTATAAATTACAATGATGCAGAGGGATTGGAAAAAACCATTTTAAGTGTTATTAACCAAACTTACAAAAATATTGAACACATCATTATTGATGGAGGTAGCACTGATAATAGTATCGATATTATTAAAAAATATGAAGATCATGTCGACTACTGGATTAGTGAACCAGACAATGGCGTCTTTGATGCCATGAATAAGGGAATTAAAAAATGTACAGGCGATTGGGTGAATTTTATGAACTCAGCTGATACTTTTAATAACGATACAGTAATGTCCGATATCAATTTCGATGATTCTGCTTTGATTTATGGAGATACCATTAAAGTTCCAATCAATAAAAAGCGACCGATCTTTGAAATGAATTCCCTTAAATATGGGATGATAATGGCATGTCATCAAGCCATGTTCTTTAATTTGAAACAGCATAAGAATGAAATTTATTACCACAAAAAATTGAATTTCTTTGCAGAATACGAACTCGTAAACAGGTTGTGGAAAAAGGATTATAAAATATCATATCAACCAGTAACTGTTGCCAATTATTTGATTGGTGGCCTATCATCCCAAATTTCTTGGGAAGCCAGGAGATCAAAATTTTATGCGGTCTCAAAAAGCTATGGCATTGTTGGACTAATTCGTTTAGCACTAGAAAAAGTTAAGTTAGCTGGTTACAAAACTGTTTGATTTCGCTAAAAAGAACCTGTTATTAAACACTTATTTCTTCTATTGCTTTCAGTTATTTGTTTTTCATGTAACAATCATTACACGAAACATGTAGCTGAAAAGAAGCGTTTCAAAATTTTATTTTCCAATAATCCGAATCCAGCAGTTGATGCAATTTTGGAGGAAAAAGAAATTGAAAAAGTAATTTTTGTCAATTCAGGAAGACATTTAGATCCAAATCGTGATAAACAATTAAACCTAGATGTTTACACAAAATTTTTGGAGCAAGCAGCTAGTAAAAGAAGTGAAAGTGAATATGTTGTGTTGGATTGGGAGTGGATTTACAAAGATTTATTTGCAAAAGACATTAATAGTGAAAGGTGTAAAAATGCATTTTTGCAACTGGAAAAATGTCTTGAGCATGGGAGAAAAATATTGCCAAACAAGAAATGGGGTTTTTATAATCTTCCCATTTGCCATTATTATGATTATGAAAAATGGCGAACAAAAAATTTGCGGATTCTAGATCTACTAAAAAAAGTAGATGTCTTTTATCCTTCGCTATACGATTACTACAGAGATGATAATCCTTATGCTGGGAAAAAAAAGGATGAAGTTTATATTAGAAAAAATCTTGATGTTGTTTTTGATTTAAACAAGTTGTTAGACAAAGAAATTTTCGTTTTTGTTTGGCATCGTTGGCACTACTCAAATTCTATACGACCACTTTATATGATCGATCTTCCAGAATTTAGAAATCATGTTGCCAAAATATTTGCATTTAAGAAATTCGAAAAACAAGTTGATGGAATCGTATGGTGGGGATCTGAACAATACTTTTACAATATTAAAAGTAAAGCGCTTGTTGAAGAGATGAAAGGTTACAATGATTTCAGTGAATATTATGAAAACTTGGTTGAGAAGTATCTAACTGTAATCATCGACGAAGCAAAGAACAAACAAATACAAAATTAGAAATTTATCGAAAAGAACTTAACTATGACCTTAGCGCCAATAATTTTATTCACTTATAATCGACCAGAACATACCCGTATCACGCTGGAATATTTGTCTAATTGTGAATTGGCAGATCAATCCAAATTGTATGTTTTCTGTGATGGTCCAAGGGAAGATGCTTCTGATGAAACCATTGATAAAATTCTGGAAGTACAACAAGTTCTGAAATCAAAACAGTGGACAAAGGAGATAGAAATTATGGTTGCCAAACAAAATAAAGGCTTATACAGAAACGTGACAGAAGGTGTAACTCATGTAATCAATCTTCATGGCAAGTGTATTTGCATTGAAGATGATTTGATGATTTCAACAAGCTTCTTAAAGTTCATGAATGAAGCATTGAATAAATATCAAGATGACGAAATTGTTAAACAGGTTTCAGGTTTTTTATTCCCAATTAAAACAACAAATTCTAACGAAGCTTTTTTCTTAGCATTGAGTAATACAATTGGATGGGGTACTTGGAAAAGAGCATGGGATCAAGTCGATTATGAAGTGAAAGGTGCTGAAATTTTGGATGCAAATAAGGAAGAAAAACTTAGATTTAATTTAGGTGGAGCTTACAACTTTTCCAAAATGTTGAAACGACAAATCTCCGATGAAGGTTATGGTTCTTGGGGAATTATTTTTTGGTGGATGGTATTCAAAACTAAAGGCTTGGTAATCTATCCAGACTATAGTTTAATCCAACACAATGATTTTGACCATTCTGGACAACATGCTTCCGATGATTCTTATTACAATCATAAAGTTTGGAATAGTAATTATGAAGTAAAACATTTTCCTGATATTCCACAACTCAATTCAACCTATTTTAATCTTGTAAAAAAACATTTGAAAAACCGGTCCAAGTACACGTTTACAAATGTTCTTATAAAAATCAAATCATTGTTGTCAGCAACGTAATTCTATTTCTAAGGATTATATATCATAATGTCTTAGAATTAAATCAAAATTTTAATGAAAAGCGAACTTCGTACAACTCTTAGGAAAATAAAACACAATCTAGATCCACTTGCAGTTTCTTTATATAAATTGCGCCGCAAGCCTTTTTCACTGGGTTATGATAGTTTTAAATGGAGTGAAATTTCAAATGCCATTCTTAATGAAGAAACATTGAAATCGTTTAGAGCAGGAAAGATTCCACAAAATTTTGGAATCAAACTGGATGAACGAGTTGCTGAATATCCTTGGATTTTTTCTCGATTGAAGAAAGACGACAAAACAATGTTAGATGCTGGATCAACATTTAATTTTAAAGAAATTGTTAAGCATCCATATATAGCAAATCGTAAATTAAATATCTTCACGTTCCATCCTGAGTTAAATAACTTTAGTTCAGAAAATATCAGTTATGAGTATGGCGACTTGCGAGAAATGCCATATGAAGACAAACGTTTTGATATTGTCGTTAGCCATTCTACAATCGAACATATCGATATGGATAACAATATATATGGATACGATATTGATAAAAATGAAAACATTCGACAGAAGAGTTATGACTATATGAAGGCTGTCAATGAAATGGAACGAGTATTGAATAAAGGAGGAAAACTATTGCTGACATTCCCTTACGGAGTCTTTAAGCATTATGGCTTTTTTCAACAGTTTGACGAAGAAATGGTTGATAAAATTGAGCAGGCATTATCTTCTCATGGAAAAGTAACGAAAGAATTTATCTTATACCAATCTTCCGGATGGCAGTTTGCTCAACAAACTGATTGCAACAATGCATTGTCTTTCAATCCACATACTGGAGAAGGGAAAGGGGAGGATGGAGCAGCGCATTGTAGATGTGTTTGTTTAATTGAATTTGATAAAAATTAGAAATGACCTGGGAAGAAACCATACTTGAAGTTCGCGCCAATCCAGCTTACAAAGACTTAGTGATTGATGCTTATTTAGGAGACAACTTAGCTGACAATGTCAACAGATTTCGAGTTAGTCAAGAATTCAAAACAACGTTGAACGAACTTTCTAATCAAAAAACAAAAGTTAAAAATGCAAATCTCTTAGACATCGGAGCAGGCAACGGAATCTCAACAATCGCTTTTGCATTAGAAGGATTTCAAGTGACCGCATTAGAACCAGATCCTAGTAATACCATAGGAGCAGGTGCGATCAGAAAAGCAGCAACTCAATTTGAGGTACAAGATAAAGTAGAAGTAGTAGAAGCATGGGGAGAAAAATTACCTTTCGATGATGAGACTTTTGATATTGTTTTCGGAAGACAAGTAATGCATCATGCGCATCAACTGGAACAATTTGTAGCAGAAGCTGCACGTGTATTAAAAAAAGGTGGTCTACTCATGACTGTTAGAGATCATGTGGTGTCAGATGAAAAAGATAAAGAAGCGTTTTTAAAAAGACATCCTTTGCACAAATTTTATGGTGGTGAAAATGCATTCACGATCGAAGAATATACAGGTGCTATTAAAAAAGCAAACCTAGAAATATTGAAAAGTATAGGACCTTCTGATTCTCCAATCAATTATGATCCTTGGACCAAAGGAAAAATGAAGGAAACAATCGCTAATAAAGTCGGACGTATTTTTTCTAACAATATAACAACAGAATTAGCTTGGAAATTACAAATGTCACGATTAAATAAATTGCCTGGACGTTTGTACTCTTTCATTGCAACCAAGTCTAAATAATTGTTGAAGCCGTCTCAAAAACAAAACTAGCTAGTGAAAATTTTAGTCATAGGGTCGAAAGGATTTATCGGTAGGCATATTTATAAATATTTTTTGGAAAAATTTCCAGATACCGTTTATGGAGCAGATGTAGTCGTTGATTATACCGCAACTAATTATTTTTTAATCGATGCAAGTACAGCTGATTTTCAAAGTATCTTTCGAAAAAATAAATTTGATTTCTGTATCAATTGTTCTGGAGCAGCCAATGTTTCTGATTCGATTGCCAATCCTTCGAGAGATTATCATTTAAATTCACACAATGTGTTTAAATTGTTGGAATCTATCCGCCAATTTAATTCGGACTGTAAGATGATTACTTTGTCCAGTGCTGCTGTGTATGGAAATCCGGAGTCACTTCCAATCAAAGAAACATTTAAAAGTCATCCGATTTCGCCTTATGGGTGGCACAAGTTGCAAAGTGAAATGTTATGTAGAGAATATCATGAGCAATTTGATATCAACACCATTTGCTTAAGAATTTTTTCAGTATACGGACCTGGTCTTAAAAAACAATTATTTTGGGACTTAAACCAAAAATCTAAAAAAGGAGATAAAGTATCACTTTGGGGCACAGGTGAAGAATCAAGAGATTTTATTTACATCCAAGATTTTGTCGAAGTCGTTAATCTCATAATTGAAAAAGCAGAATTTAAAGGCCAAATAGTGAATGTCGCTAATGGGGAAGAGGTTTTTATAAAAGATGCGGTACGTTTATTCTATGATAATTTTGACAAAAAAGTTTCCTATGAATTTGATGGAAACAACAGACCTGGTGATCCCAACAATTGGTTAGCAGATATTTCAATATTAAAGTCTTTAGGTTACAAAAGAAAAGATACATTTGCAGCTGGCCTACACGAATACTATAAATGGATACAAAGAATAGAAAAAGAATAGGGCTTCTTTTAGAATACCGAGGCAATTGGTTGGGAGGTGTCTATTATATCTTGAATATAATAAAAGCACTGAACCACTTGTCAGATGAGGAAAAACCTGAGTTGGTTATATTTCATGACGATAATAGTGAGCAGTTTCTAAGTCTTATTAAATATCCTTATCAAGAAAGGGTACAGATTGAATTCAAAAATCAGTATAAAGATTATATCAAATCTTGGGTCAATCGAAAAGACTTTTACTTAGAGCGCTTATTGGAAGAAAACTTGGATGGACTATTTCCTGTAAATGATATGCCAGTTGAAACAGACCATAATAACACGATTGTCGTTTCCTGGTTTCCAGATCTACAACATAAATTTCATCCAGAATATTTTACCAAAGCCAATTTAGTCTTAAGAGAAATGAGATTGAAACTGCTCTTGAAAAATGGAAACAATTTGGTCGTCTCAAGTGAAGATACTAAAAACCATTTTGAAAAATTCTACAAGATCCAATCAGGATTTAATTTTAAAGTTCTTCCTTTTGTTTCAATGCTGGATGATTTTACAATTCCAGAATTCTCCGTCATTCAGAAGAAATATAAAGATATCCCAGAAAAATTCTTTGTTGTTTCCAACCAGTTTTATGAGCACAAAAATCATATCACAGTTTTAAAAGCACTTCAGCTATTAAAAGAAAAAGGTGAAAACATTACAGTGGTTTTTACAGGTCGAATGGAAGATCACAGAAACCCTGACTATATCAATAAATTGAAAAATTATATTGAAAAAAATAGCTTGGAATCTACTGCATTATTTGTTGGACTGATCCCAAGAGAAGATCAACTTTCTTTACTCAACAATGCTGTTGCAGTAATTCAACCAAGTTTATTCGAGGGATGGAGCACTCTGGTAGAAGATGCAAAAGCATTGAAATTACAAATTATCGTTTCTGATATCGATGTGCACTTGGAACAACTTGGTGAAAAAGGATGCTTCTTCAAGCGAAAAGATGAAAAGGATTTGGCAGATAAAATTCTACAATATTGGAATGGAACCATTGTTCACCACGATATTTTTAATTCATACACAGATCATATTAAAGCATTCGGAAATAAATTTATTTCCATGTTTTCTCGTGAAAATGATTCAGATAATAATCCCCAAAAACGAACTACTTAATCGTTATTAAAGACGGTTGATATTTTATTAAAAAGACTTATAATGTATATTTTAGGAATTAATGCGTACCATGGAGATTCATCCGCTTGTATTTACAAGGATGGACATCTCATTGCTGCCACGGAAGAAGAGAGAATCCGTAGGATAAAGCATTGGGCCGGATTACCAATTGAAGCCATTCGGTTTTGTCTAGATGATGTTGGAATAGGATTGGAAGATGTTGACTTTATAACCGTATCTAGAGATCCAAAAGCTAATTTGACTTCTAAGCTGATTCATTCTTTCAAAAAAAGAGTTTCTATTAAAACACTACTTAGCCGTGGTGCCAACTCTATGAAAATAAAAGGAATCGGCGAAGAAATTGCAAAAGCATTTAATCTTGATTTTTCTAATTTAAAAGCTGAAGTTCAATTCATAGAACATCACCGTGCACACATGGCCTCTGCTTTTCACATTTCTCCGT
Source organism: uncultured Saprospiraceae bacterium (assembly GCA_937941765.1). Classification (GTDB taxonomy): domain Bacteria; phylum Bacteroidota; class Bacteroidia; order Chitinophagales; family Saprospiraceae; genus CALDGQ01. The sequence goes on from CALDGQ010000102.1 coordinate 76,763, forward strand.
TTGAAGAATCTGCAATCTTGTCTATTGATGGGATGGGAGACTTTACTTCAACAATGAGGGGAACTGGTAAGGGAAATAAAATTAATGTAATTGATAACGTTACGTACCCGCATTCTCTTGGGATTTTTTATACAACGCTCACGCAGTATTTGGGCTTCCCAAATTATGGTGATGAATATAAAGTGATGGGACTTTCACCTTATGGGAAACCTACCTATGCAGATGAAATGCTGAAAGATATCATCTTACTGAAGCCAAATGGATTGTTTGAATTAAATGGCAAATATTTTAGACATTTTAAGGAAGGTGTCAACATGAGTTGGGAAGGTGGTTCGCCAGATATCGAATCTATCTACTCCGAGGAATTGGTGAAGAAATTTGGTCCAGTCCGTAAAAAAGGAGATAAGCTTGAACAGTATCATATGGATATGGCTGCCTCCATTCAGAAAGTGTCTGAAGAAGTTATTTTTCATTTAGCCGAGGATTTATACAAAAAAACAAAACTTAAAAATATTTGTATCACCGGTGGTTGTGCACAAAATTCTGTTGCCAATGGTAAGTTGATTGAAAATACCAGCTTTGATAATTTATTCGTTCCACCAGCAGGACATGACGCGGGAACAGCTACTGGTTCCGCATTATATTACTATCACCATACTTTAAACAATCCCCGCAAACCTTACAAAGCGCAACCATATACAGGTATTCAATTTTCGCAAGAAGAAATTGAAGCTTACTTGAAAGAAAGAAAAATTGATTATATAAAAGTGGAAAATGATGAAGACCTTTACGAAATGGTAACAAAACAATTGCTAGATGCAGGCGTTGTCGGTTGGTATCAAGGTAGAGCAGAATTTGGTCCACGAGCTTTAGGAAATAGATCAATCTTGATGGATCCTAGAAGAACGGACGCCAAAGAAATTCTGAATATTAAAATAAAAAAGAGAGAAAGTTTTAGGCCTTTTGCTCCTTCAATTTTGAAAGAATACGTTCATGAATATTTCAAACAAGTTGATGATGTTCCTTTTATGGAAAAAGTGTTCGATATTCATGCAGAAAAACATGATACAATTCCAGCCGTTACACACGTAAATGGAACAGGACGTCTGCAAACTGTTGAAAAAGAAGTAAATCCAAGATATCACGCACTGATCAAAAAGTTTTATGACAAAACAGGAGTGCCTATTTTGTTGAATACTTCTTTCAATGAAAATGAACCAATTGTCAATACTCCTGAACATGCACTGGAATGTTACTTACGTACCAAAATGGATATGTTGGTTATGGGGAATTTAGTCGTAAGTAGAACTTCAGATTCGTAATGAAAATTTCTATCATTACTATAACATATAATAGTGGTAAAACCGTTGAGGATACTTTGAAAAGTGTCGCAGCTCAATCCTATCAAAATATTGAACACCTTGTTATTGATGGTGCTTCCACTGACAACACGCTTGATATCGTTCGTTCTTTTCCGAATGTAAAAGTAATTTCAGAACCTGACAAGGGGATTTATGACGCAATGAATAAAGGAGTGAAAGCTGCATCAGGCGACATCATTGGAATCTTAAATTCAGATGATTATTACACGGATACAGAAGTGATCTCTAAAGTTATAACTGCATTTAATGATACGCACAGTCAATCTGTTTATGGAGATTTGCAATATGTTGACAAGGAAAATACGGACGTCGTCGTACGCAATTGGGTGTCCGGAGATTTCAATAGAAAAAATCTAACAATGGGATGGATGCCGCCTCATCCAACTTTCTTTTTGAAACGAGAAGTTTATGAAAATAGCGGTATTTTTAATTTAGATTTTAAAATTGGTGCCGACGTTGAATTTATCTTGCGAACTTTAGGTAAGGATCAAATAACTACCCATTACATACCAGAAGTTTTAGTGAAAATGCGGACCGGAGGAGAAAGTAATCGAAGCCTCAAAAATAGGTTCCAACTTTTGAAAGAGTATCATAAAGCTTATAAGCTAAATAAATTAGAATATAAATTCTACACAATACCATATCGGATAATATCGAAAATTCCACAGTTCTTTAATTTGAAATCTTGAAAGTGATATGAAATTAAATCGTAAGTACAAAAAAATTATTCAAATAGAGTTAAACGAAATTTCTGAGCCAATCATTACTCAGCTTATTTCGAAAGGTAAACTTCCAAACTTTGCTAAAATTAATAAAGACTGGAAATACCTCAACACCACTAGTGAAGAGGTTTATGATAATATCGAACCTTGGATACAATGGGTAACTGCACATACCGGAAAAACTTTTGATGAACATAAAATTTTCCGTTTAAGTGATGTACATGATTTGGAGCATAGCCAAATTTGGGAAGCACTTAGTGAAAAAAATATCGAATCGGGCATCATCGGAAGCATGAATGCAACTCGTCGAAATACGAAAGGTGGTATCTTTTTTCCAGACCCTTGGGCAAAAAATAATGAAGCTTATCCAGATGATTTGAAACCATTGTGGGCACTCATTAGTAGTCGAGTAAAAGGTCATGCAACAGAAGGAATTCCATTGCAAGATGCTTTAAAGGGATTGCAAACTTGTCTGAAATATAATTTGCCTGTTAATCTTTATAGAAAATTAGCAAGTCAATTAGTTGGTCAAAAATTAAAACCAAAAACAAAATGGAAATTAGCAGCGTACTTCGATTTGATGCTAGCTGAAATTTTTAATAGCATTTATAAATCAACGGAATTCGGTTACTACACCCTTTTCTTAAATGCAGTTGCACACTATCAACATCACTATTGGCGTAATTTTGATCGTAGTGCTTTCGATCCAAATATTTTCTATCCAGACATTGAACAAAACCATGACCCCATTACTTTTGGTTATGAAATGTATGACAAAATTATTGGCCAAATTATCGATTATGCCAATGAAGATACGTTGATTATTATCGCTTCTGGTTTGTCTCAAATTCCGTACACAGAAAAAGAAGCGCAGGGTGGAATGAACTATTATCGTTTAAATGACCATCAAAAATTTGCTGAAAGTATTGGACTTAATTCAACTGACTATACCATCTTTCCATTAATGAGTCGCGACTGGCAAATAAAATATAAAACAGAAGAAGCACGTCAAAAAGCATTAACGATATTGAATGATTTATCCATCAATGGTGAAAAACTATTTAAGGTTAAAGAAAATACGGAAGGTTATATCTTTGTCGAAACCGAATACACAAAAGGATGCGAGCCAGGAGTCGCCATTTTGGATAAAACTGAAAAGTCAATCGCTTCATTCAATGAGGTATTCACAAATATTGCAATAAAAAGTGGACATCACTCAGGTATCGGGAATTTATGGATTTCTGAAAAGAATTCTAACAATAAAGAAACACCTGAAAAAATTCCTTTGACAGATTTATATGATCTAACATTGGAAACATTAACCAAAAAAGAATACACTAAATCACAAGTATAATGAGCGAAGGAGCTATCAACAATTTTAAAAAAGAAATTAAAAACACGATGAGCAATAAAGTAGCACTAATCACCGGAGTCACCGGTCAAGACGGAGCTTATTTATCCGAATTTTTATTGAAAAAAGGATATATCGTCCATGGTATCAAAAGAAGAAGCTCACTTTTTAATACCGGTCGTATCGATCACCTCTATCAAGATCCACATGTCGAAAATAAAAATTTCATCTTACATTATGGGGATCTTTCTGATTCTACCAACATCATTAGAATCATTCAAGAAGTACAACCCGATGAAATTTACAACTTAGGTGCGATGTCGCATGTCAAGGTAAGTTTCGATTCTCCAGAATATACAGCTGATGTGGATGGAGTAGGAACCCTTCGAATTTTGGAAGCAGTCCGTTTGTTAGGATTGACGAAGAAAACAAAAATATATCAAGCATCAACTTCTGAATTATACGGATTGGTTCAAGAAGTGCCTCAATCAGAAAAAACACCTTTTTACCCACGTTCTCCTTATGCAGTTGCTAAGCTTTATGCTTACTGGATAACCGTAAACTACCGAGAAGCATATGGTATGTATGCATGTAATGGAATACTATTCAATCATGAAAGTCCATTGCGAGGTGAAACTTTTGTAACTAGAAAAATTACAAGAGCTGCTGCAAAAATAGGAATGGGACTACAAGAGAAATTGTTCCTAGGAAATATGGATGCAAAAAGAGATTGGGGACATGCAAAAGATTATGTTGAATTGATGTGGATGATGTTACAACAAGATAAACCCGAAGACTTTGTAATCGCAACTGGGGTTACAACAACGGTTCGAGATTTTGTCACGATGTCATTTAAAGAAATTGGTGTAGAACTGGAATTTAAAGGAACAGGTGAAAAAGAAATCGGTATTGTGGTTGCTTGTAATAACGCTGAGTATCAAATTCCAATTGGAAAAGAAATTGTTTCGGTCGATCCTGCTTACTTCCGTCCGACAGAAGTTGAATTGCTAATCGGTGATGCTTCAAAAGCTAGAAAACAATTAGGTTGGGAGCCCAAATATGACCTGCAAGCATTATGTTCGGAAATGGTACGTGCGGATGTGGAATTATTTAAAAGAGATCAAGTATTGAAAAATGCTGGGTTCGCAATTAAAAATGAGTATGAGTAATATTCTAGATAAGATAGAAATTTTCAAAAAAGTAGAAACTGAATTAGTTTCTAAAGGCTTTAAATTTGAAAGAAAAGATTTTGATCGTCCATGGGGAGGATTTTTTGTAATAGAAGAATCACAAGCACAACTATTTGTTGATCATTTTTACAAAGGTGAAGCGCTCGCAACGCTTTCTAAAGGTGGTAGAATTAGTCCAAAAATATTGGTCGTTGCACCAGAAAAAAGATTGTCGTGGCAATACCACCATCGCCGTTCTGAAGTTTGGAAATTGATAAAAGGAGAAGCAGGGATTGTAAGAAGTATGACGGATGAAATGAATGAAGTAGTCAAAATGAACATTGATGAAAAAGTAGTGTTGCAAAAAGGAGAACGTCATCGATTAGTTGGTTTAAGTGAATTTGGAATCATTGCTGAAATTTGGCAACATACAGATCCTAATCACCTTTCAGACGAAAATGATATTGTTCGATTGCAAGATGATTTTAAAAGAACTTAATTGTATTATAAAGTAGCTTATTAAAATGAACAACCAAGACAAAATATATATAGCTGGACATCGAGGTATGGTAGGTTCAGCAATCCGTCGCATCCTTGAACAAAAAGGATTCACCAATTTTGTAACTAGAACCTCCAAAGAATTGGACCTAGTTGAACAAAATGATGTTCGTGCTTTTTTCGAAAAGGAAAAACCTGATTATGTCTTCTTAGCAGCTGCAAAAGTTGGTGGCATCCTAGCCAATAATACCTACAGAGCAGAGTTTATTTACAATAACATCTTGATACAATCTAACATTATAGATGCAGCATATCGTAATGGCGCAAAAAAACTACTCTTTTTAGGGTCCTCTTGTATTTATCCAAAAATGGCTGCACAACCAATGTCTGAAGATGCATTGCTAACAGATGTGCTTGAACAAACCAATGAACCATACGCGATTGCAAAAATAGCTGGTATCAAAATGTGTGATGCCTATCGTTCACAATATGGTTGCGACTTCATTTCAGTAATGCCGACTAATTTGTATGGTCCCAATGATAATTATGACCTAAAAAAATCTCATGTACTTCCAGCCTTAATGAGAAAATTCATCGAAGCAAAAAGAAATGGAGATAAAACGGTTACAATTTGGGGAACCGGAAGTCCCAAAAGAGAATTCTTGCATGTAGATGATTTAGCAAATGCTTGTGTTCACTTGATGGAAAAATATAGTGCAGAAGGTCTTGTAAATATTGGAACAGGAGTCGATTTATCTATCTACGAATTAGCCCAAAAAATAAAAGAAGTAACTGGTTTTGAAGGAGAAATTATCAAGGATACTTCCAAACCTGATGGAACACCAAGAAAACTTTTAAATATTTCAAAATTAAAAAGCCTTGGTTGGCAACCTAGTATAACTTTAGATGAAGGACTACGTAAAGTATATAGTGATGTAAAAGATACCGTCTGGCAAGATGGAAATCCTTCTTTAGTTCAGTAAGTCACATTTCTCAAAGTGAGGCTTCAATACATTAATGACAAATAAGTAAAAATGAAAAATAGTCAAAATAAAAACAACTACATCTGCATCATGGCAGGTGGTGTCGGTAGCCGTTTCTGGCCAGCAAGTAGAGAAGCAAGACCAAAACAATTCCTCGATATTTTAGGTGTCGGAAAATCGTTGATCCAATTGACATACGATCGAGCGATTCAAATGGTACCAAAGGAAAACATCCTTATTTTGACAAATAAGAAATACAAAGGGCTCGTCATAGAACACCTAGGAATCAAGTCTAACCAAATCTTACTAGAGCCATCTCGTAACAATACAGCTCCATGTATCGCTTATGCTACGCTTAAAATCAATGCGATGAATCCAGATGCTGTATTTGCAGTTTGGCCTTCGGACCATATTATACTGAAAGAAAGTGCTTTCCAAGAAAAAATGGATCTTGCTTTTTCTTACGCAGGCGAATATGAAGCATTGGTGACATTGGGAATTCAACCTTCTCGCCCAGATACTGGTTATGGTTATATAGAAGTCAATCACATGGATGGTGCACAAGCGATTGAAAGAGTTGTGCAGTTTAAAGAAAAACCAGATGCCAACACGGCTCAAAAATACTTAGATGCCGGGAATTTCTTTTGGAATGCAGGTATATTTATTTGGAGTGTACAATCTGTTATGAAGGCGTTTCAAAAAAATGCGCCAAGTATTATAGAAGTCCTAAATGCAAAACCTGGAAAGTACAATACTGTAGATGAGCAAGATTATATTGACGAAGTTTATCCAAACACAAAAAATATATCTGTTGACTACGCATTGTTGGAATTATCAGATAATGTATATGTTATTCCATCAGAATTTGGTTGGTCTGACTTAGGAACATGGGGGTCACTTCATGCAGAATGTGAAAAAGATGAAGCTGGAAATGTTACCAACAGCGAAAACCTATACGCGACCAATACTTCTAATTGTTTGATTCGAGTACCTAAAGGAAAACTAGTAGTTATTCAAGATTTGGAAGACTATATTGTTGTTGATGAAGATGATGTTTTATTGATTCACCCAAAGTCAAAAGAGCAAGAAATCAAAGCTATTACAAAAACGATCAAAGAAAAATCTGAACAGTTTCTATAATCGAAAACCTTAGCACTTGTAACGACATCCATAACCGATTTTTAAATACATGTCCGATACGAAAACTAAAAGAACAAAAGTAGCACTCGTAGCAAATTCCACTTGGAATATCTACAACTTCCGACTTAATCTTATCAAGAAATTGGAAAGTGAAAAGTTGGAGGTGATTGTGATTGCACCCGTTGATGAATATATTCATTATCTCAACAATGTTGCTAATATTCGACATATCCCATTGAAAACATTGTCTAGGAAAAGTACCAATCCATTCAAAGACATTATCCTTTTTAACGAATTAAATACAATTTATAAAAAGGAAAAGCCAGACTTAATAATTCACTACACAATCAAGCCTAATATTTATGGCAATCTAGCTGCTGCACTCAACAAAATAAAATCAATTTGCGCAGTAACAGGTCTTGGGTATACCTTTCTCAACAAAGGACTTACGAATTTTATCGCAAGATATTTATATAAATTTTCTTTCAGATTTAGTGATCGGGTAGTTTTTGAAAATCAAGATGATCGTGCTTTATTTATTAAAGAAAAATTGGCCAGTGAAAAGAAATGTATTTCAATGAAAGGCTGTGGTGTGAATACCAATTATTTCCGTCCTTTAGTCAATGGAAGAAAAGATGGAAAACGAGTATTCTTATTTATCGGTCGTTTATTATATGACAAAGGAATTGTTGAATTTGTTGAAGCCGCAAAACTTGTTAGAGCAAAAATTAAAAACACAGAGTTTTGGGTAGTAGGAGAGTTAGATTCTGGCAATCCTTCTGCTATTGACAAAGAACAATTGGTCAGCTGGATCAATGAGAAAGATATTCACTATTGTGGAACCACAAAAGACATCCGAGGCTACATGAAACAAACAGATGTAGTTGTGCTGCCATCGTATCGAGAAGGATTGCCAAAGGTTATTTTAGAAGGTATGGCAATGGGCAAACCTATTATTACTACAAACACAGCGGGTTGTCGTGAAACAGTAGAAGCAAATGAAAATGGATTTCTAGTTCCCGTAAAAGATGCCGACGCATTGGCAAACGCAATGATGAAAATGGCACTCCTTGATAATGAGCAATTGGTACAAATGGGGAATGTAAGTCGTGAAAAAACTTTGGAGATTTTTGATGATAAAATTATTGCCAATCAATTCATGGAAATCATAGATGAAATTCTGGAAACAGAACCATCGACTGAAACTGCCGCTATTGAGGAAGCTTTGATTTTGGAATAGTTGTAGATCACGTAACCGCCATTTTCAAATGGCGTCACTGCCCAGTTACTTTTGGCGTCTCGCCAAAAAAGTTTAACTCAAATACTAAAGAGTAAAATTTAAGAGATAGCAGCTCAGGCGAGACGCCTGAAGCAACAATCTTGATTCCTTTGGAATCACTTTTTTACATGCTGGAGAAACAAAAAACAAAAAGGAAACTTTTATTAATCACTTACTATTTCCCACCTGTCAAATCTATAGGCAGTGTGAGAAATTTTAATATAGCACAACATTTCCTACCATTCTTTGAATCGGTTTCAATACTGACTACTTCCAATCGGAATGTCTTACCTACCGAAAATTTTCCAACAAGTCAATTTCATGTTTACGAAGCAGCAACTTATGACTACCGGACTGCAAAAAATAAAAAAGCAATTGGAGAAAAAAAGACTCATTTTTCGGAAGAATTAAAGTCCAATATTTTTGTAAAGTCTGCCATTAAATTGATTGATAGTTTTCCATTCAATTTAATTTTAGGGGAAGGTGGCTTTAAATATATTCGTTCAGGATATCGAAAATATAAAAAGGAAATTCACGAAAAAGGAATCACACATATTCATTCCTCCTATCGTCCTTACGCCGATCATTTTATCGCTTATTTAATTAAGAGAAAATTTCCAACCATTCATTGGACAGCAGACATGCGAGATTTACATGTAGATTTAAGTGTAAATAATGTTTTTTTGAAGCCATTTCAACATTGGTGTAACAAAAAAATATTGTCTAAAGCAAATGTAGTCACTACGGTTTCTGCAGGCTTAGCCCAACATTTAAAAAGATATAACGACAATGTATTTGTCCTGCGAAATGGAATTCAACTTCCTGAAAACGAAGTGGAAAAAAATAAGTTTGAGAAATTTTCAATTGCTTATACTGGTTCACTTTTTAGAGATAAACGAGACCCTAGTCTATTGTTTGAAGTTTTAAAAGAGTTGATAAATGCTGGTGATATCAAGCAAAATGAACTAGATATTATCTATGCAGGAAAAGATGCCGCAAAATGGAATTCCTTTTTAAAAGTACATCAATTGACAGATTGTGCGACCATTCATGGAATGGTATCAAGAAGCAAAGCATTATCTATTCAAAATAATTGTCACCTAAATGTATTGTTAACTTACACTAGCAAAGAACTAAAAGGAAATATTACTGGAAAATTTTACGAATATTTATCCTCCACCAACCCAATTCTTTTAATGATCAATGGTCCTCGTGATATCGAATTTGAAAACATCATGAATGACTTGAATGCTGGAATGGTTACTTATAATAATGAAAAGGAACAACTAAAATCATTCGTACTTTCTGCGTATCAAGAATGGAAATCAACAGGTGATGTAGCATCAACTATAAATCTGGAAAAAATTGAAAACTATAAATGGGATCAGTTGATCCAAACATTGGCTAATCATATTTCAATCAATACATGTACAAAATCCTTAGCATAGTAGGTACGCGACCTCATTTTACAAAAGCAGCTTCTGTTTGCAGAGCGATTGGTGAGTCACCAGACATGGAAGAAGTGATGGCGCATACAGGTCAACATTATGACGCCAACTTGTCAGATGATTTTTTTAAAGAATTGGATTTGCCAAGACCAAAGTATCAGTTGAAAGTAGGTTCTGGAAAACCAGCATGGCAATTAGCTACCATCATTTTGAAATTGGATGAAGTAATCGAAGCAGAACAACCTGACGCTATTATTGTTTATGGAGATACAAATTCAACGGCAGCAGGTGCAATTGCAGCAGCTAAAAATAATGTAGTTTTAATTCACATCGAAGCAGGTCTTCGTGAATTTGATAAATCAATTCCAGAAGAAATCAACAAACTAATTACAGATTCTATTACAGATATATTTTTCTCACCAACTCAAACTGGTGTCGAAAATTTGAAGAAAGAAGGTGTAACCGAAAATGTATACAATGTAGGAGATGTCGCTATTGATAATATTGCTTTTAATAAAAGTCGTATTGAATCAAATGTTTCTATCTTAGAAAAATATAATCTGCAAAAAGAAGATTATTATTTCATGACTTGTCATAGAGCATGTAATACCGATAGTTTTGAAAATCTACATAACATTATAAGTGCAGTGGCAGCATTAGATGAAAAAGTAATTTTCTCCGCTCATCCTAGAACACAAAAAGCAATCGCTGAATTTGATTTGACTCATTTAATCAAGCATTCTAATATCGAAATGATTGATCCAATTGGATTTTGGGACACCCAAACTTTAGTTCGAAATGCAAAGATGGTATTGACAGATTCTGGAGGAATTATTAAAGAAGCATATTTTCATAAAACTCCCGGAGTTATTTTAGATAAACAAACAGAATGGATCGAGACAATTGAGGAAGGTTGGAATGTAATCGCAGGTCCTGACAAAGAAAAAATATTGCACTTTGTAAATAACCATCCTGAACCAACGCATCACACAAATTGTGTAGGCGATGGCAATGCCGCCAAAAAAATTATAAAAATCACAAAAGAATTTTTAGATGCTCGAAAACAAGAGAGTACTCGTCTTAGCACCACACACGGATGATGGTGAACTTGGATGCGGTGCCACAATAGCAAAGTTGATTGAGTCTGGTTCGGAAGTCTATTATGCGGCATTTTCTACGGCAGATGAATCAGTCCCAAAAGGTTTTCCAAAAAACCAATTGGAAATCGAAGTCAAAGCTGCTACGAAAAAATTAGGTATAAAAAAAGAAAACTTATTTGTCTACAAGTACCATGTTAGAAAATTGAATTATGTTAGGCAAGAAGTGTTGGAGGCTTTGATAAAACTAAGGGATGAAGTCAAACCAGAAGTCGTGTTTCTACCCAGTTCAAAAGATATCCATCAAGATCATGTAACTGTAACTAATGAAGGAATTCGTGCTTTTAAATACGGTACCATTTTAGGTTACGAATTGATCTGGAACAACTTATCTTTCAATACTGATTGCTTCATTACCCTCAAAGAAAAACACGTCAAGAAAAAAATAAAAGCACTTGCTGCATATAAAACACAAGCAGGTAAGGCGTATATGGATCCAGATTTTATTCGGTCTTTGGCTAAAGTGAGAGGTACACAAATTGGTGTTGATTTTGCCGAAACTTTTGAGGTGATTAGACTAATGATACGATGATATTTTAATGTAAGATTTTTTTCTTTCTTCGTTTCAAAGGCTATCGGCACAAGATTGAATTTATTATACAGTGGCTTTTCTCACAACACACTTGCAAAAAAATATAATAACCATTAGTAGTACATCATCCTAGCGAATCAACGTCAATATCATATATTCAAGAGCGCTTTAGCGACCGCGAAAACAATCATAAATCATACATCATTCTCCAAATGCAACTAAAAACCGTCCTAAACCGAATCGTCAATCACCCATTAAACAAAAAGCAAAAAGCAGCTGCTGTCGGCCGCTTTGTTAAATGGCAATTGAGTTCTCGATTGTACAAAAAACAACAGGTCATCAATTATGTCAATAACTCTTTGATGATTGTTGAGCGAGGATTCTCAAGTTCAACCGCTGCCTATTATATGGGATTGGCTGAATTTGAAGAAATGGGATTCTTGCTTCATTTTTTAAGAGAGGAAGATTACTTTGTTGATGTTGGTGCTAATATTGGAAGCTTCTCTGTTTTATCTTCTGCTGTTTGTGGTTGCAAAACCACTGCCATTGAACCAATTGAAGAATCATTTAAGCTACTCCAAAAAAACATTAAAATTAATAATGTAAAAAACAAAGTGATTCCGTTGAATATCGGGATGGCTGACAAAGCAGGTAAATTAAATTTTACGTTAACCAAAGGGCAAAATAATAAGGTTGCTTCCCAAAATGATAACAATTCAATTTCGGTAATTACCAATACGTTAGATAATGTATGTAGAAGCGTACCAGCTTTATTGAAAATTGATGTAGAAGGTTTTGAAACCAAAGTGTTACAAGGTGCTAAAAGTACACTGCAAGAACCAGGATTGAAAGCGGTGATTATTGAAATGATGGGATTGGGAACACAATATGGTTTTGATGAATCGAAAATTCACAATCAATTGATTGACCTTGGTTTTAGACCTTATCGTTACGACCCAATGAATAGGTCATTAAAACTGCAAGATCAAAGTAGTGATAAAAATATTTACATCAGAGACTTGGAATATGTGAAAGAAAGAATTGCCAATGCAAATCCTTTCCGTGTATTTAATGTCGAAATGTGAAAAAATATTCAAACACAAATTGGTTAAACTTGCCGTACTGCTGATAAAATTCGTAGTAAGGCAACATCCAGTATGTAATAGTAATGCAAAAAATAATCGCAATACATCAACCCAACTACTTACCGTGGTTGGGTTACTTTTATAAAATAAGTTGCTGCGACTTGTTTATATTTCATGACAATGTTGAATTGACAAAAAAAGGATACACAAGAAGAACCAATATTCGAAAAGGAAATACAGCAGAAAAAATCTACTTAACCGTTCCATTAAAAAAACATAGTGACTTTGCATTAATCAAAGATCTGGAAATTGCGAATCATGAAAACTGGCAACAAAAACAACTCAATAAATTGAATGCCACCTATAGTAAAACACCTTATTATAATCAATTCAAAATTGTCGTAGAAGAATTGTTGAGTCAAAATATATATTCATTATCAGAATTAAATATTGCATGTATAAGAAAGATAAGTGAATTGTTAGAATTTAAAACTGAATTTTGTCGATCAAGTGAGTTGCCAGTTGCTGGCAAAGGAAATGAGTATAATCTGAATCTTTGCAAACACTTCCAAGCAACCCATTATGCCAGTGGAAAAGGAGCGAAAAATTATCAAGACGAATCTGCTTTTCAAAATGAAGGTATTGAAATTATATACAGCGATTTCTTTTCCTATTTAAGTGGCAATCCATATCCGCAGCAGCAGGATGAATTTTTAAATGGATTGTCAATTCTGGATGCGTTATTTAATATCGGTGCAAATGAAGTTAGGACGATGTTTCAAAATTATTCAGCGACTTGATTTCGTTTCTTTCTAAATATGGAATTTGTTTTGTGTCTGCAATAGCAATCTTGCCATTCCTAATCTTGTCATTTTTCAATTATCCAGTTGGAATGCATGATTGGGATTGGGCAGTAAATATGGTAGGAGAGACCGATCATTTGAATTATTGGTCGGAGCAAAAATATTGGTATAACAATGCTATGGGAAGATATGCTTCTACTGCAATGTTGAGTGCAACGAATTTTTGGTTTTCAATTGGTACGTATAAATGGTTTTCCTTTTTTCAATTTCTTTTCTTATTAGGCAGTTTCTTTGTTTTTACTAAAACACTTTTCAATTCGAAATCGAGATTGTATTGTTTACAAATAGCTTTAGTAACCTTAGCCATTTATTTACATGGAATGCAATCAGTATTTGAAGGGTTCTATTTGTTGTCAAGTAATTTGACTTATCAAATGGCAGCTGGAATGACCTTGTTATTTTTTGCTGCGATTATTAAAAAAAATCGATCTGAAAGCAATGGAAAAATAGGTTGGACTATATTATCAGCACTTCTACTTTTTCTCATTGTTGGAATGAATGAAATCTCGATGTTGATTTTAGTCGGTATATTTTCAATCATTGTACTGCTACGATTTTATTCAAATAGAAAAATTGATAGTACAGATTTGATTTTGCTGTTGGTGATGATGATCAGTGCAATTATAGAAATTTCAGCTCCAGGAAATTATACAAGAATGACTTATTATGCAGGCAGTAAAAACTTTCCGTTAGCAATTGGATTATCTTTGAGTTCTGGAATATTTTTGTTTGTAAAGTGGATGACAACTTCGCTTTTGATTCCGATTAGCTTATTTTACTTGTCTGTTGATCAAAAGAACTTGCAAGTTGGAAAAAGTGATTTGTTTAGTTATCCCAAAATAGCAACTGCTTTGTTATTATTAATTCCTATCGGTTGTTTATTTCCAATATTTTGGTCAATGGGAATGGAGACTTTGCCTGATAGAGTAGTAGATACCATTTTTTTATTTTTTGTGATTGGGTGGTTTTTGATGCTACAATCATGGTCAAATTATTTTTATAAAAATGGAATCATCACTTCATTTCAAGCTCCCAAATTTCTTCAAATTGGATTGTCAATATTTATATTATTCAATTTATTTTTCTCGGGAATTAATTTGAACAAAGACAAAGCGATATTAGCAACCAGCAGCAAAAACAAAATATTTAAATTATTTACGGTACAAAGTAATGTTGGCAATGCGTGGAAAGATTTGATTAGTGGAGAAGCATATGGATATCATTTGGAACAAAAAAAGATATTGGAAAGTGTCAAACATGAAAATAAAAATATATTGTTAGTCAATAAATTACAACATCAGCCACTGACGATTTACAATAAAAAGTACGACCGTAAAGCAAGTTACGGTGATAAATTTATAGGCCATTTTTTTGGAAGAGATTGTATCGTGAAATATGAATGACCGAATCAAAAGACCATATGCTTGATTCCGTTCCAACTAAAGTTTTTTTATTTTTTGCGACTGTATCTCAATTAATTCAACGTGCACTATATTTTTCTATTGGAGAGGATATATCAACTCAATTGTATGCGACAACAAATTTTGTAAAAGGAAAAGGAATCTCTGTAAATGAAGTTTTTGCAAATGACTTGGGGGATTCCGTCTCTAGATTGTTGACAAATTGGCCAATTGGATATACGCTTTTTTTAGGACCGATTTATAAAATGACAGATGATATCTTATTGTCTGCTATGATTCTGGATCTTTTATTTATAGCGTTGTTTATCTTCCTATTTTATCAATTACTAAAACAAGTACAGGTTAGTGAAAAAGCTATAAAGCTAGCCTTGTTGTTTTTAGCAATATCCAGTACGCCACTTTTATATACGACTCGAACTGGAGTTTTAGCTATCTGTTTTTTGATGATTGCGATATTGCATTTCTTAAAGTTGAATGAAAGTGAATCAACAAAATGGAGTAGTGTAATATTGAATGGAATGCTATTTTCGGTACCCATATTATTTCGCTATTCTTATACTCCTTTTGTGGCTATGCCCATTTTGTTTTTTGGAATGAGGTGGTTGTTGACAAAAGAAGTGAAATTTATAAAGCATGCTTTTGTTAGTTTGATTGTAATTGGTTTAACCGTTTTAGGAATCAGTTGCATCCAATATGCTATGGTCGGAGAACGAACCTACTTAGCATCATCAACAGGATTCGGCTTTCATTTTTCAAACTTAATTTATTTTAAAGAATTTTTATTCAAAGGTTTATTTTTCGTTCAGCCGATTATTGAACTGGCAGGAGACAAAGACTTTGTAATAAAGTTAGGATTCAAAATATTTGGTATCCTCTTTTCCACAATCATGTTGATAAAGCTGTTGATAACCGCATTTAAAACTAGATTTGAGAAAAATGGAAATTTCGAATTGTTAGCAATTATTATTATCACGCTTAATATTGCATTACTAGTTTTTCTAAGTTTAAAATACTCCAACTATCATTTGACAACTTATCCTTGGACCTTTGTACAAGAAACACGCTATTTTTTACCGTCCATCATTTTGCTATTGGTTTTTATGTTTAGAAATTACTCAACTAGTTGGATTCAAATTTTTTTAAAAGTGGCAGTAGGATTTGCAGGCATTTTATTCATTGCAGGTATTTTGAGAATTGCGATTGCTGGACCAACAAATAATTTTTACTCAAAACGATACAAAGATTTAAATATCATCAAAAAGCAGTTGTCTGAATTAAATGAACCGGTTGTTTTTTCAACACAGGCGAAAGAAATTGTACTCCGAAATTTGATCGCTATAGAAGGTTATCCAATATTTACTGAATCAGTTGTAGAAAATTTAAAAGGAAATAGGTTCAATTCAAGTTCACCAATAACTTTGGTCACAAAATTCAATAAAGAAGATTATCTTGAGAATGAAAAATTCTTAATGAGTAATGATTGTCAAAAGATATTTGAAAACGAACATTTTATTTTAGTCAAAACCAAGATTCCTTTTGGATAAAACTTTCATTATCATACCATGTTACAACGAAAAAGAAGTAATCCGAAACACGATACTTCCGTTGATGGCATTGCCTTATGAGGTGGTGGTAATTGATGATGGCTCTACTGAAAATATTCTGGATGAAATAAAAGATCTGAATATCTACTATCTTCGACATCCTGTCAATCTTGGACAAGGTGCGGCATTACAAACTGGGATGGATTTTGCATTTCGGAATGAGGCTTCATTTTTAATTCACTTTGATGCAGACGGACAACATCAAGTAAGTGATATCAAAAAAATGTTGGAACCATTGAAAAATGAAAATTGTGACGTAGTATTAGGTTCTCGTTTTTTACAAGATTCGACGAAAGCGTCTGTCCCATTTTACAAAAGATCTTTGTTGCAATTTGCCAAAATCGTCAATGGTTTATTTACAGGAATCTGGTTGAGTGATGCACACAATGGCTTCCGCGCATTAAATAGAAATGCTTTTTCTAAAATTAGGTTGGAAGAAAATAACATGGTACATGCAACAGAGATTATTCAGCAAATCAAAAAGCATAATTTAGTTTATCAAGAAGTACCAACACAAATTATATACACGGAATATTCGAAACAAAAAGGCCAATCACCACTCAATGCCATCAGTATTTTTATTGACTTAATTTTAAAGAAATTATTATGAGTATCATACAACTGATATTGACCGTTTCAATATTGCTTTTATTGTGGTTGTATATCAAACATTTCAAAACCCAATTAATTTCGAAAGTTTTATTTTCGATTCTTTTTGTTGCAGGAATTGTAGCAGTTATCTTTCCTGAAGTGACCAAT
>CALDGQ010000103.1 GCA_937941765.1 uncultured Saprospiraceae bacterium
AGTAACTGTTACAGTAGAAACTCCATTCGCTTCTCCACAAAATGCTTGCATGTCTTCTACCGCTGTACAAGAAAGCACAACTGGTTCTGTAATTGTTACATCGCATGATGTTGTACATCCTAGTGCGTCTGTTATGACAACAGTATGTAAACCTGCTGCTAAGGCAGTTGCTGTCGCTGTTGTTTCACCGTTATCCCATGCATATGTATAACCGCTATTTCCACCTACTGGTGTAACGGTTGCAATTCCGTTTGCTTCTCCATTACATACTACTGGTGTATCTTCTACTGCCGTACATGTTAATACTGCAGGTTCTGTAATCGTAACGTCGCATGATGTTGTACATCCTAGCGCGTCTGTTATGACAACGTTATGTAAACCTGCTGTTAAGGCAGTTGCTGTCGCTGTTGTTTCACCGTTATCCCATGCATATGTATATCCGCTATTTCCACCTACTGGTGTAACTGTTGCAATTCCGTTTGCTTCTCCATTACATACTACTGGTGTATCTTCTACTGCCGAACAGGTTAATACTGCAGGTTCTGTTATCGTAACGTCGCATGATGTTGTACATCCTAGTGCGTCTGTTATGACAACGGTATGTAAACCTGCTGTTAAGCTAGTAGCTGTAGCTGTTGTTTCTCCGTTATCCCAAGCATATACATAACCGCTATTTCCACCTACTGGTGTAACTGTTGCAATTCCATTTGCTTCTCCATTACATACTACTGGCGTATCCTCTACAGCTGTACATGTCAATACTGCTGGCTCTGTGATGGTCACCGTACAAGTTGTAGTACAATTACTACCATCTGTAACAACTACAGTATGCAAACCTGCCGATAATGTTGTGGCAGTAGTAGTAGTTTCACCATTATCCCAAAGGAAAGTATTACCTCCATTTCCTAACATTGGTGTAACAGTTGCAACTCCGTTTGCTTCACCATTGCACACAACAGGTGAATCTTCTACAGCTGTACATGATAATGTAGTATTTTCAGTCATATTAATTTCGCAAGTCGTAGTACAACCCAAACCATCTGTAACAACTACACTATGCAATCCAGAGGTAAGCATGGTCGCTTGCATTCCTGTTTCTCCATTATCCCATAAATAAGTATAAACCCCGTTTCCACCAAGGGCAGTTACAGTCGCAAGACCGTCCATTCCACCATTACATGCAACGGGTCCATCTTGTAAAATTGAACATGACATAGGCGTTGGTTCTGTAATTGTAACATCACAGGATGTTGTACATCCATTCGCGTCTGTTACGACAACAGTATGAAGTCCTCCTGATAAGGCAGTTGCTGTTGCTGCTGTTTCGCCATTATCCCAAGCATAAGTGTATGCAGTTGTTCCTCCTACTGGCGTTACTGTAGCTACTCCATCTATTGACCCAATACAAGATATTGGAGCATCTTCAGATGCAGTACAAGTTAGTATTGCAGGTTCTGTGATTGTTACATCGCAAGAAGTGGTACAATTATTTGCATCCGTTACAACAACCGTATGAAGTCCTGCTGCTAAAGCAGTTGCAGTTGCTGTTGTTTCGCCATTATCCCAAACATATGAATATGCTGTTGTTCCTCCTGCAGGTGTTACTGTAGCCACTCCATTGGATTCTCCATTACAAGCTACCGGCGTATCTTCTACTGCAGAACAAGTAAGAAGTGTCGGCTCTGTTATGGTTACATCACAACTTGTAGTACAACCATTCGCATCCGTTACTACAACAGTATGTAGCCCAGCTGCTAAAGCAACTGCAGTTGCATTTGTTTCCCCATTATCCCAAGCATAGGTATATCCAGTTGTTCCTCCTACTGGTGTTACCGTAGCTACTCCAGTGGATTCCCCACTACAAGCTACTGGTGTATCTTCTACAGCAGTACAAGTAAGTATTGCTGGTTCAGTTATTGTTACTGTGCAGGTAGTCATACAACCGACTGCATCTGTTACGGTTACTGTGTGTGTTCCAACAGGTAATGCTGCAGCAGTTGCAGTTGTTTCTGTATTACTCCAAGCATAACCAAAAGGAGCCGTTCCTCCAACAGGAGTTGCTGTTGCAGACCCTGTTGCCTCGCCGTTACATAACACATCATTTACTACTGCTGTTGAACAAGTAAGTACATCAGGTACAGTTATCACGACTTGATCAAAACAAAATGTTCCATTTCCGCAATCTACAATTGCGTAATAAGTAGTTGTTACAGCAGGGGAAACTGTAGCAGTTTCAGTAGTTGCAATTAAAGTTCCATCAACATCACTAAGGTCGGTAGCCCATCCAATGAAAGTACATGTAGATGGGTCTGAAATATTAGGCGTAAATGTTACACAATTAGCTGTTGTAGCTGCTCCCGGTACTGTTCCATCAGGAAAAGCTGGATCAAAAAAGCCCATGGTTCCATCTTCATTTTCGATACCTTGACCAGCGGAATCTGTCCCACCATCTGACTGGCAATCGATACAATTAATAGTAACACTTCCATCTGGACAAATAATGATTTGACCCGTAATTGTTTGTCCTCCTCCAAAATGAGCAACTCCTTGATAATCTGCTACAAAACATGTTTGACCTCCAATCGTTGCAGGATAGCTACAAATTGGACCACTTATAGCATCTGCAGCATTTAAATCATCCCAAAATAATGCTATAATAGCATTAGGATCTGAAGCAGTAGGAAATGGATCTTCACTTAAATCTGTTTCATCATTACAAGTAAAGGTTACATAGCCATTCGAACTGATGCAAACATCAGTATATGAGACACCAAAAAAGTCAAAATTAAAACCTAAGGGTATTGGACCTGAACCTGAATCATCCCCTAAACCTAAATCTACACAATCAGCAGGATTATCTGGCACAGCAGTACAAGATCCAGGTGTATTAGGAGTAACAGTATAGTCAACAAAAGCACTAGGGATGATATCGCCTAAGGTGGCTGTAAGTGTAGCCATATCGCCAGGACAGATAGTTGCATCCATTTCTGCTGTTATAGCTCCATCAGGACAAACACAATTTAAAGAAGAAGGATCCGCATCAAATGTAAAAATACAAGTTGCATCATCAATTCCTGTTAATGTTGTTGTTGCAACTCCTGCAACAATCGGGAAAGGTCCGTAAGTAAATACTCCAGGGCCTGTAATATCTGCATCAGGAGTTCCAGCTGCATCAACTGCAAAACCTAAAGGAGTTCCACAAGCAAATGATACAACTGTAAATTCAGCGAAAAACATAGTTGGATCAGATATATCACAAAATATATTGGTTATCGAAGCATCTGGTGCACCACAAACTATTTCAAGTACATTTGCACATGCATCAAATTCTGGAGATGCTGGATCTGTACAACCAAGAATTGATGTCGAACCATCTGGTTGATCACCAATAAGTACTGAAGTTGTTGCTGGCGCAGCACAAGCTCCATCTTCTAACGGAGTTGTTACATCGGCAACAACACAATCCGTTTGAGTTCCGTTAGCACCATTTGTTCCAGTTTCAGTTATTATTACTTCAAGAATGTGTCCGTTCCAGGTATCGCCAAAAGTATCACATCCTGTAAAATCAATTGTTGTATTATTGTCAACACATCCTGTCCAACTATCAGCAGGACCTAAAGGAGGTGCAACACCAATTAAGGTTGAGATCAATGTTGGTACTCCACCAATTGTTACTGTTGCATCCCATTGTACTTCATTCGCAAAACCACCAAGTGTGGTAAATCCAACCATTACTTCTGTAGTCCCTGCAGCACATGGCAACAAACAAGATCCATCATCCACTGTTGCACAAGGATCATAGTTAGAAGCTATTATGTTTGTACAGCCGTTTACAAGAATAGGTGTCACACAATCAAAAACTGGCAGTGTCACTACAAATTCTTCATTTGAAGTTTCGCAAGAATTGGTTACAGAAACATCCGGTTCAACATCTACATTTTCACCGCCAGCTAACAATGCTGGACAGCCATCCTGGGTTCCACAACCATTTACACTTCCATCTTCAGTAATAATAACATTGAAGAATCCTCCATTCCAATCATCCCCGAAACTGTCATAACCAGTAAATACAATTGTGTTTCCGTTGGTTACACAAAATGGTCCTTCAATTGTGGGAGTTCCACTGTTTCCATAAGTACCAGAGGGTACACAGGCAATAACAGTTCCTGTTGTTTGATCAACTAGCTCCCATCCCACTTCGTTTCCAAAAGAAGGGTGAA
Organism: uncultured Saprospiraceae bacterium; assembly: GCA_937941765.1. Lineage (GTDB taxonomy): Bacteria > Bacteroidota > Bacteroidia > Chitinophagales > Saprospiraceae > CALDGQ01. The sequence goes on from CALDGQ010000103.1 coordinate 4,221, forward strand.
ATATTTCAAGGGTTATTTCTGTTTCTCCAGCTGCGCATTGCGCATTTATGTTAGAAATAGAAATCGCCATTAATGCCAAAAAGGTAAAGAATCTTTTCATGAGTTATGATTTTTTAAAACATTGCAAACTGATAATCTGAAAACCTGATATAGTTTTCATATTATTCTTCGAACCAACAAATCAATTGCCTAAACAATTAATTTGATATTGAAATACCACGACCATTAATGAAGTTGACTTCAACAACATAATGGGTGATTATTAAAAACAAATAATATGAAGTTTTGAATTTTAGGATGTGATTACGTCCTAAATCCATCTCTCATCAAATCGGTATGAGGATAAATCGGTAAGTGGAATGCCACTCGGTAGAAAGGATAGATTAGAAGCAAATTTTGCATACTAATCTGGTAATAAAGGTACGTATAATATCTTGATTTGAAACTCCGTTTGAAGCGTTCGTAAAAAATGTTAAATATATTAATAACGTAATATTTACTATTACTTAAATTTGTAATTTATAAATTACTAATAATCAAGCTTTTAATTTCATGAATCAGTCAATATCGTTTTTAATATAAATATGCTATTTATTATAAAATACCATTTTTTAGGTATGGAAAACTTGAATAATTTAAAGTCTATGGTTGACTATAGAAAATGTAAATGCATCGAACTAAACATTAGTCGATGCATTTAATTTTAATATGAAGCAATGTAGACTACAACGCTTCAGGAACTGAAATTTCCACCCATTGCCCAGTATTATTTGCTGAAATTTCATTGTCATACATGGTTGATGCTGCCACAGGAGGTAAATAATAACGTCCTTGATAAGCAGCATTCAATTGGATGTTGTAAACATGAGTTGTTTTATTTGGCAAATCGAAATAGGTATAAACCCGATCATCGCGAATATCTTGATACTCTGGAACATTTCCTACGGGTGCACCATCAATATTATCCATTCTAGAATTTTGAATTTCCCAACCTGCTGGGAAAATTTGCGTCAATGCCATTTCAGCATAAGTATGATTTTTTGTTCCTGGATTTTTGACCGTCACTTCCGCAATAAAATCTGTCCCTTGCGCAATATTTGTTGGGTTCAAAACCTCACCTTCTTTTGTTTTATAAGCTACTGATAATTCTAAATTGTTCGCATTTGCATTATTTTGAGTTCCAATTTTTGGCTGACCACTTTGGATAAATTTGATGTACAATTTGGTGTTTCCGTTATTTTTAAGGCTGAACTTTGATTCTTTCATTTCGTCTGTTGGAATATCAATTTGCTTAATAATATTTTTTGAGGTTGCATTCTGCATGACTCCATTTCCCAAACTATATTCAACTTCCATCAATCCTGTATCATTCGAATTTTTAAAATATTTACTAATTCCCAACAATGAATACGCGGTTGTTTGTGTGCTATACCATTTTCTAGCGGCTAAGAAATCAGAAACACGCTGTGCAATCATTGAAGACAAAGATGCATTTCCAGTTAAGACTACTGACTCTAAGATCATTGCGTAATCTCTTACATGTGAACCATATGTATAACTGAGCTCTTTATATTCCGGAATATCTGTAGACAATCCTGCAATCATTTGTTTGGAAACATCCTGTCTTCCAGCTAATGCATAAGCTCCCGCTAATCTCCATTTTGCTTGGACAGATAAATTTTCAAGTTGTCTCATTCTATTCATTGCACCCAATTCTGGACTTCCAGCAAGTGCCAAAGTGTATAGGCGATATGCCTGCATGAGGTCGTTGCTTTGTTGTTTATAGTAACCATCATTTCTTCCAATATCACTTCTGTATTGCCAATTTCTAGCATGATTTTGTTGGCTAACAATCCATTTACTCAACATTTTTTTAGGAACGGGGTACCCTAATTCTTTGGCTTCCACAATAAAGTGCCCTGCATAATTACTACCCCATTCGCTTGAAGAGGAAGCACCTGGCCAATACGCAAATCCACCATCATTCATTTGAAAGCGTTTCATTTTCTTGATAGCAGCTTTTATATTTTTATCAATTTCCTTTTTTTGTTTTGTTGAAACTTCGATTAAATTATTTACATACAATTGAGGGAATGCAGCAGATGTCGTTTGTTCTAAGCATCCGTGCGGATATCGTATAACATAATTTAGCCGTTCTCCTAAGTTCATTGGCAAAACAGTTGACAATTCCAAGACACCACTATTACTACCTTTCATTCCAATAGGGTCAAAATCTAACTCGTAGGTTTCTCCTGGGGCCAATTCTTTTTCTACTACATCTACAATTTCTGGGTTCGGATTTCGAACTTGAATTTCAATTTTTTGAGAAGCATTTTCATTTCCTGAGGAAGCAGTTATGACAAAATTTGCCACTCCAACTTCATCTTTCATTTCAATATCAAAATAGACCATATCATCTCCAATCTGAGTGAATTGAATAGATTTGGACTTATCTCCTTTAATTACTGCCAGACCACTTGTTTCTTCTAACCTTACATTTACATTTTTGATAAATTTTTCCATAGCAAAAACATTTACTGGCAATCGCAAGGATTCTCCAGGACCTAAAACACGTGGTAAAGTTGCCAAAATCATTAGCGGCTTTTTGACTGGTGTTGTTGATTCAGCCATTCCGTAGGCACCGTTTCCAGATGCAACGATCATGGTACGCACAGAACCTACATAGTTGGGCATCAGGAAGTTATGATTGGTAGTTTCCCCTGCCTTCAAATTGAATGGACCGAAATGTGTTACCACTGGTTTAAATCGATTGGCTTTTTTATCTGATTCACCAGGGACAATTTCACCATCTCCACCAATACTTAATAAGCCACTCAAATCCGCAGTCATTGCACCCAATACATCGTCATATACATCCCATGTTTTGACACCTAATGCTTCCCTTGCAAAAAAGTCATTCCAAGGATTTGGAGTTTTAAAATTGGTTAAACTTAACAATCCATCATCAACAACAGCGACGGTATAAGTCATTGGCTTTCCATTTTCTTCTGATACTTTGATGTTGACCTCTTCTTCTGGTCTGAAATTATCTGCAATTTTCATTACAGGTTTCAGAACCGTTGAACGATCTTCTACCTTGATAGGCACAACACCGTATAGACGGATGGGTAAATCATTTTCAACTTGTCCATGTGGTTGCAGCAAAGATACGTGCACATATGCAGTAGGTGCCATCTCAGAAGTAGTGATAAATTTAAATTTATTTTCTCCTGCGGCTGCATTTTGCCAAAAGGTTTCAATGACTCGATCTGCTGTTTCGATTGAGATTAAATACCGCCCATTATTAGAACTTGGAATGGTTAGTGTGACTTCCTCATTCAGTCCATACTTTGGTTTATCAGTTGTAAAAGAAAGCATTGCAGCAGCTGATTTATTGGGTGGACCCTCTCCATCATATCGTGGATATCCAACTCTAAAAAAATCACCTGAACAATGACCTGAAACATTGTCGCAAACCCGAATCATGTATCTGCCCCATTCATTGGGTACATAATCCATTGTCACGGTTCCATCTGAATTTGTTTTTAAAGTTTTATTGTCAACAGAACCCAAATGAGAAGTGGTATTATATTTTGAAATATTATTACTGGAGCGATCATACCACCAGCTCCAGCCCAATTTATAAATTCCAACATCTAACTCTTTGTTTTTCAAAGTGGTTCCATTTTTATCGACCGCTGCAAATTCTATTTGGATATTAGTTCCCATTTTTACAGTTGGGTCTCCATTGCCACTGCCTGGAATTTCGATACCTGCATAACTTTCAAAAGGATGATACTTAATGGCTTTAGTAGTTGTACTAAAATCACCTCCTGTTTCAAAAGCTCTCATTTTGAAATGTGCATTTAAAACACCTGGTGCCGAAGTTCCGAGATTGATATTTCCAGTAACATTGGCGGCACCAGATTTATCGGTATAGTTATCAAAAATCACTTTGGGTTCCGATTTAAATGTTCGAGCTGGATCATCGAAAACAAATTTCGGTAGTTTATCAAATTTTGTTTTTTGAGGTTTCAGTTGCACTTCGACATTAGCTCTTAATTCATTTGCGGGAGCACCATGCAACCAATTCACTTGTAATTTTCCGTTTAATTTATCTTGAGCAGTTATTTCTTCTTTCTCAAAATTGATATTCATTTTTAGTCGATTCGGTTTGACCGTTTCAATTTTCAAGGTTTTATTAAAACTTGCACCACCCACTTCAACAACGGCTCGATAATCACCAGTTGGTGCATCCGATGATGTCGAAATATGGATTGGGTAAACTTGTCCGACACTTTCTGTTAGAATCAATTTCTTATTTTCCTGACCACGAGGATCAAATAATTTAAAAGTAATGGGATGATTTTTGGGAATTGTATTTTGTTTGTCTTCCAAAACGAAATTCAAAAACAAAGAGTCTCCGGGTCTCCAAACACCACGTTCACCATAAATAAAACCTTTCAATCCTTTTTGACGCTTAACACCAGAAACATCAAATCGAGATAACGAATTGGCTTCTGGATCAATCATTTTCAAATAACTTCGTTCGCGTCCATTTTTGGCAATGATTGTAAAAATTGGTTGGTCTAATTTCAGCGTGATCGTTCCACTTCCATTGGTTGTGACAGTTTTCAATTTTTCTTGAGAGAAATCATACAACTCCAATTGAACCCCACTTAAAGGTTCCGTTGTTTTTAAATCATTGACAGAGATAAAAACAGAATTGTCATTTCCTTTTTTGGCGATTATTCCGATGTTGGAAGCAATTACATTTTTGCTAATAAACCGATCTGGGTTATAATAATAAGGTGTGCACGGATTCTTTCTTCCTTCCCAATAATCATCATAATTATTGTGACGGCGGTGTTCCATTATAGAAATTAATTCTCCTTGGTTATTTTTTCTATTCAATTCTGTTTCAACTGAGCCGCTATCGTCTTCCAGTTCGCATTCGATGACTGCATATGATTTTTTGAATCCAATTCGCACTTGATAGATCGCATCTGGCTCCGGGTTAATAATACTACTTAAGTCGATACCATATCTAGACCAATCCGTTCTTGTGTTATCAGCAGTCAAACTATTCAAATCAATCTTTTTTTGTTTTACAACACGTCCTACACGTTTCATTTCTCTTCTTCCATCCAATTGATTTGTTTGTAAAAACTGAAGAATATTATTGTCATGAATTTTGAAAATTTCCACATCAACAGCATTTAAATTAACAGCTTCGAAAGGAAAGATAATGCCGTTTGAATTCGGAATAATTACACCACTACTTACAGCTCGGACTTGTGGTTTCATTGGCTCAAAAAAGAAAGACCAATCTTTTGTTGCTTTAAGGGGTGAAGCATTTGCATTTTTCACACCTTTGCTGACTTTTACTTTATGGTTTCCTAAAATTCTTTGAGCGGGAAAAACATGAATTTGATTCATGTTGATGACTGTTTTCAATTTTCCAGAATATCCTTCAATTGAAATCAGGCCATCTAATTCTTGAGAACGAAGCAAAGGGTCGGAAAATTCGAGTATAATTTTTTGTTCATCAGATTGTTCCAACTTTCCATTCAATAAAAAGAAGTCGTTGATGGATGGAATGGTTACAAATTTTGAATCCACATTTTTAGCAGGAATTATATTTTGATCCCAATAAGTGTTCACAGTAGTTTCTTGCACAATTCTTTCTATTCCATCGATTGTAAAATAATGATACCGACCGCTATTATGTGTCCATTGGATGTTTAATTTTCTACCATCTTGATCAGCAGAAAAAGCTTCTTCGAGCAATGAATTTTCCAAATCATCACTTACATATACTTGACCCGAAATTTTCTGTGCACGCAAATCATTTGCATAGATATTTTCTGCATTCCCAACGTTCAAATTGACCTTAAGTGGTCTTGTTTTAAAATTAAATTGAAATTCATTTTGGTCAAATTGCATGTCCGGAAACAACTGACTCATATCCACACTACCTAAATAAGAGGTCGCATTTGGTAATTTTTCTTTTGGAATAAAAACTAGGGTTTGATCATTTTCCCAAATTGTTTTTCCATCAATCTTTGGAGTAATGGTAAATAACGATTCTGTCAAAGTTCGATTTACTTGACCGCCATTTTGTGGCAATGTAAACCGCACTTTTATTCTTGAATTCGATCTTATTTCACCAGAAGTGTAACTACTGATATACGCGCGCATAGATTCTGAAATCGGAGCTGCTTGAGGCGCTTCTTGTGGTGTGTGTTTGCAAGCTTGTAAAAAGCAAGTTGTAAAGATTAAAACGAATAAAAAGGTGTAGCTGAATGATTTGGAGTTTCTCATGGAGTTTCGATTTTGTGGTGCGTGAACCTGATTTATTGAATTCCTTATTACAAATTGTGTTGCTATCGAAAAACAATATCCCAATTAATCAACAAAATAATAATAGATAAATTATATTCGTAACGTAATAAATATAATTCGTAACGAGTTTATTATTATTCGTGAAACGAATTTTTCATATTTACCCTTATTTTTTTGAAATTAAGGTTCTTTTTAGATAAAAATAGGTTGTCATTCCATGCCAGATTTTTTACCATTATTTCCACTAAAGATTGTGGTTTTTCCAAACGAAAAACTCAACTTACATATTTTCGAACCACGATATAAACAATTGATTCGAGAATGTGCCAATAACAATATCACTTTTGGAATACCTGCTTTTATTGATAATAAGATTATGGATTTTGGAACTGAAATTGAGTTGCTTGGAATTGAAAAAAAATACGACAACGGCGAATTAGATATAAAAACAAAAGGATTGGGCATTTTCAAAATTCATGAATTTTATTCTGTTGCTCCCAATAAATTATATTCTGGAGCGGATATTCAAAGAATTGAAGATAACTCAAAGGGTTTTCCAGAAAAAGCTGAAAAACTACTAGAATTTCTACGAGAGCTTTTTAGAATATTGAATATTGAAAAAGCACTTCCTAAAAGTTCAAAATCATTTAAAACTTTTGCGATTGCACATCATGTTGGATTTTCTGTGGAACAAGAATATGAATTTTTAAAAATTCCTGATGAATCTACTCGACAAGATTTCATGTTCGATCACTTACAAAAAATGATTCCAGTTGTCAAAGAAATGGAACGTCTACGTCAACGTGTACAAATGAATGGTCATTACAAAAATGTGATCCCTCCGCAAATTTAGTTGGCAACTCCCTTTAATGAATAACTTTAGTGCTCGAAATGAATTTTCGTACTTTTCTCAGCTTCTCAAACGGCTGTTGTTTGTATTGTTGTTATTCACCTTAACACGATTGGTTTTTTATTTTTTCAATCAGGACTCGTTAAACGTTCAGTCTGTTTCAGAACTCGTTTCTTATTTATTTTTCGGATTGCGATTTGACATAGCAGCTTTGATTTATATTAATTCGCTATTCATATTATTGAGTATCCTTCCATTTTCATTTCGGGCAAATTCCATTTACAAAAAAATACAACAATTTATTTACGTAATTACAAATGGGATTGCATTTGCATTGGAATTTGCAGATGTTGGTTACTTTCAATTTGCATATAGAAGAGTGAATAGAAGTGATTTGCAAATGTTTGGAACGGTACAGACGACGACCGGAAATATCATTTTTGACTTTTGGTACTTGTTAGCATTGGCGATCTTGTTTGCTTATTTCCTTTTTACTTTTGTACGTAAGACGGAAGTTTATCAGCCTAGAAATACTAGTTTTTTAATTCAATCACTTCTTTTTGTTGGTTGTATCCCATTGTTTGCTATTGGGGCAAGAGGTGGTTTACAAAAACGGCCAGTCATGGCAATTACCGCTGCCAAATATGCTCGTGATATGACCAATATGCCGATGTTGACCAATGCTAGTTTGGGGTTAATATTTTCTACCCAACAAAGATATTTAGGTGAGAAAAAATATTTCCCGCAAGAAAAGGCTGATCAATTATTTCCGATCAAACAACAGTTTAAACCTACCGGACCTTTTAAAAATGAGAATGTTGTCATCATAATGTTAGAAAGTTTTGGCAAAGAATATATTGGTCACTTCAATGAGTATGAAGGACACACGCCATTTCTGGACTCACTTTTACAACAAGGTTTTTACATAGATCAAACTTATTCAAATGGTTCCAGATCTACAGAAGGTGTGGTGGCGATAACAGCAGGCATTCCCTCCTTGATGGAAGATCCATTGATGTTTTCTGCTTACCAAGGAAATCGGGTAGATGGGACGGCAGCATTATTAAAGAAAAAAGGATATCACACTTCTTTTTTACATGGTGCCAATGAAGGTTCGATGGAATTTGAAAGATTTTCCCTACTCAATGGTTTTGATGAATATATCGATCGAGATGATTATAGTATGACCAAGGATTATGATGGCACTTGGGGTATTTGGGATGTGCCATTTTTTCAATTTGCTGCACAAAAAATGGATGAAACTCCGACTCCATTTTACTCCGTCTTATTTTCTTTGAATCCGCATCATCCATTCAAAACAGAACAATGGTTTGAAGATAAGTATCCTGATGAAGAACCACTTTATAGAAGTATCCGGTATACTGATTTTGCTTTGCAACAATTTTTTGAAAAGGTTAAAAAGATGGATTGGTTTGACAATACTTTATTTGTTATTACAGCGGATCATGTCGGGGAATCTCGACAGAAAAAATATAAGCATACAGTTGGCAAATATCAAGTGCCGATTCTTTTTTACAAGCCTAATTCTCCAAAATTAAATTCTTCATCAAAATTAATGCAACACATTGATATTCAATCATCTATACTCGAATATTTAAATTATGATTTGCCTTTTTCAACATTTGGACAAAGTATTTTTTCTAAAACTCCATCTTCATTTATGTATGCTTTTTCAGGAGGCGTCTACAAAGTGTTAGATGGAAGATATTTACTATTGAATGATGGAAATGAAACGATTGGATTTTATGATTATTTAGTTGATCCTATGTTGGGAAATAATTTGTTAGGTGGTGATTTTGAAGCACAAAAAGCTATGGAGTTGCAGTTGAAATTAGTGGTTCAGCAGTATCGGTATTCTTTGCGGGAGAACTTGTTTGTTCGACATTGAGTTTTTTTCTTTTCTGGGATTTTTATTACAACTCTCCGAGCGCTTACTACTTTTAAATAGGGATATTCAGAAGTAGTGAGAATTGATTAAATTTTACTGAATTCCCCTAGTATTATTTCATTAATTTTACTTTGTCCTCGCCGGACTGGCAATACTTTTTCCCGATGAAAAAGTATTCAAAAAATCCTGGCTTTACACAGTTTTTAACGCT
>CALDGQ010000104.1 GCA_937941765.1 uncultured Saprospiraceae bacterium
ATCTGGATAGCCCGTATTTTAACTGTTGTAATAATTGATTACCTCGTTTTTCGATCAAATAAGGCTAAACTGGTATCATTATTACCTTATTTTTCATTGCCAACAAATTGATAATCAGTCAATTAACTTACTTCTGAATATACCTAGCTCAAACCTGCTAGGTCTTTTGTCAGCTGATCATACCGCATCATCTTCTCGATGCTTCAATCGCTTCGCAGGTTTTATTATCAAACGTAAAGATTGGTCATAAGAAAAATATCCAACTACCCAGTTGATGAAAACGAAGATTTTGTTTTTGACACCAATGATAGAAAATAGATGTACAATCAACCACACCACCCACGCAAAAAATCCTTTAAATTTAAATCTTGGTAGATCGACGACTGCTTTATTCCTTCCGATAGTAGCCATACTTCCTTTATCGTTGTAGACAAAGTTTTTCGTAGGTTTATTGTTAATTATTGCTGGTAAATTCTTAGACAACAATTTTCCTTGTTGAATCGCCACTTGTGCTACTTGTGGATGTCCATATTCATAATCAGGTTCATCATCTATTTTGGCGATATCTCCGACGGCGAAAACATTTTCAGTTCCGATGACTTTGTTGATTTTATCGGTGCGTATCCGATTGCCTCGCACTACAACTTCTTCACCTAGTCCTTTTATCGTATTTCCAGTAATTCCGGCAGCCCAAATAACTTTATTCGTTTGTATTTTGTCGCCACCTTTCAGATAAACATATTCTCCATCAAAATCTTCGACTCTAGTATTCAAAGTAACTTTGACACCCATTTTTCTAAGAAATGCTTCCGCATTTTTTCCAGCTTCCTTTGACATGCCTTTCAATAAAGTATCACCACTTTGAATCAAATAAATATCTATCTCTTTGGTATCTAACTCGTGAAAATCTTTAGGAAGAATGTAATTTTTCATTTCCACCAATGCACCAGCAACCTCTACTCCTGTCGGTCCACCTCCTACGATAACAATATCAACTAGACTTTGTCGCTCATCATAATCCGTGGTTGTTACTGCTTTTTCATAATCATTTAGTATCAAATTTCTCAGATATAATGCTTCCTCTATTGATTTCATGGGAAGTGCTTTAGAGGCCAAATTTTCATTTCCGAAAAAATTAGTCGTTACCCCAATCGCTAGTACCAAGTAATCATAACACAATGTACCCAAACGAGTAGTAATTTCATTTTTTTCAGTATCAATTTCTTCTACCGTTGTGACACGGATGTAAATATCTTTGCACTTTTGAAATGCTTTACGAAGTGGAAAAGCAATCGAGCTAGGTTCTAATCCTGCCATTGCTACTTGATATAAAAGTGGTTGAAATTGATGAAAATTATTTTTGTCAATCAAGACAATTTGATATCCTTTGTTTTGCAATTTGCGAGCAAGGGTAAGTCCGGCAAAACCTGCTCCTACAATTACGATTCTTTTGGCATCAGAATCTGGAATATTTATGGATGAAGACATGTATTATTGATTTGCAAATATTGGATGCAAATTAATACATTTTTAAATATAAAAAGTAAGAGGCAATAACTCAGTGAATTAATGCCTCTACTTGATTAACACAATTAACGAGAGAGAGATTGTGAATAAAGAATCACAGCTCAAATTACTCATAATCAAAGGTTTGTACAACCAATATTGAGTAAAGTCAATTCAATTTTGTTTGAAATGATGCGTTGGGTAAGTAGGTAGCATAGACATCCAGTCTGTGGATATTTAAAAGGAGGTTTAAAAAAAATTCTATGGCAACCAACAGGATGTCTGTTCAACGTCTACCGAAGATGATATCTTAACCCAACATAAAGCGCCCAAGTATTGTGATAAGTCTGTACATCCTCAGTATCCATCATTGGTGTCAATCCTCTTGTAATCATTGGTTGAAAAACTAGAAAGAATTTATCCTGGATTTGATGGGTTAATCCAATTCCTAGGACACTTTCTAAATAACCTGATTTTATTTGATCGAATTCCTTTTCTATAAATGGCAATGATACTTGCAAACGGCGATGGATTTCATCATTGATTAATATCGATCCATCAGTATGGAGAATAACTTCTTCGTTGTTCATTTTCTTGCCAATCAGATGATGATAAGCCAAACCTGCTTTAAGTGTAAACCTTGTTTTTTTATTTCCAAAACTATAATTTACATAAAACGGAATTCCTAAAAAAGTCAAATTTTCACGGAATCCAACAGAAAATTTTATTTCATCTCCTTCTTCAAAATCATCTCCATCCTCCAACCGATCTGTCAGGACATAAGATAAAAATTGAAAATCTCCGAAAGATGAATTCATATCAAAATAATAAGGTGTCAAGGGTCTCCCCTCGTCATCAACAAATTCAGTATCTAAAGTATAATCTTTGAATTGAAAATTATCTCGAACATTGATTCTAAGATATTTGTATTGAATCCCAGATTGTATCATCCAATTATTATTGCTATGATAGTTGAACAACAAGTTGGAGTTATATGTTAATCGAAAATTTTCTGATAATAACGTGTAGGTTTGAATGGAAGTATTAGAAGCGTGAACGGGTATGATTGCAAATTCAAGTGAAAATGGACTAATTAAGCCCACATCTTTTTGCGCAAAACCGATATTGAACCAATAAAGTAAGGTGATTAGGATAACTATTTTTTTCATCGTTTTTAAAATTAATAAATTAACTCGATTAATCTAATTAGGTCTTTTGAGTTGTCTAGAATTGTAGTTAATATTGTGTACAAAAATAATTGAATATGACTTTGAATATCAAGCATACCGTTAAAGATCGTTTTTTGAAGTATGTAAAAATCGACACTCAATCTGATGCTTCTTCAAAAACAATACCTTCTACCATGAAACAGAAAGATCTAGGTAGATTGTTAGTTGAAGAATTGAAAGAAATGGGTATTTCAGATGCTCATTTAGATGAATGGGGATATGTATATGCGACTATACCTGCCAATACTTCAAAAAAAGTGCCTGTCATTTGTTTTTGTTCTCACATGGATACTTCTCCTGATAGTAGTGGTACCAATGTCAAACCAATTGTACACGAAAATTTTAGTGGTGCAGATATTGTTTTACCAGATGATAACAACCAAGTTATTAAGGTCAGTGATCATCCACATTTAAAAGACAAAATTGGAGAGGACATCATTACAGCTAGCGGAACTACCTTGTTAGGTGCTGATAATAAATCTGGTGTTGCTGCCATTATGGATGCGGCACATTTTTTCATGTCCAATTCTAATATCCCTCATGGTAAGATCAGAATTTTGTTTACACCAGATGAAGAAATTGGTCGTGGTGCAGATAAAGTAGATATTGAGAAATTAGGTGCAGATTTTGGATATACAATCGATGGGGAACAATTAGGTTCGATTGAAGATGAAACTTTTTCTGCGGATGGAGTGAAGATTACGATACATGGTGTTAGTGCGCATCCTGGGTTTGCAAAAGGAAAAATGGAAAATGCCGTCAAAATTGCTGGCGACTTTATTAATGCTTTGCCAAAAGATCGACTATCTCCAGAGACAACCGAAGATAAAATTGGCTTTGTACATCCCACTTCAATGTCGGCGAAAGGTGAGATTGCGGAGATCAATTTTATTGTGCGTGATTTTACAGATGAAAAATTGGAAGCACACGAAAATGAACTGCGTGCTATTTTGGAAGAGGTCATGAAAAATTATCCAAATTCAAAAACAGAGTTTGTTGTAACAGAACAATACCGTAATATGAAAAAGGTATTGGACAAACATCCTAATGTTGCCAAATTTGCTGTCGAAGCGATTGAACGTTGTGGAATCACTCCTATTCAAAGAAGCATCCGAGGTGGGACAGATGGATCGAGGTTGTCCTATATGGGATTACCTTGTCCAAATATATTTGCTGGAGAGCATGCATTTCACTCCAAGCATGAATGGGTTTCTGTACAGGATATGGAAAAAGCGACTAAAACAATCATTAATTTATGTATGATTTGGGAAGAACGGTCTTAAGTACCACCTTCCTGTTATAAAAATAAGTGTTTTATAAAATCATACATAATTAGCTGATTTACAATATATTATACTTATTTACCTATAATTTAGTCTTGTTTATAAGCAACTAAAAAAGTAGATTTACACTCTTTAAGACAAGGTGTAATAAATTCATTTGCATTTTGAATGCTTCTTTTTCGCGATTACTTCCTCAATTTTTCTATCAAATAGCGAAGGCTATTCTCAAAAAAATTGAATCGTACTCACAAAAAATAACCTATTCAAAGTACAAAACGACCTATTATACGGTGTCTTAACAATAGTTTAAGTTAATTTTCACACATCTAAAACAAGCATTTGCCACTACTAATGGGTTATCCTGTTAGCGTTAATTGCTAATAAAAAAATTCCAGTTATTATGGGAAAGAGAATCATTGCTAATTTGCTCATGTGCTTTTTATTTGTCAGTGCATATGGTCAAACCGTCACACTTGAAGGATACATCTTTGAAGAAGACAACAGAGGATATGTCAAAGAGGCTCAAGTTACAATCATTGAAGCTGCTACTTCGTTTTTGAGAAATGAATTGGTAACAGATAATGAAGGTTTTTTCACAGCTGAATTAGAAGTAGGTAAGGATTACAAAATACGTGTAAATCATACCTTATTTTTCACCCATTCAGATTCTGTCTCTACAATAGGTGTCGATGCTGGCAAAAAAGTTTATTCTAAAATAAAGTTGAAGAGAAAGCCCGGTTATATTTTTGATGTAACGATTGCAGAACCTCGTGGAGCAGAAGATTTGGATGTTGTCGATGCGATTGATAGTGCTAGAATTGAAGTTTTCAACAATACACTTGACAAAGCCGAATTAGAATTGATCAACTACCCGCATCCTAACTTCAAATTTAATTTCGTTCCTGGAAATCATTATACTATTATGATTCGACGAAAAGGATATTTCAACAAGCGTATTGAAGCTTATGTAAATGTGGCAGGTTGTATTTTATGTTTTGATGGTTTGGGAAATGTACGACCTGATGTCATTGATGTGATGGCTTCCGGAAATGATATTGGTACTTTTTTATCTAATATTGAATTGCAACCGTTAGAGATTAACAAGGTCTATCGGATTGAAAATATATATTATGATCTTGGTAAATCGGCCATTCGCTCGGATGCCGCCGCCGAGCTAGATAAACTACTAGTCACCTTAAAAGATAATCCTGGTGTCACCATTGAAATGGGATCGCATACGGATTCTCGAGGATCCGGTGGCTCGAATATGGAGTTATCAGAACGCCGTGCTCAAGAAGCGGTTGATTACTTAGTTACTAAAGGAAATCTCGACCCTTCTAAATTAGTCGGGAAAGGTTATGGAGAAACGCAGTTGACCAACAAATGTGCAAACGGTGTTAAGTGTTCTGAAAAAATGCATCAGAAAAACCGTAGAACTGAAATTCGTGTTTTAGGTATTGAAGAAGAAGATCCTTTGGACAAGAAAACTTTGGCGGAGATTATTCGTGAAGAAAAATTATTGGAAGAAGTTTTAAATCAAGAAATCATCAAAGTTCCAGAAGGTGCCAATCCTGAAGATTATGGTATCAAGAATGAACCAGTAGAAAAACAAAATGCACCCGATATTAAAATGGATTTAGAAGTTGATCCAAATGCTGAAGTGACAAAAGGTGTGGAAGAGGTGATTGAGAAGGTTATTGAGAAAGTGGAAGAAGGTGGTGAAAGTGGTGGTGGTGGGATGTAAATTGATGTATGATTAATTGATATGGGATTAATTGATATGGGATTTTCCCATATCTAGGTTGTTATATCGTTCCGTTGGAACTTCGTGGATTCGAGTTCCAACGGAACGGTATATACACCAGTGTTGGGAAAATCCCAACACTTAGACAGAAATGGTTTTTTTGATATGGGATTTTCCCATATCTAGGTTGTTATATCGTTCCGTTGGAACTTCGTGGATTCGAGTTCCAACGGAACGGCTTACACAGAAGTGTTGGGAAAATCCCAACACTTAGGCAGAAATGGTTTTTTTGATATGGGAATTTCCCATATCTCGGTTGTTATATCGTTCCGTTGGAACTTCGTGAATTCGAGTTCCAACGGAACGGCATACACACAAGTGTTGGGAAAATCCCAACACCAAAAAATCCAACACCAAACCCTTAACGCCCATAACATTAAAAAAGAAAAACGGCCCCCACATCTAGTAAGCGCCGTTCCTCAAAAAATATTAAGGTGTGACTTAATTATTTAATCAAGGTCATCTTCTTCGTTGCTGTATCTGTTGAAGTTTCCAACCGATAATACAACACACCAGTTCCGGATAACGCTTGTCTATCTAACAATACTTCATTGTAACCTTTGACTCCATCTTGTTCAATCATCTTTAATGTCTTTCCAGCTACATCCATGATTATTAAAGTAGTCTTCGAAGCCTCTGGTAAAGTGTAACCAATTACGGTTTCATCATTAAATGGATTTGGACGATTTTGGTACAACTCAAATGCGGCAGTTGTACTTGTTGTTCCATTCGTAAAGTTGAAAGCAATGTCTTTTAATTCACCTCTTGTGGTATAACTTTCGGCAATAGTTATCTGACTGCTTACTGATAAGGATTTGCTTACACTCGTATTGGTTGTTGCGCTCAATCGTAATGTATATAACACTTCATTTTCACTATATGTCATTCCAGAAACATTGTGCCATGAAGTGGTTATAATTCCATTTTGCATGTCAGTGGTTCCGAAGTTTTCAATGGTTGTATTCGCTCCTGGAATTACTTCTAGAATTTCGGCTCCATCTACATTGATTGTATATTGGTATCCTAACATCTCCTTGAAATTACTTGAAGTAATTCCTACTTCATACTCATTTCCTTTTATCATGTTCTGTTCTTCCATTTCAAAATTAAGCGTACCATTCATACTTCTCGACTGACTTCCTAACAATCCATTTGGAATCACACTTCCATTGACATCTCCAATTTTGACACCAATAAAATCAGCCGCCATTTCATCTGCAGAAAGATCATATAAATCAATCACTTCTGGGAATCCCCAAGGAAGTGCCGGATTCGGGAATACATAATCCATGTCTACAAAACGCCAAGAAGTATTTGGTGCCAAGTCTTCATCGATATTTAAAATCAATCTTTGTAGTTTAACCAAATCAAGTGTTGTAACTGTATTCGATCCATTGGCATCTGCTGCAATGATCTTGTATGGCGAATCTAATTGATTGACTCCTAAGATATGTTGACTAATTAATACCAAATCAAAAGTAGTAACACCATTTAAGTAATCAATATCTTTTTCTGGTGTAACAATACCCGTACTTCCCATTGGAATATTGAAGAAATCGAATAGACCATCATCACCTGTTGTATAAATGTCGGTGTTCAATCCACTAATATCAATATTAACGTCATCCACTTCTTCTTCCATTTCTGTGATTACTTTACCGTGTACTTGCAACATCGCATCCGGACCGCAATTTGGATTTTCGGGACATACACATTGTGTATCTGTTACAAATACTTGTGTTAAACAATAATCCCAGTTCCCAAATTCATCTTCCACAAACATATGTACATTTTGGTACCCTAAATTATCACAATCAAATTGGATACTAGTTGGTAAGTTGCTGATATCACTTCCAGGTTCAGGAATCGCAATATCTTCATCTAAAACGTAGAAGTTTAAGTTATCGTGGTTGGTGCAATTGTCAAAACTACTACCACTTTCAAAGTCACTTGCCCAAATATCAACGGCTCCTGTGGATGGCATCAACGCTGTGTATAACACTACACACACAGGTGTTGGTTGTTTGGCATCACTTACTTTAAATAAGTGGGTACAAGTTCCAATATTTCCACAATTATCTTCTGCATACCAAGTGATACGGTGTGTACCAGTTGGGTAAGTGGCGTCTACAGCATTACTTCCATTGAAGTCAACATTGCCATCATTTAGGATATCAATTTCCCAGGTGTAAGACAATGCTGTGTCACATGCATCTGTTGCAGTTGGTGTCATTTCGACATCTCCAAAACAACCATCTTCATCTTCGTCATAGAAAATCAAATCAGTACAAGTAAATACTGGCGCTGTTTCATCATTGACTTTGATTAATTGTGTATGTAACCAAATTCCTTCATCTGGATTATTTTCTGCATCATAGGTACAATCATCAATTACTTTCCAAGTTCTCAATATTTTGTAACATGCCTCCGGGTCATTATAAAGTAACTGATCGGTGTGTCCAATATAAAGTTGTGCGCAATCATCCTCCTCTCCTATCAATTCAGGTTCACCAGCATTTTCAGGATCCGTAATTGAATTGTCAGATTGAAATGCTACACAATCTAAAGTTACATCTTCAGGCCAGTCGATGTCATCATCATCTCCTGGAATATCATCTCCAGAATAAGTTGCAATCGCAGTTCTTTCAATCGTAATAATTTGCGTGCAGCTGGTAGAACTGCCACCATCATCATATGCTGTCCAAGTTCTGATGATAATTCCTTCTCCACAATTATCCAATTCTCCTTCATCTGTAATCGTAATTTCTACATTTTCACAATTATCTTGAGCTGGATAATAACCAATCATATCACCGTTGTAGTAAGTTTCATAACCATCTTCCTCATTTGGACTTACTTCACTAGGATAATAGCCGGCATTACAATTCAAGTCTTTGTTTGGTGGACAAGTCAGTTGTGGACCAATTTTGTCTTGAACATTTACCGTCACCATACATTCTCCATATCCGGTTCCATCTAAAACTTGGAATCTGACTAACACATTGTTTCCAACATCATCACAATCAAATTCTACACATGCTGTAAATGGCACACTGGTTGGTGCATCCATTCGTTTCACTAAGATGATTAAATCATCCGCACAATTATCATAACTTCCATCATCGATTGTTTCTGCACATACCAGACCTACTCCATCATTTCCAATAGCAACCACTGTATTTTGATCACATATAGCAACTGGTGCAGTCTCATCCAATACAAAAATCGTAGTTGTACATTCATCCGATCCGTTTCCACATGCATCCACAGCAACGTAAGTAATTGTGGTCGATCCATCAACTGAAATAACATCACCTACACTTGCTAGAGTTCCATCTGCTAAGTAAACAGAATAGGTTGGATTTTCAGAACAAGCATCCGTAACATTTGCTGGAGGAATGGTAAAATCAGCTTGACAATTAAAACCATTACTTTCAAGTACAATTGTTTCTTCACATTCCACAACTGGTGCTGCATTGTCCATAATAACAATAAACTGATCTTCTATACGATTCTCTCCGCTACACCAATCAAATACCGTCCAAGTTCTGATAATTTTCTTAGAACCATCACACAAACCGTTTCCTTGAATTTCAATATCTGTGTAAGATGAAATGAACTTACATACTTTTCCATCAATATCCATATGCATATCATCCCAAGGTAGAGATGGGTAATTTTCATCATAAATATCTACTGGTCCATCTGTATCGGTATCACCAAATACATCTGCTAAGTCTTCTGGTAAAACACCAGGGAAACCATCAACACATTGCAAGGTAATATCATCGGGGAAGTTGATATCTGCAAGCTCTGTACGTACACGTCTTACAACTTGACCGCAAGGTTCACTTACATTTCCACAACAATCTGTTACCGTCCATGTTCTATAAACACCACCGCCACAGATTTCATCTGCATCCTCTAGTACTATTTCAATTCCTGATGTGAACGCAAATGAAGTAATCGTCAATATTCCTGGTTCACCTAAACCATCTCCTAATACTGCGATGATTAAAATATCTCCTACTGCTACTTCATAATCTGTCACACTTCCATCATCTGTAATAGAAACTTGTGGTGCCAACAACGTCTGTGTTCCATCTGCACTTGCTACGATTGTTGAAAATTCAAACCCAGAATCTTCTGTAAAGAAATCCCAATCAAATGAGATACTTCCTGGTTTATCAAAAGTGTAAACAACACTGGTTTGTCCATCTGCCTCTACTCCTGAATAATCGGATACAATTGTCAAGCTAGATCCATCGTCACTAAAGTTCGTCGTTCCATCTCCTGTTGTGATAAATTCTGTCCAAGCACTTGGTCTGAAGTCTCCAGTAAATCCTGTAAACGTATGACCTGCAGGTACAATGTTAGAATCTTCATAGCTATAAGAGATAATCGTATCTGCATCTACACAACAATTGTCTGCTACTGCTGGATAATCATCTGGCCATACTGGCTTCAAA
>CALDGQ010000105.1 GCA_937941765.1 uncultured Saprospiraceae bacterium
GCACGGGCACTAGGATTCGAACCCAGATCAAAGGTTTTGGAGACCTCTATTCTACCATTGAACTATGCCCGTAAACATTATTTTTTTTATAGCGAAAAAGGAATTTCAAATACCAAGTATAAATTTGGCACTTAAAATTCCTTATTCTATAACTATATATTAGTTAGTGTTCGGTTAGAACCAAAAAATTTGATTACTCAAGAATTTCAGTTACCTGACCTGCACCAACAGTTCTTCCACCTTCTCTAATCGCGAAACGAAGACCTTTGTCCATTGCGATAGAGTTGATCAAGCTTACTTCAAGTGATACGTTATCACCAGGCATTACCATTTCAACGCCATCAGGTAATTTAACATCACCAGTTACGTCAGTGGTACGGAAGTAAAATTGAGGACGGTAACCGTTGAAGAATGGTGTATGACGACCACCTTCATCTTTTCCAAGAACGTAAATTTCGCACTTGAATTTTTTGTGCGGAGTTACAGACCCCGGAGCACAAATAACCATACCTCTCTTAATCATTTCTTTGTCAATTCCACGAAGTAAAAGACCAGCATTGTCACCAGCTTCTCCTCTCGTCAATATTTTACGGAACATCTCAACACCAGTGATAGTTGAAGTTAAAGGCTTTTCACCTTCTTTCATCATACCAATGATTTCAACGTTGTCTCCACTATTGATAACACCACGCTCGATACGACCGGTAGCAACAGTTCCACGACCTGTGATTGAGAATACATCCTCAACAGGCATTAGGAAAGGCTTGTCAACCAAACGAACTGGCTCAGGAATTTCCTTATCAACTGCAGCCATCAATTCCTTGATTGCAGCAACTGCACCAGCGTCGCCTTCTAAAGCTTTAAGAGCAGAACCTTTTATGATTGCTCCATTGTCACCATCAAACTCATATTGAGTCAATAGTTCTCTTACTTCCATTTCTACTAATTCCAACATTTCTTCATCATCAACAAGGTCAACCTTGTTCATAAATACTACAATGTTAGGTACACCTACCTGACGAGCAAGTAAGATGTGTTCACGAGTTTGAGGCATAGGCCCATCAGTCGCAGCAACAACAAGAATAGCACCGTCCATTTGGGCAGCACCTGTTACCATGTTTTTTACATAATCCGCGTGTCCAGGACAATCAACGTGAGCGTAGTGACGATTTGCAGTCTCATACTCAACGTGTGCAGTATTAATTGTAATACCTCTTTCCCTTTCCTCAGGAGCAGAATCAATAATGTCGTAACCCTTTGCTTCTGCTAGTCCGTCTCCTGCGAGAACGGTTGTAATAGCCGCAGTCAAAGTAGTTTTACCGTGATCTACGTGACCTATTGTTCCAACATTTAGATGCGGTTTATTTCTTTCGAAAGTTTCTTTTGCCATCGGTCAAAATTTTTTTCTATAAAATGTTAATGAATAAATAATTTCTAATAAATTCTAAAAAGTTAGAGCCAATGCGGGGAATTGAACCCCGGACCCCTTCCTTACCATGGAAGTGCTCTACCCCTGAGCTACATTGGCTTAAAGTTGCAAACCAATGAAAGGGACTTTTCCCTTTTTTAAAAAATGAGCGAGCGATGAGGTTCGAACTCACGACCCTCAGGTTGGAAACCTGATGCTCTACCAGCTGAGCTACGCTCGCTTATGCGTTTAATAGTTCCAAAAAAACGTTGTGGGGGTGATAGGAATCGAACCTATTCAGACGAATCACTGGATTTACAGTCCAGCCCGGCTCTCCAACTCCGGCGCACCCCCTCCGTCTATTCCGTTTAAAATGGAGCCGATGGAGGGACTCGAACCCACGACCTGCTGATTACAAATCAGCTGCTCTAGCCAGCTGAGCTACATCGGCGAATAATAATTGAGGCATAATTGTTTTTCATCCAGAAAAACATGCCTGACTATTTATTGGATTTCAATCTTTCAAATTAAGTTTTGAGACACCTTTGTCCAAAACGAATGCAAAGATAACTTTTTTAATAAGAAATGGAAACCTTTTTTTAAGTTTTTTATTGAATAAAATGAGTGGATATAATCCATTGTTTATCAACGTTATACACAGATAAAAGTTACTCAAA
This sequence comes from uncultured Saprospiraceae bacterium, assembly GCA_937941765.1. Lineage (GTDB taxonomy): Bacteria > Bacteroidota > Bacteroidia > Chitinophagales > Saprospiraceae > CALDGQ01. Next base: position 2,086 of record CALDGQ010000105.1, read on the forward strand.
TATTTAAAAAAAAATGGATTGGATTTCAACAATATGGAAATGATAAAAAAAAAGACCGTTTTCATTATGAAACGGCCTTTTTTTTAGAGGGTAGATGTCAAAGTAATTTAAGACAAAGTAAATAGTTGAATTGCTAATTAGCCATTTTACTTTGTTTTAAGTATCTACATCGCTCTCCTTCTTTCTTTGTACTTGATCAATTGTCGTCTTGCATTTAGAAAAGCGCTTTCTGTTGCGTTTTCAAATTTAGAGTTACTTTCTTTTACAAAAACGACAGATCCTGGAATCTTAATTTTCAATTCAACGATTTTGTCCTTTACCTGTCCGGAGTTTTCTAGCCTTAAAATAACATCTACGTCAAGGATTTGGTCAAAATACTTTCCAAGTTTGGTGAGCTTGGTTTGAATAAAGTTTACCAATTTTTTGTCAGCAGTGAAGTGTAATGATTGAATGTGTAATTTCATGAAATTTAGTTTTTACTGGTTTAACAAAAAAATATTTTGGTAGCATCGTTACATAAGCGATAATTTAAGTTGGTTAATTAATTAGTTATCTGATTTAGATTTAGGGTGTGCTTGATGATATATCTTTTTTAGTTGTTCGATTGAATTGTGCATATAGACTTGTGTTGATGCAAGACTGGAATGCCCCATCAATTCTTTTATAGCATTTAAATCAGCACCATTGTCTGACAAATGTGTCGCAAAACTATGTCTTAATACGTGTGGACCTTTTTGTTCTTCGGTGGTCACCAAAGACAAATATTTCTTGACTAGATTGTAAACGAACTTTGGATAAAGCGGTTGACCATTATTAGTTACAAATAATGAACTGTTTATGTCTGGCAGAAATTTTGAATTTCTTAGTTGGATATAATTTTCAAGCATAGATGTTAGTCTATGATTAAACGGAACTATTCGCTGCTTGTTGCCTTTTCCGTTGACAATCAGCTGTTCAAGCTCAAAATTAACATCTGATAATTTTAACTTAATTAACTCTGCTTTTCTTATTCCTGTCTGATAAAGTAATTCTAACATCATCTTAGCACGTACTCCATCGAAGTCATCCGGGAATTCAATATCATCGAAAAGACGGCTTAAACTTTCAGTTTTTATAACAACAGGTAGCCGTTTACCCACTTTAGGTGCGACAATATTGGTCATTGGACTTTTATCAATGACTTTATTTTTCTCTAAATATTTAAAATAAGATTTGAGTGCGGAAAGCTTTCTATTTATCGAACGTGGCGAAACCTTTTGCTGCATCAACTCAACAATCCAAGATCTGATGTATTCAGACTTCACAACTTTTGGCAAGTTGATATTGTATTGTACCTCTAAAAAACCAGCGAATTGATTGAGATCGTTATGGTAGGCAGTAATAGTGTGAGAAGCGTATCTTTTTTCGTTAGAAAGGTATTCTATAAAAAGATTAATCTTCATATGATATTATTGCAAGTAGAGTTAAGAAGGCCCCAAAATAGGGACCACTCAATTTACCAATAATATCAGAGAAAGAGCAAGACTAAGTGTTAAAGTGTATTCAAAATTGATTACACTACTTAATCTTGGTCTCCGTATTTTTCTTGCTTGTAGATAGCTTTTAATACTTCCGCTCTACGTTTTACTGAAGGCTTTACAAAATGCTTTCTTTTTCTAAGCTCTTTGATCACTCCTGCGCGGTCAACTTTACGCTTGTATTTTTTAAGCGCTCTGTCAATTGATTCGCTATCTTTAACATCGATAATAATCATAAAAATGGTTTTATTTTTTTAAGAGTCGCAAAGGTAACTCCTTTTAGCGATTCAAGCAAAGGGATTGCCCTTTATTATTAATTACTTGTGAATTAACATCAATATTCATTTGTACGTTCCTCAAAAAGCTGCAATTGCTGTTAAAATGGGTTAAATTGATTTCGTAATGTTTAAATCACATTACAATTTTGAGCTCGTTTTAACCCAATCCTCGAAAATTTGTATGAAAATTTTCTTTCCTTTCAACTTAAAAATGGAAAGGGAGCGTGTGGACTTGCTAGCTCACTAACGTTCGATGGCAACACTCAAACAGATTTACAACCGAATTCCATGAAAAAAGAGAAAAAAGACAAGCATTTCATTAAAAAACCTACTTATGAAGGTGGGTTGACCGCTTTGCGAGCATTCATTAAGGAAAATCTGAAGTATCCCAAAGCTGCACTTAAAGCAAAACTTGAAGGGACTGTTTTTGTGAAATATACTATTGATCATAAAGGCAAGGTGATTTCTTCTAAAGTTGTTTCAAGCATCGGTCATGGATGTGATGCAGAGGCACAACGGTTGGTTTCTTTGTTGAAATTTCAGGTACCTAAGATTCGGAAGATGAGAATTCAATATCACAAATCGATTCAAATACATTTTCGTTTGCCAAAGGTGGCGCCTAAACCTAAGTTGAAAAAACCTGTTGATTCGAATATGCAAATCACTTATACTACTAGTAAGAAAAAAGGGGTTGAAAAGAAGAAAGAAGATAAAGGGAAATCTAGTGGTGGTAGTTATAATTATACTATTTCGTTTTAGATCTTTCACATGTTAATGCGACAAGTCGCATGGAAATTGTTTTAACACAAAGTTCACCTAAGAAACAAAGTTCACAAAGGATCTTGTGCCGTAAAGTGCCTCACGCAGAAGGCGCAGAAATTCGCAGAAGCTAGGACGTGAATATTGCGTAAATAAAGCGCAGAAAGAGAAGGAGAAGGAGAAGGAGAAGGAGAAGGTGAAAGAGAAGGTGAAAGAGAATCGTAATTATTTTGTTATATTTTGGATTGGGATTGACTTCATGTTTTCAATATTTATCATTGCGTTGATTACTTTTGCTTCCTTAAACTTGGATAGCATTTGTATTGTTATTTTTTGTTCTTCAACCTTTCTCTCTTTCAATAACTTTGCTCTTTTTGTTCCTTTCAGGAGTGGTGACTTTGGCGTTACCCATTTTTTCCCATCAAAGAAGATAATATTAGCATAAGAAGTATCTGTGATCAAATCATTTTTTACAATTAGGACATCGTCGCAGTTTTCTTTTTGGGAATAAAGTTGATTGAGATAATTTCTATCCGTTGATTTAAAACGGTAGTCAATGTCATCTGCATGCACGACTTTTAAAGACTGAATCTTTTTAAAATAATACGGTTGGAAATGTATAGAAATTACATCCTTGTTGTAAATGACTTTGCATTTGTGAACCGCGGTACCTACAGATTTAGGGATGTATAAGTCATGTTTCAAATCGAGTACATCATTGCAACCAAACAACTCTTTTCTGGCAGCATTCATTCGCGCATTATGAAAATCAAGATTGAAAAATTTCCTATCTTTTACTTTTATGGTTTCAAATAATGGGGACATAGATCTTATCGATTAATTCTTGATATTCAGTTTTTGCATCGCTTTGAAAAGTGAGTCCTCCCCCACTCTTGAAATACATTTGCTCGCCATCTTTTTCAATAAACCGAATCATGACTCCACAATCTAAATTTTGTCCATCATAGAATCCAAAAACACCCGTGTAATTACCTCGATCATAAGTTTCAATTTCATTGATGATCTCGACTGTTTTTTTCTTAGGAGCGCCTGTTACAGAACCTGCTGGCAGCATGGAAAATAAAATCGTTCCTAATTTTTCTTGATAATTATCTTCCAAAGCACCACTTATTTTGGAACTAACTTGTAGCAAATTTTTATCACTCGTTTTCAATTCATCAATGTATCTGAATTTTTCTACCCGCACTTTTTTGGCATAAATACTCATGTCATTTCGTATTAAATCCACAATTGTGGCATGCTCCGCCATTTCTTTTTTATTGATTAATAACAATTCTTCTGCATTGTCTAAATCAGCATCAATTGTGCCTTTCATGGGGAATGATGAGATGACTCCATTTTTAATTTGAACAAAAATTTCTGGAGAAAAGACAACGAATTTATCTTGAACCAACAACTTATATTTAGCTTTACTGCGATAAAATATTTCTTCCAAAGTCAGGTTGATTGTAATAGGAGAATTCGCAGTATAATTGAGTAAATAAGAATTACCGAAATTGATATTTTTCAGTGCGTCATTAAAACCGTTTTCCCATTTTTCAAACGAGATTGGTTGCTTTTTGAGATTGACTTTTTTCTTTTCAAATTGTTTATAAGGATGATTTCTCACACCATTGATATTAAATAGAATTGGTTGCGAACCTAATTCTTCAACATCATATACTACAGGATTTTCCATTGCATAATCAATCATAAAAAAGAAAGGAGTTCCTTCTTTTCCCAACCGATTCATTTTCTCAATCGCCAATATCGACTTCGTATTTGCTGTCTTCATTATTGCAATGCTCTCAAGTACATTTGAATAGTGTTGTGCATTCCGTAATACAAAGCATCAGAAATTAATGCATGTCCAATTGAAACTTCTAACAAATCAATTACTTCTTTTTTATAAAAACTCAAATTATCCAAATTGAGGTCATGTCCTGCGTTCAATCCGATCTCCATTTCTTTGGCGAGTTGACCGATCAAACGATGATCAGCAACTGCTTTTTCGGGGTCTGCTTCATACAAATTGGCAAAATGTCCTGTGTATAATTCAATACGGTCCGTACCACATTTTTTAGCACCTTCTAACATTGCTTCTTCGGGATTTAAAAATATAGAAACGCGAATTCCTGCATCTTGAAAATCACCGATAATCCGTTTCAAATATTCTTCATTTTTAACAGTATCCCAACCCGTATCAGAAGTCAAAACATCTGGTGCATCAGGTACCAAAGTCACTTGATCCGGTTTATTATCCATCACCAATTTGATAAAATTGGGGATTGGATTTCCTTCAATATTGAATTCTGTTGTGACCACATCTTTCAATTTTGGAATATCATCATAGCGAACGTGGCGCTGATCTGGACGTGGATGTACCGTAATACCTTGTGCTCCAAATCGCTCACAATCGAGTGATACTTCTACCAAATCTGGCAGATTGGCACCACGCGCATTTCGAATCAAAGCTACCTTATTGACATTTACACTGAGTCTAGTCATTATTAAAAATTTCGTTTAATGATGTTTGTAGAAATTATATCATCAATTGGCGCAAATTTAGTAAAATTACGTGATGGAAAATGATACACCACCAATTGACGAACATCCGTTACCTTCTTTTGACGGACCGGCGTTCGAAAAGGAACCACCTTTTCTCGTAAAGATGGGATTCTTATTCCTTTGTGTGGCTTTGGGCGCGATGGTTGGAGCTGGAATCATGTTGGTTTTGGGCAATCTTTGGGACTTCGATTTGGCAACGATGCTATATGAAGAAAATACCTATGATACGGCAAGTGGACGAAATAAAATCCGAGCAACATTGCTAATTAATCATTTGACCAGTTTTGTGATTCCACCACTTATTTTCTGCTGGTTTTTTTATCGATCAAAATGGTGGGAATATCTCCGACTAAAAGTAGGTCCGAATAGCATTAATATCTTGATGGGTTCTTTATTCATGTTTGCAGTAATGCCGGTTGCACAATTGGCGATGTGGATTAATAAAAAAGTTCCACTACCAGAATGGATGCAAACCATGGAAGATCAGACAAGTGCACTGGTTACTAACATGCTACAAGCGGATTCTCATTACGAACTTTTCTTCAATCTTTTGGTGGTTGCTGTTTTGCCAGCAATCGGAGAAGAGATTTTATTTAGAGGAGTTATCCAGCAACAACTTGAGAAGTCTATGAAAAATGGAGTGGTTGCAGTTTGGATTACAGCTGCGATTTTTTCAGCGATTCATATGCAATTTGAAGGATTTTTGGCAAGATTAGTATTGGGTGCTGCTTTGGGATATTTATTTTATTGGACTAAGAATTTGTGGGTACCGATTATAGCACATTTTTTAAATAACGGGTTGCAAGTTGTTGCGGCACATTTTTTCATGGACGACATTGAAGGATTGCAAGAACAAGCTGGTGATCAATCTCCAGTTGCCGCTGGATTAGTCGGATGTGTGCTGGTATATTTCCTTGGGAGATATCTTTGGAACTACAACAAAGATCGAATGTATCCTTAAGGTTATAACAATGTTTTTTGACTTAAACAACTTAATGAAAACAATATGAGTGGACTAACACAACGGGTAGTAACTGCATTCTTTTTTGTCGCAGTAATGGTCGGAGGCATTTACGGTGGTCGTATAACATTTGCGATTCTATTCACATTGATTACCCTGATGTGTTTATGGGAATTTTTGAATCTCACCTTACCGAAAAATACAACTCGAAAAATTATTGGAGTCATCATTGGATTATTTCCGTTTGCCGTAGTTGCGTTGTTAAAATTGGATGTCTTGAAAAATCCGGCTCAACATATTTTACATAGTTCCTTATTGATTCTACCGATGATATTTCTCACATTTATTTATGAGTTATTTACCAAGTCGGAAAAACCATTTTCAAACCTCGGAATGATGGTGTTAGGTGTCGTCTATCTTGGACTTCCAATTGCTAGTTTAAATTTCATAGCTTATGAAAGCGGTATTTACAATCCAAATATTATAATGGGATTATTATTACTTACATGGACCAATGACACCTTTGCCTATTTCACAGGTTCTAAGCTTGGAAAAACTAAACTCCTTGAAAGAATTTCTCCGAAAAAAACTTGGGAAGGAACCATTGGTGGCGCGATTGGAACCATTGGATTGGCACTCATTCTTAGTTATGTTTTTCCAGAAGTTCCACTCATTAAATGGGCTGGTCTTGGAATCATCGCTGTCATCTTTGGCGGCATTGGGGATTTGATTGAATCAATGTTGAAAAGAAGTTTGGGTGTCAAAGATACTGGGACTATTTTACCGGGTCATGGTGGATTTTTGGATCGGTTTGATGCCTTTATATTTATGCTGCCGTTTGCTACTGCTTATTTGTTGTGGTTTTAAATTTGTTTGAAGCATCTTTGGTGAGACACCAAAAGCAACGAACCTTTAATTATTTTATAAACAACATCATTCAAAAAACAATGGTCGCACTATTTTGTTATTTTTGCGACTTCAGTTTGACATAAAACAAACCAAATGATATTACATAAAGAAGGGTATTCAATGATGACTTGGCTAACAGTTATCTTAGTAGTTTTAAATCTCGTCGTTGGTTATTTCTTACCTATAGCTTTTTGGCCTTTCCTTATATTTTCTATAATTGTTTTCTTGGCGATTTTTAGTTTTTTCAGAAACCCAAATCGTACTTTAGAAAAGCTAGACAACAATTTAGTGTATGCTCCTGCAGATGGGAAAATTGTTGTAATTGAAGAAACAGTCGAAACTGAATATTTCAATGACAAAAGAAAGCAAGTTTCTATTTTCATGTCACCTGCCAATGTGCATGTCAATCGTAATCCTATCAGTGGTGTAGTAAATTATTTTAAATATCATCCTGGTAAATATCTTGTTGCATGGCATCCTAAATCTTCTACCGAAAACGAACGAACTACAACGGTAATTGGTAATGGGAAAGACGAAATTTTGATGCGTCAAATTGCTGGAGCATTGGCCAAGCGTATTGTTTATTACATTGATAAAGGAACAAAAGTTGTACAAGGTGCGGACATGGGTTTTATCAAATTCGGTTCTCGAGTTGATTTATTTTTACCGCTAGATGCTAAAATATTGGTGAAGCATGATCAAAAAGTAAAAGGAAATCGCACGGTGATTGCAGAGTTGTAATAAAGGTGAATGGTTGATGGTGAACAGTTAACGGGAGGAAGCGACAGACTGTGCGAATGCATACTTCAGACTCTGTGAAAACAAAATTGAACTGCAGAATGTCGAAGCTGAGTACGCGAATCCACTCGCATTTTAACGCATTCATGTTTGGTTGTCCGCATACTCTACTTCGACATTGGACATTCTGCAGTTAGATATTATGCGGTTCAGTTTCCAAAAGTACTTTTTCGCACATTCTAACGTAGCGCTTGCGTCCTCCCGTCAACCATTCACAGATCACCGTTCAATAGTTTCACCAAAATTCCCTATCTTAGAAGCCTATATATTTATTGATCAGCGTCATTCAAGTCATGAGGAGTACCGCCCTATCCTTATTACTCATCTCCTTTTTTAGCGTTTTGTGTTCAGCACAAACCAGCCAAATTCTTTTTCGAAGTTTAGATTTAGCAGATGGTTTATCGCAAAATTCTGTGGTAGATATCGCACAAGATAGTATTGGCTATTTATGGTTTGCAACTCAGGATGGGCTCAACAGATATGACGGGTATCAATTCCACAAATACGACAAATACTTTTCAGATATAACGAGAGCAAATAATGTTCAATTAGGGAAATTACATGTTGATCATGAAGGTACTGTCTGGTCCCTACCCCAATCAGGAATTCCTGAAAAATATGATTCGCATAAGGATAAATTCCAACCTTTCCCCAACATTAAACATGCAAGATGCATTTCATCTGATGAAAAAGGAATCCTCTATTTTGGCACCAATAATGGCCTATCCATTTACAATAAAGAGCAAAATGAAGTCATCACTCCATTTTCAAACTCGATTGTCTCGGAAATATTAATCAGCAGTAGTGATCAATTATTTCTGGTATCTAACGGGAAACTTATCAAAGCCAAAAATGAGCAAGATAAAAATCTACTAAAATTTGAATTAGAATCAACTATTTCTCCTAATTCAAAAATCACCTGCTTAATTGAAGATACCAATAACAATATTTGGGCTGGTACATTTGGAAATGGGATGTATGTGAAACAAAAGAATACAGCTCATTTTTCTCAAATCGATCTTGGAATTCCTTTTTTAAAAATACTTTCGATTGTAGAGGACCAGCAGCATAACTTGTGGATTGGAACTTATGGCAGCGGTGCAATCCTTTTCGATCCAACAACAAAAACTACGCAACAATTTCAGCCTGAAAAACACAATCCGAATGCTATTGCTTATAATGATATTCTTTCAATTTTTGAAGATCAAAGTAAAAATATTTGGTTTGGGACAGATGGTGGTGGTCTTAGTTTCTATGATAAAAATTTAGTCAAATTTAATGGATTTACAAACAGTCAAATTCCATCTAATATTCAAATCGATGTGGTTAGATCGTTGATTGTGGATAATAATGAAAATGTTTGGATTGGCACATCAGGAAAAGGTTTAACAAGGTATTCACCAAATTATAAAAGCGCCCAATGGCATACTTTTACTACTCAAAATTCTGCTCTAAAGTCGAACAGAATTATGTCATTAGAGGTCGCTGAGAATGACCTCCTTTTAATCGGCACACAAGGAAATGGGTTAAATAGCTATTCTCCAACAGCAAATATTTTCACTTCATTTAACAATCCACAACTTTCAAAATCGACGATATGGGATATTCATCGAGATAAAGAAAATAGATATTGGTTAGCCACTCGAAATATGGGTTTGTTAGAATTTGATCTAAACAAAGGAGATATCATTACTAATTCTAAAAATAATTCTGACCTTAAAAATAAAAATATCAGGTGTATTATTGATGGAGCCTCTATTGACGAATTATGGTTAGGAATGGAAAATGAAGGTGTCGCTTTATTCAACAAAAAAACGAATAAATTAACGCATTTGAAAAACCCATTCGGCACCAAAAAAATCAAGTCCTTATATCTATCTCAGGATAATATTCTTTGGATCGGTACCAATGGTGATGGACTTAAAGCCTATCATATCAAGACTAAAACCTTCTCTCAATTTGGCACAAAAGATGGTTTACCAAATCAGGTTGTTTATGGAATCATGTCGGATAAAAATAATAATCTTTGGTTAAGCACAAATCAAGGAATTTGTAAATTTTCTCCACCTCAACCGCTGACCGATACACTCCAACAACCAAGCGTAACTATCTATGATAATCACGATGGTTTGCAGTCGTTAGAATTCAACACAGGAGCTTATTTCAAAGACAGACAAGGCAATTTTTACTTTGGAGGAATTAATGGATATAACTGGTTCCATCCAGATCACATCAACACTTCTACCCTATTTCCTGAAATAATTTTGACAGAATTTTCAGTAAATGGAAAATCCATGTTAGAAAAAATTGATACAAAAAGTGAGACATCAATCACCTTAAAACACTTTCAAAATGATTTAAGCTTTAGTTTTGCTACCAACAATTTTTCATTGCCTGAAAAAAATAAATATAGATATCAATTGATCGGTTATGACGAATCAAAACAACAAACTGAGAATAGAAATTTTGCTAACTATACCAACCTATCTCCAGGCGACTATAGTTTTTCAATTCAAGCGAGTAATTATGATGGTATATGGAATGAGACAGGCAAGCAGTTTAACTTCACCATCAAACCCGTTTGGTATAAAACACTTGCTGCAAAATTGCTATTTGGGTGGTTATTCGCTTTTATATTGTTAGGGATTTATTTGAACCGAAAGAGAAGATGGAAGCTTCAAGCTATGCTAGAAAAAGAACGACAACATGCAAAACATTTGTCTGAAATGAATGAATTTAAAAATGAATTTTATACCAATATTACACATGAATTAAGAACACCACTAACGGTTATCAAAGGGATGTCAGAAGAAATTCGTGAAAATGATAAAGCAAAAAACTTAATCAGTAACAATACGAATCAATTATTGCAACTAGTAAATCAAATTCTTGATTTGTCAAAATTAGAGCATGGTCATCTTCCGTTCAATTATATCCAACAAGATGTGGTTGTTTTCTTAAAATATATAGCCTCATCATTTCAGTCATTTGCAGAGACTAAGAAAATCCAATTGAAATTTAAAACTACTATACCAACTATGATGATGGATATGGATGCAGAAAAACTCCAACAAATCATCTCTAATTTAATTTCTAATGCCATAAAGTTTACAAAAGAAAATGGATTCATTAATGTGAATTTGGACAAGCGCGACAATCATCTACAGATCCAAATCAGTGATTCTGGAATTGGAATCGAAAAACAAAATCTTCCTCAAATTTTTGAAAGATATTATCAAGTCGATCCAAGTAATAAATCTCAGATAGGAACTGGAATCGGCTTGGCTTATGTAAAAGAATTGATAGACAAAATGCAAGGTGAGATTCGGGTAGAAAGTGCACTGCAAAAAGGGACTACTTTTTACATCACCTTACCGATTACGAATGAGGCTCCGTTTGTCAAAGTAAAGAAACAAGAAAAATCGGTCAACATAATTTCCAACAATACAGCTACATCTGAAGAAGAAAAACCATCGATTTTGATTATTGAAGACAATAAAGATGTGGCGATTTATTTACAAACAATCCTACAAAAAAATTATACAATTGAGATTCAAGAAAATGGCCAAGAAGGAATAGCAACAGCAATGAAGTCTATTCCGGACTTAATTGTGAGTGATGTCATGATGCCTATTATGGATGGGTTAGAAGTTTGTGACCGATTAAAAAATAATGAATTAACATCGCATATTCCCATTATTTTGCTTACTGCAAAAGCAAGTCAAACAGATAAAAAATCTGGTTTATTAAAAGGTGCAGATGCTTACTTGGTCAAACCATTTGACAAAGAAGAATTATTAATTCGAATCAATCAGCTACTCAATCTTAGAAAAAAGATGCAAGAATTTTATGCTAAGCATATGGTTGCCAAATCTTCAGAAGAAATTGATTCATTTTTAGTAAAGATTAATGAAAGTATCGAAAAGCATCTTGGTGATGAACATTTCAAAACGACTCAATTATGTGAATCGGTATTTTTTAGCAAAATGCAAGTGTATCGGAAACTAAAAGCATTGACAGGTCAATCTACTTCCGAATATCTTAGGAATTATAGATTGCAACATGGAATGGAATTACTAAAAAAAGGCAAATTAACCGTCTCAGAAATATCAGATTTGACTGGCTTTAGCTCTCCTGCCTACTTCAGTCGTTCCTTCAAAGAAACCTATCATATGACTCCTTCTGACTATATGAACACCTACAAATCAACAAGTTAAGTCAAATGTTATCATAGTACAAGGTAATGATATCATAGTGAAAGACAGATTTAGAAGATGAACTTAACTTTATAGAAACTATTGAGGTGTGACTCATTCTTAGTTTAAAAAATCAGAAATGATTTAACCCTAAAAAGGTTCTGGTGAAAGCACCAAAATCTGACAACAAATGTCCGGAGAAACATGGATTTCTCTGGATATTTTTTTTGTGAAGATGAGTGCAAATTTATTAGCTCACTGAAAGAACTTCCAATTTTAAATTCGAATAGGATTATAAAATGAAGTGAATTTTCAGTTCAAAAAAATAGCCCTTTTAGTGATAGAGAAGCCAACACTAAAAGGGCAATATATTTTATAAAAAGTAAATTTAAAATCGAGCTATTTTCTTTCAACAAAAAGGAAACCCTTTCAGTGAATTACTCCCTCACTAATTTATTAAACTCTTCAAAAATATCACGGCCCTGTTTTTCACTTAGGTAAGCAAATTTCCCTTTTTTATTCACGATATAATAGGCAGGAATAGAACCTATATCATACAATCTTTTCATGTCATCGATATTGGCAGCAAGACAATTAGTTCCCAAAATATTTTCTTTGGCCATTGAATTTCTCCATTTCTCTTCCTTTGCATCAATTGATACATTCAACAATACAACTCCATTTTCCTTCAGTCGTTTTCGGATATCTTGAGATTTTTCAAAACCTTGTAAGCAGGGTTTACACCAACTTGCCCAAAAACTGATATAGACAACTCTCCCTTTATAATCAGACAATTTTACTTTTCTTCCATTGTCCATGACCACTTCAAAATCGGGCGCCTCTGCTTCTGGCATGAATTGCAACTCGCCTTCTAGTCCATCAATGACCATTTGAGTAAATTGCGGATATGGATTTTCTTTTTTAAATGTATCAAAACGATCGATTGCAAAATTGGCATTATTAGATTTCTGATAAACGTTGACCATCATCAATGCTTGCAAGTAATACTTTGCTTTTCCAGAAAATTGTTTGGATATATTTTCATAAATAAGCGTTTTGTTGGGGTTTTCAAAATCCGTCTCAATATTGTTATGAAGTGTCTTAGCTTTTAGATAATTAATAACATCTGGATGTTTGGTGTCTAAATTATTTTTGATTGCATGACCAGTAGTTGACTGCTGTTCAATGTTTAATTTTTTGCCATAAAGTGCATATCCTAAACGTTCGGTTTCTGCAACAAACTCAATTTTTTTGAGATAAAAATCTTTCAACATTTTGGAGATTGGTGCATTTGCCAATACCGCTTTATGCGATTGCTCCCAGGCATCTAATACGGCCATATATTGTTGAGATGATTGCGAACCTACCTTTTGTGAAACCGCTGCATCATAAGTTACATTAAAATATCTTGATTTATAAGTCACATTGCCTGCTGGACTACGATTGCGATTATAACCTGCAATGTAATTGTTATTCTCATTTCCTTTTCCTTCGAATTCTAACGTTTCATTAAGTCTAGTGGCATCAAATTTCATTTTCACATCGTCCCCTTTTTCTACATAGAATTCTAGTTCTTTTTTGTCATAAATAAATTTGACAAACTGATCCTGATCGATGTCGAAAGAGAAGACAACTTCATTAGTAGGACGCAATTTTAATTTAAAAAACTTAGCCTCTGTATCTCCTGATTTTTGATAAACACAAGTGATAAATTGATCGGTAGGATTTTCAATAATGACATTGTAATAAGTGCTTTGACCGACAACAAAAAATGGGGTTATTATCAACAAAAACAGCAATACATTTTTCATCTTTTCTTATATTTTTTAGCCTTTAAAATTATTTTCATTGTCCAAATGATAAGAGTTTAGAAAGCTTTATCTCGCAATCGAAACTTCTATCAAACTGACTATCAACACTTTGAATCAAATATAATGTTTAGTAGTCCAAACTGCACTTAATAGTTAAACGAGCCAAAGGTTTCCAACCTTTTGGCTCACCCTAGTCTTCTCACCCATTTTTCAATCAAAAAAACCGTAATTGCTCCTAACAATATTTTAAAAATTGCTCCAGGAATAAATGGATACAAACCATAGGCTAGAGCCTTCTCAAAACCATACATAAAAGTGAGTTGCAATAATCCAAAAAACAAGATTACAATGGTCCCAATGGTCATAACGTAAATACATTGTAACAAATTTTGATTCCATCCCATTTCGTTTAGCATTCCAGCAACAAAAGCAGCGAAAATAAATCCATATAAGTACCCACCACTTCCACCTATAAGTGTTTGAAATCCCGAACCTCCATCGGCAAATATTGGCAATCCAATTCCACCCAAAAGGATGTAAAGGACCATACAAATGGCGCCCCATTTTTTACCTAATAAATAACCAATAACTAAAACGGCAAAACTCTGTCCACTGATAGGAATTTCATTATTGTTGATCGGAACAGCAATATCAATTTGCGCAGCAGCGCTTAGACATATAAGACTGAAAAGTAATAGGAAAGGTTGCTTCATGGTGATAGTATTTAGTAAAAAGTAGTTAGTATTTAGACGACCGTTCATTCGCGAAGATAAATTTTTCAAATTATACATTTGCGAATGAACAGTCAGTCTAAATGCTATATACTAGCTACTAGAAAAAACTACTCCTCAGTTTCTCCTTCAACCTCAGCAACTTGTTTTTTCTCCGCCTTCATTTGTGGAAAAAAGAGTACTTCCTGAATAGAAGTTTGGTTGGTCATCATCATGGTAAGTCTATCGATACCGATTCCAAGACCGGAAGTTGGAGGCATCCCATATTCCATTGCACGAAGAAAATCTTCATCTAACACCATTGCTTCATCATCCCCACGTTCTGCTAGTTTCAGTTGATCTTCGAAACGTTCGCGTTGATCGATTGGGTCATTTAACTCGGTGTATGCGTTAGCGATTTCTTTTCCATTCACGAATAATTCGAAACGTTCGACAAGTCCTTCTTTTGAGCGATGCTTCTTTGCCAGAGGTGTCATCTCGATAGGATAATCGGTCAAAAACGTTGGTTGAATCAAGTGTTCTTCTACTTTGGCACCGAAAATTTCATCTACCAATTTACCTTTACCCATCGACTTATCTACCTCGATATGAAAATCCTTACACACTTTTCTCAGCGCTTCTTCATCCATTTCAGACACATCGATACCTGCATATTCTTTGATAGAATCATACATTGAAATTCTACGATAAGGTGCTTTGAATTCTATTTCCTGATCACCATATTTCACCTTAGAAGCACCTGTAACTACAATTGCAATTTCTTCTAACAATTCTTCTACCATCTCCATCATCCAAATATAATCCTTATAAGCAACGTAGATTTCCATAGCTGTAAACTCAGGGTTATGGGTTCGATCCATACCTTCATTTCTGAACATTTTCCCAAATTCATACACGCCATCGAATCCACCAACGATCAATCTTTTCAGATATAACTCATTAGCAATTCGCAAATACAAAGGCATGTCCAATGTATTGTGATGCGTTGCAAATGGTCGTGCAGCAGCGCCACCATGAATTGGTTGTAAAATCGGTGTTTCTACCTCTATCCAACCTTGCTTATTGA
This sequence comes from uncultured Saprospiraceae bacterium, assembly GCA_937941765.1. Classification (GTDB taxonomy): domain Bacteria; phylum Bacteroidota; class Bacteroidia; order Chitinophagales; family Saprospiraceae; genus CALDGQ01. The sequence goes on from CALDGQ010000105.1 coordinate 17,680, forward strand.
AATAGTTTCGCATGGTCGTCATCAACTTATTTCTTTTTAGAAATATTTCTTTGACATCTGGATTGACCGTTAAATCAACATAACGTTGACGGTATCGTTGTTCAGGATCTGTAAATGCATCATGTACATTTCCTTCAGCGTCTGTTTTCACAATTGGTAAAGGACGAACAGACTTACTTAAGAAAACAAATTCACTTGCACGGATACTAGTTTGTCCCGTTTTAGTTACAAATACATCCCCCTTGATTCCAATGTAATCACCGATATCCAACAATTTCTTAAATACATCGTTGTACAAAGTTTTATCTTCATCTGGTGCGATGGTATCACGTGCGATATAGACTTGGATCCGACCACTTGAATCTTGCAATTCAGCAAAAGAAGCCTTTCCCATTATTCGTTTATTCATCAAACGACCAGCAACGCTAATGCCTTGATAATTTTTCTTTTCATCGTCATAATTTGCGACAATATCTTTGGCCAAATCTGTGACTACAAATTGGGCAGCTGGGTATGGATCGACTCCTAATTCCCTCATTTTGGTAAGTGCTTCTCGGCGCACAATTTCCTGTTCTGACAATTGCATATTAGCTTTCTATGTTAGTATTTAAATGAAAAAAATTAAACATAAGTTCAATAATTCAAAAAGTCTGTAAAAATATAATTAATTCCCTGTTTATTCTAATATCCTAATTTATTGATTATTAGTCACTTAAATGTTAACGCCAAATTTGATATGGCAACAAATGATTCTTTAAAAATTAATCATCACATAATAGGTGTAAGCTGAGAATATATTTCCATTATTTGGTAACTTTAGGATAGAGACAAAAAGGCATTTTTCCCAAACTTTCATTAAGAAAAACAGATGCAAAAACTTAAATTACACGACTACTTTTCCCTGATCTCGTCCTTAAAAAAAACGATTTTTATTTTACTCCTATTCTCCTCGATTCAGTTGTCGGGGCAAGTAACTATTTTTTCTGAGACTTTTAATTACGTAAATACTACCTCAGCAGGTACTAGTCCGGAAGGGGTAATGTGGTCAAGCGATTGCCCAGCTTGTGCGCTGGATGGTTGGAATTATGTCCGTCAATTCAGGATGGAAAATCAAGAAACCAATGGGCCTGCAACTTTTAGTACAAGTAGTATAGATATTTCAGAATGTACGTCCATCTCAATTAGTTATTATTATGAATTTTCTTTGGATTGGGAAGGCAGTGGCAATATGGAATCCTGTGATGATTGTCCGATATCTTGTGGTTGTGATATTAACAACCCTCTTAATACTGGTTGCGAAAATTGTTGGGATTTTTTATGGGGAAGATTACTATTGGACGGATCACTTGCGGATGAAAATCTGATAGGTGAGTCAGGGACAACCAATGCAGAGCAATCTGGAACAGTAAATTTAATGGCTTGCACAAATGGTGCTTCCAGTTTTAATTTTGAAGCGATTAGTTCAACATGGACAGATGATGAAAGTGTATTTATCGATGACATTGTAGTAATTTGCTACGAACAACCAGAAATCTCTCCGAATCCAGATCCTGATCCAATTACTGTTTGTGTTGGAGATGATGTTATACTTTCAAATAACAATACAATTGGGCCAGGATCTACCATCAATTGGAGTGGTCCTGCAGGAACAAATAATACGGCAACTTGGACACTTACAAATGTCCAGCTAGGAGATGCTGGTCTTTATTCACTTGAAATCATAGATGACAACAATTGTAACTCTACTAGAGACATGGTTGAATTAGTTGTGATTGATGGTTCAACACCAGTATTTACTTTTCCAGTTAGCTATTGTAACACTGATCCTTCATTTACGCTACCTACATCTGACGAAAGTGTCCCACCACTGGATGGTGCATTTAGTCCTTTAACTATTGATCCAAGTACGGATGGACCTAGTATTTCAATTACATTCACACCTGATGATCCATGTTCACCACCATATAATGCTACGATTACCATTAATCAAGCTCCAGCTACTTGTATCGAAACGATCGAAGGATGTCAAAATGCATTAGGGCAAGGTGTTTACGATCTTACTTCTTTAGAAACTACTTCTTGTTTTGATGGGAATACGGTTGTTTGGTATTCAGATCCTCTTGGTATGACACCAATCTCAGCAGTGGATGCTGCTGCCTATGCTACTTTCTCGACTGATGTTTTTGTTACGATTGAAGATCCAACATCCAATTGCATATCCACTGTTTTCAACGTTGGACTTAATTCGGTTGCATCACCAACAGCGGCAGATGAGGCAATGACTGAATGCGAGACACCAGGAACTGGTCAAGCAAATTTCGATTTGACAACTATAGTAGATAATATCACCGGAACAACTGGAGTAACCGTAAACTGGTGGGATGATGATATGGCAACTATCCCTGCCACTCCACCATTTGATCCTTATGTTTCAAGCGGTGGAAGTATTTATGCAACATTCAATGGACCTGCCCCAGGAAATTGTCCATCTAATGTAGCCACAATTTCACTTACAGTTAATCCAGCACCTACCACTTGCAACGAATCCTTAGAAGGTTGCGATGATGGAACTGGTCAAGGTACTTACGACCTCACATTGTTAGAAACTACTTCATGTTTTGATGGAAATACAGTTGTTTGGTATGAAGATAATACTGGAACACTGGTTGCTAATACTTCTGCATACGTTACTTCTAACACAGAAGTTTTTGCGATAATAACGGAGCCGACTAATTCTTGTCCGTCCGATTATTTTTCCATTGCTTTGAATTTAGGATCCTCTCCAACCGCTAATCCAATCACGATCTCTTCTTGCTCAGGTGACTTCCAATTGAATGATGGTTGTGATGGTGACGGAACAGAACCTTGTAATTATAGTGGCACAATCGATCCTGCTGGTACAAATGATATTACTTTTTATGGCACTAGCGCAGCTGCAATGAATGGAGATCCTTTGGACGAATTATCAGATCCGTATACCGCAGCAGATGGTGACGAGATTTATGCTAGAGTCGAAGATCCGGCTACAGGTTGTTTTGAAATTGTAACTATTACCCTTTCAATTCCTACAGGACCTACAGTAAATGATATCGATATTACTTCCTGCAATGGCGAATGGAATTTAACTCCAGGTTGTGATGGAAATCCGTTAAGCCCTTGTTTGTATTCTGGAGACCTTGATCCATCAGGTACCAATTCGATTACATTTCATTCTAGTCAGGCAGATGCAGAAGCTGGTACTGGTGATTTTACAGATGCCAATTATGTAGGTACCGCTGGAGACGTAATTTATGTAAGAGTTCAGGATGCAAGTTCGAATTGTTATTCTGTTGCCCAAGCCAATTTGGTTTTAGGCGCTGGTCCAGTTGCAATGAACACTAATTTATTTTCTTGTGATGGAGATTTTGTTATTGATGAAACCTGTGATGGAAATATTGCTGCCCCTTGCATTGATGATATTACAGGTGGAAATGGAAACACCGTTAATTTTTATGGCAATATAGCTGACGCACAAGATCAAATGAATGACATCAACGGTGCTACTTATAGCGCTTTAGATCAAGATCAAATTTTTGTAGTTGTTACCGAAAGTGGAAATCCTTGTGTTTCTATTGCTACAATTACTTTGAATGTAGACACGCCTCCTACCGCAACTGATATCACCATTGATGCATGCGATGATGGAGCTGGTTCTACTATTGTTGACCTAACACTCTCTAATGGGGATGTTGATCCTGCTGGAACTAATACCGTCACTTGGCATGATGTGCCTGATGCTTCTAGCGATTTAATTGATCCTAATAATTACGACGCTAATCTAGGTACCGTGTACGCTTTGGTGGATGATGGCACTTGTTCTGCTATCGCTACCGTCGATTTCGATTTATTTACGGCACCCACTGCAACTGATATTACCATTGATGCTTGTGATGATGGAGCTGGGTCTACTATTGTTGACCTAACACTGTCTGATGGTGATGTTGATCCTGCTGGAACCAATACCGTCACTTGGCACGATGCACCGGATGCGTCTAGCGATATCAGTGATCCTAACAATTACGACGCTACTTTAGGTACCGTGTACGCTTTGGTGGATGATGGCACTTGTTCTGCTATCGCTACTGTCGATTTCAATTTATTTACAGCACCTACTGCAACTGATATTACCATTAATGCTTGTGATGATGGAGCTGGGTCTACTATTGTTGACCTAACGCTCTCTAATGGTGATGTTGATCTTGCTGGAACCAATACCGTCACTTGGCACGATGCACCGGATGCTTCTACCGATATTAGTGATCCTAACAATTACGACGCTAACTTAGGTACCGTGTACGCTCTGGTAGATGATGGCACT
>CALDGQ010000106.1 GCA_937941765.1 uncultured Saprospiraceae bacterium
AAAAGAAAAAGAACTAGATTCCTCGAAAAATCAAATTAGAAAAAGCAGGGATATTGATGATTATTCAGATTAAATGTAAATCGTATTTAGTGCATCCAAAATGATTCAGAAAGACGGAATTTGTTACTCCTGAATATCCCTATTTATTCCTCACAAAAGTCTTCAAACTATCTCCTACTTTTATAAAGTAAACACCATCTGAAAAAGATGACACATCAATTTGCAATTCATTTTGAAATGAACCAATCGGATAAATACCCATCAATTGCATAGAAGTATTGTACAACTTAATATCAGAAATTTTTGAAGTCATGTCATCACTCCATTTGATGTTAAGCGTATTGGCAACTGGATTTGGAAAGATGTCAAATGCGATTTCAATCTTAGGTTCACGAGTGCTGGTAATGAAAGTGCATGCCTGTTCTATTTTCGAAACACCGGTACTAGTACCAACCCACACATCATCATTTGCATCAACTTCCAAACATTTAATCACTGGGCCGATCAAGCCATTAGATTCATCGAACTCCATCCATTCAACTCCATTCCATAAACTAACACCTCCAACGGTCACCAAATAATCCACATAAATTCCTGCCCAAACACATCCATTCGAATTAATAGCAATATCCTCAACAGGATTTAAAGTATCAGGTGGAGGTAACGTGTAAGGTCTGGTGTGATAATCTGATACCATATTTTGAGCATTGATTACGGTTATACCATCAGATGTAGCAACCCATTTATTATTGGCATCATCTGTAGCAATCGCTCTGACTTTATTATTTAACAAACCATTAATTTCAATAATTGAATTTACAACTTCATTGTTAGAATCCATGACAACAACGCCACCCAAACCAGTACTTAGCCATTTGGAACCATCAGAATTAAAGTCGATATGATTAACACCTCCAAAAGGAATTCCCTGAAGCATTCCAAAATTTTGCCAACTAGCACCATCAAAAACACTTGCTCCTTTGGAAGTACCTGCCCAAATATTACCTTCATTGTCTTTCCCTAAAAATCGAATGCGGTCTCCACCCAAACCATTATCTTCATCATAATTATTCCAATCAATTCCACCTTCATCAGTTTGACTGATTCCAAAATTAGTTCCAAACCAAAATTCTCCACCGGGATCATTGTCGTAATTGACTAGTACTGCAGTGATATCATTATCAACCAATCCAGGAGAGTTGTCTTGATTAATGGTTGACCAATCAGTGCCATCAAAAAAGGAAACACCTTGTTGTGTTCCAAAATAAACATCTCCTTCATCTAGAAAAATGCAATTGATGACATTGCTTACCAGACCATCTGCTGTTGTATAATTGGTAACTACTTGCGCATTTACAAAAGTTGCTAGACATAAAATTAATCCAGTAAAACGTATAGAAATTTTCATATGCTTTTATTTTTGAACGATGATTTTTTTCGAGACGACGTTTTGTCCATTATTGATTTGTACTATATAGATACCAGGAGAAAATGATGAAAGATCAAGGTTTGATGTTATCCGATTCTTGATTTCAAATGATGCTAACATTTTTCCATTTACATCTGAAATACTAATATTGAAGTTACCCGATTCAGTTAATCGAATATTTAAGTGATTATTTACAGGGTTTGGGAAAAGTTCAAATGACCATTCATTTTCTATTTCATTTACCGCCACCATCTGTTCGTTGTTCCAACCCGGTGTAGAAAAATTTTCTTGAAACGGTCCATCTCCATTTGGTATTCTTGCATAAGCGATATCCGTTGTTTGGTTTGCAAAACCAACTTCGTCAATCAAATAAGAATTGGAAGGATCCATTAAGCGCAGTGTTTCTCCTGAAGCAGATAATTTGAAACTAGCATGCAAATCTCCTTGTTCTGTGTCATCATCCATCCAAATTAAAATGTATTCATTAGGAGCAATCGAAATATCTGGTAACACCCATTGGTTTGTGGTATCTGACAGAATAAAACCTTGCAACGAGATGGTTGCATTTGTAGTGTTATACAATTCTATCCAATCATCATATTCCCCGAATTCATCAGCAATCGTGTTGTCATTACTAGCCATCACTTCATTTATTCTGACTGTAAAACTTTCTAGTGGCACTTCAATTTGATGAAATTCGTAGGCAGCTCTTTCAGGGGAAAATCGACCAGCATCTTCATTTTCTGCATAGATGTAATATTCAACATAATTGGTAAAATCCGATAAATTAACGCCGTAAATTCCATCATTTGGAGCGGTGTCACTATTGTTTCCATCATCCAACATCTCGAGTGTTTGAAATAAATCACCACTAGCATATCTATACTTCAATATTACATTTGTTGCATTTGTTACAGTTGCAACAATTGAAATGTCTGGTTCATTATTAGCTCCTGGAAAATAATTTAAATTTGAAATTTCCGGTGCTCCTTGGTATCCTGGATAAGTTTGCAAAAACACTTTACGTTCATCCATTAGATCGGTAAGACCTGGATAATCTATTAGATCTGAGGTAGTTACGTTCAAGTTGTCGATAAAATCTTGATACGTGTAAAATTTGTTAGTGTCAGCCTGAACCGCATTGTCGATTAAATTTTGCAATGCCAATCCACGTGTTTTATATTCGTTATTGACAAAGTTTTCTTCCATGATGGTCCGTAAATGCGCGATGTACATCCGACGATAAGTGTCATTGTTAAATAGGTTTCGCATCAATGGACGAGGATAAACAGACACACTATTATAATGCATTAAAGGATCCATCGTCTTAGCTTGTCCAATGGTGAATCCGTCAAAAAATTCAGAAGCATCTGTAAATCTATAACTTGCAAATGACATATTTAAATCCCACAGAATTGGGTTGAATTGATCATTATCATCTTGATATAGATAATAATTTTGAGCGTATCCAACATAGCTATCAAAATTAATTAGTGAATAATTAAAAGCATGCATCCACAAAGCTCTGTCAATATTTAACAATGATGCTACATCTTCTGGCGCCTCATTTAACAACTCAATAAATCCATACAAATCACTCCATCCATATTCCGATCTCTTATCGTATAGGTCAAAATATAAAGTAGAATCGGCACCCGGACTATTACCCAAATTCGCATTCTCTCCATCAAAATCTAAGGACTCAGGATTGCATTTGAAAAATGAATTATCTCTAGAGTTAAAATGCTTTTCAACAAAATCTTTGTTTACAGATTCAACATTGGTGTATAATCCCCAATATATATCATTGATAAAAACTTCCGCATAATTAGCCAATGAAGCTGGCATATATTTTCTGGCTATTTCATATGACAAGACTTCTCTAAGGAAGGAAGGGTCCTGAATGACATTACTCAACTTTATTTTATCAACACCATCATAGTTTTGGTTGTTGACATAATCTAACTTGATATTAAATGGATTTTTATTCCGATCCACAGAAACAGAACTAAAGCCTTTATAACGAATTCCAACACTATCAAAAGATTCTCCATTTATTTCCAAATTTGCTAACAATCTATTTTCATCACCTTCGACATACAGACTATCCAGCAAATGGTCCCAGTTCGGCTCATTGAAATAAATACGAATTTCTTGAATAACATCCGTATCATAAAAAACAGCTTGTGCATCACTCCTATTGATAAATGAGATAGCACATAAGAAAAAGCAACAGATTCTTTTCATAATTTGACTCATTAACATCTACAATTAATTCAAGATTGAAATTTTCTGAATTAATTCTTCAGCATCCTCAAAAGTCAAACGAATTAGATAAATACCATTTTCAGCATGAGAAAGATCCACTTGATTAGTATCCGATGTTTCCATAATTAATTTACCTACAACATCTGTAACTGTAATGTTAGTTATTTGTTGAATATCATTCCCCGAAACGTTTATAAGACCTGTTGATGGATTTGGAAAAATACGAATATCTTTATCAGTCACTTCACTAATCGCTAAAACATCGCAAGGATCATCGAGCAAAGCAATGATACCAGGATGATCACAAGTGTAACGAAATGCTTTTGCAGGTCCTTCTGGATATTGAAAGACCACTTCACCCGCTTCATTTTCTTCGTACATATACTCTCCGGACAAATTGACGAAAATATTTCCATCCGGCATTGACATAGCTGCCGATTGACCCCATGCATTATCATTGGTTATATGTCTCCACGTAGGTTCAGTTGGACCAAAAGGCTCGCCAGGTGTGCGTGTATAGCTAGTTCCATCCCAAGGAGTATCGAGTGCATCTACTGTTGAAATATTTTCGCCCAAACCTTCATTATTAAAAAATTGCAATAATCCACCACGAGGTCGCCCATCATCCGGGACCCAACGTGCATCATGACAAGGACCTGGAATATATTGTGTACCTGTTGTTTTGTAGTTGGCAGGATTTCCCCATCTGTATAATAAATCTCCTCCCATTCCAGCGTTTCCTCCGGAACTTGTTGCGGCTTCTTCGGTAGTAGTGCTATGATCAATAACAAAGATTTCACTTAAGAATCTTGAAGTAAAAGCAATTTGATCTCTTTCAGCATTATAATGAATTCCATTGCAATGCAACCAATCATTTGCAAATCCTGGAGGACCACCAGGACCACCGGGACCTCCACCAAAACCTAAAGCTGGTACGTTTACGTCTAAACGTTGTGGATTGCTTGCGATATCTCCATAATTTGGTTTATTCGGATCAACATCTTGGATCAAGTGATCATAAAAATGCCATTCCCAAATAATGTCTGCTCCACCACTACTGTTTCCCATAATCTCTATCAAGCCAGTAACATGTTTCATTTCAGGATCTTCCAAACCAGCCATTTCCATTTCTTCTTCTGTTCTTTCTTGCCAAGAAATAAGAAAGACACTTCCATTGGGACCAAAATCAATATCGTGATGTTGAACATATTCGGAAGTCGAATAATCAAAAGACCAAACAACATTGCCATCTGGATCATATTCACTAACACGACCACCAACTGCAGCACCAACAATTTCGGTATCAATCTGCTCTCCTCTTACTATATTTCCATTGTCTTTTAACAAGACGGCATAATTACATGCGGTGCTTAAATTCCATGTCTTTGCAATATCACCTTCTGCATCAATTAGATAGGTGGTATTTTCATTAAAACTATTGTAAAGTACATAACCGTCAATCGGCTGTGCAAATAGTGAACAAGTAGTCATGAAAATTGTAACTAATAGATAAAAGCGAATGTTGATGTGGCTCATAATTAGATGCTTTGATTAGAAGGATAAAAAGAATAACTATCAAATTTAATATTTAAGTGTTATAGTTTGGGTTAATAATTGCCATATTACTTACATAATTACTAATGGAATTACCTGGTTTTCTTTCAAAAGCTAGGTTTCACACGTTTGTACCCAATTTTATCCTTAAAAATCAGTAAATTTAGAGAGGGTTTTAACAACAAATTGACAAGTCTTCCCCCTTTTCTATCCCCATAAAACAGTAAATTTAAGGAGCGTTTTAACAACAAATTATAATGTACAAGATTCTATTTTTCTTTTTTTCATTGGCAATGTGCGCCAATTTATCTGCTCAAGATATAATGGGTAAGGTGATGGATAAAGAAGGCCTTGTTCTAATTGGCGCCAATGTTTATTTTTTGGGAAGTACCCATGCAACAACCACTGATGAATCAGGTGTATTTTTTATTTCTGCTGATGGAATTGATAAGCCAATCCTAATTACCAGTTATGTTGGTTATGAGCCGGATACTTTTGATATGACAGGACATGATTATATTGAATTTAAATTAGAAGATTCTGCTATGCTGGAAGAAGTAGTAGTCAGTGGAGAACAAGACGGAACTTTTATCTCGAGCATCAATCCTATTAAAACGGAGGCGATTACAGCAACGGAATTAAAACGTTCAGCATGTTGTGATTTGGCCGGTTGTTTTGAAACGGAAGCTTCAGTGGAATCAAGAACTACAAATGTTATCACCAATTCCAGAGAGTTACAAATATTAGGTTTGTCGGGTACTTATAATCAAGTTATGTTGGATGGAATTCCTTTGATAAATGGATTGACGTCTACCTATGGAATCAGTAGTATACCTGGAACCATTGTCAATACTATTTTCATTTCGAAAGGCGCAAACAGCGTGTTACAAGGCTTTGAGAGTATCAGCGGCCAAACCAATGTAATCACAATTGAACCTGAAAAAGCAGACAAGTTTTTCGCTAATGTTTTTATGAATCACTTTTTGGAACGACAAGAAAATGTAAGCTTTGGTTTCAAAAAAGGAAAATGGCATAATTACACTGCTTTGCATGCGGTACAACCTGCTAGAAAAATTGATCGGGATAAGGATAACTTTATTGATGTGCCGCAATTGACTCGCTACGAGATTTTCAATAAGTCAAGCTATGGAAATGAAGCAGAAAATGGTTGGAGTGCTAAATACATGGTTCGCTTTTTAAAAGAAAATAGAGTTGGTGGACAAATGAATTTTGATCCAAAAAAAGATAAAGGAAGTTCTGAATATTATGGTCAGACAGTTGACATCATGCAACCAGAAATCTGGGGTAAGTCAACTTATAGAATTAATGACAACAATAAAGTTACATTTTTCGGTGGTGCCTCTTATCATGATCAACTTTCTTATTTTGGTACTACTAAATATGCTGGTATTCAGACAAATTTGTATGGATCATTGCAACATGATTTGGAGTATACAGCAGATCATTCTTTAAAATATGGACTTAGTTTCCGATTACTAGACATTGAAGAAGATATTTCATTTACAGATGAATTGAATCCTAAAACATATGCGGGTAATTATTTGAAAAAAGAACGTATTCCAGGTTTATATGCTGAAAATACTTTCCGATTTATGGAAGATAAAATAAGTTGGATTATTGGTGCACGACTGGATTATCACAATACCTTTGAAACACAATTTACCCCAAGATCACTAGTCAAATATGATTTTAATGAAAATGCAACATTACGAATAAGTGGTGGCGTAGGTTGGCGTACAGCAAATTTATTTAGCGAAAATGTAGGTTTGTTAGTAAGTTCAAGAGACATTGTTTTTGAAGAAGCATTAAAACCTGAAAAGGCCATTAATTATGGTATCAATTATACGCAGAAATATACAGGTGATATCATGTCAGGATATTTTAGTGTTGACTTTTATCGAACAGATTTTCAGAATCAAATATTCCCAGACTTCATTACATCTAATACCAAAGCAATTGTTACCAATTTTGAAGACCGAAGTTATTCTAATGGTTTTCAAGTGGAATTCAACACAAAGATCAGGAGTAAAGTGGACATGAAGATTGCGTACAATTACCTAGACGTTTCTCGTGAAGAGTCGCCTGGAAAATTTGAATCACTTCCGTTTGTAACGCCACACAAATTCCTTCTGACAGCTGGCTTCAAACCTGAGTCAAAGAAGTGGCATTGGGATGGTAGTTTGCATTGGTTTGGAAAAAGAAAATTGCCTGATACTTCTGACAACCCTACTCCATTTCAACGTTCTGATTATTCTGATAGTTATCTAACAGCAAATACCCAATTCACTTACATCTTTGAAAAATTTGAGGTTTATGCTGGCTGTGAGAATATTTTGGACTTCCGTCAATTACAACCTATCATTAGTTGGGAAGATCCATTTGGTCCTTATTTTGATACTTCGTCTGTTTGGGGTCCTACTAAGGGGCGGGAGTTTTATGTTGGGGCTCGGTATAAGATTGAGTGATGTGTCAATTGCAATTTCAATGGCAATGGCAATCTCAATGTGTACGCGGAGGAGTATGTAAAGGATTCATTGGGAATAGGTGCAACTTTATTTATTATAAAATGTATTCGGAATGGCGCCTTACCGTTTATTGTTAATCATTTTTGAGCAGATGGCAACTAGCTCTTCCACTTCTTCTAATAGCCAATTTCTCTTTTCAGAGTCACCTTCATTCAGATAAGCTAAAACTTTTAAAGTTGCTCTTGATTCTTTTAATTCTTTCCTACTAATAGAACTTTTATGAAGGAAGTCTTTTTTAGTTATTGTTCCTTGTGCTTCTCCATAATTTAATGCGCTACTTCCAGACGATCTAATTAACTGATCTCGATAATATTCCGATTCTAAATCTTTAGGAAGCGTTCTAGTAAATTTTACTGATTCCCCTGCAAATCGAACTAATCTATCCTCAAATACATAAATGGTTTCTTTACGAAGATCTAAAGGTTCTTGTCTCATAGATGTTTTTTTTATTTTCAATTCAATGGTATTGGTATTGAGATAAAGGCAGTATCAATGAGTAAATTTCGCTTCACGTATTCCTCACAAACGCCTCCGCGTACTCATTGTCATTGCCATTGCTATTGCCATTGTTTAAGCATGCCGATCCAAATTCAAAGCACTCAAAACCTCAAAAGCAGTCTCCGCCATCTTATTTCCCTTATTATCTAACAACGGATTTACTTCAACAAATTCAATACATACTACCTTGTTAGATTCAATAATATTGTTGATAATTTCAATGACTTCTTTCGGATCAAAACCTTTAGGAACCGGAGTCCCAGTACCATAAGAAACTGCATCACAATCCAAACTATCGACATCAAAAGAAATGTAAAAGATATCACAAGCGTTCAACAATTCGATACCTTCATTTACACAAGGAAGCACCCCACGATGCCTAACTTCATGAACCATAAAATTACGGATACCGTGTTTTGCTATTTGTTTGTCTTCTGGTTCTTCCGTATCACGGACCCCGAAAAATACAATGGAATCACCAGTTATTTTTTGTCCATCAACACCCAGATTTTTCATCTTTTCCCAATACGATTTTGTTTCTGGATTGATTTCATTGACTTGACACTCCAAATTATCGTCAGCAATTGCAGCACCTAATGGCATCCCATGAATATTACCTGAAGGAGAGGTAAATGGTGAATGTAAATCAGCATGGGCATCAACCCAAAACACTCCTAGTTTCTTATCAGGATACATAGCTTTGATTCCGCTTATCGTACCCAATGCAGAAGAGTGATCACCAGAAATAACAATCGGATATTTTTTATCTGCCAAAGTATTTTTTACAGCATCGGACAATCTTGAACATTGCTCATAAACATGACTGATTCGTTTTCCAAATGAATTATTTACTTTATCATAAATCGATTCATTATGTGTATCGACATCAAAATATTCGAATTTATTGAAAAAATCATTTCCTTGATTAATTGCTGCTATTTCTATCGCATCAACTCCCATGTCAGACCCTCTTGTTCCTGCACCTATATCAGATCTGTTTTTGATTATTCTTATTCTTGGATTCATAATTTATCTTGTTATTTTGTACTGTGAAATTAGGAAATCTATAACAGTATACGCAATGAATAATAGATAGTTTATCACTATTTTTAATACCTAAAACAAAGTGAAATAATATCCTCAAAAAGAGTTTCTAAATAGTAACTTTGTACAAAAATTGAACTGTATAAATCTAATAGCACGAAAAAATGGAGTCTTCAAAAATATTTAAAATCATCGTCATTTTATTTCTAGTCCTTACCAATATCGGTTGTGATCAAGTTTCCAAAAAAGTAGTGAGAGCGCAATTAAATTATCACGACAGAATAGAAGTTGGGACCAAGAATTTCATTTTAGTCAAAGTAGAAAACGAAGGTGCAATGTTAGGCTTAGGAAAAAATCTTAGCCCTATGCTGAAAAAACTATTACTTCAAGGTATTCCCCTTATCTTTTTGGTTGGGATGTTGATTTACATTCTTTTCAAATCTGGATTGGACAAGCTATTCATTATAGGTCTTACATTTATTATAGGAGGAGGAATCGGAAATATGATCGATCGGATTCTCTACGGATCTGTCACTGATTTTATGCTTATTGATTTCGGATTTGTTCGAACTGGAATATTTAATGCAGCAGATGTTTCCGTGATGATAGGTACGGGATTAATTTTACTTCATACCTTTACTGCTGAAACCGAATAACATTCAAATGATTATGTATTGAGGTTTTTCCTATCTCAAATAGGACAGAAATTACCTTCAAATACCACCCGCGTTCTTCTTTATTGTCCTTAAATTTTCGCAATTTGTAATGGAATAAACGACCGATTCGTCCAATGCAAAAGCTACTTATCTTTTTATTTTTAGCCCATTCTTTATCTATTTATAGTCAGGTAATTCCTGAGGAAAGACTCGTTGATTGGAGTCACGTGGGGCATCTGGGTACCTACATTGAACCAACCAACATTATCAACTTTATTGATGAAGGAGGAATTGCGGATGCCACAGCAGCTAATGACTTACTCATTCAATCAATTATATCCAACAATACAGGCACGGAAACGATTATACTTTTTCCAGAAGGTGACTATCTATTTAATCAGCAAATTCGATTACCAAGCAACTTTATTATAAAAGGAGCCGACTTAAGTACGACCAAACTACTTTTTGATTTGGAATTAGAGGAAGATTTAATCCTAATTAGAGGAACGCATACGCACGACTCTCTTTTCATTTCAAACACTGTTATCAAAGAAGATAATTTCGTGGTGACAATGGATTCAGTAAGCTTTCAAATCGATGATTTTGTTTATTTAATTGACAATGATGCCGAAAAAATCACTTCCACTTGGGGTGCGCATTCCACTGGCCAGATTTGTCAAATAAGTGAAATCGTTGCAGATACTATTTTCTTTCAAGATCAAATTCGAAGAGACTTTTTAGTTGACGATAATCCTGTTTTAGTAAAAATAAACATGGTTGAAAATGTTGGAATCGAAAATTTAACGATAGAAAGATTTGATCAAACAAGTAGCCAAACAAGCAATATTAGTATTGAACGTAGTTACAATTGTTGGATTAAATGTGTAGAGAGTATCAATTGCAATTTCGCACATTTTGAAGTTTCTAATGCTACAAACATAGAAATATCAGGATGCTATCTTCATGATGCCTTTAATTATGGGAGTGGCGGAAAAGCTTATGGAGTGGTCCTACATTTTGCCACAGGTGCTTCCCTTATTTATAACAATGTGTTTGAGCATCTGCGTCATTCCATGCTATTACAAGCTGGCGCAAATGGAAATGTATTATCTTACAACTACTCTTTCGATCCATTTTGGACAGCTGTTGCCTTGCCTGCTAACGCTGCAGGAGATGCCGTTTTGCATGGCAACTATCCTTATGCCAATTTATTTGAAGGAAATATTATTCAACAAATAATTATTGACAATTCACATGGTATCAATGGTCCAAACAATACTTTTTTTAGAAATCGTGCTGAACTCTATGGCGTCTTTATGAACAACAACCCACCAAGCGATGCTCAAAATTTTGTTGGAAATGAAATTACAAATGAAGGTGGAATTTTAGGACTCTATCTTTTGGAAGGAGTTGACCACTTTGAATACGGTAACAATCAAACAGGTACTATTATTCCTGAAGCAACGGAAGATTTAACAATAAAATCACTATACTTAAATCAATCACCAGATTTTTATGTGTCTAACTCAAATTGGCCTCCAATTGGTCCCACTAACCCATTGAATGAATTTTCTAATGAAGCAAAATCACGTTTCGACAACGGACAAGTAACCCCCTGCTCTCCTATCGTTTCTGGATTGGTACCCATTGAATTTCAAAATCAATTGAAATTGTTTCCAAATCCAGTTTCTCAAACCTTATTTATTGAAGCAGATGGAATTCCGTTTGATCAAATCCTTGTGAGAAATTTGTTAGGAAAAAAAGTTATGAATACAACTTCTCCGCATCTTGATATTTCGTTTTTGGAAGATGGTGTTTATTTTGTGGAATTAGTTAGTAAGGAGAAGCCTGTTGTTATTTCGACTTTTGTGAAACTAAGGAGAATGTAAAATTTAGGAGAATGTAAAATTAAAAATGTATAATGTAAAATAGATCGTTACAACGCGAGCTCACGTTGGGATATTCAGAAGAAATCTAAAATCATGATAACCAATGAATTAGGTTGTAGCCTCTTTTGGATAATTGCATCAATTTTATGTAGAATCCCTAAAAAACGGGGCAATTAAGTTAAAATTCAAAGACGTATTCAAATTGTTGCAAATTCACTTCAAATAAACATAAACTTGGATTTTGTAGCGGGAGGCTGATTTTATATGTTTGACGGAGGAGTTTATAAAATCTAGACTTTTTGTTTCTTTTTTGGCAATGAAAAAAGAAAAAGGATCAGATTCTTCGAAAA
>CALDGQ010000107.1 GCA_937941765.1 uncultured Saprospiraceae bacterium
ACTGCAACGAAGAAGATGACTTTGATTAAATAGTAATTAAGAAAAGAAATCTTTAAAGACATATAAGACTAAAGATATACTTCGAACCTATATCTTTTCATGGGATAGCGGCGCTTACGACAGTAGGTGCCGCTTTTTATATTTTATTTCAAAAAAGAGGAATGCTCAAATTGAACATTCCTCTTTTTAAATTCACAATACATTATCGCCAAATCACAACATATCCTGAAAAAATTCTACCATCTGGTAATGCTAAATAATAAAAGTAAGTGCCATCAGGAAGTGGATTTTGTTCCCAAGTTCCATCCCAATCGTTTTTATAGTCGTTTAGTTGTGCCACCCGATTTCCCCATCTGTTAAAGATAACAAGTTCATTTCCTGGATGATTTTCAATATTGACTATTGTAAAGGTGTCATTTGAACCATCTCCATTTGGAGAAAATCCATTAAATACCGTGATATCTGTACACAATATTTCTACACAAATATTTGCAGTATCAACAGCGATTCCATTGTCAATAAAATAACTGAAGGTATCTATTTGGCCACAATTATCTTCGTCAGGAATGTAGTTTACACTGAAATCGAACGCATCAATTCTAGCAGTTCCAAGACTTGGTTCTATTACAAAACCAAGATCAATTAACTCGCCATTTATAATATCATTTTTCAATACATTGACATTGATTGGTGCACTTACAGCAAGATCAACACATTCATCAATTGCAAGTGGAGGAAGATCAACCGGAACAACATCTATGATTATAATGACGGTATCACAAATCATATTTTCATCACAATAAACAACGCATAGACTATCGGTCCCTTCAAATCCTTCTGTAGTTTCTATTGACAAGCAAGGAACATCGTCAAAGAATACAACAACATCTTCAGGTGCCTCGCATACCTCAACGGTTGTAATTGTTCCTGGCAAAGTGATGTATTCATGTAGGCAAGTATCTATAGGATTCTGCTCATCTATTGTTATAGAAATGGTGTCAATGCAAATTATCGGATCAGACAAAATTGCTTGTGTCGTATCACTACAACTGATTCCTACATTTTGAATAATGATTTCATAGGTCCCTGCATTTAGATTTTCAAAATTCGGATTGCTATTAAAATTCAATCCACCATCAATGCTATATTGTAGTGCAGTCGTATCATAATTAATTGCATTAATAACCAAGCTTCCATCAATAAAGTTGCAAGCTGAAGGATTAAGTATGGTTATGTCGTCAATCACTGGTGCTTGAATTGGTTGCAATATTAATGGATTTTGCAGGTAACTTATTTCACACAACGAAACTGTATCTCGCATTATAACATTATAAACACCGCTTTCAAGTGAATCGAAATTATTCTCAAATTGCCACGTGATCCCATTGTCAATACTGAATTCAAAATTAATACTTGCATTTATTGGTGTGATAGTTATCATTCCATTTTCATTGTCGCAATTACTAATAGGGGAGATGACTACATCGGAAATGACCAGTGCGCATTCGTCATCAATACAATCGATTAATCCATCACCATCATTGTCAATCCCATCATCGCAAATTTCAGTACAAGTTGGATTGATAACAGCAACTGGATTGTTGGTATAGGTTGTTAAGCATCCGCTAGTCAAATTCCTTAAAACCACGTCATAAAATCCTGGAGCTAAATCGATAAAAAATGAATCAAGTTGAAATGAAATTCCATTATCGATACTGTATTCAATACTATCTCCACTAAGTAAAACTGCTTCGATAGCAATACTTCCATCTGTATTTCCAATCGGGCAAGTAGGTGTTGAAGAAATGATGTTGTTGATAGAAGGTGTACAATCGGTGTCATCACAATCAGTCAATCCATCAGCGTCATTGTCAATTCCATCGTTACAAATTTCAGGACAAATAGGCATATTTAAAACAATTGGATTGTTGCTATAGTTTGTTAAACAACTTCCGATGCTATTTCTAACAACAATATTGTAATCTCCTGAAACTAGATTTGTGAATAAAGAATCGGATTGGAAAGTTACTCCATTATCAATGCTAAATTCAAGTGTGTCAGCACTCAGAACCGATGCATTTATCGTGATGGTTCCATCTGCATTTCCAATAGCACAAGTTGGTTCCGTTGATGAGATGTTGTCAATATTTGGTGCGCAAACCGTATCGTCGCAATCAAATAAACCGTTGCCATCATTGTCAATTCCATCATTGCAAATTTCAGGGCAATTCGGTGCTCCAAGAACAAGTGGATTGCCAGTGTAGGCTTTTATGCAACCTCCAAATAAACTTCTAATTTCAATAACATAACTTCCTGGAGCCAAGTTGGTAAAAGTGCTATCAGCTTGGAAACTGGCGCCGCCATTAATACTATATTCTATCGCATCCAATGTTGCCATTGCTGAAATATTGATACTACCATCATTGGCATCAAATGGACAATTTGGTGCAACGAAAGTGACCTCATTGATATTTTGAGGGCAATCTGGATCATCGCAGTCAATAAGGGTATCTCCATCATTATCAATTCCATCATCACAAATTTCTGGACAAGTTGGATTTAAGATTCTAACTGGATTGAATGGGAAAGGAGCCATACATCCACCTGAAATATTTCTTACCCATACTTTGTAATCACCCGGAACTAAATTGTTAAATATAGAATCAGATTGGTAACTAAAGCCGTCGTTGATGCTATACTCCAATGGTCCACCGCTTCCTACATTTGCAATTATTTCAATAATTCCGTCATTGGTATTTGCAGGACAATTGGCTTGTGTGTTGAACACGTTTATATAATTCGGTAAACAGTCAGGATCATCACAATCGGTAAGACCATCTCCGTCATTATCTATATTGTCAGTACAATCTTCAATGCAACTTGGTGGTGTCAAAATAACAGGGTTGTTGCTGGAAATTGAGATACATCCACCAGTAATGTTTCTGACCACTACTTCAAAACTATCAGGAACTAAATTCGCAAATTGATTGCTATACTGATAGGTAGTTCCACCATCAATACTGTATTCTAATGAATCTCCACTAAGCAAAGATGCACTGATAATGATTTCTCCATTGTTGTTGCCAACTGGACAAGTAGCTTCAATAAAGGTAACATTGCTTATGATTGGCAAGCAATTTAAGTCGTCACAATCTGACAATCCATTTCCGTCATTATCAATACCATCATCACAAATTTCTGGACAGGTAGGAGCAGTAAGAACAACTGGATTGTTAGCATAAGCTCTAACGCAATTACCTTGAACCGTTCTTATTTCGATATTATAATTTCCAGATGCTACATTTGTAAAAGTACTATCGAGCTGGAAGCTACCACCTCCATCGATGCTGTATTCAATAGCAACAGACGTCGCAAATCCAGTAATACTAATCGTACCATCATTGGCATCAAATGGACAATTCGGTTCTCCAACGCTGACGGAAGTTATATTCATTGGACAATCAGGATCATCACAATCGATTAGTGTATCTCCATCGTTATCAATCCCATCATCACATATTTCAGGACAAATTGGATTTAATATTCGTACTGGATTGAAAGGGAACGGTGCCACACATCCACCTGAAGTATTTCTAACCCATACTTTATAATCACCCGGAACTAAATTGTTAAATATAGAATCCGATTGATAAGTAAAGCCATCGTTGATGCTGTATTCTATTGGTCCGCCATTTCCAACAGTGGCCATAATTTCGATAATTCCATCATTAGTAAATACGGGACAGTTGGCTTGTGTGTTGAAAACATTTACATAAATTGGTGTACAATCAGGATCATCACAATCCGTTAATCCATCTCCATCATTATCAATATTGTCCGTGCAATCTTCTACGCAAGTCAATGCACCAAAGACTATTGGATTGTTGATATAAGATGTGATGCAACCACCAAGACTATTTCTAACAACGATATCGTAACTTCCTGGTGCAAGGTTGTTGAATAGAGAATCTGTTTGGAAAGTGACTCCATTGTCAATACTATATTCTATTGGACTTCCAATTTGTAAATCAGCACTTATAAAGATGTCTCCATTATTATTTCCTATAGGACAGGTTGCTGGATTGAAAGTTACATTATTGATTGATGGTGTACAAATAGCTTCTGCACAATCCGTCAGCCCATCACCATCATTGTCAATACCATCATCACAGATTTCTGGACAAACAGGGTTGTTGAAAATTATTGGATTACCTCCATAAACTGTGATGCAGTTGCCTACTACTGTTCGGATTTGGACATTATAAGTTCCAGGAAGTAAATTAGTAAATACATTGTTGGTTGTGTAGGTTGTTCCTCCGTCAACACTATATTCAACCGCAGGCGAGGAAATCGGTGCGATTAAAAGTAGGCCTGAATTTGAATTTGCAGGACAACTCGGTTGTACAAAGTCAAGACCTGGAATAGCAACTGGGCAATCAGGATCATCACAATCAATTAGGCCATCACCATCATTGTCAATTCCATCATCACAAATTTCAGGACAATAAGGTGGTGTCAAGACAACTGGATTAGAAGTATAAGTTTCGACACATCCACCCGCAACGTTTCTGATGGTTATATCATAGCTACCTGGCGCTAAGTTCGTGAATAGGGAGTCTAGTTGATAAGTTACGCCATTGTCGATACTATATTCAATTGTGTCCCCACTTAATAAGGATGCGGAGATATTAATAGTGCCACTATTGGTGCCTGTTGGACAAACAGATTCTGTAAATGTAACCGGATTGTTACCATTATGGCTTGTAAATGTTGGTGTACAATTTAAGTCGTTGCAATCAATTAAGCCATTTCCATCATTATCAATTCCATCATCGCAAATTTCTGGGCAATTTGGAGTAAATATTCGAACTGGGTTGAACGGGAAAGGTGCCGTACAACCACCAGAAAGATTTCTCACCATCACTAAATAATCACCTGGAACTAAGTTGTTAAAGATAGAGTCAGATTGATACGTAAATCCATTATTGATACTGTATTCTAAAGTGCCACCATTGGCAATAGTTGCACTGATTTCAATAATACCGTCATTGGTGTTGGCAGGGCAATTCGCCTGCGTATTGATAACACCTACATAATTTCCTAGGCAATCTGCATCTGCACAATCGATAAGTCCATCACCATTATTGTCAATGCCATCGTCGCAAATTTCAGGACATGTAGGAGCGGTCAAAATAACAGGATTAGAGGTGTAAGTTGCAACACAACTACCAACACTGTTTCTGACTGTAATATTGTAATTACCAGGTGTTAAGTTAGTAAATTGATTGCTTGCTTGATAAGTGGTTCCACCATCAATGCTATATTCTAGCGTATTGCCACTAGTCAAATTTGCGGTGATATCTATCGTTCCATTATTGGTTCCAACTGGACAAACAGATTCCGTGAAAGTAACATCACTAATGTTCGGCATACAATTGGAATCGTTGCAATCCGTTAAACCATTGCCATCATTGTCAATCCCATCGTCACAAATTTCATCACAATTCGGTGTAAGGATTCTAACAGGATTGAACGGGAAAGGAGCCGTACAACCACCAGAAAGATTTCTTACCACCACTAAATAATCCCCTGGAACTAAGTTGTTAAAGATAGAGTCAGATTGATACGTAAATCCATTGTTGATACTGTATTCTAAAGTGCCACCATTGGCAATGGTGGCATTGATTTCAATAATACCGTCATTAGTGTTGGCAGGGCAATTCGCCTGCGTATTGATAACACCAACATAATTTCCTAGGCAGTCTGCATCTGCACAATCGATAAGTCCATCACCATTATTGTCAATGCCATCGTCGCAAATTTCTGGACAAGTAGGAGCGGTTAAGACTACAGGATTGTTAGTGTAGGTGTTGACACATCCACCTACAAGATTTCTAATAGTGATATCATAACTACCTGGCGCTAAGTTGGTGAATAATGAATCCAATTGATAAGTTACTCCATTGTCGATACTGTATTCGATGGTGTCACCACTTACTAATGAAGCAGAGATATTGATGGTACCGTTGTTCGTTCCAAATGGACAAATAGATTCAGTAAATGTAACCGGATTGTTACCATTATGGCTTGTGAATGTTGGTGTACAATTTAAGTCGTTGCAATCAATTAAGCCATTTCCATCATTATCAATTCCATCATCGCAAATTTCTGGGCAATTTGGAGTAAATATTCTAACAGGATTGAACGGGAAAGGAGCCGTACAACCACCAGAAAGA
>CALDGQ010000108.1 GCA_937941765.1 uncultured Saprospiraceae bacterium
TGAGTACGTGAACTTCTCAATAAATTGAACTTCTCTTTGCGTCCTAACGGTCATTAAACTTAAACTTTGACCTACACTTAAACTTCTCCTAGCGTCCTAACGGTCATTAAACTTAATCTTAAACTTATTAATTCTTAAACTTAATTTACCTAATTTACAGCATCAAAACTGTCATTTCGTCAATATCGTTTTTCGAAACATGACAAATGTTCTTCTAAAAACCATGAAAATCCAATTGGTCAATTATTTGATGCGTAAATAGCATATGATACAGCGAGATATTATTCAACGAATGATTCACCAAATTTCTGCAGTACTTGCCAGAATGATTGGAAAAAATGCAGAAGAACAACTAATCATTCTGGAGGAATATATTCAACAACATAATGGACTGAGTAGCGAAGAGCTTGATAAAATTTCAGACGAAAAACTACTCCATTATTTAACAGAAGAAATGCAGTTGAATCCTTATCAGATAGAATCAATTGCTGGAGTAATGAATGCACGTGGGGACATTTTTATAGCAGATGACAAAAACGTAAAAGCAATAATTGATTTCAGAAGAGCAATATTATTGTTAGATTATGTAGATACTGCAACCGCAATTTATTCTTTTGATAGAGTTGATTTGATTGCAACAATAAAAAATAAACTAAAACAATTACAATAAACGATAGTAAAATGACTTACGATAATTTTACCATTAGATCTCAGGAAGCCATTCTAAAAGCACAACAAATAGCTGGCGGAAATGACCAGCAAGTGGTGGATACCGTTCATCTTCTAAAAGGAATTTTGGAAACAGATGAAAGTGCTGCAGAATTTCTGCTCAAAAAAATGGGCGTCAATGTAGATACCTTAAAGAAAACATTAGATACTGCAATTTCAAAATTGCCGAAAGTAGATACTAGCCAAAAACAATATCTATCTAATGACTCCAACAAATCTTTAAGTCGTGCAAAGAAATTAATGAAGGAATTTGAGGACGAATATATCTCTGTAGAATTGATGATGTTAGGAATCCTTGGTGGTAGTGACAATGGAAGCAAAATTCTTAAAGAACAAGGTGCCAACGAAAAGGACTTAAAAAAGGCAATCAATGAATTAAGAAAAGGAAGCAAAGTTAAAGACCAACACGCTGAAAATTCTTACAATACTTTGGACAAATTTGGTATCAATTTAAACCAACATGCAGAAGAAGGAAAGCTAGACCCAATTATCGGTCGGGATGAAGAAATCAGAAGAGTCCTTCACATTTTGTCCCGAAGAAAAAAGAACAATCCTTTGTTGATTGGTGAAGCTGGTGTTGGAAAAACTGCAATCGTTGAAGGAATTGCTTGGAGAATCGTCAATGGTGACATTCCAGAAAATTTGAAAAACAAAAGAATTTATACGCTTGATATTTCTTCGTTAGTTGCCGGTGCAAAATATAAAGGGGAATTCGAAGAAAGATTGAAATCAGTAGTTAAAGAAGTAACCAACTCCAATGGTGAAATCATCCTTTTCATTGATGAGATACATACATTGATTGGTGCAGGTGGTGGTAATGGTGCAATGGATGCTGCGAATATTTTGAAGCCCGCTTTAGCACGTGGAGATTTGCACACAATCGGAGCAACCACTTTGGATGAATACCAAAAATATTTTGAAAAAGACATGGCGTTGGTGCGACGTTTTCAGACTGTTATGGTTGATGAGCCAAGTGTTGAAGATACGGTTTCTATCCTTCGTGGATTGCAAGATAAATATGAAGTCTATCATAAAATCGATATTCTTGATGAAGCATTAATTGCTGCTGCAGAATTATCACATCGCTATGTTGCCGATCGTGCATTGCCTGATAAAGCAATTGATTTGATTGATGAAGCTGCCGCAAAGTTACGTTTGGAATTGGATTCAGTTCCAGGTGAAGTAGATGAATGGGTACGTAAAGTTCGTCAACTTGAAATCGAAAGAGAAGCCATCAAACGAGATAAGAACGAAGAGAAGTTGAAAAAAATCAACGAGCAAATTGCCAACGCTTCTGAAAAAAGAGATGGGTTGACTGCTGCGTGGAAAATGGAGAAGGACATCGTTGACAAAGTTCAAAAAATCAAAAAAGATCTTGAAGAATTAGAACATGAAGCTGCAAAAGCAGAACGTGAAAGTGATTTTGAAAAAGTAGCAAAGATTCGTTACGGTGAAATAAAAGCGAAAGAAGCTGAATTAGTTGTAGTTAACAAAGAATTGGATGCACTTCCTGAAGATAAAAGATTCACCAATGATGTGGTGACTTCGAATGATATCGCTGCAGTCGTTTCTTCTTGGACTGGAATTCCAATGACCAAGATGATGCAAAGTGAAAAAGATAAATTGCTGAAATTGGAAGATCAAATTCACGAAAGATTGATCGGCCAACATGAAGCAGTAGTAGCAGTATCTGATGCAGTTCGCCGTTCTCGCGCCAATTTGCAAGATGCCAAACGTCCAATCGGTTCTTTCATTTTCTTAGGTCCAACAGGTGTGGGTAAAACTGAATTAGCAAAAGCATTAGCAGAAGTTTTATTTGATGATGAAAAAGCAATCACTCGTATTGATATGAGTGAGTTCCAAGAAAAACATTCCGTATCCCGATTGGTAGGTGCGCCTCCAGGATATGTAGGTTATGATGAAGGTGGGCAGTTGACAGAAGCGGTAAGACGCAAGCCATATTCAATTGTATTGTTAGATGAAATTGAAAAGGCACATCCAGATACCTTCAATATTTTATTGCAAGTACTTGACGATGGACAATTGACGGATAACAAAGGTCGTGTCGCTAATTTCAAAAACACCATTATTATCATGACATCCAATATGGGTGCTGAAACAATTTTGGAAAATTTTGAAGACCTAGATGCAGTGGGACCTGAACATCGAGAAGATATCATCGAAACAACAAAAGAAGAAGTTTTTGAAGTACTGAAAGATAATCTTCGTCCAGAATTCCTTAATCGTATCGACGAGAAAATCATGTTCTTGCCTTTGACAAAAGAAGAAATCAAGAAGATCGCAAAACTCTTGTTAAAGAAAACAGTCAAAAATTTGGCAAAGCAAGGCATGACTTTGAATTTGAGCGAAAATGCTTTGAGCTTAATCGCAGAGTTGGGTTACGAACCTCAATTCGGTGCAAGACCATTGAAACGAGTTATCCAAAAAGAATTAATCAACGAGTTGTCTAAACAATTGCTTTCAAGCGATTTCAATAAAGGTGATACCATTTATGTCGATACCAATAAAGATGGCTTAGTCTTTTCCAAAACACCTTTCGCAGGTGATGGAAATGGTGAATTGCCAAAAGCTAAAATCGAAAAAGCGAAAGCCAAGGCAAAAAAATCGAAAATTGCAAAGTTGGAAAAAGCAACTAAAGAATTGGAAGATGCTACCAAGGATTTGAAGGATGCGAAAAATGGTAAACCGATTACAGAAAAGGAAAAAGAGTAGTTGAAATTCTTTTTTAGAAAATAGATATGCGGAAATTGCTTTAGAAGTGGTTTCCGCATTTTTTGTAATGTTACTTTTGACGTCCCGCCAAAGAAGTGCAGCCGGAGAGGTTGGAAACCTGGAAGAACGTACTTTGGAAGCAGATCAATATGACGCCACCTGGACTCCTGACAGCAACTTACCAAACGGCCATTATTTTGTTGCTTTGAAAATTAATGACTTGCAGGTTAATTATCAGAAGGTATTTCGGGCTTTGTGATGTTTTGATTTATGATATGACCAAAGTGGCGTATGCACACGCGACAACGGTCATATCATACATCATGAATCATACATCATAAATCTCACTCATAATTACTCAGCGCAATCTCCAACTTCCGCTTTATCCGATTTCTCAAAATTCTAGGTTTTAGCACTTCAATCGTTTCACCAAATCCCAAAATCAATCTTTCTAACTCAAAATTCTGATGAACACTGATTTTAATTGTTACACTTCCGTCTTTAGATCTTTCTAATATTTCTTGCGAATGATGAAAAGGTTTTGTTAGAACATAAGGAGCATTGGATCGATCAATTTTTAAAATGACTTCTCGAATTCCAGCCGTATCAAATACCGTTACCCCAATCGTATTTTTATAATAAGCATCCCCATCAAAATTTTCATCTCGATAATCTTCTTTCAAGCTAGGTTCAATACTCACAATTCTATCCAATGCAAAAGTGGTTATTTTATCTTCATCCGCTTTTCTACCAACCAAAAACCACCGATTATTAAACTCTTTCAAAATATAAGGATGAAAAATAGTTGGAGTCGGTTGGCGCGCCTTGAAGGATTGATACTGAATCATTAAAACAATCTTTTTCAAGATAGCTTGATACAACACATCCAGATGTTCCAATCCTTTTAAATTTTCATTTTTATCCAAATGAATAATAGAAGCATTACTGGTTTTCTCCGTGTAAATCTTGTCTTCCAATTTTTGAATGATGCCACCTAATTCAGAAAATAAAGAAAAGTCTTTGAACTGTTTGAGCATTTCTACCGTTTCTGATAAAACATTCATATCATTTTCAGTCAAAGGAATATCAGTGATAGAATAATTCGGATCTTCATATTTGTAATACTTTTTTTCATAGCAAATTATTGGAGCATTGTACCCCAATTTATCACTCCGCATCAGTTGAATATCTAATTGAATCGTACGTTTAGAAACATTAATGTCTCTACCTTCATATTCGTACAATGCATCGGAACAAGCATCAATTAAATCATTCAAGGTCCATTTTCTAAAATGATTTTGAAGACATTTGTCAATAGTTTTATAGCGTATCAACGCGTTTTTATTCTGTGCCATAACGCTAATTTAAGATTTATTTTAACTACGCAAAATGATTGCGCATATGAGTTTCATCTTTGAGTTGTCAATTAGATAAATAATGTATGATGTATAATTTATGATATGACCGTTTGTAAGTGAACGCGTGAACACATAAAACGATCATATCATAAATCAAAAAAAGAATTATGGAAAAAGAAATTAAAATCAATGGAAATACTTTAATCGAATTAGGATTCATTCCTGATGCATGGTTTAAAGAAGCAATTGCACATATCAATGAAATGCAGTTAGATGGAGCGGACCGATTAAACTATTTAGAGCAATTTCGTAGAGATCCAATGATAGAATTGCATAATATAGAGATGCCGATGAGTATCAATATCAAAGGTGAAAATGATTTGGAAAATGAGAATGTTGATAAAGTTGTAGCAACAATGAAAGCTGTGATGAAAACACCAACAGTTGTCAAAGGTACCATCATGCCAGATGCTTGCCCAACAGGACCCATTGGAAATATTCCAGTCGGAGGAGTAATCGCCGCAAAAAATGCGATTCATCCTGGAATGCATAGTGCCGATATTTGTTGTTCAGTGATGTTGTCAGATTTTGGAAAAATTTCTCCAAAGGAATTATTAGATGCAGCACAATCTGTAACTCATTTTGGTCCAGGTGGAAGAGATCGTAACTCCCAATTTAAATTCCCAAAAGAGTTGTTAGAGTTATTTAAAGGAAACAGCATTTTGAAAAATAATGACTTCGTTCAATTGGCAAGAAAACATTTAGGGACACAAGGAGATGGAAATCATTTCTTGTATGTTGGCCAATCAAAGAAAACAGGCAACACGATGTTGGTTACACATCATGGATCACGTGGTGTAGGCGCTAGATTGTATAAGTCAGGAATGAAGATCGCTGAAAAATTCAGAAAGAAAATTTCTAAAGATACGTTGAAGCAAAATGCGTGGATTCCTTATGATACGGACGAAGGTCAAAATTATTGGGATGCATTGCAAGTAATTCGTGCATGGACCAAGGAAAATCATAATGTTATTCACGACGCGGCAGCTGAAAAGATTGGTGCCACGTTGGAAAACAGATTCTGGAATGAACATAATTTTGTTTTCAAGGATGAGGATATTTTCTATCATGCAAAAGGAGCAACTCCTTTGAGCGACAAATTTGTACCTGATTCAACAGATGGTTTACGTTTGATTCCTTTGAATATGAGTGAACCAATTTTGATTGTCAAAGGAGAAACAACGGATACGAATTTAGGATTTGCGCCACACGGAGCTGGTCGAAACATGAGCCGTTCGCAACACATCAGAAATAATGCAGATCGAACAATTGAAGAAATTTTTGAAGAAGAAACAAGCGGTTTAGATATCCGTTTTTTCTCCAATCATATTGATATTTCTGAATTACCTTCTGCCTATAAAAATGCACAAACCTTGCAAAACCAAATTAAAGAATTTGGTTTGGGAGAAGTGGTGGATGAAGTTTTGCCTTACGGATGTATCATGGCTGGAAATTGGAAAATTGATGCCCCTTGGAAGAAACGAAAGGATAAGCGTAAATAGTGCGACTTACAAATACCGCAACTTTTAATAAAACCTTCAAGACAAAATGCGTCTTGGAGGTTTTTTTACAACAACCCAATTTACTTTCTACAAACACATTGTTGCATTTCAAAAAAAATATTTTCACCTTTTGGAACTTTAATGAATCCATCACCGTTATGAGCTCAGTACAACGAGAAAATGTAAGCGAGAAAATGAATTTAATTATTACAAGAAAAAAAATTACAGAACTGCATGTACAGTTCACTGATTTGCTTCCGAGCGAAACAGAATGCTATTGCATTAATGTTAGTTGATTGTTAAAAGAATAATCACATTAAAGCAAAAGCATTCAAATTAATTTTTTGAATGCTTTTTTTGTTTTGCACGTTAGTGTAACCGCCAAATTCATTTGGCGATCACCGGACAACTAAAAGTTGTCAGCTTAAGAAAAAAACAAACTACGCAAAATAATTGCGCACTTAAGTTCCATCTTTGTTTTATCAAAAGAAAAAGTTCTTTTAAAAATATTAG
The DNA here is from genome assembly GCA_937941765.1 of uncultured Saprospiraceae bacterium. Lineage (GTDB taxonomy): Bacteria > Bacteroidota > Bacteroidia > Chitinophagales > Saprospiraceae > CALDGQ01. The sequence continues at coordinate 6,896 of CALDGQ010000108.1, forward strand.
TAGGTCAAGAAATAGTTACTTCCAATTTCCACACAACTTGAAAACTTTACTATTTCGATTACCTACTTTTTTTAGAATTCCGTTTGAGGGCTCAAGTTTTGCAAAGAGCAGAGCTGCCCTCGCACGGAAGAACAAAGAAAATTTTTGAGGTCAAAATTAACTTACTTCAACTTTGGCTAAGTAGCCGGAATCCGGCGCTTAGATGTTTAGTTACTTGATTACCTCATTTTAGTTTTTTGGTCAATATGGTCTTACTACGAACACAGGTTCGATTCCTGATCTTCCGTAAGGGAGTCCTGGTAGCTTTTAGATCATAGATTACACAAACACTATAAAATATTGCAGGACAATTGTGGCTTACTTCTGGCTTGTGCCACCATTTTAAGGTAATGATTCAGCAACAAGATTTCCTGTTTTTTAAATTTTTATTAAAGCATTTACAATGAGTACAAATTTATTAAAAATCGCACTTCGACAGCAAGCAGTTTTTATTTCAAATGAACAAATGGTTCATAGAAATAAGGAGATGTCTGAAACTACAAGTGTCTTGTTGGCAAATTGTAAAAGATTAGGTTTTACTTTTTCGGAAGATCTATTGGTTGCAATAAATGGGTTGAATCCAACTGCCAAATTGGAGATCTTGTCTGTTTTGCAAGAAGTGACAGGTGTTAAGAAAAATTGGACACCACTGGTAAAACAATGGAATATTCCAACTGGTGAATCCATTGTAGATCACATTATCACCTTTTTTGAAAATGCTGTCAATTCAAAGAATGGAACGAAGCTACAATGTGGTCACTTGATTCCAAACAATACGTTTCCATTAGAGCGCTACAATGGTTGTCCATACTGTGGAACTCCATTTGTGTTCGAAACTTTGGAATATATTCCAAGTGTCAATAAGTTGAAAGTTTTAGAATTGTGGACGGAGGTGGAAGCACAAAAGCATTTAACAGATTTGTTGAATTCACCAGTTGCTTTGGATGCAACACAGGTAGATAGTTTGAAAGTACTATTGTCAAACTTCGATCTTCCTGTTGATGTAAAAGTCGCTATGAAGGAAACGTTAATGGTATTGATTGATACATTAATTGAACAAGAAAAAGCAGATGCTGCTGGGAAATTATTTGCTAACCCAAATGATATCTTGCGTTACTTATGGTACAAGCATACCGGTTATTTACAAATTGTTCAACCTACAACAATTGCTAGACGTACCAGAAAAAACGGTCGTCATATCAATCCAATGTTGAATAGCCAAGCGAAGTTGAAAACTGAAAAGTCAGTTAACAAACTAAAGCTAAAGTTTTCACGAACTGAATGCAAGCGATATGCAAAATGGATCAATGACTTGTCTATGGAGGTCGCTGTGCAATGTGAAATCATGCACCCAAAAAGAGAAATTTGGGTTCGTGTCATCCGTGCTTTGCGATTAAGTGAATATGGTAATAAAAAAGGTTTTGAAAATCTTGCTAAGCTATTGGATGTATTCTATCGTAAAGATTACAAAGTATGGCAAGGTGAAGTCGATGAAGCGAAATCAAAAGTGGATGCTGAACAGACTTTCAAGTTGTTGAAACAACGTCCAGGTCTATTTGCAAGATCATTGTTTGCAACCATGTTGTGGTTTGGTCCAGATGAGACTTTGAAGCATTTCCGTGAAATCATGTTTCAAATCCCAGCAAGATTGATCTATACACTTAATATGTATGCTGATTTATACTTTGTAAAAAACGGTTCTAGAATGGTGAAACCATTGGGAGGATTGAACAAAAAAATCGACAACAATGGTCTATTGAAACTATATACCGACGATCAGTTGACTGAAATGAAGTCAATGATTCAAGATTTGAGTTTGGAATTGATTCGTGCTAATTTGAAAAAAGAGGCAAATGACAACACCTCAATTTTCATTGAAGAAGGATTGTATAACATTCCAATCGCAATCGGTGATCGAAACGAAAATGTACAAGATTTACCAAGTGCATTAATGGGAACTCGTTTTCCAGTTGTTGGCGATACGGTACGTTTATTTTTACAATGGGGTAATGGTTTACCAGCTCAACATTTGGATATGGATTTGAGCTGTTGTGTCGCATATGAAAATACGACAGCTTACTGTTCATACTCACAATTAACAATTCAAGGTTGTAAACATAGTGGGGATATTCAACAAATTCCTGCAAACGTGGGTACGGCCGAATACATCGACATTGATGTAAATAAATTGTTAAAAAAAGGTGCAAAATATGTAACCTTTACATGCAACGCTTATACAAATGGTAGTTTGTCACCTAACTTAGTCGTTGGTTGGATGGACAGTCGATACCCAATGAAGATTTCTAAAAATGGTGTCGCTTATGACCCAACTGCGGTGCAACACCAAGTGACCATTGGTCAAACTTTGACGAAAGGTCTGGTCTTTGGTGTTCTGGATGTAGCCCGAAAAGAAATCATTTGGTTGGAGATGAGTTTCGGTGGACAGATTGTACAGAATATGAGTGTCAAAGCTGTAGAAGCATTGATAAACCGATTGGAATCAAAATTGAAAATCGGTGATTTACTGGCAATGAAAGCAGAAGTACAAGCTTTGGATATCCTTGATTCAGCAGAAGCCGCAGATGAGGTTTATGATATAAAGTGGGCTAGAAATACAGCTGCAGTTAGTGAGATGTTTCTTGGGTAGACAGTAGCTCCATCCATTTGCTAAAAGTTTGATTTTGACAACTCCTTTCGAATTAATTTTCGGAAGGAGTTTTTTTTGGTTGATTATACTAAGGCAAAAAATCTCCAACGGAGCGACATCTAATAGCCTAGTGCGATAACGCTAGGTTATTTGATGTGGTTCCGAGTGTTTTGCGCGCATCCCGAGTCCTCGGGATCGTGACAAAACACTTCTTGAAGTTTAAATTCCAACAAGCAAAAACTATTTCATTTTAAATTATCTTTGCAAAAGATTATAATCATTCTATGAAAACAATTCAAAAATACTTCCCCGATCTCACTGATCTGCAAATCGCACAACTCTCAAAACTTCAAGCACTCTACGTTGACTGGAACTCCAAAATCAACGTAATTTCCAGAAAAGATATTGACAATTTATATCTTCATCATGTCTTGCATTCTATGGCGATTGCAAAATTTATTCAGTTTGTTCCTGGAGCAGATATTTTGGATTTGGGAACAGGTGGTGGTTTTCCTGGAATTCCGTTAGCAATTTTATTTCCAGAAACCAATTTTTTCCTTGCTGATGGAACAAAGAAAAAAATTAGAGTCGTCAATGAAGTAATCGATTCACTAGATTTAAAAAATGCAAGAGGTCATCAACAACGAGCAGAAGAATTGAAAATCAAATTCGACTTTGTGGTTTGTCGCGCAGTTACTACCATTGACAAATTAGGTGTCTGGGCAGAAATGTTACTCAAAGAAGAACAACTACATGGGCAACCGAATGGATTAATTGCATTGAAAGGCGGAAACATCAAAGAGGAATTGAAACTACTTCCAAGAAAAGAATACACTGAAATTGTAAAGCTCTCCAAATTTTTTAATGAAGATTATTTTGAAGAGAAGCATCTTCTTTATGTGCAACTATGAATAGGCGTGGATAAAAGTTGCTTTAAGCGTCTCCGCTTAAGAAGCTTTTGAATTTGAATAGGCGCGGATATAATCCACGCCTATTCAAGTTCAACCACTTCGTGGTTGAACGAACTTTGATAGCTTCAGATGAAATCTGCAGCTATCAAATACTTCCCGTTATTTTCTTAATTTTAAGAAAGCAAAACGATAAAACTATGAAGCATTTCTTTTCATTCATATTCCTATTTCTCATTGTTCAAACTGGGTACTCACAAATTACATTTCCTAGAAATGGGGTATACGACGACCGCGATGGTATCTATGCATTCAAAAATGCCACCATACACAAAGCACCTGGTCAAGTTCTCAACAACGCAACCTTGGTTATAAAAGAAGGCAAAATTGAAGCAGTAGGAACTGGCGTTTCCATTCCTGATGGAGCGGTTGAGATTGACTTAAAAGGAAAACATATCTATCCTTCTTTCATTGATATTTATGCAAGTCATGGAATGCCGGAGATTAATAAAAAGGATGGGCCAAGAAATCGAGGAATCCAACAGATGATTTCTAACAAAGAAGGGCCGTACAGTTGGAATGAAGCGTTGCGCACTGAATTTAGAGCACATGAAAAGTTTAAAGCAGATGCTAAAACCGCAAATGGCTGGATTAAGGCAGGATTTGGTGCAATCTCTTCCCATCAAATGGATGGCATCTCAAGAGGAAGTGCATCTTTGATTTCATTAGCAGATAAAAATGAACATGAGGTAATTTTAAAAGACATCACCGCACATCATTTTTCATTCAAAAAAGGAAGCTCTAAACAAGGATATCCTGGATCATTAATGGGTGCAATCGCATTGTTGAAACAAACCAATATTGATAGCGATTGGTACAAAAATCATGGTCACAAAATTGAAAAGAACTTGTCATTAAAAGCTTGGGATGAATTAAAAAGTGTGCCGCAGATATTTGCAGTCAGTGACAAACTGGAAGCATTACGGGTTCTAAAAATGGGTCAGGAAACAAAAGATAAATTTATTATTAAAGGAAGTGGTGACGAATATCAAAGGCTAGAAGAATTAAAAAAATGGAATCCAACTTTTATCCTTCCACTCAATTTTCCAAAAGCATATGATGTGGTCGATCCTTATGACGCATTACTAGTCTCTCTTGGCGATATGAAACATTGGGAATTAGCACCATCCAATCCAGGGCTTTTAGAAAAAGCAGGGATGGAATTCGCCTTTACAACGGATGGTTTGAAAGAAAAAGGAGCGCTACTTAAAAACATTCAAAAAGCAATCAAGAATGGTTTGTCAGAAGATACTGCATTAAAAGCACTAACAACTATTCCTGCCAAAATAATCAAATGCGCAGATATTGTTGGAACTTTAGAAAAAGGAAAGGTCGCTAACTTCCTAATTACTTCTGGAAAAATTTTCGGCAAAAAAACAAAGATTTATGAGAATTGGGTAATGGGCATTCAATCGGTTTTGAAACCAATGGATATTCCTGACCTATCTGGTGAATATTTGTTGACTTATGGTAAAGAAAAAATTCCTCTAAAAGTAAAAGGTGCCAATGATCCAAAAATGGTCTTGGTCAAAAACGATACAACTGACATTAAAGTAAAACACAGTTATAGCAATGGTTTGATTTCATTATCCTTTAGTCCAGATGAAGATAAGGAAGAAATTATTTCGCTTTCAGGAGTTGTAGAAGACAAAATGTGGTCCGGTCGTGGTACTTTAAACAATGGGGAATGGATCAACTGGCGTTCCGTTTATGCTAAAGAATTGGAACCTGAAAAAAACGACAAGAAAAAAGAAGAAAATAAAAAGGACAATGGTAAAAAAGAGAAATCAAAGAAATCTAAAAAAGATATCAAAGGAAAAATTACCTATCCTTTCATGGCCTATGGTTGGGAAACTGCACCTGAACAAGCAACTTATTTAATTACAAATGCAACGGTTTGGACAAACGAGGAAGATGGAATATTGGAAGAAGCAGATGTATTGATCAGCAATGGAAAAATTAAAAAAGTAGGGAAAGGACTTTCCGCAGGTGGTGGAACAGAAATCGATGGAACTGGTAAACACGTCACTTCCGGAATCATTGATGAGCATTCTCATATCGCTATTTCAAAGGGCGTCAATGAATGTACGCAAGCCAATACCGCTGAGGTAAGTATTGCAGATGTGGTAAATTCGGAAGACATCAATATCTATCGTCAACTTTCTGGTGGAGTTACCGTTTCTCAATTGCTACACGGTTCCTGCAACCCCATCGGTGGTCGTTCTGCTTTGATCAAATTGAGATGGGGACTGCAACCTGAAGAAATGAAAATGAAAAATGCAGATGGATTTATCAAATTCGCATTAGGAGAAAATGTAAAGAAATCTCGGTCAGATCGTAACAATCGTTTTCCGGATTCAAGAATGGGAGTTGAACAAGTATACATGGATGCATTTACACGTGCTCGTGAATACAAAGCCAATGCCAGTGACCCAACTCGCCGAAAAGATTTGGAACTTGAAGTTGTTAATGAAATTTTAGATAGCAAACGATTTGTTACTTGTCACTCTTATGTTCAATCCGAAATCAACATGTTGATGCATGTAGCAGAACAATTCGGTTTTAAAATCAATACTTTTACTCATATACTGGAAGGATACAAGGTCGCTGACAAAATGAAAAAACACGGTGCAGCTGGATCTAGTTTTTCTGATTGGTGGGCTTACAAATTTGAAGTAATTGATGCGATACCTCAAAACGGTGAAATCATGAACCAACAAGGTGTCTTGGTTGGTTTTAATTCTGATGATGCTGAAATGGCCAGACGATTGAATCAAGAAGCTGCCAAAGCAATGATGTATGGCGATATTTCTGAAGAAGAAGCATGGAAATTCGTCACCCTCAATCCAGCCATCATGTTACACATCGACGATCGAGTTGGAAGTTTGAAAGCAGGCAAAGATGGAGATGTTGTGTTATGGAGTGATCATCCTTTATCGATTTATGCAAAAGCGGAGATGACATTTATCGATGGTATCAAATATTTTGATAGAACAGAAGATGCAAAAATACAAGCCGCTATTCAAACCGAAAGAGCAAGATTGATTCGCAAAATGCTAGCTGCTAAAAAAGGTGGTGCACCAACACAAGGTGTCAAAGGAAAACATCATCACCATTATCACTGCGACGATCACGAAGATGAATTGAGTCACTAATTTTAATGTAACCAACATTTGATTGCTTGTTGCTCCCGACAATTGAACGGGACTGCCAATAAGCTGAAAACATTTGAGACATAACTATTAAAGAAAGCATTCTAAATGAGAAATATATACATACTCCTACTAATTGCATTCATCATCCCAAATTTGAAAGCACAACAAACGCCCGCAAAAAAACAAGCTGAACGAATCGTCATTATGGGTGCCACCGCACATCTAGGAAATGGTCAAATAATCGAAAACAGCATCATCGCTTTTGAAGATGGAAAATTTTCAACCGTCGCCAATCAAGCAATCGGACAAGGATTTGATGGTTACAAAATTATTGAAGCAACAGGAAAACATTTGTATCCTGGATTCATTGCTCCCAATACGCAATTAGGATTGAAAGAAATTGATGCCGTCAGGGCAACAAGAGATAGTCGAGAAATTGGAAGTCTAAACCCTAACATCCGTTCGATCATCGCTTACAATACAGATTCTAAAGTGACACCAACGGTTCGTAGTAATGGTGTACTTATCGCTCAAGTCGTACCTCAGGGAAGCACAATACCAGGAACTTCTTCAATCGTTCAATTGGATGCATGGAATTGGGAAGATGCTATTATAAAGGAAGACGATGCGATTTATTTGAATTGGCCGAGCATGTTTTCAAGAGATTGGCGAAATCATGGCGCCATCAAAAAGAATGAAAAATATGAAAAAGAAGTAAAAAAATTAGAATCACTTTTCACGGAAGCAAGTGTTTATTCCAACAAAACAAATACTAAAAAACAAAATTTAAAACTAGACGCAATGCGTGGTTTGTTTGATGAAAAAAAGAAGTTATTCATCAATGTTAATTTTGTAAAAAGTATCACAGCAGCAGTTTTGTTTGCAGAGAAATTTGATATCAAACCTGTCATTATTGGTGGAAGAGATAGTTATATGATTACAGACTTTCTAAAAAAACATAATGTTTCCGTAATTCTTAAAAATACACAATCATTACCTAGAAGAGAGGATGATGCTATTGATCAACCATTTAAAACTCCTGGTGTTTTAGAAAAAGCAGGTATCCTTTATGGTCTCAGTATTGGAGGTGCTTGGGAACAACGAAATCTGCCATTTCAAGCTGGTCAATGTATTGCTTATGGTCTCGACAAAGAAGCAGCGGTACAAGCAATCACTTTGAACAACGCAAAGATTTTAGGAATCGATAAATCAGTGGGATCGATAGAAGAAGGAAAAAGTGCCACTTTTTTCATCTGTAAAGGTGATGTTTTCGATATGCGTACGTCTAAAGTACAACAAGCCTTTATTGATGGTAGAGAAATTGATCTCAACAACAAACAAAAAGACTTGTACAATAAATTTAAAGCGAAATATGAGAAACGGTAGACGGGGAACGGTTGATGGGGAACGGGGAATACGTGAAGAGTACGTGAGTACGCGCACTCCCCGCGTAAAACCCGTTCACCGTCAACCGCCGTCAACCGTATACCGTTCCCCGTTTGTTTTAGTTAAGGAATCAATAAATTAACAATTTTAAGGCACTCGTTAGGAAACGTATTCGTTTATTTGGCAGAATTCTGTCCATTTTGGATTTGAATTTGCAGTATCAAATTAAGCATGAAGAAACTCGTAAACATATCATTTTTACTCCTTTTAATTGGGCTGAATTCTGTAATTGCTCAGGATACAAACAGAGAACGCAAGGAGAAGATCACTTTGGATGGCCAATTGGTCACGGTGTTGATCACTGAAACGAATGATACCCTGCTCATTGCAGATCTAGAAGATGTTGCAATCTCGACTCCTAGAGATTTTGCTGATAAAGATGAATATAGAAAGTTTCTGAAGTACCGTCGATATGCTGCAAAAGTTTATCCTTATGCTGTCGATGCCATTCGGATTTTTAGAGAATCGGAAGAAGCATACTACACGATGAAACGTGCGAAAAGAAAAAAGCACTTCAAGCGTCTTCAAAAAGAATTGAAAAAAGAATTCAAAGAACCGCTCAAAAAATTGACTCGTACGCAAGGTAAAATTTTGGTCAAAATGATCGAGAAAGAATTGGACACTCCAATGTACATCTTGTTGAAAAATCTTCGAGGCTCGGTTACTGCTGCTAAATATAATGGAATCGGTAAAATGTATGGCTATTCTTTAAAGACAGGATATGTAGTTGGAGATGATAAAATTATGGATATCGTGTTGAAAGATTTTGATGTTTCTCATGCTTCTAAAGAGTAGTTTAATTGCTATACTCATTTCGAACGTTTTACCATTCTAGCCATTCATTTCGCGTTTTCAGAACTAGTTGTTTCTACTTATGAAACAACAATTTTTTGATACCTTTGTTTCTTGTTCAAATAAACATATAAAGGATCAAACCGAATGGCTAATTTTATCAATCCAGCACTTACAATTTCACCAGACAAAATTTCTTCAGAAAAGATTTCTTGGCAAACACCTTCCAATATTGCCATCATCAAGTATTGGGGAAAACATGGTCGTCAACTACCTCGCAACCCATCGATTAGTTTCACTTTAAACAATGCATTTACAAAAACAGAATTGACTTATCAATCTAAGCAAAGTAAGTCAGATGCTCTTAATCTCGATTTCTATTTTGAAGGGAAATCTAATCCTGCATTCGGAGCCAAATCAAAAAAATTTCTAGAAAGTATTACTGATATTTTTCCTTTTATTAATCAAATGGATTTTACCATTCAGACAGATAATTCTTTTCCACATTCAAGTGGTATTGCATCTTCTGCTTCTGGAATGGCTGCGATTGCGTTGTGCCTTTGTACGATTGAAAGAAATTTATTTGGAACGTTGAAAGATGAAAATGAGTTTAGACAAAAGGCAAGTTATGTCGCTCGATTAGGATCTGGAAGTGCTTGTCGTTCTGTTTATCCGACGATGGCGATTTGGGGACAAACTGCTGCTCACGAAATGGCATCAGATGAATACGCAGTTCCATTTATTGAAAAACTACATCCTGTTTTTAAAACCTATCATGATTCAATTTTGATCGCAAGTCGAGGAGAAAAGAAAGTTTCAAGTACCGCAGGACATGCTTTAATGGACGGAAATATTTTTGCCCAAAATAGATACGATCAAGCCAATCAACGGTTCAATGATTTGCTGGATATTTTGAAAGCAGGTGATTTAGATGCCTTTGGTAAAATTGCTGAAAACGAAGCACTGACCTTACATGCTCTGATGATGACAGCAGATGCTTCTTATATTTTGATGCGACCAGCAACTTTATCATTAATTGAAAAGGTTCAAAATTATCGCGCCGATACTAAGCAGCCGTTGTACTTCACTTTGGATGCAGGTCCTAATTTGCACTTGTTATATCCTGATGAGATTAGAAAAGATGTCAAGCCATTTATTGAACAAGAATTGGTTCCACTTTGTGAAAATGGGGAATGGATTGATGATTGTGTTGGGGGTGGGCCTGAGGAGCGAAGCTCCTTTGATGTATGATGTAGGATTTATGATATGACCCTGTTTCGCGAGCTCATGTGTGCACACGCTATAACGGTCATATCCTACATCATACATCACTAATCATACATCAGCTCAGGTTCGAGTAAAGCCACCGTCATCATAATATCACCAAACCCGCTCCGCCTGCTCCTCATCAATCCACTTACTCCAAGATTTATTAAAACCGTGAACTTTCTTAGTAACTTCCCCATCAGGTGTCGTGACTTCATTTCCTTGATTGACCCATTCGAAGATTGAGCCGTATAGATTTTGGACATTGGTGTATCCAAGTTTATTGAGTTGCTCACCTATTTTCTCACTACGATAACCAATGGAACAGTAGACAACTATTGATGCATCTTTTGGTATCGCCTCCATTTGATTTGGAGCAAATTTTTTGTATCCCAAATATTGAGCCGTAGGTATATGACTAATTTCGTACTCTTCTTTTTCACGACAATCTAACACGATGTAGTCTTCTGTTTTTCCACTTAATTCTTCAACACTGATTACTGGTACAGAGTGGCTAATCCATCGCTCAATCGTTTTTGTGAATTTCGGATTGGTTGCTTTTATTTGTTGTTGAGTAGCTTCTTGAGCAACACAAGAACTTACAAAGAAAATGAGTAATAAAAAAAGGTTGATTGATCTGATCATATTGTTATCAATTTATGAAAATGAGCGGTTGGAGGCAAGGATTTAACGGATATTTAAGCCTTATTTGATTTATGATGAAGGAGGCTTTCCGAAGTTGCTTGACTAATGTATGATGTATGATATGATCGTTCATTCACGAGCACACGTCAGACTGTGCGAATATGCTTTCGGAAACTGAACCGCAGAATATCCAACCGTAGAATATCGAATGTCGAAGTAGAGTACGTGGACAATTAAGCATGAAATTCGTTAATATACGTGAATACTCGCGTACTCAACTTCTACATTC
>CALDGQ010000109.1 GCA_937941765.1 uncultured Saprospiraceae bacterium
GATCCAATTCCATTTGATGATCCTCAAGCTACTGATAATTGTGGTATCGCTTCCATTAGTTTTACTGAGACACCACCTAATGGCGATTGTACAACTGGCTTCACCGTTACTAGAACTTGGACTGCGACAGACGATTGCGGAAACGAGACTACTATCTCACAAACTGCAACCGCTGCACCTGCAGGAGAAGAAACAGAGATGCGCTTTACCTACACACCACCTAACATGACAATTTCATGTGGTGATGAAATGGCATTTGGAGCGCCAGTTGGTCAAACTTCTTGTGAGCCTTTTGAATTAACTTACAATGATGTTACTGCTGAAGGTGATTGCGAAAATGCTTACTCCGTTACTAGAACTTGGACTGCAATCGATGATTGCAATAACGATGCAGTTTGTCAACAGACAATATATGTGATCGATAATGCACCACCTATTTTCACTTTCGTTCCTGAAAATGAAACATTGAATTGTGCTCAGGAAATCAACTTCGGCTCCCCTACCTGCGAAGATCTTTGCGGACACGTGGCTGAAGTAACTTTTGAAGATTATGTTGTAGATGGTTGTGGAAGTAGTTACTCCATCATCCGTACTTGGTCGAGTACTGACAATTGTGGAAACACTGCTTTTGCAACTCAATCATTAACCATCTCTGACAATGAAGGTCCTGTTTTCAATACTAATTTAGTAGACAAAACCATCGATTGTAATCAAGTTGTTTTATTTGACACACCTACAGCAGTAGATGCGTGTAGTGGCATCTTTACACTAGATTACTCCGATCAAGTTAGTGATCAAAATTGCAGCGTGAATTATGTTGTCACTAGAACTTGGATTGCAAGAGATGAATGTGGAAATGAAACCACCATTGATCAAACAATCACAAGACCCGCTGATAATTTAGCACCTGAATTTATTTTCGTTTGCGAAAATAAAGAAGTCAATTGTGGAAGCGATGTGATTTTCGAAGCTGCTCTAGCGAATGATAATTGCTCAAATGTAACGATGACTTATGAAGATGTAGTAGAACAAGGAAGTTGTGCCAATTCATTTACAACAACAAGAACTTGGACCGCTACTGATGATTGTGGAAACGCAAATTCAGTCGCTAGATCTATTACTTACATGGACGATCAAGCACCAGCTTTCACTGAATTACCAAATGATATTGAAGTAACTTGTGCTGCTGATATTTCATTCGCAGATGTTACTGCAAATGACAATTGTGGTGGCAACGTTGCTGTTTCATTTGAAGATAATGTAATCGAAAATGGATGCATGAAAGTATTTACAAGAACTTGGACAGCTACCGATGATTGTAACAATTCAGTTAGTGCTGCTCGTTCAATCACAATCAATGATGATATCGCTCCAGTATTCAACTTTACGCCAGCTAATGAAGTAATCAGTTGTCAAGCTGAAATGAACTTTGGTACACCAATCATATATGACAATTGTGACAACACTAGCTTAACATATCAAGATGAAACGGTTGCTGGAAATTGTCCAGGACACTCTTTTACAACACGTACTTGGACTGCAACTGATCAATGCGGAAATACCACAACTGCTTCAAAGACAATTGAAGTCAATGATTCTAGTAATCCGGTATTTACTTATGCTCCTCAAGACTTTGTGATTGATTGTAACACGACTCCTACATTTGGAACGCCTATTGTGGAAGATGCTTGTGGTCAAGTCAACTTAACATTCACAGATGTAGTTTCTGAAGGAGATTGTACAACTGGATACACAATGACTCGTACTTGGTTGGCAATTGACGAATGTGGAAATGAAGCGGAAGTTGCTCAAACAATTATCGTTTCTGAAGAAACTACGGTTGCTTTTGCAAATGTTCCTTCCAATCAACTAATCAATTGTGATGCAGAAATGAATTTTGGAACACCAATCATTGCAACAAATTGTGGAGAAGACACTCAAATCACTTACAATGATGTGATGGTTGAAGGAAATTGTTCAACTAGTTATGCAGTTACACGTACCTGGTCTGCTACCCTTTGCAACATTACAATTACAGCTGAAGCAACGATTACAGTAGAAGATACTCAACTTCCTATCTTCGACATGCTTCCTAGCAATAAAGAAATCGCTTGCGGTGAAACACCTCAATTTGACACACCTTTATATAGCGACAATTGTTCTGCTGTTGAAATTAGTCATACAGATGCAACTGCAACTAATGATTGCGAAGTTGCTACCACTCGTACTTGGATCATAACTGATGCATGTGGTAACAGTGCAACTACAAATCAAACCATCACTTCAATTGATAGTGATGCACCGATATTTACTTCAACACCTCAGGACCTAGTCATCAATTGTAGCACTACTCCAGTATTTGGAACACCAACGGTTGAAGACAATTGCGGTCAAGTTAATTTGACTTTCAATGATGTAACTTCTGCTGGTGATTGCTCTTCTGGATATACGATCACACGTACTTGGATGGCAATTGATAATTGTGGGAATGAGGTGGAAACTTCTCAAATGATTACAGTAGTTGACGATACTGAAACGACCGTTGCATTTGCAAATATACCTTCAGATCAGCTAATCAATTGTGGTACCGAAATGAATTTCGGAACTCCTGAGATTACTACGAATTGTGCTGATGAAGCTGAAATAACTTTCGAAGATGTAATGACCGAAGGAACTTGTACTGCTAGTTATGCAATCACTCGTACTTGGACCGCTACGCTTTGCAACATTACAGTTACGGCGGAAGCAACTATTACCGTTGAAGATAATCAGTTGCCGACATTTGACATGCTTCCAGAAAATAAAGTAATCGCTTGCGGTGAGACACCTCAATTTGATACACCTTTATTCTCTGACAATTGCTCTAGTGTTGAATTGACTCACACCGATGCAACTGCAACTAATAATTGTGAAATTGCTACGACTCGTACATGGACGATTGTTGATGCTTGTGGAAATATGGCAACTGCAAATCAAACTATCACTTCGATAGATTCAAATGCACCAGTATTTACTTCAAATCCTCAAGATTTTGTGATTGATTGCAACACGACTCCTACATTTGGAACGCCAACTGTTGAAGACAATTGTGGTCAAGTTAATTTAACTTTCAACGACGAAACTTCTGTAGGTGATTGTTCTACTGGCTACACGATTACTAGAACTTGGTTAGCAATTGATGCTTGTGGAAATGAAGAAACTGTTTCTCAAATGATTACTGTTTCTGAAGAAACTACGGTTGCATTTGCAAATGTACCTTCTGATCAATTTATTAATTGTAGTGATGAAATGAATTTTGGAACTCCTGAAATCGCTACCAACTGTAGTGATGAGGCAGAAATAACTTTCGAAGATGTAATGACGGAAGGAACTTGTGCTGCTAGTTATGCAGTAACTCGTACTTGGACCGCTACGCTTTGCAACATTACAGTTACAGCGGATGCAACTATAACAATTGAAGATAATCAAATCCCTACTTTCGATTTTCTTCCAGAAGATAAAATAATCGATTGTAGTGAGACGCCTCAATTTGATGCACCACTTTATTCTGATAATTGTTCAACAGTAGAAATTAGTCATACCGATGCAACTGCAACCAATAATTGTGAAGTCGCAACTACTCGTACTTGGACCATTGTTGATGCTTGTGGGAATACAGCAACTGCAAATCAAATCATCACTGCGATGGATTCAGATGCACCTGTATTTATTTCAGTGCCTCAAGATTTTGTGATTGATTGCAACACGACTCCTACGTTTGGAACACCAACTATTGAAGACAATTGTGGTCAAGTTAATTTAACTTTCAATGACGAAACATCTGTTGGTGATTGTTCTACTGGCTACACCATTACAAGAACTTGGTTAGCAATTGATGCTTGTGGAAATGAAGAAACCGTTTCTCAAACGATTACTGTTTCTGAAGAAACTACGGTTGCATTTGCAAATGTACCTTCTGATCAATTCATTAATTGTAGTGATGAAATGAATTTTGGAACTCCTGAAATCGCTACCAACTGTAGTGATGAAGCGGAAATTACTTTCGAAGATGTAATGATTGAAGGAACCTGTGCTGCTAGTTATGTAGTAACTCGTACTTGGACCGCTACGCTTTGCAACATTACAGTTACAGCGGAAGCAACTATAACAATTGAAGATAATCAAATCCCTACTTTCGACACCTCTCCTACGGATAAGTATGCAGATTGTGGTGAGACTATTGATTTTGACACGCCTTTATTCAGCGATAATTGTTCAGCTGTTGATATTTCACATACAGATGCAACAGCGACTGTCAACTGTGAAGTGGCAACGACTCGTACTTGGACAATAGCAGATGCTTGTGGAAATGTTGCTACAACAGCGCAGACGATTACACACAATACGGATGTAGATGCTCCTTCTTTCGAACAAATTCCTCAAGGTGGAAATATTTCTTGTGAAGGTAATTTTGAATTCGGACAACCAATTGTTTTAGATAATTGCTCTGAAATAAATGTCACCTACAACGATGAAGTCCAACAAGGTTCTTGCGACATTGGATATTCATTTACTCGTACTTGGACGGCAACCGATGGATGCGGAAATCTAGCAACTGCTCAACAAACTTTTGTCGTTGAAAATGATAATTCCGCACCTCAATTTACATTCGTTCCAGCTGATGAAGAATTGGTTTGTGTTACAACTCCTATTTTTGGAGATGCTATTGCAACTGATGCTTGCTCAAATGTAACGATGACTTTTGAGGATCATACTGAAAATACAGATTGCTCAGTTGCTCAGATTCACACAAGAACTTGGACGGCTATTGATGATTGCGGAAATGTAACTCAAGCAGTTCAGAAATTGACAGTTCTACCAGATACAGATGCTCCAGTCTTTAATTTTGTTCCTCAGGATGAAGTATTGGATTGCAATGCAGTGGTTGAAGACAACTTCGGAATTGCAGAAGTATCAGATAATTGTGGTATCGAAGTGACTATGACTTTTGAAGATGTTACTTCAGAATTAGAATGCGGTTTAATGATTACACGTACTTGGTCTGCAATCGACAACTGTGGCAATGTTGCAACTGCTTCAAAATCAATTACAATTGAGGATAGTGCGCAACCAATCATTACTTTTGCTCCTGAAAATAAAGTGTTAGAATGTAGCACTGAACTTCCATTGGAAACAGCTACTTTCACAGACAACTGTGATGCAGACTTCAATGTTACTTTTGAAGAAACTACTGAACAATTAACTTGCGGATACATTGTTTACAGAAGTTGGACGGCAGTTGATGATTGTAACAATGTTACTGTTGTCAATCAAACCATTGAGGTAACAGACAATGCTGCTCCAATATTTGATATCACGCCATCAGATCAAGAAATGAGCTATGATGAATTCTTCAATTTCGAAGTTCCTCCATTAATCGCTCAGGATGATTGTTCTAATCCGACAATTTCTGAACCTATTATTTCGGATAATGATGACTGTGATGATTTCAAATACTTCATTACCTGGACTGCCAGTGATGCATGTGGAAACATCACGGAACACCGTATGACGATTCCAATTAAAGATGCAGTGATGGAAGTTGCTATTGATGCTCCTATCGAAATGGTTGAAGGAAATACTAACTTACTTACTGCAAATGTTGATTTCGGATTGGCTCCATACACTTATGACTGGACCATTCTTGAAGGCGATAATTGGACGCTTGATGCAGATGGAAACTTGGCTGATATTTCTGCTGGGAATACAGATGCAACCTTTGAAGTCAAAGTGACAGATGCTCATGGTTGTTCTACTTCTACCATTGTTGAAGTGGCTTCTAACCAAATCATTACTACTACTGAATTCTTCGAAATTCTTCCAAATCCTACTTTTGGAGATTTAAACATTAATTACACGAGCGAAATTGAAACGCAAAGTGTGGTTACTATTTATGATGTTCTTGGAAGAAGATTACATACTTGGAAATTTGATGCAGCCAAAGGAATTAACAACAATCAAATTGATGTAACACCTTTAGCAGATGCAACTTATTTCATTACTGTAAAAGTGGGTGAAAGACTTTATACTTCTAAGTTTTTAAAACTTGATTAGCAGATAAATTTTTCAACCAAAATTAAAAAAAGGGGTGTAACAAGATTATTTGTTACACCCTTTTTTTCATATGAAGTCATCACTTCATTTAGCATTTTGCCTGTCACGATTTTTTTGTTAATAAGCAGTTTTCATTTTTTCAAACGACTCAATTTATATACCTTACAATCATATTGGGAACCCATCGTCTAAAACCAATATGCTAAACACATACTTCACTTTTATCTCACATCTTATTATGTAATTGTTTTGTTTATACTCGTTTGAGCGACGCGTATATTAAATTAATTGCAACTTTATTGACACCACACCATTTATTTACACCTAATCAAAAGGAATATTAAATTCCTAACAAGATTTCGCCTTCACCTTAATTATTAAAAATTGAAGTATCCATTTGAAGTTCATCCTTCAAATTAAATATACGAATACACCACAATTATTAACCTTTTTAGAATTGAGCCGTCAATTCCGAATATATAGTGTTATGCACTTTTTATTCCAGCCAATTCTATGACAATAATTAAAAACGTACCCTCTTTGTTAATCTTTAAACATCTAAGATGAAAAACCTAAAATTCCCTCTTACAAATTTTATCACATCTTTAATTCTATTATTAATTCCTTTTCAATATCCGGTTACAGTATTTGGACAAGACTGCACTGATAGCCCTTCTCCGATAGGTCAAATTGATCACAGAACAGATTGCCCTGGTTCAAGTTGCACAGCAAATGATGTAACCTTACTTGGATTTGAACTAGTTGGTCCAAGCCCATGTCTAGATTGCACGCCAGGAGATGTAATCGAAATGACCCTTTTTGTAGTTGTCGATCACGGCACCAACAGTAACCGTCCAGCGCTTGTAGTGATGGGTGATTTATCAAACGGTACCTCTTCGTGCAATTTCGTAAGGTGTGATGGCGCAATTATTAGAAATAATAGTGAACCACTAACGGATTCCGAATATCCTTCAGATGGCAGTTATCAAAAAGTCAATTTTGGAACTTTTGACTATATCTGTGGCGAGACATTGACGTTTAGCAACATCATGATTTCATGGAGTACAGCTAGCGCTAATGATGATTGCCCTCTTGGATGCCCTACTTCTAAATGTAGCCGACCTGCTGGTACTTTCGTCGTAAGTCCTCCACTCAATTGCCCAATGGGTGACCAAGTAGTTATAAATGATGCCTTTCCTGGCACCACGAATGGAAGTATTGATATTGACCCAACTAGTGGGAAAGCTCCATATTCATTTACACTTGGATCAACAACTAACTCAACTGGTAATTTTAGTGGCTTATCGGCTGGAAATTACACAATTCAAATAACTGACGGTAATGGATGCGTGGTTAGTTGTGAATATACTGTTGAGACTAAACTAATTACTAATCCAGACGTCCCCGACGCATGCCCGTTTTTAAAAGTAACACTGGTATTGGATGAATCTGGCTCTTTGGCAGACGAAGAAGAAGATGTTGAAGAAGCTGTTCTCGCTTATTTGAGTGCAGTAAATGAAACTGGGACACAAGTGGCTATTGTTGAATTTTCAACTAATGCTACCCAAGTTGCTAACTTTACAGAAGTCGACGACGCTTTTATAGCTACTGCAACTAATTATTTAACAAACGATTATAGTCCTGAGGGATGGACAAATTGGGAAGCAGCATTTAATCAAGTTGAAAACTTAAACACACCTGACTGTACTGCCAATCTAGTTATATTCTTTACTGATGGTGATCCAACTGCTTATCTAGATTCCAATAATGATGTAATTATAGGAGGCAGTGTTGCTCAAATAGCAACAAGTTTAGCAGAAGCTGTCCCTGCAGCACAAGCGGTCATGGCACAAGGAAGCCATATTTTTATGCTTGGCGTAGGTGGTGGTATTGATGAAAATAATCTTATTGCAGTCTCCGGGCCAGATGAAGCTCCAGGAGTTCCTTTAATTGAAGCAGATTATACAGTTGCTACTTTTGCAGAATTAGCAGATTGCTTTCAGATGTTAGCAACCACATTTGGTTTTAGCCTTATATGCCCAGATGCCAATTTCCTGGGATCTTACACTGGAAACAACCTTGACCAAATACCTATATGCCCAACTAATGAGGCAGAAGTAGAAGCAGAACCTTACAATATGATAGTCGGTGACAATCCTTGTGGTGATGTTGTTGTAATTGCTTGCGATGATAGCACCGACCCTGACCCTTGCAATCCTGATGGACAAACGATCACAAGATCAGTGACCGTTATTGATGACTTAAACGGTAATCAAATGCTTGATTCTGATGAAAAATCAAAAACATGTACTTACACGTACGAAATCGAATATACGCCTTCATCTTGTTGTAATTTTACAGCAACTTGCCCAAATGATCTTGATTTAGGAAATTATGATTGCAATGAAACATTACCAGAATGTGCAACTGTTGTCAATCTAAGTTCTATTTATGGGATATCTGTAGGCAATTCTCCATGTGGCGAAATCGTAGTGTTATGTTCAGATAGTGCACCACCAAATTACTGCTCACCTATTGGTCAAAACCAGACAATTACAAGAACAGTCACTGTTTTTGACGACTTAAATGATAACGGACAACTTGATACTGGTGAAGAATCTGAATCGTGCAACTACATAATAACGATTTTGGTGGATACTGAACTTCCAGAAATTACTTGCGCATCCTTGACTCAAGCCCAGCTAAACTTAGGTTGCAATCCAACATCTTTTCCAACCCCTAGTGATTTTTCACCTGTGGTCAATGATAATTGTGGTGCTGACCTTTCAAGCTCAACTAACAACGCTGGAACTGGATGTAATCGAACCTATACTATTACTTACACTGCTACAGATGGTTGCGGGAATTCTAATAGTTGTAGTTTGGTATTTAATTATGTTGTCGATGATAACGCGGATGGTGGTACCCCTACTCTAACATGCCCTACTGATGCTGATGGTGGTGTTTTTGAATTAGGTTGTAATCCTGAAACAACTAACTCCGAAGGTATTCCTAATGCAATCGCTACTGCTGTTCCGGTCGCTGATAATTGTGATAACGAAACTTCTACTTCTAACTATGATGACGGAGCCGGTGTAACTAACAATGGATGTGAATATGAATTAACCAGAACTTTCTCTTACACCGACGCCTGTAACAACACAGGTACATGCACTGTAACTTATACTTGGACCATCGATGAGGATGCGAATGGTGGCACTCCTACTCTAACTTGCCCCACTGATCCTGATGGTGGCGTTATTGAATTAGGTTGCAATCCAATTATCATCGGATCTGATGGTATTCCAGACGAAGTTGCTACCTCCGTGCAGGTTCAAGATAATTGTGATAATTCTACTTCTACTAATTCTTGGGATGATGGTGATGGCATTTCTAACAATGGTTGTGAATACGAACTAACTAGAACTTTCTCTTACACCGATGCTTGTAACAATACAGGTACTTGTGACGTGACCTATACTTGGACAATCGATGACAATGCTAATGGTGGTACGCCTACACTAACA